>NC_008278.1:624827-1249655 GCF_000058485.1 Frankia alni ACN14a
CGCCCATCTCGCGTGCTACGCCGACCTCCCCTCCTACCAGGCGATGTTCGACCAGGAGGGCGCCGCCAATCCTGCCGAGGTTGCGATCATCGGCGACGAGCGGCACCTCGAAACGCAGCTTCACCGCCTCACCGACGCCGGTGCCACCCGCTTCATCGCCAAACCCACCGGGATCACCACCGCCGCCGAGCGCGATCGCACCCTTCAGGCCCTCGGCGGTCTGGCGGGATGAGCCCGGCCGCCGTCCCGTGGGCCGATCCGCCGCGGCGACGCGGCCATACCGCAGCGGACAGAGCCTTGCCGCGATCTACTGCCGACGGCCAGATGGCGCCGCGAAGGTTCAGGGCGGCAGGTCCGGTCGAGGTTCGACGCCGCCGCGCAGGACGTGCATCAACCGGACGGCGTCCGCGGGGTCGGTGCTGGCCAGGGCGGTGGCGTTGGTGAGGGCCAGCAGGTCGGCGGCGGTCAGGTCCGGGCGCACCGCGCCGGCTTCCTGTGCTGGAGCCAGGAGTGCTGCCAGTGTCGAGCGCATCGACGCGTGCCAGCCTTCCGCCAACTTGCCGCGCCGCTCGTCGGGCCCCTGCGAGAGCGCGGCCAGGGCGAGCGCGCGCCTGGTCGCGGCGTGCACGACGAACAGGTCCAGCCAGGCGAACAGGGCGTCACCGGGAGGGGTCGTCTCGAGCAGCGCGGCGCCGTGCCCGCACAGGGCGTCGACCTCCTCGGAGTAGACGGCGACGAGCAGGTCGCCCCTGGTCGGGAAGTTGCGGTACAGGGTGGCGTTGCCGACGCCGGCGCGGCGGGCGATCTCGTCGAGGGGTACCTCGGTGCCGCGCTCGTCGAACAACGCCCGCGCCGCCGTCACCAGTGATTCGACGTTGCGCGCCGCGTCCGACCGCAGCCGTCGCCCGGCCGCGCGCGTTCCCGAGGTGCGCGGGGGCAGGTCTTGCGTCACGGCGGCTCCTTGCGGACCGGGGCTTGCGGACCCGGGGCTTGCGGACCGAGGGAGGCGCCCATTATCGTCGACAGGAAATGGGGATCTCCCCACTTATGTGTTGGATGCGACGATGCGGAGACCCAGCCGATGACGTTGACCGTCGACGACCGGATTGCTGTCAACGACCTCATCCACGAGTACGGCCATCTCGTCGATGCCGGGGAACTCGACCGTCTGGCGGAGCTGTTCACTGCTGACGTGACCCATGACCTGATCGACTTCGGGCAGGGGACGCTGACCGGGGTGGCGGCCATCCGATCCGCGGCCCTCGCCCTGGGCGAGGCGAACCCCGTCGGTCACCACGTCACCAACATCGTTCTCACCGAACAGGCCGACGGCCGGGTCCGGGCCCGGTCGAAGGGCATCGGGATCATGGCCGATGGCACCACCGGCAGCGTGCTCTACGACGACCTGATCGTCCGCCGCGACGGCACCTGGCGCATCAGCCACCGAAAGATCGTCGCCCGCCGCGCGCCGCTCGGCGGTGTGCCCCGCTGACAGCACGTCCACGGGTAGGCCATCTCGTCGGGATCCGACTCCTGCGCATCATGGCGTCGAAGCTGCTCGTTCACCCTGATGGGGGAGGCTTACGCCGGCGTCGCAACCGGATTCGCCGCCGCGGTGGTCTCCCCGAGTTCCCTGGAGGAAGCGTGGTCGCCTCGTCGGTCGTCATCACGGGAGCGGCGTCCGGCATCGGGCGAGCGTGCGTGGAGTTGTTCGCTGCCCGGGGGTTCGGGGTCGTCGCGGTCGACCTGGACGAGGCCGGGTTGTCCGCCCTGATCGGACGGTCGGCGTCGGAGCAGGTCGTGCCGCTCGTCGGGGACGTCTCCCGCGAGGAGACCGGCACGGCCATGGCGCGGCTCGCGCTTGATCGGTTCGGGCGGCTGGACGTCGCGGTCCTCAACGCCGGGATCGGCGGGACCCTGCCGTGGGAGGACGCCGATGCGATCGATCGGCTCGACCGGATCTTCGCCGTCAATGTGCGAGGCGTCGCGATCGGGATACGTTCGGTCGTTCCGGCCATGCGTGCCGCCGGCGGTGGCGCGATCGTCGTGACCGCGTCCAGTGCCGGGCTTCAGGGTGAGCCGGGGAACTGGGCGTACAACGCGTCCAAGGCAGCGGTGATCAACATGGTGCGCGCCGCGGCACTCGATCACGCGGCCCAGCGCATCCGGATCAACGCGGTGGCGCCGGGCCTCAGCGAGACCCCCTTGACGGCGCGGCACCGGGCCGAGCCGGAGTCCGCGGCGGCGGTAGGCCGGCGGATCCCGATGCAGCGCTGGGGACAGGCGCGTGAGCACGCGGCGGCCATCTGGTTCCTGGCCTCACCCGAGGCGTCCTACATCACCGGTACGACGCTGGTCGCCGACGGAGGGCTCACCGCCCACCACGGCGCGGCGCCGCTGCCGTCTCACTCACAGCCCTGAGCTGGCCTGGCGTGAGAGCTCGCGCATTTCAAGGGTCGTCGCATGAGTCGAATGCTGTACGGCTCGTAACCGAGTCGCCCGAAAAACCGCTGTGCGTCGGTGTTGAAAATTCCCGTGTTGAGTCGCAGCGTAACATCCGCCATCGTCGCGGACCGAATTGTGCGAGTCCCAGTCACTGGGCCAGTGTGGATCTCGCACCCCCCGAAGTACATCGATTTATCGGCGCTGGCCCTGTCCTGCGCTGTCCCCTACCTGTCAGCCGGGCGGGTCGGTGAAGGCGGCTCGGGTGAGGGTGGTGGCCGTACGTACCGCGCTGGCGATCGCTTCCTCCGGTGGCAGCCGGCACAGGTCGGTCAGGACGAACAGGGCTTCGGCGCTGACGGTGATCGCCAGGTCGAGCTTCAGGCGGTCCAGCGCGGCGGGGCCGAGGTAGGCCGGACCGGCCGGGTCCTGGAACGGCGCGAGGGCGTGGTCGATCAGGCCGAAACGAAGGCCGGGGCGGTCCCGCGCCCGGAGCGGTGCGGTGATCGTGTGGGAGATCGTCGCCCGCACCGCGCCCTGGTAGGCCAGTACCTGGCGCAGGAGATGCTCGCAGGCGAAGGCGACGCGCTCCCCGGGATCGGTCGACCCGGCGATCGGGGCGAGGGCCTGCGCCGGTTGCGGCCACAGCCCGACCAGGGCCTCCTGGATCAGTGAGACCAGGTCGGGGAAGTAGCGGTAGGCGGTGGCCTCGGACACCAGGGCGACCTGCGCGACCTGCGGCATCGTGACCTCGGCGCCCGAGCGGATCAGCTCTCGGCACGCCTGCACGATGGCCTTGCGGGTCCTGGCCTTCTGGTTCGTCCGGCCGGTGGCGCCCGATACGGCCATCCTCACGTCCCCCCTCGTCGTCGTGACGGCGAAATCTCTTCGTGAGAGTACGCTTGCATCACCGATGCGAGCTCGCTATCTTCATGCGTGTCAGCTCTCACGAAGAGGTCTGGAGGAGATCCCATGGGCACCAAGGCTTCGATCGTCGGACCCGAGGGTGGAGAGGCCGTGCACCTCGGCCCGGCGACGATGCGCATCCTGGAGGACGGCAGCACCACCGGCCACCGCATCGGGATCGGCGAGATCACCCTCGCCCCGCACACCGACGGACCGCCGCAACATCGGCACGGCCGGCACGACGAAGGCTTCTACGTCGTCTCCGGGACCGCCCGGTTCACCGTCGGCACCACCATTTACGACGCGCCGGCCGGCACCCTCGCGATGATCCCGCCCGGCGCGCCGCACACCTTCGCCAACCCCGGCGACGAACCGCTGGTGCTGCTCAACACCTTCACCCCGGACCTGTATGTGCAGTACTTCCGCGACCTGCGGGACATGATCGCCCAGACCGGCCCCGCGACGCCCGAGGCGACCGCGCAGGTCATGAGCCGGTACGCCACCGAGGTGGCCACCGACTACGCCGACTGAGCCACTGATCGGCTCCGCGCCCGTCGCCCCTGCACGTCGTTGCACGCCGGCAGCGCGCCGCCCCCTCGCGCCGCCCCCCTCGCGCCGCCCCTCTCATGCGGCGCACCCGTTCCGTCACGAGGAGATCGCATGTTCACCACCACTGGCCTCTCGACGGCCGTCCACCAGGTGCCCACGTCGTCCGGCCCCGTGCCCGTCACCGTCACCGAGCGCGGGCAGGGCCGGGTCGTCCTGCTGCTGCACGGCGGCGCCGGTCCCGACTCGGTCGCCGGCTTCGCCGACCTGCTCGCCGCCCACGGGCCGGCCCGGGTCCTGACCCCGAAGCACCCCGGGTTCGGCGGCACCCCCCGGCCTGACGGCATCGACTCCGTCCGCCGGCTCGCCGAGGTCTACCGCGGCCTGCTGGACCTGCTCGACGTCACCGACGTGACCGTCGTGGGGAACTCGATCGGCGGCTGGATCGCCGCGGAACTCGCGCTCGCCGCGCCCAGGCGGGTCGGACGCCTCGTCCTGCTCAACGCCATCGGCCCCACCAGCGCCGAGCACCCCGTCGCCGACTTCTTCGCCCTGACGCTGGACGCGGTCGTGAACCTCAGCTACGCCGACCCGGACAGGTTCCGGATCAACCTGGCCGCGCTGACCGACGCGCAGAAGTCCGTCACCGCGGGCAACCGGGCGGCCCTGCAGGCCTACGGCGGCCCGACGATGGCCGACCCGAGCCTGGCCGGACGCCTGGGCGGACTCGCCGTTCCCACGCTCGTGGTCTGGGGCGAGGCGGACCGGATGGCCGTGCCGGCCTACGGCCGGCAGTACGCCGCGGCCATCCCCGGCGCCGCCTTCCACCTGCTGCCCGCAGCCGGACACCTGCCGCATCTCGAGGCCCCCGATGCGCTGCTGACCCTGCTCGTGCAGTTCGTGCAGTTCGTCGACGGCACGCCGACGGACGGGGAGTAGCCGGCGAAGTTCTGATCATCCGACCGACCGGGAGGTCCGCGCCGTGTCCATGCCGATGTCCACGCAACCACCGGCGATCGCCCGCCCCGCCCCATCGGCGGCGACCTCCTCGACGACCTCCTCGAAGGCCGCGATCCTGACGCTCGCCTGCGTGGCCCAGTTCATGGTCATTCTCGACGTGTCCATCGTGAACGTGGCGCTGCCCGCAATGCGGCACGGCCTGGGCCTGAGCGCCGCGGGTCAGCAGTGGATCGTCACCGCTTACACCCTCGGGTTCGCCGGGCTGCTGCTGCTCGGCGGTCGGGTCGCGGACCTCGTCGGCGTCCGGCGTGCCTTCCTGGCAGGCCTGGCGGGGTTCACCCTGGCGTCGCTGGCCGGCGGTCTGGCGACCAGCGGCGCCGTGCTCATCGCCGCCCGGGCGGGCCAGGGAGTCTGCGCCGCGTTCCTCGCCCCGGCCACCCTCACTCTGATCACCACGACGTTCACCGAGCCCACAGCCCGCACCCGGGCCGTGGGCGCCTGGAGCACCGTGACGACCACCGGCGGTGCCGCCGGCGCGGTCCTGGGCGGGGTGCTCACCCAGTACCTCGGCTGGCGCTGGGTCCTGTTCGTCAACGTCCCGGCCGGCGCGGCCGTCCTCGCCGTGGCCGGCGGCCGCATCCCCGCCGCCGACGGGCGCGCGGCGGACGCCCTGCGCCGCCTGGACCTGCCGGGGGCCGCAGCCGTCTTCGCCGCGTTGACGGCGCTGGTCTACGGGGTGGTCAACACAGAGACTCACGGCCTGGCCGACCCCCGGGTCGCCGTTCCCCTCGCCGCCGCGGTGCTGCTGCTCGCCGGATTCGTCGCGATCGAGTTCACTGCCGCGCAACCCCTGGTCCCCTTGGCGATGCTGCGCCGTCGCACCCTCGCCGGCGGGAACCTCATCATGATCTTCATTGGCGGGGCGCTGTTCCCGATGTGGTTCCTGCTGTCGCTGTACCTGCAGCAGGTCCTGCATCTGCACGCCGTCCGCACCGGGTGGTGTCTCCTTCCCGGGGCCCTGTCCATCATCGTCGGAGCCCGGATCTCCGTCCGCCTGCTCGGGACGCTCGGCCCCCGTCGTCTCCTCGTGATCGGCATGGCGCTGAGCACGGCCGGCTTCGCGTGGCTGTCGCGGGTCGGCGTCGACGGGGACTACCACACCGATGTGCTGGCACCGTTCCTGCTGACCGCCCTCGGCCTGGGCCTGGCGATCACCCCGACCACCGTCACCGCCACCCAGGGGATCGACCGGGCGCACTCCGGCCTGGCCGCCGGCCTGGTCAACACCTCACGGCAGGTCGGCGGCGCGCTCGGCCTCGCCGCGCTGGCCACCCTCGCCGCCCACACCACCGCTGCTGCCCACGCCGTTGCCGTCCCCACCACCGCCGCGCGTCTGCAAACCCACTCCGTAGCCGCCGCCCTCGCCGACGGCTATGCTCACGCACTGCTCGGCGCAGCAGTCGTCACCGCCACCGCGGCCGTTGCCTCGCTCCTGCTTCCCGGCCGTCCGGCCGCATCGCGGCGGTCAGACCACCGAGCCGTCCGGGGACGGTGACTGGGTCGGGACGCGGGGGATGGCGGAGCTGGGGTCGAAGCCCGCGAAGGCCAGGCCGATGACCAAACCCGCGGCCTCCTCGAGCTGGCGGGCGCGGGCCAACGGGCCCAGCACGGCCGGCGTCCCGCCGACGTCGCGGATGAGCTCGCCGGTGATGCGCAGCGCGCCGGCGTCGTCGCCGCAGATCACCACCGTCGCCGGTGCCGTGCCGGCAGCGTCGCCGGGCGGCGGTGCCGTCCACTGCTCCGCGGGGAACAGATGGAACGCCTTCACCACGAGAGCGCCGGGAGCCCACGCGGCGATCTGGCCCGCGGCGGACGTCCCGGCCCCCGTGAGGAGCACTCCGACGCCGTGCTCCACGGCATTGGTCGGATCGATCAGGGTGGTGCCGGCCAGGGCGCCGGCGGCGGCGTCCACGTCGCGCAGCACGTCCGCGACGCCGCTCCACAGCACCGCGAGCAGCACTGCGTCCCGCCCGGCGACCACCTCTCGCGGGTCGGCCGCCCGCGCGCCGGCGCCCAGACGGCCGGCGAGTGCCTGCGCCTTCGCCCGCGACCGGCCGCCGACCACCAGTTCGTGCCCGGCCCGGGCCCAACCCGTGCCCAGTGCCTCGGCCAGGGCTCCGGTGCCCAGAATCCCGATCCGCATGGTCCCTCCCTCGTTCCGCCGACCGCTGCGCTGCCCACGGTAGAGATCTGCTTACGTACCGATCGGTGCGTGAGAAACCTACGACGATGGCGAGGATGAGCGAGCGCGATGACGCCTGCGTGGAGCTGGTCGCGGACTGCCGCCTGCGGGCGACGACCGACCTGTTCGCCCACACCTGGGATCCCGTCGTCCTGATGGCGCTGCGCCCTGGCCCCCGGCGGCGCCGCGAGCTGCGGGCCGCGATCGGCGGCATGAGCGACAAGGTCCTCACCGAAGCGCTGCGCCGGCTGTGCGCCCACGGCCTGGTGGACCGTCGCTCCTTCGCGCAGGCGCCGCCCCGGGTCGAGTACGGGCTGACCCCGCTGGGGCACAGCCTGGTCGAAGGCCCGATGAAGGCGCTCGGTGACTGGACGCGCGAGCATGGCGACGAGCTCCTCGACGCGGGAACACGCGGCCGGGACGCCGCCGTCAGCGCTGCGCCGCGGCTGAGGCAGGATGTGATCACGCCGAGCCTCCCGGGCCGGCCGCTCGTTCGCCGTGCCGCGTCGTCCGCGCTCTCAGGACCGACGTTCGGCCTCCTTCCTGGCCAGCTCGGCGCGCAGCAGCGCGGCACCCGCCAGGATCGTCAGCGCGCACCACAACCTCCTGGTACGACGCAGCCGACCGTCGACGTCCACGAGCGTCGCCTCGAACTCCTCCGCGTAGCGCTCCTGCTGGCCGTCGGACGCCGCGATTGCCGCCGCCAGCCCGACCAGGCCGTGCGCGAACATGCCCGGCCGCAGCAGGCGGACCACCCGCCTTGTCGGCAACGACGACGACCGGAACGGGGTACTCCCGGCTGACGGGGCGGACGACGCTCCCAGTCCGCCGGCGGCCACGACCGCTCCGACTGCCCCGCTGAGGACGAGCAGAACGGCCGGGGAGATCTCGAACACCAACGCCGACAGCGGTGCCCCCGAGAAGACCCCCGCGAGCGCGCCCAGGACGCGCCGCCGTCGGCGTGGCCAGCGCGTCGTGAGACCGGCCAGCAGGCCAAACACGGCACCGGCGACCATGGCGGTGCAGACGTAGACGGACAGGGCGTCCGGCGGGTGCCGGTTCTCCTCAAAAAGGCTGGAGGCGTAGGCGGAACCGGCCGCGGAACCCGCGAGGGCACCGAGAGCCAGCCCCAGCGAGGGGCCCGCGAGCCGGGGCCGGCGGTTGGCGATCGCGCCGAGCACCAGCCCTGCCGCGGCACCGGCCAGCAGACCCACGACCCCCGCCCAGCGGGTGTCCGACGGATGGTTGTAGGTGTAGTCGACGGCGAACAGGTACGCGTCCGCCGCCACGTCTGCCGCGGTCTGGCCGACGATCGCGCCGAACACCAGGCCCAGCGTCGGACGGACGAGGCGGGGACACCGACCGGCGATCACGCCGGCTCCCAGCCCGGCGACCAGGCAGGCCAGCGCAAGGACAGCGATCCTGACTCCCAGAGCGTCGTTGCTCGGCGGTGAGGGCGCGCTGGCGAGCAGGACGAAGTTGTCGTAGCCGACGCTGACCGCGGACACGGCCGAGACGGCCAGCACCAGACCCGCCAAGGGCGTGAGGAGCCGACGGCGACGGCCGGCGAGCGGGCCGGCGAGCGGGCCGGCGACGCCGCCCAGCACGGCGCCGATCAGCAGGGCGACGACCTGCCCGTTGCCGTGGCCGACCACGAGCGACTGGGCCGGGCCGGCGGGCTCGCTCCCCCCTGACCAGGTGAGCGAGTCGGGCCAGTCGAAGGACGTGCTGTCCACGAGCCGCAACCCGCCACCGGCGACATGACCGACCACACCACCGACCGCCGCTCCCAGCAGCGGTGTCGCAATCCGGTGCCAGCGCTCGGCGAGCAGGCCGAGCAGCAGGCCCAGCGCCGCACCACCCGCCACGAGGGCCAGCCCGTGGCCAGGGTCAAGGTCGCCGAGATAGCCGACGCCGGCGAACCTCCCGACGGGGTCGGATCCCAGGCCGTCGATGAGGGTCGGGCTGGTGAACGCGGCGTACATGCTCCGGCTCGCCGCGACGCCGAGGCCACCGAGGAGGGCGCCGAGCGCCAGGCCCAGCGTTGGGCGTGCGAGCCCACGGCGACGGTCGGCCACCAGGCCGACGAGCAACCCCAGCACCGCCCCACCGGCCACGAACACGGCCGAGGCGTAGCCGTGGGCATACCCGTACCCGGAGACGAGTGTGTCGGCGTGACCGGCACCGTCGAGGTGGTCGAGACGCGGCCCGGCGCTGTCGGCGACGAAGCGACCGGCGCCGGTCTTCGCGGCAAGACCGGCGAAGTGCCCGCCCAGAGCGCCCAGCGCCAGACCCGACACGGGCTTCGTGAACCGCGGACGGCGCTCGACGACCTGGCCGAGGGCAGCCCCGAGCGCCGCGAGGAACACCAGGGTCACGACCGGCTGGTAGCCGTAGTCGGCGGTCCCCGCATTGCGGTAGGTCCGGGCGATCGCGACGGGGGCGACGGGGTTGGCGACCAGGCCCGTGACCGCGCCCGCCGCCAGGCCCAGCGACGCCGACGCGAGCTCGCGGCGGTGCGCCGTCAGCAGGCCGAGGAGCAGCCCGAGCAGCGAGCCGGCGGCGACCACCGGATAGCCGGGGGTGCCGGGGAAGAACGCCGACAGGGCGTCGCCCAGATACGTCCCGATGACGACACCGAGGCCGACGCGGGCAGCGACCCGTCGCGGCGTGCCGGCGGCGCGGGCACCGCCGGCACCTGTCGCACCCGCCGCACCTGTCGTGACTGCCGCACCTGTCGTCGGGGCGTTCACCACGCTCCCTCGGGCGTGGTGAACGTGCCGTGGCGCCCGTGCCCGTGCCCGCGGCGCGGCCTGCGCTCGGCGAGCAGCGCGCGGGCGCCGGCCATCCCCTCGGGGGTGAACCGGTACAGCCGGCGGCGAGGGCCGGGACGGTCGGACTCCTCCCAGGAGGAGCTCGCCCATCCGAGGCGTTCCAGGCGGGCCAGGATCGGGAACACGCTGCCGGTCGCCAGCCCGGCCTTCCTGGCGATCGCCAGGCCATACGGCTCGACATCGTCGTCGAGGAGCACCTCGAGGACGTCGAGCGTCGCCGGCGTGACGCGGGACAAACCTGCCATACTTCTTAAGTTACATATGTAGATTTAGACTCGTCAACGTGGATCCTTCTGGCCGACGAACGAGCTGCGGTGCCGTCCCCGTGCCCTGATCATCGTGGCAACCGCCCGTGACCGGTGACCGGTGACCGATAACTGGTGACCGGTCGCGGCTACCGGTCGCGGATCAGGGTGCCGGTCGGGTTGCCGGTGCCGGGGGCGTCGGCGGCGAAGCGGACCGTGCCGTCGGCCTGCAGGAGCAGCGAGATCCGGCCGCCGTGCGAGCACGCGGAGATACCCAGGATCTTCGGGTCCGAGCCCGTGCCAGGGATGTCCTGCAGGCTCAGGCCGCCGGAGATGCTCACGAGCCGCAGATCGGCGGTGCAGCGGATGGGCTGCCCGTCGGCCTGGGTCAGCCCGTCGACGGTGATCTCGGAATGCGCCACGGCCTGACCGGTCAGCCCCGGGTGCACCGTGACGACGGCGTTCTGCGCCAGGCCCGACGGCGTGGTGATCTCGCCGCGCCAGGTGCCGACGTATCCGGCCGGCACCGCCGCGCCCGCGGTCACGGCCGGGCTCGTCGACGGGTTCGCCCCGGCGAGCCGTTCGCCGCCGACCGCCCCCGATCCCGACCCCGACGCCGCGCCCGCGGTTGCGCCGGACGTGGCGCCCGAGCGGGCACCGCCGGCAGTGGCGGTGCCGCCGTCGGAGCCGCCGCCGGAGCCACGATCGACGATCAGCACCACGGCCAGGGCGACCAGAGCCAGACCGACGGCGCCCGCGCCCGCGAGGACCGCGAGGACACGAGACCGTCGTCGCCGCGTCGCCGGCTGCCGGGGCGCGGCCGGCGGCCACAGCGGGTCCTGACCCGGCAGGGGCCCGGGCGCCGAGCCAGTGCCGGGTCGCGGGGTTGCGCCAGGTGGCGGGAGGGCGCCGGGTGGTGGAAAGGCGTCGGGCCGCGGGGTGGCGCCGGGCGGTCGGTATGCGTCGGGTGATGGGGTGGCGCCGGGCGGTCGGTATGCGTCGGGCGGCGGGGTGGTGCCGGGCGGTGGATACCCGCGTGGGTCGGACGGGACGTTCCGGGTGCGGCCGCGATCCGGCCGCGGTCCGTGGCTCGCGTCCGGGCCGGTGATGGCGGCCGGCGGCTCGGGGTGGTTCGGGATGCCAGTCGAGTGCGGGGGACTGGTTCCGGACAGGTCCCGCGGCGGGGGCGGGCGGGTCGGGGCGTCGAGGTCGAGCAGGGCGACGGCGCGGCGGCTCAGGGCGGTGACGAGCGTTGCGGGCAGCCAGCCGGCGGCGATCAGCGTGGCCGCGCCACCGGCCGGCGCCAGCGCGGCCAGCACCGCGGTGGGCGCGGGACGCTCGCCGGGGTCCTTGCGCAGGCAGGCGCCGATCAGGTCGCGCAGGTCGTCCGGCACGGCGGCCAGGTCCGGCTCCCGCGACAGGACGGCGTACATCATCGCCGGCACGGTGGCGGCCTGGAACGGACTCGTGCCGGTCGCGGCGTGCACGAGCACCGCGCCGAGGGCGAAGACGTCGCTGGCCGGCCCGACGTCCCCGGTCCCGATCTGCTCGGGCGCCATGAACGCCGGCGAACCGATCGCCGCCCCGGTATGCGTCAGCGTGGTTGCGTCGACCGCCTGGGAGATGCCGAAGTCGATGACCCGCGGACCGTCCAGGCTCAGCAGCACGTTGGACGGCTTGAGGTCCCGGTGCACGAGGCCCGCGCCGTGCACGGCGATCAGCGCCTCGGCCAGGCCCGCGCCGAGGGCCCGGACGGTGCGGGCGGGCAGCAGGCCGTGGGTGCGGACGGCCTCGTGCAGCGACGGACCGGGCACGAAGGCGGTGACCAGCCAGGGCTGCTCGGCGTCGGGGTCGGCGTCGAGCACCGGGGCTGTCCACGCCCCGCCCACCCGACGGGCCGCGTCGACCTCGCGCCGGAACCGCTGGCGGAACTGCGGGTCGTCGGCGAACTCGGATCGGATCACCTTGATCGCCACGGTGCGCCCGCCCGGGCTGCGACCGAGGTACACCCGGCCCATGCCGCCGGCACCGAGCCGTTGCAGCAGCCGGTAGTCGCCGATCAGCGCAGGATCGTCGGGACGCAGGGGTAACACCGCCGTTGCCCTCCCCGAACCTGGTTCGACCCGCACTGAGGATACGGGCGTGCCCCGTCTCGAATCCGGGCGGGCGGACGAGGCCGGCCGGTGCGGAAATTCCGTTGCCGACCCGGGCCGGACGGTTTAGCCTGGCCCGCAGTCCTGCCGGGCGTCGGTCCGGCGGCGAGCATGGAGGATGCCATGGCTGCCCCGGGCCCCGTCCCGGGTCACCGGTGACCGCCCGGCCATCCTGGCCCCGCGGCGGTCACGCGCAATGCCACGCCGGCCTCGTGCCGTTTCGCGGGAGATCGTCGTCCGCGGAGTCCGGTGGTCCCGCGGAGCCCCGTTGTTCCACGGAGTCCGGTGGTTCCGCGGAACCCGTTCGTTCCGCGGAGCCCAGTCGTCCGCCGGCCGGTTGATCTGCGCGGCTGTCCTTCTCCCGGTGTCCCGCGACAGCAACGTCCTGTCGAGGTACCTCATTCGGGAGCATCCTGCGTTGTCCAGCCACATCTCGTCCGACCACATCTCGTCCTCGTGGTATGCGGACTTCTTCACCGACCTTCCCAACGAGTTCTGGCGGCGCGCCGCCACCCCGGAATGGACCGAGGCCGACGTCGACTTCGTCGAGGCCCGGCTCGGCCTGCCACACGGTTCGCGGATCCTGGACGTCCCGTGCGGCAGCGGCCGGCACAGCCTCGCCCTTGCGGCGCGCGGCCACCGGGTGACCGGGGTCGACCTGTCCACGGAGGCCATCGCCCACGCCCGGCGTGCGGCGCGGGTCGCCGGGCAGGCCGTGGCGTTCGAGCACGGCGACATGCGTGACCTCGGCCGGTTCGGCGTCTTCGACGCCGCGGTCTGCCTGGGCAACAGCTTCGGCTACCTGGACCTGGCCGGCACGCGGGCCTTCACCGCGGCGCTCGGCCGGGCCGTCCGCCCGGGCGGCGGGCTGGTGGTCGACTTCGGCGCGACGGCCGAGTCGATCCTGCCCGGCTTCGCCGGAACGCCGCGCACCATGCGGACCGGCGACATCACCGTGGAGACGACCACCGAGTACGACGTCGCGGCGAGCTGCCTGATCAGCCGCTACCGCTTCAGCCAGGGGGCGCGGCGGCTCGCCGCCACCGCGCTGCACCACGTCTACACCAGCGCCCATCTGGGTGACCTGCTGACGGACGCCGGGTTCACCGACATTCGGCGCTACGCCGGCCCGGACGGCACGCCCTACACCCTGGGCGCCGGCCGCCTCCTGCTCACAGCCCGGCGCGAGACGGGGTGACGCCGATCGTCCCGGTGGTCGCCGCGGTCGGGGCCGTATAGCAGTCGGGGCCGTATAGCGATGGGGAAATGCTGGAGGTTGGTGACGCTCCGACGGGCTTGCCGTGGTCATCAGCCTCCGGTAACTCCCCGCGCTTCGGCGATCTCGTCGCAGCGGGCAGGACGGGCGGCGGCACAAGGCGCGCCGCGAGACCGTTGCAGTAGGTTAAAGATTGCTGAGATACAACTATCCGGGGGTGTGGTCGGGCCCAGGCGCCGCACAGTCGTCGGAGCCGGCCACTCCGCTCGCTGGGAGCTGCTGATGTCCGACCTGACCCGAGGACGGCGCCTACTCGTCCTGGCGATCTGCTGCATGAGCCTGTTCATCGTCGGGCTCGACAACACGATCGTGAACGTCGCCCTGCCGTCGTTGCGCCGTGACCTGCACGCCTCCGCCTCCGGCCTGCAGTGGACGATCGACGCCTACACCCTTGTGCTGGCCAGCCTGCTCATGCTCGGCGGGTCGACGGGCGACCGGCTCGGCCGTCGCCGGGTCTTCCAGACCGGGCTGGTGCTGTTCACCCTCGGGTCGCTGCTGTGCAGCCTCGCGCCGAGCCTGACCTGGCTGATCGTCTTCCGGATGGTGCAGGCGGTCGGCGGGTCGATGCTCAACCCGGTCGCCATGTCCATCATCAGCAACACCTTCACCGACTCGCGGGAACGAGCCCGGGCGATCGGGGTGTGGGGCGCGGTGATCGGCGTCAGCATGGCGCTGGGGCCGGTGCTCGGCGGGACGCTCGTCGAGTCGGTGAGCTGGCGAGCGATCTTCTGGGTGAACGTCCCCGTCGGCGTCGCGGCGCTGGTGCTCGCGGGTCTGTTCGTCCCGGAGTCGCGCGCGGCGCGGGCCCGCCGGTTCGACCCGGTGGGGCAGGCCCTGGTGATCGTCATCCTGGCCTCGCTCACCTACGGGATCATCGAGGCTCCGTCGGCGGGCTGGCTCGCCGCCCGGACGCTGGCGCTGTTCGCGGTGTCGGCGCTGGCGGCGGCCGTGCTCGTCCGCTACGAGGGCCGCCGTGCCCAGCCGTTGCTGGACGTCCGCTTCTTCCGGGCGGCGCCGTTCGCCGGGGCGACCGGCATCGCCGTGTTCGCCTTCGCCGCGCTGGCCGGCTTCCTGTTCCTCAACACGCTGTACCTGCAGGAGGTCCGCGGCTACTCGCCGTTGCTCGCCGGGATCACCACCCTGCCGATGGCCGGGATGACGGTGGTGTCCGCGCCGATCGCCGGGCGGCTCGTGGCCAGCCGCGGGGCCCGCACCCCGCTGCTCATCGCGGGCGTGACGATGACCGCGGGCAGCGTGATGCTGACCGCGCTGGGTGTGAGCACCTCGATACTCTGGCTCGTGTCGGCCTATGTGCTCGTCGGGCTAGGATTCGGCATGGTCAACGCGCCGATCACCAACACGGCCGTGACCGGCATGCCGCAGTCCCAGGCCGGGGTGGCCGCCGGCATCGCCTCGACGAGCCGTCAGGTCGGGCAGTCCCTCGGCGTCGCGGTCATCGGGTCGCTCGCCGCGGCGCACGTCGCCGGCCGCGGCGGGGTCGTCGACCCGACCAGCGCCGTCGGCTGGTGGACCATCGTGCTCTGCGGAGCGGGCGTGCTGCTGCTCGGAGCCGCGAGCACCGGCACCTGGGCGCGCGGCACCGCGCAGCGCACCGCCGCCCGGCTCGCCGCCGATGCCGCCCCCGGGGCCACCGCCGTCGCCTCTGGGATCGCCGCCACCGCCGCCACCGCCGGCAGGGCCACCGCCACGGCCGATGCCGATGCCGATCGGACGCCGGAGGCTCGGGACGCCGCGTCGGCGGGGCGTCTCGAGGACGGCCGGCCGGCCGCGGGCGGCGCGCGCCTCGGGGGCGGCGAGGGGGGCGGGCGGCATCGGCGACCGGTGCGGCCCGTGGCGGCGGGGATGGTCGCGGGTGACGACGACCGTGCCAGTCGCCCCGTCTGGCGACAGAGCGCTTTCCGGCGGCGGTCCAGGGCGGGGCGCGTCGGCGTCGCCGCCCGGTCTCGGTCCCACGGTTCCTCCGGGCAGGATGGTCACGATGAGTTCGCTCCCACGCGCTGACCGGCGCGATTCCACGCCGACCGCCACGGCGGTGGCCGACCCGCCGGAGCCCGTCGGCGTCCCCGGCGGGCAACCCGAGCCGGCTGTACCGGCCGACATGGCCGGGCCGTTTGATGCGCCCCAGCCGGCCCATGCACCCGGACCGGCCGATACGCCTGGGCCGGCCGATGCATCCGGACCGGCCGATACGCCTGGGCCGGCCGATGCATCCGGGCCGGCCGATGCGGCCGGACTCGCCGATGCGGCCGGACTCGCCGATGCAGCCGGACTCGCCGATGCAGCCGGACTCGCCGACGCGGGCGTGCGTTCCGCCGCGCCGGGGCTGTCCGGGCGGGCGGAGAGGTCGGCGCGAGCGGCTCGGGTGTGGCGGCGGATCCGGGCGGTCGTGGTCGATCGCAACGAGCGCCGGCGGGAGGTCTGCGAGGCGCTGGACCTCAGCTTCATCCGGGTCAAGGCGCTCCTGGCGCTACAGGCCGGGCCGCTGACGCTGGGCGAACTCGCCGCCGCCCTGTCGATCGACCGCCCGTACACCACCCTGACCGTGCACGAGCTGGAACGGCGCGGCCTGGCCGAACGCACCGTGCACCCGGACGACCGGCGCTCGAAGCTCGTCGAGCTGACCGCCTCGGGCCGGACGGCGGCCCGACTCGCCGACGACATGCTCAACCGGCCGCCCGCGGCACTCGTCGCGCTCGACGCGGCCGACCTCGCCACGCTCGACCGGATCACCGCCCACCTCGCCGGCGAGGACCCCGCCGCGACGGCCTAGCCCTGGACGAGCAGGTCTGAACCGCGGCGGGGCTGGTTGCAGTGCGCCTTGCACGGTCTGCGCCGACGGACCGTACCCCACGTGCCGCATCTGGCTTCCCGTGCACTGCGTCCGGCCGTTGCCGGCGACCTGCCCGCCAGGCGGGATCGGCTGCCGATCAGGTCAGCGCGCGGAGAAGGACATCGCGCTGATCGGTGGAGAGGCGGCGGGCGAAGCACCGCAGGACGCTGTCGGGATTCTCGCCGCGTCGCAGGAAGTCGAGCATCTGCCCCGCTGCGTGGTCCGCAGCCCGCCGCAGGGGACGGTAGGCGAAGCCCCTTCCGCGCGGCGCCCGCTGGACCATCCCCTTGTTCACCAGCCTCAGCAGGGTCGTCGCGATCGTGCTCTGCGCGAGTCCGGCGCCGAGGCGTTGCTGGACCTGGAAGGGCATCAACGGCTCGTCGGCCGACCACAGCAGGGTCAGGACGGCCCGCTCCAGATCCCCGGCGGCCCTCTTGGGCTGGGGCACGGTGGAGGCGGCGGTCGGGCCGACCGCCCCTGTCGTCGCCAGGTCGACTGCGGCTGCCGGGCCTGCGGTGATTTCCGGGCCTGCGGTCATTGCCTGGCCTGCGGTCAGTGCCTGGCCTGGTGTCGTTGCCGGGCTGGTTGTGGCTGCCGGACCGAGGGTGATCGCCGGGCCGATCGTGGTCGCCGGGCTGATCGTCGTTGCCCGACCGATGCGGCTCATCGAGGGGCGGGCCGCCGGCAGCGGCGGATTCGAGACGGGAAGTGCCGGAAATGATCGTGACATGGTTGCTCCGAGTCCTGGAGACCGGTGCTACGAAACGGATGCCTGTGCGCCGCGACGGGCCGCGGTTTGTCGGGCCGCAAGGCGTGGCGGTCCGCGCCGCACGACCACATGCCGGAGCCACAGCGAGCACGCCGCGTCAGGCGGCCTGGAGATGGCGAGAATTCGCTGGCTCGCGACCGTCGCGGGCACACCGCCGGCCGGCCGAGGGCGGTGCAGCCGGCCCACCGCGCGACGGGCCACCCGTACCGCGCCGCGCGCAGCCTGCCAGAGCAGGCGCTCGCCGAGGGCGAGCCACCCGGCGAGGAGCAGCGCCGCGGCCAGGTGCAGGCCGAGCATCGCCGCACCGCCGGGTACCAGGTCCGCCGGCGACGCGGCCGCGAGCCCCGCGTGGTCTGCCCCGCCGCCGATGCCGGCATGGCCGGCGTGACCAGCGGGGGCGGACAGCCCGAAGGCCACGTGCAGGCATCCCTGGACGGCGAGCACCAGTCCGACCAGCCGGGACATCGACACGCGGCGCTCCGACACGCCCCAGCAGACGCGCAGCACCAGGACGATCCCCACCAGCACGACCGCGACGGCTGGCGCCCGGCCGCAGGCGAGGACGTGCGCGGCCACCGCCAACCCGACGGTCAGCAGTGCTGCCACCGTGGCCCGGGCGATCCGCCCGGTGCGGGTTGCGGCCCATCCGGCCGTCCAGCGTCGCGCGCCGCCCGCGCCGGTGCCGGTGCCGGAGCCGGTCGTGGGGTCCTCGGGCGGTGGGATGGCCGGCGCGGCCCCACCCGTGCCCCGCGGACCGCCCTGACCCATCACGGCATCGAATTCTAGTGGGGGGACAGCGATGATCCGCCGCATTCGGAGCCGCCTCGCTCCCGCCTGATTACGCAGACGGCGTGACGGCCGTTCGTCCGGCCAGTCCGTCGGCCCGACGCTCCGCCCGATGGTGGCTTCCGCGCGGACAGCCGCGCGAACGCGGCGCCCCTGCGCGGCCGGGCGGGCATGGTGCGGGCCGGCCGCACGGAGGCTGTCAGTGGGTGGCCGCCGCCAGGTCGTCCACGCCCAGCTCGGCGAGCAGCGTGGCGCGCAGCCGGTCGAAGGCGGGGTCGGCCCGTCGGCGCGGTGACGCCACCGCCACCGGGACGTCCAGGGAGAACCGGCCCTCGGTGAGCACGACCACCCGGTCGGCGAGCAGGATCGCCTCGTCGACGTCGTGCGTCACGAACAGCACCGCCGGCTGGTGCCGCCGGCACAGGTGTTGGAGCAGGGCGTGCATCCGGATCCGGGTCAGGGCGTCGAGGGCGCCGAACGGTTCGTCGAGCATGAGCAGATCCGGTTCCCGCACGAGCGCCCGCGCCAGCGCCACCCGTTGAGCCTCGCCGCCGGACAGCGTCGCCGGCCAGGACCGCTCCCGACCGGCCAGACCGACCTCCGCGAGCGCCACGCGGCCGCGTTCGGCGACGTCCCGGCCGGCCAGGCCGAGCGTGACGTTCGGCAGGACCCGTTTCCACGGCAGCAGCCGCGCCTCCTGGAAGACGACCGAACGCCGCCGGGCGGCCAGCACCTCGCCCTCCACACCATCGTCGAAGCCGCCCAGGATCCGGATCAGCGTGCTCTTCCCCGACCCGCTGCGGCCGAGCAGGGCGACGAACTCGCCCGGCGTGATCGTCAGATCGAGCCCGTCGAGCACCACCTGTTCGCCGAAGACGCGCCGCAGCCCGCGGACGCGCACCGCGACCCCGCCGCCCGCCCCCGGCGTAGGATCCGCCGCCGCAGCGTGTGCCCGGTGCTGCGGGTCCAGCATGCTCACGTTCCGTCGAAGCCGCGGCGCCATGACAGCAGCATCCTTTCCAGGAGGCGGACCAGGCCGTCGCTGACCAGCCCGAGAATGCCGTAGACGACCAGGCAGAGCACGATGATGTCGGTGCGGTTCCAGGACTGCGCGCTGTTGAGCAGATAGCCGAGGCCGGAGTCGGTGTTGACCTGCTCGGCGAACACCAGCAGCAGCCAGGCGACGCCGAGCGCCCAGCGCAGCCCGACGAGGAAGCCCGGCGCGGCTGCCGGCACGATGACCGAGCGCACCAGCCCGAACCGGCCCAGCCCGAAGGTCTGCCCGGCCTCCACGAGCCGGGCGTCGACGCCGCGGATCGCCGCGTAGGTGTTCATGTAGATGGGGAACGCGACGCCGACGGTAATCAGAAAGATCTTGGCGCTCTCGCCGATCCCGATCCACACGATGATCAGCGGCAGCAGGGCGATGACCGGGATCGTGCGCAGGAAGTTCATCGCCGAGTCGACGACGTCCGAGGCCGTCCGGAAGAAGCCGGCGACGACGGCGAGCGCCAGCCCGATGCCGACGCCGAACAGCACGCCGGCCCCGACCCGGTACAGGGAGGCACCGAGACTGTCGACGAGGTCTCCGTTGCGCCACAGCTCGCGGGCCGCGTCGAGGACGGCCGCGGGCGAGGCCAGCGCGCGATCGCTGACGAGGTCGAGCCCCGTCACGGCCCACCACAGCGCGAACAGCAGCGCCGGGCCGAGGAAGCGGCGCACCTCCGTCGGCACCCGACGCCGCCTGGTGGTGCGGCGCCGCCCGGCGGCGAGGTCCACCAGGACTACCTGGGACCGTCCCGCCGGTGCGGCTGCGGTCGTCGCCGGCTCGGCCGCGAGCGGACCGGGGGACGCGGCACGCTGCCCGGCAACGTCGTGGTGCGAGATGAGTTCGGTCATCGGACTTGCGGCGTGGAGACTGCGCCGTTCACGGCGGGGAGGAGACGCCGTCCCTTGCTGGTCACGGTTTGACCCGCCTTTCAAGAGGATATGAACCCGTCCCGGTACCGGCTCTGTTCGACCGCCGCGCAGGCGGTCGCGCGCAGTCGCACTGCGGCCCACTCAGGTTGCGGGGAACGCCTTCGCGAAGGCCGCTGTCAGCTCGCCGTTGAACGCGGGATCGAGCTCGTCGTCGACGTCGAGGGACTTCGGCAGCTCACCGACGCTGCCCAGCAGCCGGGCCTGCACCCGCTGGCTCGCCACGAAGGCGGGGGAGACCGGCCGGTAGCGGGCCTCGGGCAGCGAGTCGAAGTACTTCCGCGAGGCGACCGGATCCTGCTTGAGCTGGTCGACGTAGTACTTCTGGACCCAGAGGGCGGCGTTGGCCTTGGGCCAGGACCAGGCCCGTGCCAGCCGCAGGACGAAGTCCCGGATCGCGGCGCGTTTCGCCGGGTTCTTCAGCGCCGACTTCGACGCGAGCAGCACCGAGTACTGCGGTAGCGGCCGGGTCTGGATCTCGTAGGAGCCGGGAGCCTGCCTGGCGACGGCGGACCTGTACTGGCGGGTGTAGACGATCGCGTCGACCTTGCCGGAGGCCAGCGTCGAGGTCAGGCTGGTGACGGGCACGTTGACCGGGCTGATGTCGTCCTGGTTCAGGCCGGCGCCGTCGAGCTGGTTGAGCAGGTAGCCGTGCAGCGACGTGCCGAGGGTGAACGCGACCCGCCGGCCGCGCAGATCAGCCGGCGTGCGGATCCCGGAGCCGGCTCTCGCGATGATCGTCTGACTGTTCACCGGGTTCTCTGCGACGGAGATCGCCACGACACCGGCGTTCGCGGCGTTCGCGAACAGCACCGGCGTGTCACCCATGTAGCCGACGTCGAGGCGCCCCGCGCTGAAGGCGGCATTCATGTGCGGCCCGTCGGCGAACGTGCTGTAGGCCAGACCGTACGGGGCGCCCCTGGCCGCGCCGGACAGCGTCAGCGGCAGCTCCAGGGTCTTGCTCTGGTCACCGATCCGCAGCGTCACCCGCTGGTCGCCGGCCGCCGCCCGTGCGCCGTCCCCGCCGCCGCTGCCGCAGGCGGCCAGGATCACCGTGATGAGCACGGCGAGTCCCGCGGTCAGGAGGGAAGGACGCCGCGCCCACGGTCGTCGATGATGCATGGAGATCTCCCTCTCGGTCAGTCAAACCCGGCCGGTCAGTCAAACCCGCTGGTCGGTCAAACCCGGCTGGTCGGTCAAACCCGGCCGGTCGGTCAAACCCGGCTGGTCGGTCAGACCCGGCCGGTGGTCGGCGGCCGTCCGGCGTGCGCCCGAAAGCCGCGAGGGAGATGGCCCTCGCGGCTTTCGGCGGCTTTCTCGGCTCTCGGGGCTGCGGACCGCCGCTCGGGCTCTGTTGGCCCGCCGGTGCGGTCTCGTCAGGTACCGAGGAAAGGCTCGCCGGCGACGAGTTCCGACTCTCGACCGTCCACGCCGACCGGGATGTCGCCCTCGATGGTCACCCGGTACAGCACCCGGTCGAAGTCGAGATGGCCGAGGTCGGACGGCCCCAGATGAGCGGTCGCCCGGTTGTCCCAGAACGCGACGTCGCCCTGGTTCCACTTGAACCGCACGGTGAACTCGGAGCGGGAGATCTGGTCGTAGAAAACGTCGAGGATCTGCCGGCTCTGCTTCGGCGAGAAGCCGATGATCTCGCCGTCCTTCGCGGTGAAGCTCGGGCTGACGAACAACGCCCGCTCGCCGGTCTCGGGGTGCACCCGCACCACCGGGTGGATTGCCACCAGCGGATTGGCGGCCACTCTGCGGCCGTACTCGCTGTCGCTGGGGAAGTTCCCGAAGCTGTGCCGGGCGCGCAGGCCGTCCGCCAGGTTCCGCAGCGGCTCGGGGAGCCCCTCGTAGGCCGCCACCAGGTTCGTCCACGCGGTGTCCCCGCCGTACGGGGGGATGACGTCGCCGCGCAGGATCGACGCGGTGGGTGGGTTCACCAGGGCGGTGACGTCGGTGTGCCAGCCGTTGTCGTAGGTGGCCTTCCGCTTGCCGAAAACCTTCGCGTATCGGCGGCTGTCGATCGGCAGGATCTCCGGGAAGCCGACCGGCGGCGCCTCCTCGTGCGGGTGCGCCGGCGTCAGTCGACCGAACCGACGCCCGAACGCGACCTGCTGGGCGTGGTCGATGTGCTGGTCCCGAAAGAAGACCACTTTCCACTGGTGCAGCGCCGAACGGATCTCCGCCACGGTCGCGTCGTCGAGCTCCTCGCGCAGGTCGATCCCGTGGATCTCGGCCCCCGTGTGGCCGGAGAGCGGGCGGACGTCGATGCCCAGGGCGGTGGGTGTGATGCTGGTCATCCTGCGGTTCCTCCAGGGCGGGAAAAGGAATGGATGAAGCTGGGAACGGGGCATCCGATGTTTTCGCGCGCTGCCGACCCAGGTCTCTGGATGCACGCCTTCAGGGCAGCCGAAATCGGCCGGAATCGCTGACGGTCGAGGGGGCTTCCTCGTTTCAGGGGTGGCCGGCGGAGCAGCCGGGAATGCGGGGGAGGATAGCAGTGGCGGCATCCTCGACGCGAGCCTGCCCGGATATCCGCTCGGTAGGGTGGAGGATATCCGGCGTCAACATCGGCGACAACGCGGGCCGGGAGGCGGAGAAATACCCCCGCCGCTCCGTCCGATGTTGTTCACGGACCAATCTTCGGTGATGAACGATGGGGCCGTCAATATTTTGCGTTCCGCTGAAATTAATTGCCGTGGCGGGTGAGCGGGGTGGCCGGACGGCGAGGAGAAGCCGCCCCCGCGGCCGGCCGCGGCGTCGTCAGGCCGGCCAGCAGACTGTGCGGGCTGCGGTGCACCGCGTCGAGCACCGCCGCGCCCGCGGCGACCGCGAGCACGTCGGGGCCGAAGCTGCTCGGCAGCACCATCCGTTCGGGTTCGGCGCACACCCGGGAGTACGCGGAGATCTCGGCGAACAGGTCGGCCCGCAGGGCTGGCAGGAACAGGGTGGCGGCCTCGGTGAGAACGACGATCTCCGGATCCATCATGTCGACGAGCAGAGCGATCAGCCGTCCTACCACGCGCAGCCGGTCGCGGAAGAGCGCCACGGCGCGACGGTCGCCGCCGAGGGCCGCGGCCAGCAGGTCCTGCAGGTCCGGCCGGGAGATGATCCCCTCGCCCACGGCGTGCCGTAGCAGCGTGCGTTCGGACAGGGTCGCCTGCACGCAGCCGGACCGGCCGCACCGGCAGTGCGCGTCGCTGTCGGCAAGCCGCAGGTGGGCGATGCCGCCGGCGGCCGAGTTGGGGCCGATGTGCACCGAGCCGTCCGTGGCGAACGCGGCGTCGGCGACGTTGCCCACGAACAGGTGCAGCAGGCTGCGCCGGGCACGCGGGTCGCCGAAGAGGATCTCCGCCTGCGCCAGTGCCCGGGCGTGCCCGTCGACGTGCACCGGCAACCCGGTGGCCGCCGCCAGCACGGCGCGCACCGGCACGTCCCGCCAGTCCAGTGGCTCGTGCTCGACCACCAGGCCGAGCTCGGGGTCGACCCGACCGCCGGTGACCACGCCCAGCCCCAGCACCCGGCTTCCGGTGGCGTGCCGAGCGAGGAAGCCGGGCAGGTGCCGGATGATCATCTGGAGGACGGTCATGGCGTCGCCCTCACGCGGCCGCTGCTCCCGGGCGACCACCTGGCCGCGCAGGTCGACCACGCTGAAGGTCACGAACGGGACCGCGATGTGCACGCCGCAGGCGAGATGGCGCCGGGTGTCAACGTCGAGCGGCACATGCGGGCGCCCCACCCGCGGGGACAGCGAGCTCGCCGGGAGCTCGCGCAGCAGGCCCAGCGAAATCAGCCCCGCGGTCTGCCGTGACACCGCCGCCGGGCTGAGCCCCGTGGCCCGCCCGATCGCCGTGCGGGCCACCGGCCCGTGGTCGAGCACCGTCCGCAGGATCGCCGCCGCGGCGCCGGAGCCGATGCCACCGCCGGTCGACCCACCGCCGGTCGACCCACCGCCGGTCGACCCACCGCCGGTCGACCCACCGCCGGTCGACCCACCGCGGGTCGGACCGGCCCCCGCCGGACCGCTGCTGGTCGAAGCGGCCTCTGCCGGGCCGGCTGACGGCGCCGTGCCTGCTCCGGGGGCGCCCCCGCGGCCGGAGGGACGGGCACGCGGGGCACGGGTGGTCGGCGGCTCGCCGCGCAGACCCACCTCGTTGCGGACGGACACGCTGCGCTGGACGGACACGGGGAACCTCCTCGCGTCACAGCCGGGCCACGTGCGGCTGTTCCGCGGCGCGGGCGTGAGGCGTGCCGAGGCGCGCACCGTGGCAGCGTCTCGGGTGGATGACCGGGGCGGGGTCCCACCGGCGACCCGCGGCTGCCACGCCCGGACGCGTTGTGACCGCGGCGCGTGACGGTGACCGTGGTCGCCGACCACGGCCGGCGGGTCGGCGGGGTGGGAGGGGAGTCGTAGCGGACCTTGGGCCCCGTGGCGGTAGCCGGACTGGTAGGAGCGCCGCGACAAGCGCGGCGATCGGCGACGCTTGCTCCGGCCAGGCTGCCTCAACGGCAGGAGCCGACCCGCCGTCCCGACTGTTCCGGCTCACGCGGCCGACCGCGGCGCGCGGCTGGGCCCTGAGACTCGGGAGGATCAGCGGCGAGGTCTACAGAGCGCGCTCGCGACGCGATGGAAGTCGATGTGGGCACGGCATACCAGGAGAAGGCGCCGGCTCATGCATCCGACGGTAGATAGTGCACAACATGTTGTCAACCAAGACAATTGAGAAGCTAGAGATTGAGAAGCTAGAAGAGGATGGTTTGGTCCGGTGGTCGGCCGGGTGGCGTCAGCCGGTGTTGCGAAGGCCGGCGGCGATGCCGTTGATCGTCAGCAGCAGCGCCCGGCGCAGCAGGGGATCGGCGCCCTCCCCGGCGGCGCGGGCGCGGGCGAGCAGGGAGACCTGCAGGGCGTGCAGCGGGGCGAGGTAGGCGTCGCGGACCTCGAGGGTGTGGCGCAGCGTCGGGGCGTTCTCCAGCAGCTCGGCCTGGCCGGTGACCGTGAGGACCTCGGCGACCGTGCGGGCGTGCTCGGCGCGGATGGTCTCGAAGATCGTGCCGCCGTCGTCGCCGACGAGGGTCGAGACGTACCGCTGGGCGATCGTGAGGTCGGACTTGGCGAGGGTCATCTGCACGTTGCCGAGGAAGGTCCGGAAGAAGTGCCACGACCGGTACATCTCGGCAAGGGTGTCGCCGGCCCCCGCGGCCCGGGCCGCGGCCAGGCCGGTGCCCACACCGAACCAGCCGGGCAGGATGATCCGTGACTGCGTCCAGCCGAACACCCAGGGGATCGCGCGCAGGTCGGCGAGCCCCCCGGTTCCGCCGGGCCGTCGCGACGGCCGGGAGCCGATGTTGAGGTTGCCGAGCTCCTCCACCGGGGTGGCGGCGAGGAAGAACGGCACGAGCGCCGGATCGCCCACGAACGCCTGGTAGGTGACCCGGGCCGAGTCCGCGACCGCCTGCATGGTCTCGTTCCACCCGGCGAGCACGGTCGGGCTCAACCGCGAGGATCGGTGCAGGATCGACGCCTCGACCACGGCCGCGAGGGTGATCTCCAGGTTGTGCCGGGCGAGCTGGGGCAGCGTGTACTTGTCCGAGATCACCTCGCCCTGCTCGGTGACCTTGATCGAGCCGTCCAGCGTGCCGAACGGCTGTGCCATGATCGCCTCGCCGCTCGGGCCGCCCCCGCGGCCGACGGAGCCGCCGCGGCCGTGGAACAGCCGCAGCACGACGCCGTGGCGGCGGGCGACGTCGCGCAGTTCCCGCTGTGCCTTGTGGATCTCCCACTGGGACGCGGTGATCCCCGCGTCCTTCGACGAGTCGGAGTAGCCGAGCATGACCTCCTGCACGTCGGCGCGGGCGCGCACCAGCGAGCGGTAGGAGGGGTCGGACAGCATGCCGTCGAGCAGCGAGCCGGCCGCCCGCAGCTCGGCCACCGTCTCGAACAGCGGGACGAACCCGATGCGGGCCCAGGCGGGGCGGTCGGCGAAGCCGAGACCGACCAGGCCGGCCTCCCGAGCGAGCACGACCACGGCCAGGATGTCGTCGACGTCGCGGGTCATCGAGACGATGTAGCTCTCGATGACGTCGCCGCCGAAGCGGTCCAGCGCCTCCCGCACGGTGCGCATCAGCTCCAACGTGCCCAGCACCGCCGGGGGCAGCGGCGGCGGCACGGCGCCGAGCAGCGGCCGGCGCCGGGCGAGCTCCGCGGACAGCAGCGTGCGCCGCGCGGGCCGGTCGAGCTGGGCGTAGGGCACGTCGAGCTCCCCGACCTGGTCGTACACCGCCGCCAGGGCCGCATGGTGCTTGTCGGCATGCTCGCGGATGTCGAGGGTGGCCAGCGACAGCCCCATCGCGCGCGCGGTGCGGATGACGCGCAGCAGCGGGCCGTCCGCGACGAGGGATCCGTCGCCGGCGTTGAGCGAGGCGCGCATCACCTCCAGGTCGTCGAGAATTTCGGCGACGCCGCCGTAGTCACGCCCGGGCACGTGCGGCGCACCGGCGGCCAGCCGTTCCCGGGTGCCGGCGAGCCTCGCCAGGATGTAGCTGCACTTGAGCCGGTAGGGCTCCTCCGCGTTGAGCCGGATGTAGCGGTCGTGGACCTCGGGCAGCGCCTCGCGGTCCGCGGCCAGCGAGGACAGCAGCTCGTCGCCGACCCCCACCACCCGGGTGGACGCCGTCAGCTCCTGGATGAGCCGTTCGACCGAGGCGGTCAGCAACCGGATGCCGAACTCGTGCTGGAGGGTGAGCACCTCCAGGGTGACCGCCGGAGTCACGTTCGGGTTGCCGTCGCGGTCGCCGCCCGCCCAGGAGCCGAACCGCACCGGGTGCGCCCCGGCCGGCAGCGTGAGCCCCACCCGGGCGAGCGCCAGGTCGAGCTCCTCCAGCAGGTCGGGCAGCACCTCGGTGGCGATCAGTTCCAGGTAGTAGGCCGCCGAGCGGGCCTCGTCGGCGGGCTTCGGCCGCTCCACCCGCAGCTCGTCGGTCTGCCACAGGACGTCGACCATCTCGGCGAGGCGCCGCTGCGTGCGGTCCCGGTCGGCGGCCGGGACCGCGCCGTCCGGGCTGTCGGCGTCGAGCAGGTCGGCGATGCGGCGCAGCGTGTCGAGCACCGAGCGGCGGCTGGCCTCGGTCGGGTGGGCGGTGAAGACCGGGCGCAGCTCCAGGCGCCGGGCGATCGACTCGGCCAGCGACCGGTCGAGGGTGCCGGCGTCGAGCGCGGCGGCCATCCGGTCGAAGGTCTCCGTCAGCGGGCCCTTCGCCCGATCGGACAGTTCCCGGGACCGGTGCAGCTGCTCGGTGATGTTGGCGAGCTGGAAGTAGGCGGTGAAGGCACGGGCGAGCACGATGGCCGTCCGGTCGTCCACGGTGGCGAGCAGCCGGCCGAGTTCGGCGCCGTTGTCGGGCCGGCGGGCCAGCGCGCGGACCTGTTCGACGAGCGCGAGCGTCGCCGCGCCCTCGTGCCGGGTCAGGGCCTGGCCGAGCAGATCCCCGAGCCGGCGGACCCCCGCCCGCACGGCCGCATGGCGGGCGTCGGAGGAGACTCCGCCGGCGAAGGCGCCGGGATCCGGGGCCAGCTCGTCCAGGGTCGTACTCGCGCTCCGCTCGGTCGTCACGCCGCCTCCGGTGGTTCGCCTGGGTTCGCCTGGGTCTGCCGTACGCCTGGGTCTGCCTGGTTCTGCCTTGGCCCGTATGGGTCTGCCTGGGTTCGCCGAGATGCCGGACACGGCGACCGCAATGTCGCCGGGGGCCGGCGAGGACCGTCCTGCGCCGACGCGGCCTAGTCTGCCGACTCGCCCGCGCCTTGCCTATGGGCGAGATGGCGGGAGAGAGATAAATCGTCTCTCGGGTGCTCCGCCGGCCCTTGCCGAGCCGGCGCCTGCGGTCATGGACCGCCGGTGACCTGCGCGATCAGCCGATGAGGACGATCATCGGGGGGGCTGCGAGGACGGCTGCGGCGGCCAGGTAGGCCCCGGCGGGCAGCCACCAACGGACCCCCGGCGGATCGAGCAGCCGGGCGATGCGGGAGATGACGGGATTGACCGTCCCGAGCCGCAGGCCGGGTGCGTCCGGCGCGACCGCTGCGGCGGAACCCGCTCCCGGCGCGCTTCTCGGGCCGCCGGCCGAGCCGGCTCCGAAGCGGGTCGCCGCCCGGGCCGCCGTGGCCGGCAGGGGATCCTCGGCACCGAGGGCGGGCAGCACGGCGGCCGGGTGCCCGGTAATGCTGAGCGCCCCCGCGGGGACCGGGGCCCGGGCCACGCCGAGTCGGGCCAGCGCCCGGGCGAGCGAGCGCCGGTTGGTCTCACGGGCGGCGGCGTCGTCGGCGAGCATCTCGACCAGTAAGGACACGGCCGCCGTCGCCTCCCGGGCCGGCCGGAGGAAGGGGAAGGTGCGCTCCCAGGCGACGAACGGCTGGATGACCAGATCGTGCCGTCCGGCGACGTGCGCCGCCTCGTGGGCGAGGACCGCGTCCAGCTCGGCGGCGTCGAGGGTGTTCAGCAGACCCCTGGAGACCACCACGCGGGCGTGGCGGACCCCCGGGACGCAGTAGGCGACCGCGATCGGATGGTCGAGGATCCGCAGCAGGATGCCGGCCCGGTCACGGTGTTCGCACAGGCAGCAGGTGGTGGAATCGGCGCCGCTCCCGCTCCCGTCGCCGCCTGCGCCCGGGCCGTCGCCGGGGTTGGTGGCGTCGCCGCGGTCGGCATCGCCGCCGCCGGCGCCGCCGGCAGTGGCAGTGGCAGTGGTGGGCGGATGAAGGTGCGTGTGGTCGGCCGACTCCCACGCGCCGTGCCCGCGGTGGCGGCGGCCGGCGAGGTCGACCAGGTGCCGATGCCGGTGCCGCTCACGCAGGGTCGCCGCGGTGGAGGCGCAGAGCACTCCGAACAACCGGCAGGCCAGGGCCGTCGCCGTGGCAAGCCCGACGAGGTTGACCCAGCGCAGGCCGGTGAGGGGGGATCCGGCCGCGATGTTGCCGAGATGATCCGTGATCGCGGTCGGCGTGCTCCCGGACAGCGGGGAGACGGTGAACGCGATCGCGGCCAGCAGCGCCGAGACCCCGCCGGCCAGCCCGATTGCCTGCCACAGCACGATCGCCGCCCGCGGGCAGCGGTGCGGCCAGCGCGCGGCGGCCAGCAGGCGTGGTACCGGCCAGGCCAGCACGCCCGCGAACAGGGCGAGGAGGGCCGCGGTCGTCATCTCACCGGCAACGCTACCGCCCGTCCGGTGGAATCTGCACCGTTCGATCCGAGTCGGTGGTCACCGCGGCCGGTCCGTCCGGCCCGCCGGGGGCCGCCCCGGGCGGGGGTGGGACTGCGGGATCCGGGACCTCGGCAGCCGGCTCGCCCCCGAGGGGCTCCAACGCCCGGCGGAGGATCTCCGCCTCCTCGGCGGAGACCGATCCGACGAAGCGGACCAGCGCCGATCCGCGGTCGTCCGCGGTGCCCAGCGCCTCCATCATCGCCTCGGCGACGACGGCCTCCCGGCTGTCGGACGCGGCGTAACGGTGGGCCCGCGCGGCCCGCTGCCGACGGACGAAACCCTTGCGTTCCAGTCGTTCAAGCACGGTCAGCACGGTGGTGTACGCGAGATCGCGCTCATGGTCGAGGCGGGCCGCGACCTCGCGGGCCGTGAGCCAGCCTTCGCTCGACCACAACACGTCCATGACCGACCGTTCGAGGTCACCCAGGCGCGCCATAGGTCTATCCTACGTCGCGTAGAAGTTCAGGGCGGCGGAACGGTCTCGTTCGCGTCACCTCCTACGTCACACAGTCGCGCGACCTGGGTGTTCGCCCCGCGAGGGCAGGCGCGGGCGGCCTCGCGCCGTCGGCGGCCCGCCCGGGCTGGCGCCGCGGACGTCACAACCCGCCCGTGGCCCGAAGGTCGAACCGCCGGCCTGGCCGCCGGGCCGGCCGCCCGGTCGGCTGCCGCCGGCGTCGCTCCCGCGGCGTCGGGACCTTCTCCCCGGCCCGATTCGGCGGGGCGCCGGCACATTCCGCCCACGCGGCTGCCGGGCCGGGTGCACCCCGGGGACCGTCCCGGCCCGTCGGCGTCCGGCCGGCCCGACCGCGGCGTCGGCAAATGCATTCGCCGCCGTTCCCGGGGGCCTTGTGGCGGGTTACCCGCTTGGCGGCGTCGATGTGTTATCCGAAAGTTATTTTTTCGGCCGAGCCGACCGGCCCGCTCCGGGGGTGAACTTGTTCCGGCCCGCCATGGCCGGTTGCGGGGAATGCGCGGGACGGGCCCTTTGGTGCCGCGGTGAACGCGGCAAATGCCAAGGTCCGCGGCTGCCGGGCACGTCACACGGTGTTTGCGGGGGGGGAAGCGGCCGGAAGACGGCGTATGCAGGTGAAGGGGACGCGCGATGCACCGCCCCGCCGGCCGGCGTCGCGCATGTCGTGGACCTCACGGAGGCCCGACCGCCGACCGGATCACCCCGCTACGTACCTTAGGACCTTCTACTTTGGGTAGAAGGTCGACTGAATCCCGGTCGATTTCTTCCCGCGGTCCTTCGAAGGAGCCGTGCGCATGGTTCTCGCCGCCGACGCCGTCGACCTCGCTCGTGCCCAGACGGCGTTCTCCCTCGCGTTCCACATCTGCTTCGCCGTGTTCGGTGTCGGTTTGCCATGGCTGCTGATCTACACCGAGCGACGTTGGCTCAAGACCGGCGATCCGGTCTGGCTGGCGCTGACGAAGAAGTGGTCGCGTGCCTTCGCCGTTCTCTTCGCGGTGGGGGCCGTCTCGGGAACAGTGTTGTCGTTCGAGTTCGGGCTGCTCTGGCCCGCGTTCATGTCCAAATACGGGGGCGCCCTCGGGCTGTCGTTCACCATGGAGGGCTTTGCGTTCTTCACCGAGGCGATCTTCGTCGGCATGTACCTGTACGGCTGGAAGCGCCTCTCGCCGCGGGCCCACTGGCTGACGCTGTGGCCGATCGCGATCTCCGGCACCCTGTCGACGCTGTTCATCATCACGGTCAACGCCTGGATGAACGTGCCGCGCGGGATCGTGGAGCAGAACGGCAAGCTCCTCGAGGCCAAGCCGTACGCCCCGTTCATCAGCCCCGGTACTCCGCCGCAGCTCGTCCACATGCTGCTCGCGGCGCTGATGTGTGCGGGCGGCGTGGTCGCCGCCATCTACGCGGTGGGCATGCTGCGCGGCCGGCGCGACACCTACCACCAGCGCGGCCTGAAGATCGGGCTCGCGGTCGTGCTGGCCTGCGCGCCCCTGCAGCTCATCGTCGGGGACTGGGCGGCCCGCGTCGCCGGCGCCAACCAGCCGTTCAAGCTCGCGGCGATGGAGGGTCTGTACCACACCGGGTCGCATGCCCCCTTCGCCCTCGGCGGGATCTACGACAACAAGACCGGCGAGATCCGCTACGGCCTGGAGATCCCCGGCGGCCTGTCCCTGCTCGAGGGCTTCAGCACCGGTCACGTGATCAAGGGCCTGGACGGTGCGCCGCCGGACGAGCGACCGAACGGCACGCTCGTGCACGGTGCGTTCACCACGATGGTCGGGGCGGGTTCCGCCCTGATCGGCCTGTCGTTGATCACGGGGTTCGTCGTCCTGCGGCGGCGCCGTCGCGGGGAGCGCCCGCTGCTACCCACCAGCAGGCCGTGGCTGATCGCCGCGGCGTGCACCGGGCCGGCGGCGATGCTGGCGATGCTCACCGGCTGGGAGGTCACCGAGGGCGGCCGCCAGCCGTGGATCGTCGGCGACCACATGCGGGTCGTCGAGGGCGTCACCGGCGGCGACGCGGTCGCGCCGATGTTCGCGGGCACCCTGGTGCTGTACCTCGGGCTCGCCGGCGCCCTGCTGCTCATCCTGCGGAAGATGGCCACCGGCGGCCCCAGCGGCGAGCAGCTTCGTCCCGGCCAGCCCGCCGGCCCCTCGGCCCCCACCGCCCCCCGGCCGCGCGACGGCGGGTCCGGGTCCGGCAGCGGCGGCTCGGGCCCGGCCGGCTCCGGACCGGAGCAGGGCAGCGGCGGCGACGAGTCCGGCTCGAAGGAGTCCGTCCCCGCCGCGCGGTACATCCCTGCGGCCAGGGGAGTGCCGGCTGCCACAGGGGCGCCGGCCGCTTCAGGAGTGCCGGCTGCCACAGGAGTACCGGCCGCCAGGTCCCTCCCTGCCGCCAGGTCCCTCCCTGCCGCCGAGTCCTTCCCTGCCGCCGAGTCCGTCCCCGCGGTCCGGTACGTCCCGGCCGCCAGGTCCTTCCCCGCGGCGGAGTCCGTGCCCGCGGTCCGGTACGTTCCGGCCGCCACGTTCGCCCCCGCCGCCCGGCATGTGCCGGCCGCCGCGTATGACCCGGCCGCCGAGCCGGTCGCCTGGTACACGACCCGGACGGATCTGCTCTCCGAGCGCGACCAGACGGGCCTGCCGGTGGCGGTGCTCCTCCCCGGCCGCCTCCCCGTGACCCCCGCCGGCGCACCCGCTCCCGCCGGCGGCAGCATGGTCACCGGGATCGGCAACCCGTCCGAGGGATCCGACCCCGCCAAGGGGCCGGATCCCTCCAGGGGGACCGAGCCGTCCACCGGGTCCGAACCGCCGACCGAAACCGAGCCGGCCACCGAGGCCGATCCGCTGGCAGGCGCCGACCCCGGCATGGACCCGAGCCGCAACCCGGCACCGACGATCAGCCCGCGGCCGGACGGCGCCGAGCCGTCCGCGACGCCCACGACGCCGGCTCCCACGTCGCCCACCATCCCGCGGCCCCGGCCCGAGCCGCACCCCACCGGATCCTTCGGGGGCGGACGGCCCGCGGCGTCGAACCGGCGTGGCGCGCCCGGCTGGCACGGCCTGCTGGGCCGGCGCTCCGCCGGGGGCCGACACGCCACCACCCGCCGTCCCGACACCGGCACGCGCACCGCCGGCCGCACCGACCGGGGAGAGACCCGATGACCTCCGCCGACCTGCTCCTCGTCGTCATGGTGATCGGCCTGACCGCCTACGCGCTGCTCGGCGGCGCGGACTTCGGCGGCGGCGTGTGGGACCTGCTCGCCCGAGGACGGGACGCGCGGGCCCAGCGCAAGCTGATCTCGAACGCGATCGGGCCGGTGTGGGAGGCCAACCACGTCTGGCTCGTGTTCATCGTCGTCGCCCTGTTCAGCGGGTTCCCGCCCGCCTACGGGGTGGTCGGCTCCTCGCTGGAGGTGCCGCTGTCGGCCGCGCTGATCGGCATCGTGCTGCGCGGCGCGGCCTACGTCTACCGCGCCTACGGCGCCGGCGCGGCGGGGCCCGACCACTGGTGGGGGCACGTCTTCGCGGTGTCGTCCACGATCACCCCGTTCGCGCTCGGGGTGGCCGGGGCGGCGCTGGCCACCGGGGACATGTCGGCCGACGACCCGTTCGCGCCGGTCCGCAGCTCGTTCGGCCTCGTCTGCGGGCTGTTCGCGGTCGCCGCGACGGCCTTCCTCGCCGCCGTGTACCTGTGCAAGGACGCGGCGGCCTCGCCGGCCACCGAGCACCTGGTGGCCGACTTCCGCCGCCGCGCCGTCGGCGGGGCCGTGGTCTGCGGCATCCTCGCGCTGGTCCTGCTGCCGCTGTTCTGGGACCAGGCCCCCGTGGTCGCGCACCGGTTCCGTGATCGTTCGATGCTGCTGGTGGTGCTCTCCGCGGTCGGTGGGATCGGCTCCCTGGTCGCGCTGGCGCGCAACCAGTTCGTCGCCGCCCGGCTGGCGGCGGGTCTCGCGGTCGCCGCGATGCTCTGGGGCTGGGCGGTCGCCCAGTACCCCGACCTGATCGTGGGGCAGGTGACGGTCGACGACGCCGCGGCGCCGGCGACCAACATCCACGCGATGCTCTACACCGTCGGCGGCGGCCTCCTGCTGATCACGCCGCCGCTGGTCGTGCTGTACCGGCTGTTCACCCGGCCCGAGCCGGTGGACTGACCGGCCGACCCGATCCGCGGCCCTGGATCGGCCCGGCGGTGCGTCGCCGCCGGGCCGATCCGTGGTCGGGCCGCCCATTGCGGTGGGCTACGGTCGACCGGTGACGGATGCCCCGCCGGCGGCGCCGGTCACGGCCGAACCGCTCACCCGGCGGGTTCTGGCCGCCGAGGTCTGGCTCGTGCTCGGGGTCTCCTTCGCCGCCTCCGCGCTCTACGCGCTCATCCGCTACGTGGGCGTGCTCACCCGGCCGGGACCGGTCCGTTCCCAGGTCGCCCGGTTGAACACCTCGGCCGCGCCGGGCCGCCCGTGGCTCGACCTCGCCCTGCAACTGGCCGACGTCGCCACCGGCGTGGTGCCCGTGCTGCTGGCCGTGCACCTGCTGGCCCGCCACGGCGGCGGGCGGCGCGTAATCGGCCTCGACGGCCGGCGACCCGGCCCGGACCTCGCCCAGGGCGCCCTGCTCGCCGCCGGGATCGGCGGCCTCGGCCTCGGCTTCTACCTGCTGGCCTGGCACAGCGGCGCCAACCTCACCGTCGCGCCGTCGAGCCTGCCCGACGTGTGGTGGCGGGTGCCGGTCCTCGTGCTGAGCGCCTGCCAGAACGGCCTCGCCGAGGAGGTCATCGTCACCGGCTACCTGCTGGTGCGGCTGCGTGAGCTCGGGGTCACGCCGGGGCGGGCGCTGGCCACCAGCGCGCTGCTGCGCGGTTCCTACCACCTGTACCAGGGCCTGGGCGGGTTCGCCGGCAACCTCGCGATGGGCCTGCTGTTCGCCCGGCTGTTCCAGCGCAACGGCCGGGTGCTGCCGCTGGTGATCGCCCACTCGCTCATCGACACGGTGGCGTTCGTCGGCTATGTGCTCCTGGTCGGGAAGGTCTCCTGGATTCCCGCTCCGCGCTAAGGTTAACGGCAGGGAAACACAAGTCGTCCATCAGGTGTCCGACGCTGTCCTTCCCGGCACTCCGACGGACCATCGGACAACGACGAGGGGCTGGGCAGGGGCTGCCTGGGTGCGCCATGCCCGCGATGTGGGGCGCGTGACGGTGTAAGGCGAAGAGTCGCCATGGGAGAACAACGAGGAGGGCGGGGCGGATGGCCACCGGGGCCCGTGAGATAGAACGCAAGTACGCCGTCGAGCCGACCTTCGTGCTGCCGAAGCTGGGCGGACTGCCCGGGGTCGCGACCGCGCGGACCCGCCGCGCCGTCAGCCTCGAGGCCGTGTACTTCGACACCGACGACCTGCGCCTCGCCCGTAACCGGATCACGTTGCGCCGGCGCACCGGCGGCTCCGACGCCGGCTGGCACCTGAAGCTGCCGGTCCGCGTCGGCGAGCGCGACGAGCTGCGGCTCCCGCTCGACGCCGCCGACGGCGTGGTCGACGTGGCCGCGGGCGCGCGGCACACCCCGCCGGCGGAGTTCGTCGACCTGGTGACGGTGCACCTGCGCGGCGGCGAGCTGCGTCCGGTCGCCCGGCTGCGCACCCTGCGCACCGCCCGGCGGCTGCGCGACGCCGCCGGCGTCGACCTGGCCGAGGTGGTCGACGACCAGGTCTCCGCCCAGACGCTCGGCGAGGCGACGGTCGTGAGCACCTGGCGGGAGATCGAGGTCGAACTCGTCGACGGCAAGCGCGGCCTGCTCGACGACGTCGGCGAGCTGCTGCTTTCGGCCGGCGCGGTCGCGGCGACGGACTCCTCGAAGCTGGGCCGGCTGCTCGGGCCCGCGCTCGCCGCCGGTCCGGGGCCGGACGTGCCCCCGCTGCCGCGCCGCCCGCGCCGGCGGGCCCCGGCGGGCGACGTCGTGCGCGCCTACCTCATCGAGCAGGTCCGCGCCCTGCTCGCCGCCGACCCGCGGGTGCGGCTCGACGAGCCCGAGGCCGTCCACCGGATGCGGGTGGCCTGCCGGCGGGCCCGCAGCACGCTGCGGACCTTCGCGCCGCTGTTCCCGGCCGACACGGTGACGCTGCTCGACGGGGAGCTGCGCGACCTGGCCGGCGCGCTGTCCGGCGCCCGCGACGCCGAGGTGCAGATCGCCTACTTCGACGGCCGGCTGGCCGAGCTGCCCGCGGACCTGGTCGCCGGGCCGGTGCACGAGACGGTCAGCGCCCACCTGTCCACCGGGATGGCCGCCGCCCGCGACGAGGCGCTGGCGATGCTGCGCAGCGACCGGTACTTCGCCCTCGTCGCGAGCCTGCTCACCCTGGTCCGCGCCCCGCTGACCGGCGCGGCACGGCGCCCGGCCGGCAAGGTCCTGCCCGACCTCGTCCGCCGCGCCGACCGGCGGCTGGCCAAGAAGGTGACCGCCGCCGCCGGGCTCCCCGTCGGCCACGACCGGGACGAGCTGCTGCACTCCGCGCGCAAGCAGGCCAAGCGGCTGCGTTACGCCGTCGAGGCGGTGACCCCGCTGTACGGCCAGGACGCGACGGCACTCGTCGGCCAGGCGGAGCGGGCGCAGGAGCTGCTCGGCACCCATCAGGACGCCACCGTCGCGCGAGACCTCCTGCGCGGGTGGGGCGCCGCCGCCCAGGCCCAGGGCGAGTCCACCGCGTTCACGCTGGGGGTCCTGCTCGGGCTGGAGGAGTGCCGCGGGCGGCTGGCCGAGCGGGACTTCTTCGACGCCTGGCCCCGGATCTCCGCCGCGAAGTACCGCCGCTGGCTCGCCTGAGCAGCCGCGGTGCCCGTGGCGCCCGGTAACTCTGGGCGTAGGCAGTGCCGGGGGCGTCGGCAGCATCAGGGCGTCGGACGGGCGGGGGCGGGTAGCCTCCGGTCGACCCCGCCTTCGTCCCGGTGCCGCAGGAGGCTCGCGATGACCACCTCGACCACGCTTCCGACGACGCCGCTGGGCCCGACGGGCATGGAGATCACCCGGGTGGGCTTCGGTGCCTGGGCGATCGGCGGAGCGGGCTGGGCCTTCGGCTGGGGCGCCCAGGACGACGCCGAGGCGGTCGCGGCGATCCGCCACGCGGTCGCGGCGGGGATCAACTGGATCGACACCGCCGCCGTCTACGGGCTCGGGCACTCCGAGGAGCTCGTCGCCCGGGCGCTCGCCGACCTCCCCGCGGCCGAGCGACCCTACGTGTTCACCAAGTGCGGTCTGGTCTGGGACGACGCCGACCGGAGCGTCCCGCCGGCCCGGGTGGGCGCCCCGGCCTCGATCCGGACCGAGGTCGACGCCTCGCTGCGCCGGCTCGGCGTCGACCGCATCGACCTGTATCAGCTGCACTGGCCGCCGCAGGACGGCACGCCGATCGCCGACGCCGTCGGGACGCTGCACGAGCTGCGGGCCGCCGGCAAGATCCGTTCGGTGGGCGTGTCCAACTTCTCCGTCGACCAGCTCGAGCAGGCCGCGGCGGCCGGCGGGGTGGACGTGCTGCAGCCGCCCTTCTCCCTGATCGACCGGGCCGTCGCCGGTGAGATCCTGCCGTATGCGGCCGCCCACGGCATCGGCACGATCGTCTACAGCCCGATGCAGTCCGGGTTGCTCTCCGGGCGTTGGAGCGCGACGCGGACCGCCGAGCTGCCGGCCGACGACTGGCGGCGCGGGGCCCCCGAGTTCAACCCGCCGGCCCTGGCGCGCAACCTCGCCCTCGTCGAGGTGCTCGCGGAGGTGGCCCGCCGGCACGCGACCACGGTCGCCGCCGTCGCGGTCGCCTGGACCCTGGCCTCCCCCGGGGTGAGCGGCGCCATCGTCGGAGCCCGCCGCCCGGACCAGCTCGACGGCTGGTTGCCGGCCGGCTCGCTGACCCTCACCGGCGCCGATCTCGCCGAGATCGCCGCGGCGGCCGAACGACTCTCCGCCGGCCGCGGTCCGTTGCACCCCGCCGGCGACGCGTAGCCGCGTGTGGGCCCGATTGTGGGCCGGGATGTGGTCCGGGTCGTGGTCGGATCGAAAGTCGCGGCGGTCACCCGTCCGAGTTGCCACGTCTGGGCCATCCATCGCGCGGTCGCCCCCGCACGCTGCCCACGCTGGGAAATCCCTGTCAGCTCGACGGATTGCGGGACCGCCCGGGTGTACTAGCCCGTGGCCGGGCCGGCGGCGTTGTTCTGTTACCGGGGCATGAAGTGGACTTCCTTGCTCGGAGGACTCCCGCGAAGCCCTCCGTCCGTGTAGCGTCGTCCCTGGCCGGAGTTCGCCGGTTCGCGTCTCAACCGAGGCGCGGCGGAACAGCGCCAGGAACTCTTGTGGCTTCCTGGCGTTCGGTCCGGGGCCCGCGCGGTGCGGGTCCTGACTGCACCAGCAGGGAGAACGGCACGTGGCTCAGGGCACGGTGAAGTGGTTCAACTCGGAGAAGGGCTTCGGCTTCATCTCCGTGGACGGCGGCGGCTCCGACGTCTTCGTTCACTACAGCGCGATTCAGATGGACGGCTACAAGGCACTTGAGGAGGGCCAGCGGGTCGAGTTCCAGGTGACCCAGGGTCAGAAGGGTCCGCAGGCCGACGCCGTCCGCGTCGTCTGAGCCACGAGAGACTTCACGGTCAGCCCGCCCATCGGGTGCTCCGCTGGGCGGGCTGACCGCTTCTCCGCGCCGTTCGTCACGTGGCGGAGTCGATTGCACGACTGCCCGATCGTGCCGGAGGGCTTCGTTTCCCCGGCCCGCTCGGGTGTGTCGCCTCGATCGGAGCCTCCTGCGGGACTGTACTCCAGAAGACGCCTTTCCCCCTGGCCAGGCGGGAATGGAACGGTCTTCGATGTCCCACTGTCGAGGCCGGTTGATCCGCCTTCCGGCGGGTCGCCGCGCTTTTGCCGATCGGCGTGATTTCGGTGACGGATCGCCGCCGGGGCGATGGCTGTTCGTGCAAAGCCGGGTAAGCGCATCCCGTTCTCCGACCGCTCGTTCTCGGTCTCCCTTGTGGCTCCTCTCGGCGACCAAAGCTTAAAGGTTGCTGAGAAACGCAGGGAAAGCGAATGTGCGCGCTGCCGCGACCAGACCAATCACGGCTCGGCGCGGACGGCGTGCGGGTGCGTGACAGGCCGGCCGCGCCTGGGCGCCGGCCGGGCCCGCCGCACGCGAGCGTACGAACCGCCTCAGCGGGCCGTCAGCCGGCTGCCGCCGCCTGCGCTGCCGGTGGCCCGGCGACGAGCAGTTCGGCGATCTGCAGCGTGTTCAGCGCCGCTCCCTTGCGCAGGTTGTCGCCGCAGAGAAACAGTGCGATCTCGTGCGGGTCGTCCGGCGACTGCCGGATCCGTCCGACCCAGGTGGGATCGGTGCCCACCACGTCCGAAGGGGTGGGGAACTCGCCGGCGGACGGGTCGTCCACCACCGCGACCCCGGGGGCGGCGAGCAGCACCGCGCGGGCCTCGTCGCCGGTGACGGGCCGCGCGAAACGGGCGTGCACCGCGACGGCATGGGTGGTGATCACCGGCACCCGGACGCAGGTCGCCGACACTCGTAGGTCCGGCAGGCCCAGGATCTTGCGGGACTCGTTGCGGACCTTGAACTCCTCGGACGACCAGCCGCCGTCGCGCAGCGACCCGGCCCACGGCACGACGTTGAGGGCCAGCGGCGCGGGGAACGGGCCGAGGCCGTCCTCGCCGATCGCCTTGCGCACGTCACCGGCGGTCTGGCCGAGTTCCCGCGTCCCACCGACCGTGGCGAGCTGGTTGTAGAGGGTGTCGATGCCGGCCTGTCCGGCGCCGCTGGCGGCCTGGTAGGAGGCGGCGAACATCGACTCCAGACCGAAGGCCCGGTGCAGCGCGCCGAGCGCGACGATCATCGACAGGGTCGTGCAGTTCGGGTTGGCGATGATGCCCCGCGGGCGGGCGGCGAGCTGGTCGGCGTTGACCTCGGGGACGACGAGGGGGACGTCGTCGTCCATCCGGAAGGCGCCCGAGTTGTCGACCGCGACCGCGCCGCGCGCCGCCGCCACCGGCGCCCACTGCGCCGACACCTCGTCGGGCACGTCGAACACGGCGACGTCCACCCCGTCGAAGACCTCCGGCGAGAGCACCTGCACGGCGACGTCCGCGCCGCGCACCCGCACGGTGCGCCCGGCCGAGCGGGCCGAGGCCACGGGCCGGATCTCCCCCCAGATGTCCGGACGCTCGGCGAGCATCGACAGCATCACCGTGCCGACCGCGCCCGTAGCGCCCACCACCGCGAGCGTCGGCCGCCGGCCGGCCTCGTTGCCCGTCATGCCCCATCCTCCCGATGACCCGTGATCAGTGCCGTGCCGTCCGCGATCGTCGCCACGGCGCGCGTGACCGGTGTTCTCATCGACCGGTGCCCGCGTAGACGACCGCCCCGCCGTCGGGGTCACCGAGCTCGAAGGCGCCGTGCACGGCGCGCACCGCGCCCGGCAGGTCGGTGTCGCGTACCACCACCGAGATCCGGATCTCCGACGTTGAGATGATCTCCACGTTGACGCCGGCGTCGGCGAGCGCGCCGAAGAACCGCGCCGACACCCCGGGGTGCGACTTCATCCCGGCGCCGATCAGCGACAGCTTGCCGATGTGGTCGTCGTAGAGGGTCCGCTCGAAGCCGATCTCGCCCTGCACCTTCGCCAGCGCCGTCAGCGCGGTCCGCCCGTCGGTCTTGGGCAGGGTGAAGGAGATGTCGGTGCGGCCGGAGCCCGCGACCGAGCCGACCTGGACGATCATGTCGAGATTGACGTCCGCGTCCGCGACGGCCCGGAACACCGCCGCCGCCACCCCCGGCTTGTCCGGGCAGCCGACGACCGTCACCTTCGCCTCGCTGACGTCGTGCGCGACGCCACGGATGATGGCCTGTTCCACGAGCTGTGCCTCCGGAATCTCGGTGACCCACGTGCCCGGCTTCGCGTTGAACGACGAGCGGACATGCACGGGGACGCTGTAGCGACGGGCGTACTCGACGCAGCGCAGCATGAGGACCTTCGCGCCGCAGGCCGCCATCTCCAGCATCTCCTCGTAGGAGATCGTGTCGATGCGGCGGGCGTCGGGGACGATGCGCGGATCGGCGCTGAACACGCCGTCGACGTCGGTGTAGATCTCGCACGCGTCGGCGTGCAGCGCCGCGGCGAGCGCGACCGCGGTCGTGTCCGAGCCGCCCCGGCCCAGCGTGGTGATGTCCTTGGTGTCCTGGCTGACGCCCTGGAAACCGGCGACGATCGCGATCGCGCCCTCGTCGAGCGCGGCCCGGATCCGGCCCGGTGTGACGTCGATGATGCGGGCCTTGCCGTGGACCGAGTCGGTGATGACGCCGGCCTGGGAGCCGGTGAACGACCGGGCCTCCGCGCCGAGCGTGGTGATCGCCATCGCCAGCAGGGCCATGGAGATCCGCTCGCCGGCGGTGAGGAGCATGTCGAGCTCGCGGGCGGGCGGCAACGGTGACACCTGCTCGGCGAGGTCGAGCAGCTCGTCGGTCGTGTCGCCCATGGCGCTCACCACGACCACCACGTCGTTGCCGTCGCGGCGCGCCTCGACGACCCGCTCGGCGACCCGTTTGATGCGGTCCGCGTCGGCAACGGAGGACCCACCGAACTTCGCGACCAGGAGCGCCATGGCAGCCAGGTTACCGAGCGCCGACACCTGCCCGCTCCGCTCGCCAGGGATTGCTCCGATGTGACCTGGGTGCATGTCTGCGCAGCGTGCCCGGGGTCCGACCCGCCGCGACCCTGTCGTCCCGACGACGGCACGCTGGGCGGATCCGATCCGTTGTGCCAGGGTGACGGCACCGACCGCGCCATATCGACCGCGTCCCGCGGTTGGATGCGATGGTCCCCGACGCATCAGTCCAGGAAGGACATCCGCAATGGCAGTCAGCCTCGCCAAGGGTGGCAACGTAAGCCTCACGAAGCAGGCCGCGGAGGCCGGCACCGCCCAGCTCACCGCGCTGAACGTCGGGCTCGGCTGGGACGCCCGCACCACCACCGGCACCGACTTCGACCTCGACGCCTCGGCCATCGGCCTGCGGGCGGACGGCAAGGCCTTCAACGACAGCTACTTCATCTTCTACAACAACCTCGCCTCGCCCGAGGGGGCGATCACGCTGACCGGCGACAACAAGACGGGGCAGGGCGAGGGCGACGACGAGTCCATCATCATCAACCTGCCCTCGGTGCCCGCCGAGATCGAACGGATCGTCGTCCCCGTCTCGATCTATGACGCGGTGAACCGCAGCCAGAACTTCGGCCAGGTGCGCAACGCCTACATCCGGGTCGTCGACCAGGGCGGCAACGAGCTGGTTCGGTACGACCTGTCCGAGGACTACTCCACCGAGACGGTCGTGATCTTCGGCGAGGTCTACCGCAACGGCGCGGACTGGAAGTTCCGGGCCGTGGGCCAGGGCCACAACGACCTCGGTGGCCTGGCCCGCGACCACGGCGTCAGCGTCTGAGCCGCGGGCCGGGGCCGGCGATGCGGGCCTGGCAGGTCGTCGCGCCGGGGCCGATGGGCACGCGCCCGCTGCGCGCGGCCGAGCTGCCCGTGCCCGAACCGGGGCCCGGGCAGGTCCGGCTGCGCGTCGACGCGTGCGGCGTGTGCCGCACCGACCTGCACCTCGCCGAGGGCGACCTCGTGCCGCACCGGCCGCGCACCGTGCCGGGGCACGAGGTCGTCGGCCGGGTCGACGCGCTCGGCCCCGGGGTGCCGGCGGCGGTGGACGCAGGTCCGCCGGGGGTGCGCCTGGGCGACCGGCTGGGCGTGGCGTGGCTCGCCTCGACCGACGGGACCTGCGCCTACTGTGCCCGCGGCGCGGAGAATCTCTGCCCCGCGTCGACCTACACCGGCTGGGACGTCGACGGCGGGTACGCCGAGTACGTCTGCGTCCGCGCCGACTACGCCTACCGGCTGCCCGCCGGCTACAGCGACGCCGAGCTCGCCCCGCTGTTGTGCGCCGGCATCGTCGGCTACCGGGCGCTGCGGCGGGCGGCACTGCCCCCCGGCGGCCGGCTGGGTATCTACGGCTTCGGCGCGTCCGCGCATCTCGCCGCCCAGGTGGCGATCGCCCAGGGGGCGCGGGTCCATGTGCTGACCCGCTCGGCCCGCGCGCAGGCCCTGGCCCTCGAACTCGGCGCGGCGTCCGCGGCCGGGGCGTACGACGCGCCGCCCGAGCCGCTGGACGCGGCGGTGCTGTTCGCGCCGGTGGGCGAGCTGGTGCCGGTGGCGCTCGCGGCGCTCGACCGCGGCGGCACCCTGTCGGTGGCGGGCATCCACCTCAGCGACATCCCGCCACTCGTCTATGCCGACCACCTGTTTCAGGAGCGCGACCTGCGCAGCACGACCGCGAACACCCGGGCCGACGGCGCGGAGTTCCTCGCGATCGCCGCCGAGCACCGGCTGGCGGTGACGGTGTCGCCCTACCCGCTCGACGCCGCCGACCAGGCCCTCGACGATCTCGCCGCCGACCGGGTCACCGGCGCGGCCGTCCTGCTGCCCTGACGGCGGCCGGGCGGGGCCAGCCCGGACCGGCCAGCCCGGACCGGCCAGCCCGGACCGGCCAGCCCGGACCGGGCGGTCCGGACCGGGCGGTCCGGGGCCAGGGCGGCCCCTACCGGCCGGTCAGGACGCGCGGGCGGCCCCTGGCGCCCCGGTCAGGACGCGCGGGCGGGCAGCCGACGCAGCAGCACCGTGCCCGCGAGGGTGAGGGCCGCGGCCGTCGCCACCTCACGGGGCAGCCGGTGGCGGGCCTCGTTCTGGATCTTCTCGTGGAAGCGGTCGAACCTGCTCGGCCAGGGACTGGAGCCGACGAAGTACCGGCCCACCTTGTCGGTGTCGGGCAGGCAGGCGCCGGTCATGCCGGCGAGGACGGCCAGGCGCCGCCCGGCCGGGGCCGACGCGGTCAGCAGGGCCATGGCGGCGAGCCCGGCGACCCCGTCCCGGCGCGCGATCGGCAGCCACTCCGACTCGGTGTTCGGGCCGGTGCCCCAGTGCGGCAGCGCGTCCATGGCGAGATGCGAGAGGAATCCGGCGGCCAGGGCGGGCACGGGATGCCGGATCGCCATACCCACGAAGGCGCCCGCGGGGACATGCGAGCTGATGATCATACGGTGGACCTCCTGATGGACGGTGTGGACCGGCCGCCCCTAACCATGCCGCCCGGCTCCGCGTCCGCGGACCGCGGGGGTCGGCATCGGTCCTGGTACCGGCCCGCACCGTGGTCGTCATGTGATCCGTAGGAATGGCCGGAGGGGCGAACGTATCGGGCATATGCACGTGCGAACGCTCCGCTGGATGAACGTTCCGAGGCGATCGCCGACGACCGTTCGGACGCCGGTGCCGACGCGCGTCCGAAAGCGTGGGCGGACGGGATGGCGAAAGCGCGCGCACATGCTCGCGCGAGTGCACATGATGGGCACATGGGCGCGCGGCGTAGCATCTGGGTGCACAGCGCAGCGAGGCGTTGCAGATCCACACATCGATGGTCGGTGGCAGTCGAGCTTGGTGGCGGAAAGTGACCACATGTGCGGACGGTGACCGGGGGCAGTGGGGAGGTGTCGAGTGATCTCCAGGGGGAAATCCGGTCCACCCGGAGGCGGGCCGGCCCCCGGGGAGGCGACCCAGGGGCGTGCGCGGGCACGACGGCACCTGAGCGGCCTGGATGGATAGGTGGATCCGAGGCGTGCGGACCTGCCCCCTACGTGATGCCTGTGATCTTGGCGCCGCCCTGCCCCCGGGCGTCGTCATCTCGGTGGCCTGGCGGTTGGACGGCGCCGGCCGGATCATCGGCGGAATGCTGCCCCGCGGGCATCCGCAGGGCGGTCCGCAGGGCAAGCGGGTCCTGCACGGGGAGGGTGTCTGGGCGGCCGAGATGTTCCCCCGGGACCGGGAGATCACCACGGAGCTCGACCTGGTCGAGCCCGGTTCCGCGGCCCGCCCCGCCCGGCTCGTGGTGCACGGCCCGGAGCGGGACATCGTCGGCTACGTGGACCAGCCGTGGCTGCCCGCGGACCGGCTGGCCCGGCTGACGACCGGCATGCGGCGCGACGCCCGCCAGATCCGGATCCGGGCGGCCGGCCGGATCTGGTGGATCAGGGCGACGAAGGTCTTCGGCGTGCGGGTCAGCCGCGACCACGGGGTGGATGTCTACCGCACCCGTGGCCTGCATGCCGTGTTCAGCGCCGAGGCCGACCACCTCGATGTCAGCGTCGTCCTGCTGACCCTCGCCTCGATCCCCAGCTCGACGTACGCGCCCATCCTCGGCTTCTGACCGGGGGTCGAGCCGAGGGTCCCGGGCCCCGGGGCCGGTGGGTCAGGCGTTGACGACCCGGCGTCCCTCGAAGGCGCGGCCGAGGGTCACCTCGTCGGCCCACTCCAGGTCGCCGCCCATCGGCAGGCCGCTGGCCAGTCGGGTGACCCGCAGCCCCATCGGCCCGATCTGGCGGGCGAGGTAGGACGCGGTGACCTCACCCTCGGTGTTCGGGTCGGTGGCGAGGATCAGCTCCGTCACCGTGCCGTCGGCCAGCCGTGCGACGAGTTCGCGGATGTGCAGGTCGTCGGGCCCGACCCCGCCGATCGGGTTGATCGCCCCGCCGAGCACGTGGTACCGCCCGCGGAACTCCCGGGTGCGCTCGATCGCGACGACGTCCTTGGGCTCCTCGACCACGCAGATCAGGGCCTGGTCGCGGCGGGGATCGGCGCAGATCCGGCACAGCTCCGACTGGGCGACGTTGAAGCAGCTCCGGCAGAACCGGACCTTGTCCTTGACCTCGGTCAGCGCGGTCGCCAGCCGGCGGACGTCCACCGGGTCGGCGGCCAGCAGGTGGAACGCGATCCGCTGGGCGCTCTTGGGGCCGATGCCGGGCAGCCGCCCGAGTTCGTCGATCAGATCCTGGACGATGCCCTCGTACATCGATGCTCCCGCCCGTCAGCCCAGTCCGGGACGACCGGGACCGCGCGGCCCCGCCGCGCCGCCGCCGGCCAACAGGCCGCCGAGATCACCCAGACCGCCGAGCGCCCCACCGGCCCCACCTGCAGCGGTGGCCCCACCGAGCCCGCCGCCGGCGAGCCCGCCTGCGCCCAGTCCGCCCGTGAGCGAGCCCATCCGTTCCGCGGCGAGCCGGTGCGCGTTGGTGGTCGCGTCGCGGACCGCCGCGAGGATCAGATCGGCGAGTGTCTCGGTATCCTCCGGATCGACCGCCTCCGGGCTGATCGTGAGGTCGACGAGCTCGCCGCCGCCGTTGACGGTGGCCCTGACCAGGCCACCGCCGGCCGTGCCGTCCACCCGGGCGGAGGCGAGCTCCTCCTGGGCCGACAGGAGCGCGGCCTGCATCTTCTGCGCCTGCTGGAGGATCTGCCCCAGATGGGCGCCACCCCCGGCGGGCAGTCCACCGCCGGCCGGAGTCCCATCGCCGGCGGAGGTCTGCGAGTTCGACATGTCGACGAGCCTACTTTCCCGTCAGCTTGTCGGGATCTGTTCGATGACCGTGGCGCCGAGCCCGGTCCGCAGCAGGGACATCGCCGCCTCCGCACCGCCGCGGGCCCCGCCCACCTGCCCCGGGGCATCATCGTCATCGAGGGACGGCTCGTCGTTGACCGGCGGCGCGGCGCGCGTGCCGCCACCCCCCGCCGAACCGTGCCCGCCGACCCCGATCGGGCCAGCGCCGCCCTCGCCACCTCCCGCCCAACCGGCGCCACCCCTCGCCGCGGCACCCCCGCCGCCGGCGCCCTGACCGGCGGCGCCCTGAGCAGCGGCGCCCTGATCCGCGGCACGGTGCACGCCGACATGGTGGCGCGCGCCGTTCCAGTCGGTGCTGTTCTGCGCGACGCCGTTCCGGCCCAAGCTGTTCGGTCCGGCGTTGTTCGGTCCGGCGCCGTTACGGCCCGTGCTGTTCTGGCCGGCTGCATGCGCACCGGCCCCGCGCTGTTCGACGATGCCGTGGGCGTCACCGGACCCCTGGCCGCGGTCGCCGTAGTAGGTACCGCTGCCGCCGTCCTCGAGGTGTTCGTGGGTCGGCGGGGTGGGCTCGGGGAATCGGGTGTTGTCGCTGCGCCGGCCCAGGTGATGATCCCCGCCCGACTCCCCACCACGGCCGCGCCAGCCGTCGTCGGCCACGCCTTGCCCGGGTCCGCCTTGCCCGGGTCCGCCTTCCCCGGGTCCGCCCACGGGGCCGTGTGCGCCGGTCGCCCGACCGGCGTCCCCGTCGTCGGCGCGCGGCACGCCACCGCCCGGACCGGGCGCCCAGCCCGTCGGGGCGGGCGGCCGGCCGCCGGCGTCCACGCCGCCAGGTCCCTCTCCGGGGCGCGCGTGACCCGAGTGATCCTGCTGGTCCGGGTGACTTCCGCCGCCCGGCCCCTGCCAGTGCCCCGACACGGGTTGCCCTGGCCCGGGTTGGCCTGGAGCGGGCCCACCGGCTCGGCCGCCCGCCGCCGGGGCTGGCCCACCGCCACCGAAGCGCTGGTCCGGGCCGGCCCAGGCGGGTCCTGATCCCGGCTGGCCACCGAAGCCCCCGCCGGGCGGCGGCCCCCCGACCGGTCGGCCGCCGCCGCGTCCGGGACCGGAGCCTCCCGCGGGCCCCACGCTGACTCGCCAGGTTCCGCCGATCTTCTCGGCCAGGGCGGTGCAGAACACCTCGGCGTTGTTGCCCTGCCCGAACATCCGTCCCATCGTGGGGCTGGCGAAGGCGAGCACCACCTCGTCACCGCGCACATCGGCGACGGTCGCGTGGTCCTTCAGGATCGCGTGCGTCTTGCGACTGCGACGGCTGGCGAGCTGGAGGACCTCGTCCCACAGCATCCGCAGGCCAGCGGCGTCGATCCGCCCGCCGCCCGGACCGACCCCGCCGCCCTGCCCAGCCGCAGCGCCCTGCCCGGCACCGGCACTCTGCCCGGCGCCAAGACCGTGCCTGGCCCCGGCACCCTGCCCAGTTCCTGGGCCCTGCCCGGCTCCGGCACCCTGCCCGGTCCCTGCGCCCTGCCTCGCCCCGGGGCCGCCGCCGGCTCCGGGCTGCGGGCCGAAACCGGCGCCTGCCGGCGGCGGTCCGCCGTAGCCGGCTCCGCCGGTCGGTGCACCCGGTCCCGCGCCACTCCCCACCGGAGCCGCGTCCCACGATCCGCTGGCCGGCCCCTGGGAAGCGGGAGCCGCGGCGGCGCGTGCCGAGTGGGCGGGTGCCGGCCGAGCGGGCGACGCCGTCCGTGCGGGGGCCGCTGCCTCGTCCGGGCCAGGCGGGCCGGGCATGCCACGCGGGCCATCCGGGCCGTTGACACCGCCGAACGGGGAACTGCCTGCCGCCGGGTCCGGGCCGAAGCCGGGCGCCGAGGCCGGGTGAGCGGCCGCCGAGTCGGGAGCGGCGAGCACGGAACGGCGTTCCAGCCGTTCCAGCCGGGTCAGCAGCGCCGCCGGGTCCGCGGAGGCCGCGGGCAGCAGCGCGCGGGCGAGGATCAGCTCGAGCATCAGCCGTGGGCTCGTCGTGCCCCGCATCTCGACCAGGCCGCCGTGCAGCACGTCCGCCGTGCGGGACAGCTCCGCGGGGCCGACCGCGGCGGCCTGCGCGCGCATCCGGTCGATCTGGTCCGGGGAGAAGGATTCCAGCAGCCCGCGGGCGTCGGCGTCCGGGACGGCCGCCATGATGATCAGGTCGCGGAGCCGGTCGAGCAGGTCGGTGGCGAAGCGCCGCGGGTCGTGGCCGGCGGAGACGACCTTGTCGACGACGGTGAACAGGGCGGCGCCGTCGTGCCGGGCGAGCGCGTCGACGGTCTCGTCGAGCAGGACCCCGTCGGTCATGCCGAGAAGGGCTACCGCGCGGTCGTAGTGCAGACCGTCGTCGTCCGCCCCGGCGAGGAGCTGGTCGAGGACGGACAGCGAGTCCCGAACCGATCCCGCTCCGGCCCGCACGACCAGTGGCAGCACCGTCGGGTCGACGGTGACGCCCTCCTGCTCGCAGATCGACGCCAGGTGCGTGCGCAGCACGCCTGGCGGAACGAGCCGGAAGGCGTAGTGGTGGGTGCGGGACCGGATCGTCGGGATGACCTTGTCCGGCTCGGTGGTGGCGAAGACGAACTTCAGGTACGGCGGCGGCTCCTCGACGACCTTCAGCAGGGCGTTGAACGCCGCGGCCGTCACCATGTGCGCCTCGTCGACCACGAACACCTTGAACCGGGCCGACGCGGGGGCGAAGAAGGCCCGTTCGCGCAGATCTCGGGCATCGTCGACGAGGCCGTGGGAGGCCGCGTCGATCTCGGTGACGTCCATCGAGGCGCCGGTGCGGATGCCGACGCACTCGTCGCATACGCCACAGGGCTCGGGGGTGGGGCCCTGCTCGCAGTTCAGCGAGGCGGCGAGGATCCGGGCCGAGGACGTCTTGCCGCAGCCCCGCGGGCCGCTGAACAGGTACGCGTGGTGCAGCCGGCCGGTTCGCAGAGCCTTGCGCAGCGCGTCGGTCACGTGTTCCTGGCCGACGACCTGGGCGAAGGTCGCGGGACGGTACCGGTTGTACAACGCTGTGCTCACTGGCCTGCTCCGCGTGCTCGACGAGACGATCGGCGAAACGAGAGGACCCCCCGCACACCCGTCAGAGCCCGCTTACCCTTGCTGCCTTCCGGCCCTGGGGGGGTTCACGAGGGTAACGCCGCACGAGGGGTCTGCTCCGCAGTCTAGCCCGCCCAGGACGATCATGAATCTGGAGGTCCTCCACCTCACCCGAACCGGCCGCCACTCCAGCCCGACCCCCTCCGTCCCGCGCTCGTTCCTTGCCTATCCAGAGGGATAAATCGGACACGAAACCCTCTGGATAGACGAGGAAGCGGCCGAGCGCCGGACGGGCGAGGGCAGGGCGTACGTCGGGCACGCGTGGGGAGTGGACGCCGGCGCGGGCGGCACGGCACCGACCGCAGCGGCGGCCCGATGGCGGGACCCGTGGGACGCTGGCGCCGTCGCGGGTCCGGCTCGGCCGACCCCGCGTCCACGGATCGGCGACGATCAGATAGTCTCATCGACGGAGGATTCGCCTAGTGGCCTAGGGCGCACGCTTGGAAAGCGTGTTGGGGGCAACCCCTCGAGAGTTCGAATCTCTCATCCTCCGCAGTGATCGCTTCGGGCGCTTTCCTCGGCTACCAGCGGGAATCTCGCCCTTGTCAGCCGAAACGACCCCCTCCGCGGGTTCGGTGCCCACCTGGTGCGCCCGCGCCGCGCGGAGCGGGGCACCGCCGCCGCCACCGCTTCGGCCGCCTCCTGGCCGGACGAGCGCAGCAGGTGGACGTACAGGTTCCCGGTGATTGACGTCGAGCTGTGCCGCATCCGCTTCGACACGAGAGCAAGATCCATGCCTTCGGCGAGCTGGATCGACGCCGACGAGTGCCGCAGATCGTGGAGCCGTCGGCGGGACAGCATCGACCAGCCGAGCTCCGCATCCACCCCGATGTCGACCGGCAGGGGAGCGGCGAGCGTCAGCCGCGCCCGGGTGCCGCTCATCGGTACGGCGGACACGACGGTGACCTCCCCGACCGGCTCGCGGTCGACGTACAGCGTCCAGGTCCCCACCGGCTCCCGGTAGCGCATCCCGACCACGATCTCGGTGGCACCGGCCGCCGCTGGCATCCGCGCCGTTGTGCACAACCCGTGTGGCGGGCGATCTGCAACAGTCATCAGCCGGTCGAGCAGCACCCTGCCCCGATTACCCCGCCGTCATGACACGGGGAGCATCGGCACACAAAAGAGAAGCCCGCATCTACCCGGCAGCGGCGGCAGGATGGGGGCGCACGGCGCGCAGGTAGCTGTACACGGTCTCCCGGCCGATCCCAACTGCCGGGCCAGGTCGGACTTCCGCTTACCGGCCGTCGAACGGCCCGCCGGGTCCAGCACAGCCGGCGCGAACCTGTCGCCGACATGACAGGTACCGGTGCCGAGTGGCTGGCCTTTCTTGGCAGACCATCAGGCCTGTAAAACGCAGGTGTAATACCCGTGAACCCTGACCAGGTTGACGGGAATGCGCAGATCCGGCTGCGGGCCCTCTCGCCTCGCACTCTTTCGACACCCGACACCCGATGCCCGATGCCCGATGCCCGAGCGCGAGCCGCGAACGCGGGACCGTGTTGCGCCGACTCTGGCTGTGCTGACATCGGTGTGCGCCGAAATCTACCTGCGCCACCATCCATGTGCGTCGCCAACAGGACGGCCACGTGCCGCAAAATTCACGCCCCGCCGGCCGATGTCGACCAGTGCGGGAGAACAGGAGAGCACGATCATGCGACTGTCAATCCGTCTTGCGACGGCATCGTTCATCTGCCTGGTGGCGACGATGCTCGCCGCCTCGGCGGCCTCGGCCGCGCCAAGAACCTGGGTCAACACGGCGACCTCGAAGTGCCTGGACAGCAACGGTAAAGGGGCCGTCTACGCCCTCGGCTGCAACGGTGGCCCCTACCAGTCCTGGGTGAGTAGCCAGCTGAACTTCGGCGACCAGATTCAGGACGTCAGGACCGGACGGTGCCTGGACAGCAACGGTGCCAAGCGTGTCTACACACTGCCCTGCAACGGCGGTAGTTATCAGCAGTGGCAGGTGACCGACCAGGGCCCGTTCGGTTACCAGATCCAGAATGTGGCAACCGGCTTCTGTCTCGACAGCAACGGCGGCGGTTCGGTGTACACCCACGTCTGCAACGGAGGAAATTACCAGCGATGGCACTGATTTCGGCCAGCCGGATCCGGGATTCTGGATGAAGAGAAAGACTCACGTCTGGAATCTGTAGGGGCCGGTGGGTGAGGTACCCGCCGGCCCCCCGGCACGGGATGGGCGGCGCCGGTTTACGTAGTCGTTCTGCTATCACGCCGTACACCGTTGGACACCTTCGCGGGCATCCCAGGGGATATCCGCCAGACACTCCCCGCAGGGAGTGCATCGGGCCAAGAGATCCACGGCACGATGGAGGATTCTTCCGGGCTTGCCGATGCATGTACCTGGAACAGGCGCATCGCGGGGTATACCCCCGAACGCCAATCGCCGTCCCACCCGGAATCCCCGGCGGGACGGCGGCACCCCGTGGGGTCAGTCGATCATCTGGACGTGGTAGAGCTCGCCGCCCGAAGGGCTGTATGCCGAGTCCGCTCTCGCCACCCGGCCGGCGGCGTCCCGCGCGGCGATCCCGCGCGCGCCGGCCAGGTGGTGAGGGCTACCACTCCCTGGCCGGGGGACGTGGGGACGTGGGGACGCGGACCGGGCGCGACCCCGATCCTGCGGGCTGGCTCGCCGGGCTTGTCTGCCCTCCGACGCCCAGCGCGACCATGCGCCGACGCACGTCGACGACGATCACGGCTTCCGGGCGACCCCGCCGTAGAGGCCCACCTGTGCGTCGAGCAGGCTCATCGAGTCGTCATCGTCGGGTCGCCAGCGGTGCGCGACGAGCAGGCCCGGGTCGACCAGCTCCAGCCCATCGAACAGGCGTTCCACCTCGGCGCGACTGCGGAGCTGGAACGGCACCCCCCGCTGTCGATAGGCGGCCGCGAACTCCTCGGCGCCCGGGTCGAAGTCGGCGGTCCCGTGGGTGAGGACCAGGTAGCTGCCCGAGGGCAGCGCGTCGACGAGGCGGCGCACGATCCCGTAAGGATCATCCTCGTCGGGGAGGAAATGAAAGATCGCGACAAGTGACAAGGCGAGCGGCCGGGACAGATCCAGGGTCTTCTGCAGTTCGGGCGAGTCCAGGATCGCGGCCGGGTCGCGCAGGTCCGCGTCGACATAGGCGGTCCGGCCCTGCGGGGTGCTGGTCAGCAGTGCCCGGGCGTGGGTGAGCACGATCGGGTCGTTGTCCGCGTAGACGACCCGAGTGTCAGGCGCGACGGCCTGGGCCACTTCATGCAGGTTCGGCGACGTCGGGATTCCCGTCCCGATGTCGAGGAACTGGCGAATCCCGGCGTCGGCGGCCAGATGGCGGGTCGCCCGCGTCATGAAGGCCCGGTTCACCCGGGCGGTCACCCGCGCGTTCGGGAAGGCGGCGATCGCCTGCTCGGCGGCCTCCCGGTCGGCGGGAAAGTTGTCCTTTCCGCCGAGGTAGTAGTCGTACATCCGAGCTGCGTGTGGCCTGTCCGTCCGCAGCGTCGCCCCCACCCGGTCCGTGTCCGCACCTGGGTCTGCCATCGCCCCTGCCCCCTTACACAAATGCCGTCAGGCGATCACCCTAACGACATGGAACGGGACGGGTCGCGCGGATACCCGCGTATCGCCCAGATCCGAGATCATGGTGGGAAGGGCAAGGGTGGCGCATGAAGAGCGACAACGACCTGATCAGGCCCTTCACCAGTAACTCGCAGATCTGGTGGTCACGAGGCGAGCCGCGCGACGAGGTCGACTATTGGCTGGGTAGCCAGCCGAGTTACTGCCCGCCCTGGGCGCTGATCCCGATGGCGACGGCCCAACAGGTCGTCCGGGCGAACTTCACGACCGGCGAACGACCCGACACCGTCGAGTGGGCGCAGCCGTAGTTCTCCTGCTACGTGGCCGCTCGCCCCGAGCGGTGCATGCGGATGCCGTCGATCTTGTTGGTGCTGGTCACCCGCGACATGAAGATCCGCCACCGGTTGGCTGAGAAGCGCCTGTTCCTCGCGCATGCTGTGGAAGGTGTTCTCCTCATGAAGGCCGGGAGCATGACCAGGTGGGACATGCTGCGCATGGTTGTCCAGCATTGGGAAGCTCAATCCGCTTACGGAGCTTCCTGGCCCCTGGGTTCGGTCCCTGACGCGCGCAGGCATCGGCGCTGCCCACGTTGCCCGCCACCGAGGGCTGACAGGTCGGGTTTGGTCGTCGACCTTCGGAGGGTCTCTCCCTGTTCTGCTTTCCCTGTCGTGGGCTGTCCCTCCGTCCCGGCCCGGAAACACGGCGCAGGACGGCCAGCCTGCGCGCCCCGCCAGACGTCGGGCAGCACCGACCCTCCGCGGCGCCGCGGAGTCGTCGTGGAGGGAGCCGTGTGCCATTCTGCGTCATCCGGCGGGACGAGTGCAGCCAGTCGCGGAGACTGGACAGGGTACCGTCCAACCGTCGGGGGGGGGGTACGTCCTGTTTCGACGGGTCAAGATTGCTACCCGTTTGTTACACGACCTGCTGACGTGGCGGAAGGGCGCACGGCCATCCGTCTCGTCGTGGTGGGAGTGTTGTCGATCACTCCTCGATTCCCACGGCGGCGAGCTGGGCGGTGTCGACCTTCTCCCCGCGACCTTCGTTACGGAAGAGCGTGAGGGCGGTGACGGCGGTGGCGACCATCAGTGCGGCGCTGATGAGGAAGCCCAGGCGGTAGCCGTCGCTCAACGCGTGCTCCAGGCGCGGCGGGTCGTGCCGGGCGAGCAGGCTGGCGGTGTGGCGCGTGGCGAAGGTGGAGATGAACGCCAGCCCGAGGGCGCCGCCCAGCGTGCGGCTGACGTTGAGCATCGCCGCGGCTATGCCGTTCTGGTGGCCGGGAACGCCCGACACCGCCGCGATCGTCATCGGGATCCACATCAGCGAGAAGCCGAAGCTGACCACCAGGGAGGGAAGGATGATGCCGGACACCAGGCCGCGCTCGGGGGTGATGCGGGAGAACAGGGCCAGCCCGACCGCGGACACGGTCGCTCCGGCGACGAGCACCCAGCGCACTCCCAGTTTTGGGATCAGCGGCGGCACAATGCCGGCGAAGATCACCAGTGTGGCGGTGAGTGGAAGGTAGGCCAGGCCGGTCTTGAGGGACGAGTAGTGCAGCACGTTCTGCATGTAGAGCGAGGTGAAGAAGAAGAGCGCGAACATGGCCGCGGAGGTGAGCGCCTGCACCGTGTTCGCGGCCGACAGGGACCGGATTCGGAAAAGTGAGAACGGAACCAGCGGTTCTTTGCTGATTTTCGTCTCATGCACGATGAAGTAGGCGATGACCACCACCGTGAGCGCGAAGAGCGAGATTGTTCGGGCCGAGCCCCAGCCATGCGCATCGGTCTGAATGACGGTGTAGGCGAGCAGGCTCGCGCCGATGGTGGAGGCCACCGCACCGACCGCGTCGAACCGCTGGTGTCGGTGCGTGGGCCGGTCCGGCGGCAGCACGCGCAGGGCGCTGACGAGCAGGACCGCCGCAACGGGCAGGTTGATGAAGAAGATCCAACGCCAGCCGGGCCCGTCGACGAGGACACCGCCAAGAATCAGGCCGAGCGACGCGCTCAGCGCGCTGGTCGTTCCCCAGACGCCGAGGGCTCGGTTGCGCGGCGGTCCCTGCGGGAAGATCGACGCGATCATGGCCAGGGTCATCGGGGACACGAAGCCCGCGGCGAGGCCCTGGACGGCGCGGGCGGAGATGAGCGACGTCTCCCCCTGCGACAGGCCCGCGCCAAGCGAGGCCACGGTGAAGGCCAGCATTCCGGTGAGGAACACCCGCCGCCGGCCGAGCAGGTCACCGGCCCGGCCGCCGAGCAGGAGGAAGCCGCCGAACAGCACCGTGTACGCGTTGACCACCCAGGCGAGGTTGCCGGCCGAGAAACCGAGATCATCGCGGACGGCGGGCAGTGCGACGTTCACCACGGTCATGTCCAGCGCCTCGAGCAGCTGCGCCAGGCACAGGACGAGCAGGGCGACCGTGTGCCGGTTCGTCCAGACGAAGGCGTCGTCGCGCCCGGCCGTCTCCTCGGCCCACTCGGCGACGGCTGGTGGAGGCAGGCGAAGAGCTGGCGCCGACTGGCTGTCCATGTCACTCCAAGCAGGTCTACGGAGGTCGAGCAGGTCTTCGGGCGTCGGGTAGGTCCACGAGCTGGGTGGGTCTGCGGGCGGGGCGAGTCTGCGGGCGGGATGGGTCTACGGGCGGGTTGGGTCTACGAGCGTTGACCGAATCATGGCACGCCAGGACTGATCGGTCAACGCTCGTAGGCCGAGATGTGGGTGCGGCGCCGTCGCGTTCCCGAGTAAGCCGGTCGGATTTGTCTGTCGTGACCGCTGCGCCCGGCGGCCGGGCGGGACCCATCCCGGGTTCAGGGCGGCCACAAGCCGCCGGTCGGAGGATGGCGGCCCGGACGACGGCTGTGGCCGTGCCATTCATCCGATGTGGAGGCTCCTCTGATGACGCTGAGCGTGGAGTCGCATCTGCCGAGTTGTCCAATGGAACGGAGCTCACCGTTCGAGCCGCCCCCCGGTTATGCCCGGGCGCGTTCCGAGGCGCCGATCACGAAGGTGCGCCTCGTCGACGGCAGCACTGGTTGGTTTGTCACCGGCCACGCGCTCGTGCGTCGTCTGTTGAACGACCCGAAGGTCAGCAAGAACGGTCTGCGGCCGGGCTACCCGCCGCTGGTGCCGGACCAGGAGGCCCTGGTGCGCGGGCAGAAGGGCTTCCTGGTCTGGATGGATCCGCCGGACCACACCATGTACCGGCGCATGCTCGCCGGCGAGTTCTCGGTGAACACGCTGGAGAGACTGCGACCGCACGTGGAGCACATCGTCAACGAGTGCATCGACCAGTTGCTTGACGCCGGTCCTCCGGCCGACCTCGTGCAGGTGCTGTCGCTGCCGGTCCCGACGATGACGATCTGCGAACTGCTCGGTGTGCCCTACACCGACCGCCAGCTGTTCCAGGAAAGCACCGCGGCGACGGTGAACCTCCGGACCACCCAGGAGGAGCGCAACCGGACGGTGGCCGAACTGCGTCAGTGCGCGACTCGAGCTGGGGATCGTCTACCCCACGCTCTTCCGGCGGCTCCCGGGCCTGCGCGCCGCGCTGCCGATGCGCTGGGCGCCGACCGTCTTCGAGCAGGACGAGGACGGACTGGTGAGGACGGGCTGGTGGTGCTGCTGACGGAGGACCCGCCCGAGGAGCGGCGCCAGGAGGTGATCGACGCCGCCGGCTCGTGCCCGGCGCAGGCGATCCTCGTCGACGGCGAGTAGTGAGGACACGGCGAGTAGTGAGGCCCACGGCGAGTAGTGAGGTCGACGGCGAGTAGGAGCCGAACGCGCGGCGAGGCCGGCGGCCGGGTGCTGTCCGGCCGGGGTGCTACCCGGTCGGGAGGTCGTTGACCAGGAGCCGGACGCAGGGGCGCAGCAACTGGCGGATCTGTGCCGGGTCGGCGGCGGTGAGCTCGTCGAGTTCGAGGAGCACCCGGCCGATGACCACGCCCAGCAGGATGGTGCTCACCAGGCCGCTGCGGACCGCCGCGTCGTCGGCGGAGATGACCTCCTGCACGCCCTTGAGTTGGCCACCCAGCGACGTCCGCACCGCGTCGGCCGCCTCGGGGTGCGTCAGCATCGATCGCAGCATCGCCAGCGCGGCGGTCGGCTCCTGGGTGAGGCGGTCGGTGAGGGTGTCCAGCAGGTACTCGGTCAGCTCCTCCGGGGAGTCCGGTGCGGCTGCCTCCTCCTGCAGGCAGGCGGCGTGCGAGAACAGCTCGGCCTTGGAGCCGAAGTAGCGCATGACGAGCCCGGGATCCGTGCTGGCCCGGGTCGCGACCGCTCGGATGGTGGTGCGGTCGTAGCCGTGCTCGGCGAACAGCTCGCGGGCGGCGTGCAGGATGCGCGACTCGGTCTGACGGCGGCGTTCGGCGCGGGTGGAGCTGGCTGGCGATGTGGAGCTGGCTGGCGATGTGGAGCTGGCTGGCGGGGTGGAGCTGGCCGGCGGAAGAGCCATGAACCGAGGTTACGTGCTCGCCGTCGGCGGGCCCACCGGTCTCGGGCGGGCCTGCGGGTGGTGAGTGGGCCTACGGGTGTTGACCGGCTCGTTAAGCTGTGTGATCGTCGGCGACCCGGTCTCGATCGTCGTGCTGTCCCGCGTCGACACCTATGAGATCAAGCGGCGGCTCAACGAGAAGATCACCGCCGAGTTCAGGGCCCGCGGGGGGGCGGGTGTCGAGCGTCGTCGGCGACTACAGCTTCGCCGGCGTCCCGTTGCTCCTGCTCCACCATCGGGGCCGCCGATCGGGAGCGGAGCGGGTCAACCCACTTCAGTACCGCGTCCGGCGGGACGGTCACATCGTCTTCGCCACCAACGGCGGCTCGCCGACCCACCCGCACTGGTACCTCAACGTGCACGCGCTGCGGCACGCGCTCGTGCCGCTGGTCAGCCTGTCGGCGTGGGTCTTCGGTGCGTTGCTCACCGGCGCGGTCGTGGTCGAGACGATGTTCAGCAGACCGGGCCTCGGTCGGGTGATGGCCACCCTTCCGACCTGGCCCCATCCGCCTCGGGTCCTTCTGTCGGACCGCGCTCCTAGCCTGAGCGCTGTCCCAGGGTGCAACGTCGGAGGGCGCGGAGACCACCGGGGGTTGGGTGTGGTGCGGCGGGCCGGCATCACCGCTGGTCAGGAAGGCGATCAGGCAGGCGGTGAGCCTGGGCGCGCTTGCCTGGTCGTCCGGCCCTGGGGGTGCGCAGCGTCAGTGTCGTCCGGTGCCGGGAGGTCCGCCGGGCCGGCCGGGCGCGGGCGACCAGCTCGCGGATGCGGGCGCTGACCTCGTGCGGTCGTTCCAGGATGACCGCGTGCCCCGCGCCCTTCTCGACCGAGAGCTCGGCCCTGGGCAGGGCCTCGGCCAGCGTCCGGCTGTGCTCCAGCGGGGTCATCACGTCGGCGTCGCCGACGAGCAGCAGGGTGGGGACGTCGCGCAGCACACCGGCGGCCGCCAGCCGATCGTGGTCGAGCAGGGTGGGCAGGAAGGCGCCGACCACGGGAATCGGGGTGTTCGCGATCATCTCCTCCAGCGAGTCGACGACCGGCTCCGGCACCCGGGTCACGCCGAACCCGAGCCGCCGGGTCAGCGCCCGCGACGCGCTGCTCCCCCGCCAGCGGAGCCGTTCCAGTAGGGACGGGGCGTGCTGCAACCCGACGGCCACCCCGGGCAGGACCCGCCGCGCCGCCGCGGTGACGGTCGCCGGCAGCCCGAACGCCAGGCGGGCCAGCTCGCCCGCGCTCGTGGACAGCAGGGCCACCGCGATGATCCGGTCGCCGAACAGCTCCGGGTGTGTCTCCGCCAGGCCGAGAACGGTCATCCCGCCCATCGAATGTCCGATGAGCACGACCGGGCCGGTCGGCACCCGGTCGTCGAGGACCCGGTGTAGGTCGTCGGCAAGCTGGGCGATGGTGCAGTGCTCGACGTCGGACGGGCCGGACCGGCCGTGCGCGCGCTGGTCGTAGCAGACCGTGCGGCCCAGGTCGGCGAGGTCTCGGCGTTGGAAGTGCCAGGCGTCCGCGGTCATGCAGAAGCCGTGGACGAAGACCAGGGTCAGCGCCGCGTCCGGTGGCCCGGCCTCGGTGACGTGCAGCCGCACCCCGTCGGACGCGGTCACGGTCGTCTCCCGGGTGGCGTGCGCCTCGGCCACCGCGGACTTCGTCGCCCGCCACGCTCGCCTTCGGCGCCGTTCCTGTTCCGGGCCCTGTTCCTGCTCCGGACGCCGTGCTCGGGGGCGTCGTGGGCGCCGTTTCCCGGGCGGTTCGGCCGCACCTCGCTCACTCTGAGCCACCAGAACCACCCTCGCCATCCCCTCGCGCCCTGCTCAGGCACGTCATGCCCGGAGAAGCATGGATTAAAAGGTTATCGGCGGTAAGCGAGGAGGGAGAAAGTGCCGGCAGGGCCGTCGGCCCGGGGTCCGTGCCGACGGGCTACGCCGTTCAACGCCGACCGGCGCTGCCGTGCGTCAGCCGATCGGCGCCGCCGCGCGCCGGCCGGCCGGCAGCGCCGCGGCAGCGCGGTCGAAACGGATGGCGCGGTCGTAGGCCTCGCGGGCGTCGAGGAGCTGCTCCCAGTGTTCCGCCACCCAGGCGCAGGCGATCGCCATGGGCTCCAGCATGCTGCGGCCCAGCGCGGTCAGCTCGTATTCGACGCGGACGGTGGTCGTGCCGTTCAGGACGGTTCGGGTGAGCAGGCCGTCCCGTTCGAGGGAGCGCAGCGAATGGGTGAGCACCTTGGGAGTTATCCGACCCAGCGGTACGCGCAGCTCGGAAAACCGGCGGGGCCCGTCTTCGAGGCAGCGGATGATGAGTGCCGCCCACTTGTCGCCGAAGCGGACCGGGTTGAGCGCGGACGGGCACAGCTCGTCGAACATGTCGGCGCGCAGGGGCTCCCTCATGGCGTCACGATAGCCGGACAGTCGGTATCCCCGTGGTAACTTCCGCCCCCGATACCGTCCGAACCGGCCGGCGCGAAGGCATCGGATCTGGGGAGAGGCGGTTGTCGTGAATATTGTGGTGTTCGGCGCGGGCGGGCGGGCGGGGCGACAGGCTCTCGCCGAGGCGCGTCGGCGCGGCCACGGGGTGACTGCCGTGGTGCGCGCCCCCGCACGTCACGGCGATGTGCTGGCTGGTAGCCGGGTGATGGTGGGTGACGTCACGGATGCGGTAGATGTCCAGCATGCGGCGGCCGGGCAGGACGCGGCGATCAGCGCCGCGGTGGATCTGGCCGTTCCGGCCCACGACTTCTTCACCTCATCATCTCGGGCCCTGGCCACCGGGCTGGCGAAGGCAGGTGTGCGCCGTCTGGTGGTCGTCGGCGTCTCCTCGATCCTGCCGGGGGCGTCCGGTGCTCCTTTGATGGATGAGCCCGGCTTTCCGGACGAGTACCGTTCCTTCTGCCTCGGGCATGCCGCGGGCCTCGACGTGCTTCGGGCCTGCGAGCTCGATTGGGTGTACGTCGCTCCCGCCGGGGATTTCGACCACGATGGAGCGCGCACCGGTCGGTACCGGATTGCCGAACACGGCGACTCGGCCAGTCGGATCGGGTACGCGGACTTCGCGATAGCACTGCTCGATGAGATCGAGGAACCGCGCCGACATCACTGCACCGTCAGTGTCGAGTAGGCAGGTTTTCCCGTCGGGGCCGCGCTCAGCTTTCGGTGCGCAGCCAGTGGGCCGCGTAGGCGTCGACGTCCAGGCGCAGGCTGCCGTCCTCGTCCACGGTTCGGACGGCGCCGGCCTGCTCGCCGAGCAGCTCGACGAACCGGGCGCCCGCGCCGACCTCCGGGAGCCTGAGCGTGACGCTCGCCGACGCGGCGGCGAAGTTGTGCAGGGTGAGGACGGCACGTCCGTCGTGCTCCGTCCAGTGCGCCAGCACGGACGCGGTGTCGTGGTCGACGGTCACGCCGGCACCCCAGGCCAGCTCGGGACACTGCCGGTAGCGGCGCACCAGCGCGGCCACCCAGGAGAACAGCGAGGTGGGATCGTGGCGCTGGGCCGCCACGTTCACCTTGGCCGGGCCGTACTCGCCCTGGACGACGGGGGCGGGCAGGCGGTCCGCCTCCGCGTCCGGGTCCACGGTCGAGAAGCCGCCGTTCGGGCCGTCGGACCACTGCATCGGCACCCGGACCGCCTCCCGGCCGGGGATGTCGAGGTTCTCGCCCATCCCGATCTCCTCGCCGTAGAAGAGCGTCGGCGTGCCGGGCAGGGCGAACAGCAGGCTGTAGACCATGCGGATGCGGGCGGGGTCGCCGTCGAGCATCGGGGGCAGGCGCCGGCGCAGACCTCGGCCGTAGAGCTGCATCTCCTCGCGCGGGCCGAAGGCGGCGAACACCTCCTGGCGCTCGCCGTCGTCGAGCTTGTCCAGGGTGAGCTCGTCGTGGTTGCGGACGAACGTCGCCCAGTGACAGTCCTTCGGCGCGGCCGGCCGGTCGCGCAGCGCCTCGAGCAGCGGTGTCGCGTCGCGGCGGGCCAGCGCCAGGTAGAGCCGCTGCATGCCGGGGAAGTCGAAGCACATCGTCAGCTCGTCGCCGTCCTCGTCACCGAAGAACCGGCGGGTGTCGTCGTAGGGCAGGTTCACCTCGCCGAGCAGGACGACCTCCCCGTCGCGGCGGGAGACGAACGCGCGCAGATCGCGCAGGTACTCGTGCGGGTCGGGCAGGTCCGCGGCGTCGGCGGCGCCGTCGGTCTCCAGCAGGAACGGCACCGCGTCCACCCGGAAACCGGACAGGCCGAGCGCGATCCAGAAGCCCATGATCCGGGCGATCTCGTCGCGCACCGCGGGGTTCGCCACGTCCAGGTCGGGCTGGTGCTTGTAGAAGCGGTGCAGGTAGTACTGGCCGGCGGCGTCGTCGTACTGCCAGACGCTGTCCTCCTGATCGGGAAAGACGACGTCGGACGGGCCGTCGGCCGGGGGCTCGTCCCGCCAGACGTAGTAGCCGCGGTACGGGGAGTCCCGGCTGCTGCGGGCGCTGACGAACCACGGGTGCTGGTCGGAGGTGTGGTTGACGACCAGGTCGGCGATCACCCGGATGCCCCGGTCGCGGGCCACCAGGAGGAACTCCACCAGGTCGCCGTGGGTGCCCAGCCGGGGGTCGACGCCGTAGAAGTCGGTGATGTCGTAGCCGTCGTCCCGGTCGGGCGTCGGGTAGAAGGGCATCAGCCAGATGCAGGTGACCCCGAGTTCGTGCAGGTAGTCGACCCGTTGGGTGAGACCGCGGAAGTCGCCGCAGCCGTCACCGTTGCCGTCGGCGAAGGTCTCCACGTCCAGGCAGTAGATGACGGCGTTCTTCCACCACAGGTCGGCGGTCCGGCTTAGTCGCATTTCGCGGTACTGCCCCGCGATCAGCGGTGTATCCCCTTCGAGAGAATCTTGTTTCCGCGCCGACCGGCGTGCTGGTCTCCCGGTTACTCGTGCCGGGCATACCGTCCCCTCGACGAGGACGCCACGTCTTTCCTGGTGGCGCGGGCAGGCGCTGAGCCGGTTTCGACCTGGAGGCGGTGTGCGAGCAGGCGGTGTGCGAACAAGGCCCTTGCGGGAGCAGGTGGTTGTCGTGGTCGGAGCGTCCAGCGGGATCGGGCGTGCGACCGCACTCGCCTTCGCGCAACGCGGCGCACGGGTGGTGTGCGCGGCGCGCGGCGAGGAGGCGCTGCACGCCCTGGTCGGCGAGATCAGCGGGGAGGTCGGGGCGGGCCGGGCCTTCGCCGTGCCCACGGACGTCGCGGACCCGGCCGCGGTTCGGGAGCTCGCTGCGAGCGCCGAGCGGCGCCTCGGCCGCATCGACACCTGGGTGAACGCCGCGGCCGTCAGCGTTCTGGGGCGGGTCGAGGACGTCACCGACGCGGAGTTCGACCGGGTCCTGCGGATCAACCTGCTCGGCCAGGTGCACGGGGCGAAGGCGGCACTACCGGCCCTGCGGCGGGCCGGTGGCGGCGTGCTCATCGGAGTCTCCTCCGTCGAGGGCATCCGCGCGATGCCCCTGCACAGCGCCTACGCGGCGAGCAAGTGGGGGTTGCGGGGCTTCTACGACAGCCTGCGGGTGGAACTCGCCCAGGAGGGTGTCCCGATCGCGGTGACCACCGTGCTGCCGCCGTCCGTCGACACCCCCTTCTTCGCCCATGCCCGCAGCCGCATCGGCGGGCGTCCCAAGCCCCCGCCGCCGGTCTACGCGGCCGACGTCGTCGCCGCTGCGATCGTGCGGGCGGCCGTGCGACCCAGCCGGGAGGTGCTCGTCGGCGGCACCGCCGTCGCCGCCGCCATCGCCGCCCGGGTGTCCCCGGCGCTGGTCGACGCGCTGCTCTCGCTGCGCCGGGCAGGGATCGAGACGCTGCGCGAGGACCGGCCGGGCGAGCCGGGCGACATCGTCGACGCGCCCGAGGCCGGTCCAGGCCGGGTCGATGGTGACTACCCCGGCCGGGTGCTGCGGCACAGTCCGCTCACCTCACTGCTCGGCGTGGGCCGGCGTCCGGTCGAGCTGCTGACCGCGGCCGTCGGCCGGCTGCACCGCTCGACGCCGCCCGGCACCGCTCACCTGGCGGCGCGCGGTGCCGCGGGAGGACCGCCGCCGCCGTCGCCGTCGGGGATGACCATGCCGGCCGACACACCGCTGCGCAGGTGGCGCGGCACCGGCTCGGTGATGCGCTCACCGGGCAGGACGACCGGGGTAGCGGGCGGGTAGGGGGTGAGCTGCTCGGCCGCTCGCGGCGTTACCCGAGTACACCGGTCGCGCCGTCGGTCAGTTCCCGGGCGACGTCGGCGTGGCCGGTGTGCCGGGCTGAGCCCGATCGCCGTGCCCTTTTCGCGCCCATCGTCGCCGGCCAGAAGTTGTCGGACCCTCGCCGTAGTCTCGCCGCGAGCGAGGGAGGGCGGATGACACGGAACGAGGGTGGCGCGGCGGCGGCGACGGCCGCCGGTGCGGGCTTCGAGCGGGTCTGGCGGGTGCCGGAGGGGCAGGTGGCGTCCGGACGGATCCCGGGGTATGTCGGCGCGCTGCGGATCGGTGGGCGGGTCGAGGTGCGCGCGGGTGGGCGGATGGCGCTCGGGCCGGCGAGCGCGCCGATGACGGCGGACACGCGGTTCCGGCTCGCCTCGCTCACCAAGCTGACGGCGGGGGTGCTCGTGCTCGGCCTCGAGCACGACGGGCTGCTCGGGCTCGACGATCCGGTGGCCCGCTGGCTGCCGGAGGCGGCGGCCCCGCGGGTGCTGGTCGCCCCGGACGCGCCGCTCGACCGCACCGTCGAGGCGCGCCGGCCGATCACCGTCCGGCACCTGCTGACCCTGACCTGCGGCTGGGGCGCGGTGCTGGAGCAGACCCCGCTACAGGCGGAGATGCTGCGGCGCGGGGTCTTCCCCGGCCCGTTGACGCCGCGGATGTCCGCCGACGAGTTCGTCGCCAGGGTCGCCGGGCTGCCGCTGGCATTCCAGCCGGGCGAGGGCTGGTTGTACGACACCGGCATCGACCTGCTCGGTGTGCTGCTCGCCCGCTGCGCCGGGCGCCCCCTGTCCGAGCTGGTCGCCGAGCGGATCACCGGCCCGCTCGCCATGGCGTCCACCGGGTTCTGGGAGCCGGATCCGAGCCGGCTCGCGACGGCCTACCAGCCCGGGCCGGACGGGCTGGCGGTGCTGGACGCGCCCGACGGCGCGTTCGCCCGTCCGCCCGCGTTCGAGGAGCTCAGCTCCGGGCTGGTGTCCACCGCGCCCGACGTCCTGCGGTTGCTGTGCGCGCTTGCGGACGGTGGCGACCCGGTGCTGCCGGTCGGCGCGGTGGCGCGGATGACCGCCGACGCGCTGACCGACGCCCAGCGCGACCAGGCCCGGCCGATCGTCGGCCCCGGCGGGTCGTGGGGCCTGGGCACCGGCGTGGACGTCGAACCCGCCGAGCCGTGGATGACCCCCGGGCGCTGGGGCTGGGACGGCGGGACGGGAACCACCGGCCACGTCGACCCGACCCGCGGCGCCGTCGGCGTCCTGCTCACCCAGCGGGCGATGACCGGCCCGCTGGACGGCTTCGGCGAGTTCTGGACGGCGGTCGCCGCCACCCGATGACGCCGCCGGGCGGGCCGCCTCGTGCAGCAGGACGGCGGCCTCCAACGCGGCCAGAACCAGCCTCACCGAGCCGGGAAGCGGGAGGAACGGCACCAGGAGAGTCAGCATCCGGATGAGGCGATGCACCCGTCCTGCCCGGGGCGGCCGGCCGCCCGTGTTCCGCATCCGCTCGACTCTTGTGAACGATGGCCTGGTCATGGCGCCTCCGGCGGGAATAGACGATTCCTTTGTTGACCCTTCGATTGGTAGCACCGGGAGAGATCGGCGGAATGCGCGTTGTGCGCCTGTGTGCGCGCAGGACGATGCGCGACCTATTTTTTGCGCGAGCGGCGCGCAATCTGCTGGCGGCCTGATTCCGGGCGGCCGCCGGCCGCTCTATGATCTGCCCAGTCCGTGCGCGATGTGAGGCGAGCGCGTCCGGCGGACATGCGGGGGGTGACCGTGGCCAGACAGCATCCGGCCAGGTGCGGGCGGGACATCCGGTCGCGGCTGGCGAAGGCGGGTATAGGCGTGCCGGAGACGGCGGACGCTGTGCATCGTCATTGCGGCGTGAGCCGGTTGCGGGCCTACCGGCTGGCATATGGCTGGACGCAGGAGGAACTCGTCCGACGGATCCGCCAGTACGAGACCGAGGCAGGGCGCGGCGATCCGCCGCTTGGGCATCAACGGATATCGAGGTGGGAACGCGGCGAGCGGCCGTCGCCCCGGTATCTCGACGCGCTCTGCGCCGTGCTGCGCACGCGCCCGGACCGGCTCGGATTCGGGCTGGACGGGTCCGCCCAGGACGTCGCCCCCGTCTTGGCCGAGACGGGCTGGACAGACTCGATCGTGCCGGTTCAGGTCCGATCCGGGCACCCCGCGGGGCCCACCGCGCCGCCACCGGCCGCGGCCGTGCTGGCGCGTGCGGGGGAGCTTCGGGACGTCCTGGATCGGTCGCTGTGGGTCGAGGTGCCGGCCGAGCAGGTCGACCGTCTCGACGAGGTGGTGCGGGACCAGGGCTTCCGGTACCGCACGCAGCCGGTGATCGGGATGATCGGTGACCTGTCCGTCGACCTGGCCGAGGTCGGCCGGCTGCTGGGCCGGCGCCAGCCGCTTTACCAGCAGCGCAGGCTGCGCGGCGTCGCCGCGAAGGTGGCCGGCATCACCGCCCTGTCGTTCTCCGACCTGGGTCACCGGGTCGAGATGCGCGGCTGGTTCGAGACGGCGTACCGCAACGCGAGCGAGCATGGCGCCGCCGAGCTGCTCGCCTGGGTGGTGGCGAAACGGGCCAAGGCCGAGCTGGAGAACGGCGCATCCGCCCAGCTCGTGCTCACGATCGCCGCGCGGGCGGAGGCACTGGCCGGGCGCTCACCGAGCGCCGGAAAGCTGATCGCCGTGACGATGCAGGCCCGGGCTTTGGGCGTGCAGAAGAAGCTGCCCGAGGTGCTGCGGCGAGCCCGGCAGGCACTGGACCTGTTCGACCGACTCGACCCGGAGTCCACCAGCAGCAGCGTGCTGGCGATGAGCGAGCAGCAGCTCCACCTCTACATAGCCGACGCGCTGCTCGCCGCCGGCGACTGGCGCCGCAGCCTGCCGCACTTCGACCGCGCGGTGCGCCTGTTCCCCCCGGGTGAGCCACGCGACCCGGTGCTCACCCGGATCAACCAGGCCGGAGCGCTGATTCTCGGCCAGCAGGTCGACACCGGCTGCGAGCAGATCATCAGGGAACTGACCGGCATCGCCGAGCACTGGCGCAGCCCGCTCGTGCTGCGCTGGGCTGCTGACGGGCTACGGCGCGTGCCCGAGCGGCACCGCGGCCAGTCCGCCGTGCGCGAGCTGCGGGACCTGATCGCGACCCTCACGTCGATCGGGTCGGCCGGGTCGGTGGCGACGATCGGGTGGTGAGCTCGGCGTCCCGCTGGAGCTCGCCCGGCTAGCCGACCGGCCGGGCGCTGTCCGAGCTGCGGGCGGCGGGGCTGTCCCGCTCCCTGGGTAAGGCGCGGTCGGCGGTCGCGGTCCGGGCGTACCACTGCTGGCGGCTCATCACGTAGACGTTGCTGGCCAGCCACGGGCCGACGTCGGCGATCCCGCGGAAGGTCATGCCGAGCCGGTGGGCGATCGCGTTCATGCCGGCGTTGTCCCGATGCGTCGAAGTGATCAGCTCGTCCACTGTGAGCCGTTCGAAGCCGAATTCCAGTGAGGCCCGGACCGCCTCCGTGCCGAGCCCCTGACCCCAGTGGTCCCGCCGGATGGACACGGCGACCTCGATCCCCGGCCAACCGTCCGCGAAATACACCCCGGCTCGGCCGAGGAACTCCCCGCTGCCCCGTTCCTCAACCGCCCACATGCCGTGACCGTGGATCATCCACATGCCGAGGAGATGAGTGACGAGACGTTCCGTGCCGGCCAACCCGAACGGGCCGTCGAGATAACGCATCGTCTCCGGGTCGGCGTTCATCGCGGCGTACGGGTGCAGATCCTCGGGACGCCAGCCGCGCAGGATCAACCGGGAGGTGATGACGGTCGGGATCTCGATTCGGGTGGGCAGGCCGTAAGTCAACGTCATGGAAATGATGGTCCGCTGACGGGCACCGGTCGGGAAGCACCCGGAGCGACCGATTCAGCGCGGCCTGTCGCTGATTTTGTCCGGTATGGGCTGGCTTGGTAGCGACGGGCGGTGGAAACGGGGAGGTCCCGGCCCCGAGGCCGATCGGGTTCGGCGCCGGCGCGCCGGACCGCGCATCGTCGGGTCATCGCTCGCAGGTGGGGCGGTAGGGGACGCCGGGCAGGTAGAACTGCCACGACGAGGCGTCCAGCCCGCCCCCGGCCTCGGCGCAGGCGGCGGCGACCACCTGCCGCCGGGACGCGTTCACGGTGGACACCCGCCACAGCCGGAGCATGCCGTCGTTGCCCCCCGAGGCCAGCACGCTGCCGTCCTGGGAGAAGGCGAGCGAGAACACCGCATGGGTGTGGCCCGTCAGCGGCTGCCCGATGGGGCGCAGGCTGGGCGCCGGCGGGTCGAGGCTGTCCCGGGCGTTGCGGCTGTCCTGGGCGTCGCGGGCGTCGCGGGCGTCGCGGGCGGAGGTGTCCGCACCGTCGCCGGCTGGTCCGCTCCGACCCTCTCGACTCTCCCGTCCTTCCCGGTCCCGGCGGACCTCGTCCTTCTCCGTCTCGCTCGCGCAGGCGTCGAGGGCCGGGCGACCGATGAGGTCCGCGGCGTCCGCGGTGGCGGGGGGAAGCCGGGCGGCGGTGCGGGCGTCCCACAGGCGTACCCCGCGCCCAGAGCCGACGGCGAGAATGCTGCCGTCGGGGGAGAACCTGACTGCCCGCGCCTCCCCGGGGCCGGCGGGCAGCCAGCCCAGGAGGCGGCGGTTGCCGGCCCCGCCGCCGGCGGACCACAGGCTGACCCCGCCGAGCTCCTCGCCGACCGCCTCGACGGGGGCGGCGGGGGATCGGTCGACGCAGGTGTCGACCGGTCCGAGGGCGGGGGCTACCGGGTCGACCGGCCGTGGCCGCGCCGAGTCGCCGATGTCCCAGGCCATCCGGGTGCGGTCGAAGCCGGTCGCGACCAGCTGCCGCCCGTCCGCCGAGAACGTCACCGCGGTCACCTGACTGCGCAGGCCCGTCAGCGGCAGCCCGACGCGCCGCGGCTGGTCCGGGCCGGCCGCGACCGACCACAGCAGCACTGATGCGTCTGCACCGCCGGTGGCCAGCAGCTTTCCGTCGCGGGAGAACGCCACGGCGGTGACGGGGCTGCCGTTGGCCAGCGCCGTCCGGCTGCTGGCGAGGGTCTGGAGGCGCTCCTGGCTGGCGGCGTCCGGATGCACCGCCCAGGCGGCGAGTGACAGCCGCAGCGCGCGGATCCGGTCCGTCGCGCTCACGTCATCCGCCCTGGTCAGCAGGGCCTGGGCGATCACCGCCCGCTGGGCACGCTCGGCGGAGTGTTGTGCCTGCCGGGCGGAGACGCCCTGCCAGCCGGCGGTCGCGGCGCCGGCGAGCGTCACCGCGAGCAGGGCGGCCAGCACCGCGATCGTCCGGCGCCGGCGCCGGCGCTCCCGGTGACGCGCCGCCTCGACGCGGCAGTGGCACTCGGCGAGGAACCGCTGCCCGGCGTTGTTGAGGTTCACGACCGCCCGCCCGCCCGCGCGGAAACGGTCGTAGGACCCCCACAGGATGGTCGTGGCGGCGGTGAGCCGGTCGACGTCCCACAGCGGGCCGCCGTGTGCCCAGGCCGCGGCGGCCCGCTCGACCTGCCCCTCGCTGAGCAGCGCGGCCTCCCGCTCGCGGATCGCGGCGTCCAGCGGCGGCCAGACGGACAGCAGCGCCTCGTGGACGACGCCGACCCCGGCACCGCCGAGGCTGTCGCTGGCCGTCGACAGCAGCCGCTGTTCCACGAAGACGCCGAACGCGGTGCGCATGGCCTCCGACGGCAGTTCCGCCACCTCGATGCGGCGCCGGGTACGCCGGCCCCCCTCGTCCAGGGTGGCAAGCTCCGCCATACCGGCGAGGATCTCCGCTCGGGGCAGGCGGGCGGCGGCCACCGCCTCGTCGAGCACGGCGTCCGCCCGGCGCGCCAGCGCGCCGCGCACCCCGCCGAGCTCCTCGTAGCGCTGTGCGGACAGCCGCCCGCCGCGGGTCTGGTTGCGGGCCAGCTCGTGCAGGGTGAAGGCCAGCAACGGCAGCGCCTCGCCGCCGTCGGTGTCGGCGACCATCTGGCTGACCAGCTCCGGCTCCACCGACAGCCCGGCGACCCGGGCCGGCTCGGTGATCACGACGCTGAGCATGTCGCGCGCCAGCGGCCGCAGCGGAAAGGTGTGCAGGTGGGCGCCGTGCAGCTCGGGCAGGGCGAACAACTGGTCCTGGAACTCCGACCGGACCGCGATGACGACGCGGATGGGGCCGTCGAGCCCGCGGGAGAGAACTCCGGCGAACCGGGCCCGCTCGGCGGCGTCGGCGCGGGTGAACAGCTCCTCGCCCTGGTCGACGACGAGCAGCAGCCGGTCCCGGGGCTGGCCGTAGCCCGCGCTCAGCAGTTCCTCGGCGAGCCCGACGAGGGCGCGGTCGTCGGCGACCAGCCGCTGGTGGATCTCGCCCGGCTCCCAGCGCAGCCCGACGCGGATCGCCGTCTGCGCCAACGCCAGCGCCAGCTTGCGGGTCGGGTCGCGGCCCGGCAGGAACGGATCGGCGATCTCCCAGCCGGGCTCGGCCCCCAGCCGCGCCGTCAACCCCGCCGTGACCAGCGACGACTTGCCGCACCCGGACCCGCCGACGACGAGCAGCAGCCGCCGGTCGCTCAGCGCGCGCAGCCGGTGGGCGAGCCGACGCAGCTCGTCGGCACGCCCGTAGAAGACGCGGGCCATGTCCCGGGTGAACGGCCGCAGCCCCGGGAACGGCGAGCGATCCCACGCCCAGCCCAGGCCGCCGGCGGCGTCCACCCGCCGCAGCGGGCCGTCCAGATCGCCGATCCAGCCGCCGTTGTCGACGACGGCGACGTGCTGGCGGTCGTCGAGCAGCGGCGAGGCCACCCCCGCCTGCGCCCGCAGCGGCAGCAGCAGGCTCCCGACCTCGTGGGCGATGCCGATTTCGTAGGCGCACCAGGGGGAGGTGTTGTAGGCCTCGGTCACGACACAGATGACGGCGTCCGCGGCCCGCAGCTCCTGGTGCAGGCGCTCCTTCCAGACCTCACCCGGCCGGATTCCCGTCCGGATGTCGCGGGCCAGGAATGCCCGATGGCCGAGATCGGCCAGCGTGCGGTAGATCCGGTCGGCCAACTCCACGTCCGAGCTGGCGTGGCTGACGAAGACGCGTGCCACTGTCATCCCCAGTAATCGCCGCGCACATTGCCGTGCAGACGCGGTAGGTCGTCGATACTACCGCCCCGGAGTACCGCGTCGCCGGTACAAATACGGGATTGCCGCGGCCGGCCCCTGGACCGGTCGCGCCGGGGAAATCCCGCAATCGATCGGCCGCCGTCGGGGTATCCGCTTAAGCGCGGATGAACAGATGGTGGAGCGCGGGGAAATAAAGTGAACCAGGCGATCCGGTCGCCGCCCGGCGCCGTCGGAGACGCCCTGCTCGTCCTGCTCGATCTCGCCGAACCGCGCGAACGCGACGCCGGCCGCGGCCAGCCGGGACACGGTCGCGGCGGGTCACCCCGCTGCGCCGCTCCACGCGCCGCGCGCGCCACCGGATGCGGCGTGTGGTGCGCCTGCGGATGCGGCGTGTGGTGCGCCGGCGGCCGCGTGGCGGTGGCCGTCACCTGATCTCACGACGCCGCCGCACCCGGGCATGGCTCGGGCCACCTGACACCCACCCCCGTCCGCGGTCGCCGTGAAATCGCCGTCGCGGCGGCGCTTCGTACGAAGATTGCCCCGCCATACGGCACCTGTCCCTGCCCCGCACGGGGGACGCGGCCGATATTCCGGCGGTCCGGCTGCACACTCGGGCGCCGTTCATGGCATGCTCGGTTTCCGACGGTAGGAGCATGCGTCGGCCGGCTCGGTCAGGGTCGATCGGCCAGGCTTCTCACCGGCGACGGTCCGCCGTCGTGGATGTTGCCGGTTTTGTCGTCGTGTTGACGTGAGTCCTCATCGTGGAGGTTTGTTGTGAAGCGTGTCGGAGCAATTGTTCTGCTGGTTGCGCTCGTGGGTGGCGGCTTCCTGTTCCGCCGGCAGCGTGGCAAGCAGGACGCATAGGTCCGCGCCGCGTCGGCGCTGATCGGCGGGAATCCACCGCGCCCCTCGAGGAGGCTCGGCAATCGGTCCCGCCGGGTTCGGCTGTGATCGGATCGCCGTTTCGGCGGTCGTCTGTCGAGCAACGTGGCGTGGGACGGTCCGTACGTGCATCAGTTTGACGCCGAGACGGCCGATCTCCTGCGGGCGATCTTCGACTTCACCGGGGTCCGCCTTGGATTCGATCCGGTTCCCCTGGACGGTCCGGCGACGCCGGCGGAGCTGTCCGCCAGGGCCGGCCGGACGATCACGGAGGACGGGATCGGCGGTCTCCGAGCCCTGGCGACGTTCGACGAGGTGCTCTCGCGCGCCTGCATCTCGGCGGACCATCCGCGCAACCTCGCCTTCATCCCCGCCGCCCCGACCCGGCTGTCGGTGCTGTTCGACGTGGTGGTCGGCGCGTCGTCCATCTATGCCGGAAGCTGGATGGAGGGTGCGGGCGCGGTCCACGCCGAGAACGAGACGCTGCGTTGGCTGGCCGACCTCGCCGGCCTGCCCGCCACGGCTGGGGGCGTGTTCGTGCCCGGTGGCACGGTCGGCAACCTGTCCGCGCTCGTCGCCGCCCGCCAGGCCGCCCGGGCGAGGCTGGCCGCCGAGGGCCGGCCGATGCCGGCGCGCTGGCGGTTCGTCTGCGGGGCGGAGGCCCACTCGTCGCTCTACCAGGCGGCGATGGTGCTCGACGCGGACATCGTGGCCGTGCCGACGGGGGAGGAGGGCCGGCTCACCGGTCCGCTGCTCGCCGCCGCGCTCGACGACCTCGCCGGCCGTAGCGACCTCGCCGGCCGAGGCGACCTCGTCGGACACCGCGACTCGGCCACGCCGAGCGACGGGCCCGTGCACGACGGGGTCTTCGCCGTCGTGGCGACCGCGGGGACGACCCAGTTCGGCATCGTCGACGACCTGCGGGGCGTGGTCGACGTCTGCCGTGACCGCGGCCTGTGGGTGCACGCCGACGGCGCCTACGGCCTGGCGGCGCTCGCCGCGCCCTCGGCCCGGCCCCTGTTCGACGGGATCGCCGACGTCGACTCGTTCATCGTCGACCCGCACAAGTGGCTGTTCGCCCCGTTCGACGCCTGCGCGCTGATCTATCGCGATCCCGCGCTGGCCCGGGCGGCACACGGTCCGCAGCGGGCCGGCTATCTCGACGTGCTCGACTCGGCCGTCAACTGGAATCCGTCCGACTACGCCATCGGGCTGTCCCGGCGGGCCCGCGGCCTGCCGTTGTGGTTCTCCCTGGCGGCGCACGGCACCCGGGCCTACGCCGAGGCGATCGAGACCACGCTGGCGACGACGCGGGCGGCGGCGGCGCAGATCGCGGCGCGGCCCGAGCTGGAACTCGTCCGCCCGGCAGAGCTTTCCGTGGTCGTGTTCCGCCGGCTCGGCTGGCAGGACGCCGACTATCACCGGTGGAGCGAGAACCTGCTTCGCGAGGGATTCGCCTTCGTGCCACCCACCCGGCATGACGGGGAGACCGTCGCCCGTTTCGCCGTCGTCAACCCGCGCACCACCCCGGCCGACATCGAAGCCATTCTCAACACGATGGTCTGATCTCGTGCTCGCGGTGTTCGGCGCCGTAAACCGCGGCCCGTGCCCCGTGCCCCGTGCTCTCCAGATCCCCTGGTGCCCGCGCTTCTTCGAGAAAGTCGGGCGGCGCGAGTCCTTTCGACCCGCGCCGCCCCGGCGCGGCGACCGGCGGGCGGCCGTCGCCTTCACCGCCCGGCATCGTCGGCGGTCCGGCGTCGGCGGCGGTAAGCCCGCCGATGCCACGCCCTAACCCTGGCTTCGCCCGGGTTATCGTTCAGGTGGCAACGTCAGTTGCCCACCGTGAAACGACGGTTGCGGTTACGCGGCTTCTCGACCTCGTCGACGACGGCGATCGCGAAGTCCTCGTGGGAGATGCCGATCTCGCCCTGGGCGTCCACCACGGGCCGGTCGTTGCCGGTGCGGTAGGCGCCCCGACGCTGTCCCTGGCCCATGTTGCGCGGCGGCGGGGCGATGGCCGCCCAGCGCACGTTGCGCGCACCCCGGTACACGTCGAGCGCGTCGACCTGGTCGAGCGCGTCCTTGCGCTCCGCGGCGGGGAAGTCCGGGCTGTCCACGAGCCGCTGGCCGTTGTCGTCCTCCAGGGTCCCGCCGCTGGAGACGTGCAGGACGGCCGGGGCCTGGTCGCCGATGCGGGGCAGGACGTCGACGAGGGTACGCGCGGCGTTCGCGTGCACCGGACGGTCGACACCACCCACCGCCACGACGACGGCGTCCGCCTCCTGCGCCAGGCGCTGCACGGAGTCGCGCGACGTGACGTCGCCCTCCACCGCGTTGGCCTTGCGCGGAAGCTTCTTCACGCGGGCCGCGTCAACCTCGACCGCGGTGACCTCGTGTCCCCGTCGAATTGCTTCGTCGGTGATGCGGCGCCCGATCTGACCACCGGCACCAAAAATGACGATCCTCGCCATGCCATTGCCTCCGACTCACCGGTCGTGCAACTGATGGATAGATAGTCGTGCGTGTAATCGATGACGTCCGTCGCCCCATTGCGCCGGCGTCATGGTCAGTAAGTGAATTACTGTCCGCGCTGACTATTTCACGCTGCGCAGCGGCTGCAAGTTGACGTCGCCCGCTGCGGTCCGGGTCGCCCGAGTCGGGTGGGCGAAAAGGGAACGGGCCGCGCGCCGCGCGTTCAGGGCGCCGCGAGGGAGCGGGACGACACCTCCGGGACATGGCCCGCATTCCACTCGGGGCGTCGCACCGGTTTCGAGGGCATTGGGTGTGGCCGGTCGGGTGCGGTCGGTAAGATCCGCGGTGTCGGCCGGTAGGGGTCGATGTCGTGCCGGAGGACGGGGGCGTTGATGGCGCGGGTGTTGCTGGTGGTGGATCCGAACGTCGGCGCGAGCCCGGCCGATCTGGTGAGGGTGTGGACGTCGGCTCCTCCGGCCGCGGACGGTGCGGCGCTCGGAGACGGTGCGGGGCTCCCGGACGGGGCGGCGCTCGGGGACGGTGCGGTGGCCGTGGAGGCCGTCCGGGGGCGGGTCATGCTGCCGGGCGTGCTGGAGGTCCTGGTGCTACCGGTCGCGGTGAACCTCGCCAGCAGCGCGCTGTTCGAGCTGGTCCGCTCGTGGGTGGCCCAGGCCCGCGGGCCGGCGGCGCAGGATGCGGAGTTCGAGGTGGTGGAGACGACCGACGACCAGGGCAACCGGGTCGTGGTCGTCCGTCCGCGTCGCACCGTCCGATAGGCGGAGTCCGGCCGAGATCGGGCGGCACCACGCTTCTGCTGGAGCTTGCCGAGGAACTCGTCGGGCCGACGTGGTGAGCGTCGGGCCCGGCGTGCGGCCTGGTGCAGGGGCGGTGGAGGTGGGATTTGAACCCACGGAGGGGTTGCCCCCTCACACGCTTTCGAGGCGTGCGCCCTCGGCCACTAGGCGACTCCACCGTAGGCGAGCTTACCGGACGTCTCGACGGTCCGGTTCGCGGGGGTCGTCAGGCCGGTCCCAGGAGCTCGTCGCCGCCGGCCGGGCGTCGGCGTGCGGTTCCGCGGAACCGCGCCACGGCGATCATGGTCGCCCCGCCCCGCTTATCCAGAGGGATTTTTCGGGCACGGAGGCCTCTGGACAAGCAGGGGAGGGGCCAGATCGCGTGGAAGATCGGTGCTGGCGGGGAGTCAGCCGGTGGGTGGGCGGCGGCGGGCGGTGAAGAAGTCGGCGAGCAGGGTGGCGCACTCGGCGGCGCGGACGCCGGAGATGACCTCGGGGCGGTGGTTGAGGCGGCGGTCGCGCACGACGTCCCACAGCGAACCGACCGCGCCGGCCTTGTCGTCGACGGCGCCGTAGACGAGTCGGTCCACCCGCGCGAGCACCAACGCGCCCGCGCACATCGTGCACGGCTCCAGGGTGACCACGAGGGTGGCGCCGGACAGCCGCCAGGAGCCGACCCGGGCCGCCGCCGCCCGCAGCGCGAGCACCTCGGCGTGGGCGGTCGGGTCGCCGTCGCGCTCGCGGGTGTTGCGGCCCGCCCCGAGCACCGTGCCCTCCGGGCCCACCACGACCGCGCCGACCGGGACGTCGCCGTGCTCCGGCGCCAGCCGCGCCTGGGCCAGCGCGAGGCCCATCGCCGCCTCGTGATCGGACCCGCCGGCCGGGCCGCGCCCGCTCACCAAGCCGTGGGCGCCCGCTGTGCCGTAGGACTTTGCTGCGCCGCGTCCGGTGGTTGTGCTGTGGTCGGACCCGCCCGGTGGGGCGGGGTCAGCCACGGACGTCGTCGAGGATCTCGCCGGCGCCGGCGCGCTCGCTCAGGGCGCTGATCAGGTCTGCGGGCAGCATGCCCTCCTCGCCGATCAGCTCCAGCAGCGCCTCCTCGGAGGTGCCGAGGTCGACGAGCAGGTCGAGGTCGCCGACCGGGGACGCCTGGGTCAGCACGGAGGTGTCGTCGTCCTCGTCGTCCTCCGTGGCCAGGCCCGCCATCGACGGCAGGGCGTCGGCGAACAGGCGCTCGGCGAGCTCGGAGGTGATCAGGACCCGGCGGTCGGAGAGGAAGACCTTGGGGTCCGGTTCGTCGGCGCCGACCCGGACGATCGCCAGGTACTCGTCGTCCTCCTCCAGGAAGGCCACGATGGTGTCGTCACCGAAGTCGCGCATCGTGTCGGTGAGGGCGTCGAGGTCCTCGGCGCCCACCGGGTCGAGTTCGTGCACCGACCAGCGGCCGTGGTCCCGCGCGATCGCGATTGCCTTCGTCGTCACTGTGCGCCCTCACGTCCCTTCTGCAACCGCGTGGTGCCTGGCGGCCAGCCGCTACCCGGCCGGGGTCCCGGGCCCCGCGCGGCCTCGGCCGGATCCGTGGCCGGCCGTGCTCCGCCTGTGATTCTCGTCCTGAGGGCCGGTCTTGGGTATTCCGGTTCACCCCGTCGGGTGAGTTCTACCGCGACGCCGGGTTGATTCCCCCATGGTGGTCCGGTTGGCACCCGTTCGCACACCGGGAGGTAACACCAAAGTTCCGTCCGTGCCGGCCGGTCGGGCGGGCCGTTTGACCTGCGGCAATGGCACCCAGCCGGCAGACACGGCCACGAGGGGGGCGACGGGGGCCCGCCGCCGGCGGCATCGGCGCCGATCGGGACGTAACCGAACGGAAGCGGGGGTGGTCTTCGTCTCCCGGCACCCTCGTGGCACTGTAGAAAGCGCGATGACGACATCATTCCCGCGCAGGTTCACCGCCCGGACCCAGGCCGCGCTCGCCGTCGAACGCCTGGCGGCCGAGGCGTCGCGCCGGCTTGGCCGCGGGTCGGGCGAGATGATCGGCGGCAAGCTGGCCCTGCGGGTCTCCCCGGGGGCGCTGGCCGAGGTCGGCTCCCACCGCCGCACCGCGTGCGTGTCGGGCACCAACGGCAAGACGACCACCACCCGGCTGCTCGCCCGCGCGCTGGGCACCGGCGGGCCGGTGAAGTCGAACAGCGGCGGGGCGAACATGGCGCCCGGCGTCCTCGCCGCGCTCTCGCGTCCCCCGTTCGACGCCGCCGCCGCCCTGGAGGTCGACGAGATCTGGCTGCCGAAGGTGGCCAGGGAGATCCTGCCGCGGGTCGTGCTGCTGCTCAACATCAGCCGCGACCAGCTCGACCGGTCCAACGAGACCCGGCGCATCGCGTCGATGTGGCGGGAGCTCGGCGCCGAGCTGCCGGACGCCACGGTGGTCGCGAACGTCGACGACCCGCTGGTCGCCTGGGCGGCGGCCGGCTGGCGGCGGCAGGTGTGGGTGTCGGCCGGGCAGAACTGGACCGCCGACGCGATGGTCTGCCCCCAGTGCGCCCGGCTGCTGCACCGCAACGAGGCCGGCTGGTGGTCCGAGTGCGGGCTGGCCCGGCCCGAACCGATCGTCGCGGTCACCGGGCCCCGGGAGCTGCTCTGGTACGGCCGCACCATCTCGGCTCACCTCGACCTGCCCGGCCGGGTCAACCTCGGCAACGCGGCGATGGCCGCCGCCGCGGCCCGTGAGCTCGGCGTCGAGGTCGAGGCGGCGCTGGGCGCCATGGCCGGCCTCGGCGACGTGCAGGGCCGCTACCAGGAGGTCGTCCTCGGCGAGCAGGGCCGCCGCGGCCGGCTGCTGCTGGCGAAGAACCCCGCCGGCTGGGTGGAGATGATGGAGCTGCTCGCCGACGCGCCGCCCCGGCCCGTCGTCATCGACTTCAACTCGCAGACCGCCGACGGGCGGGATCCGTCCTGGATCTGGGACGTCCCCTTCGAGCGCCTCGCCGGCCGGCAGGTGCTCGTCACCGGCGGGCGCAAGGAGGACATGAGCGTGCGGCTGGCCTACGCGGAGGTGCCGCACAGCGTGCACGCCAGCGCCGAGGACGCGGCGCTGGCGGCCAACGAGAAGGTGGTCGACGTGGTCGCCAACTACACGGCGTTCCGGGACCTGCTGGTCCGGAGTTCCCGATGAGGCGCACGTCCGCGACCCGGATCGCGCTGATCTACCCCGAGCTGCTCGGCACCTACGGGGACGGCGGCAACGCGATCGTCCTCGAGCAGCGGCTGCGCTGGCGGGGCCTGCCGGTCGAGGTGGTCAACGTCCCCGCCGGCTCGCCGGTGCCGGACAGCTGCGACATCTACCTGCTCGGTGGGGGCGAGGACGCGCCGCAGGTCCTCGCCGCCGACGGCATCCGGCAGAACCGGGCGATCGTGCGCGCGGTGGGATCGGGGGCGGCCGTGCTCGCGGTCTGCGCCGGCTACCAGGTGATCGGCGCGACGTTCCCGTCGGGCGGGGAGATCCACGAGGGGCTCAACCTCGTCGACATCGAGACCCGCCGTTCGTTCGCGCCCCCCGGGACGCCGCCGCCCGGACGGGCCGTCGGGGACATCGTCGTCGAGCCGGATCCGCGTCTCGGCCTGCCCACCCTGTACGGGTACGAGAACCACGCCGGGCGTACCCGGCGGCTGCCGGGGGCCGGCGGCTTCCCGCTCGGCGTGGTGCGCCGCGGAATCGGCGACGGCGACGGCGGCACCGACGGTGGTGGCGGCACGGGTGGTGGCGGTGGCACGAGTGGCGACGGCGGAGGCACCGACGGCATCGTCGACGGGCGGGTCGTCGGCACCTACCTGCATGGGCCGGTCCTGGCGCAGAACCCGGCGCTCGCCGACCTCCTGCTGACCTGGATCCACGGCGAGCTCCCGCCGCTGGACGCCCCTCGGGAGGCACAGGTGTTGCGCGAGGCCCGCCGCCGCGCGCTCGCCACCTCCTGACCCCGGCGGCGGCCCCACGACCCGCTCGGTCCCGCGGCCGCCTCGGACGAAGGAGTAGGTCCGAGCGTCATCTGGTCGCCCGTTTCCGGCGTTTCCCGGCTACCGGTGTGGTTCGGTTGGATCGTGGCGTCGAATCCCCTTGCCGGCTGGTGGGGCAAGAACAAGCGAACCGTACTCATCGTCGGGGCCGTCATCGTCGTGCTGTGGGTCTTCATCGAGCGCGGCAACGGCCCGAAGACCAAGCGCGTCAGCATGCCCAAGGACTACGGCTCGGCCGACCGGGAACTGCTCGTGCACGCCCCGTCGGACCCGAAGGATCCGATCCCGCTGGTGCTGATCCTGCACGACGACAACGTCGACGCCAAGACCCTCGACCATGACAGCGCCGCCGGCTCGGTGGCGAACGCCCGCAACTTCGCGGTCGCCTATCCCGAGGCGGTCGGCGGCACCTGGCGGATCGACTCCCCGGACGGCGCCGACGCGAAGTACCTGCGCGACGTGGTCAGCTACGTCTCCGCGAAGAAGACCAAGGTCGACCCGAACCGGATCTACGTGTGGGGCGTCGGCGAGGGCGCTCGGCTCGCGCTGACCGTCGTCTGCGGCGGCGCCAAACCGATCTTTGCGGCCGTCGGTGTGGTGGGGCAGTTCACGCAGGAGCCGCAGTCCGCCTGCCCGGGTCGGGCACCGGAGGCGAGGGTTGCCGAGACCAAGTGGAACAAGAAGGTCAGCGAGACGCTGTGGACGGCCTCCGCCAAGCACCACCTGGGAGCCTGAGCCCCGAGCCTCAGTCCGAGTCCGAGAACCTGATACCGGGCCCTGGGCCCGGGGCCGCTGACCGTCTGCCGGCCGAGGCCGGCCCGTCTGAGCGAGAGGCCGTCCGCAGAGGCGCCCGATGGCGGCCCTCCACGGCCTCCAGGTGCCGCGTACGCGCCCGCGACGGCTGGGTGGAAGCGAAGGTCCGCCGATGCCGCCGGGAGGGGGGTAGCGGCATCGGCGGACCTCAGTGGCCGGATGGAACCCGAGGGCCCGCCGGCCTCCCGCTGCGGATGGGGGGGGAATCCGAGGGAAGGCCGGCGGGGTCGGGGGCCTTCCGGCCGGACGGACGTCAGATGGGGGGGAGATCTGACGTCCGTCCGGCCGGAAGGAGGCGTTGCCCGGCTGGCACGGAAGCGAGGTCGGGTCGTGGTGCCGCGGGCGATGGCAGGGCCCGCGTACTGGAGCTGGTCCCGGCTCGGCCAGGACTACGACGCCGCCCGGCTTCGGCGGGCGCGCGGACCGGGTGCAGGTGGTCCGGCGGTGTCTCGGCGTCGGTGGTGTCTCGGCGTCAACGGAGTCTCGGCGTCGGCCGCGTCGTGGAACAGCGTCCGGGGCAGCCGCGATGATGACCCGGACGGTTCGGCGATGCGCACCTTCCGCCTGCCGGGGGGAGCAGGCCCGGCGGGGCGGGCACGACGGTGTACGGACGCGCGGTGAACCGAGGCCTGACCGGCGATCTGACCGCACGCGCGACCGGAGGGGGAGGCCGCGTCGCGATCGGCTCGGGGCTGGACGGGCTTCGTCGCACTTCCAGCCGGACGAGGTGACCACCGCAGGGCCGGCGCCGCACCGCAGGGCACCGTGCGCTGGCGTGAACGCTCTTAGACGCGTCCGACGTAGTAGGAGGTGGTGTAGATCGACTGGAGCTTCACGACGCTGCCCGTGTGCGGGGCGACCCACATCTTGCCGTCGCCGGCGTAGATGCCGACGTGGTAGATGTCTCCGGGCGAGCCGAGGAAGATCAGGTCGCCGGGCTGCTTGTTGTACTGCGACACCCGGGTGGTGGCGGCAAACTGGGCGTCCGTGGTCCGCGGCAGGCTCTTGCCGAGCTGCTTGAAGACGTACTGGACGAGCCCGGAGCAGTCGAACGAGCTCGGGCCGTCGGCGCCGTAGACGTACGGCTTGCCCGCCTGCAGGGAGGCCAGGTAGACGGCCTTCGCGCCGATCGAGCTGGACGGCACCGGCACGGACACCTGGGGGGAACCGACGGAGACGCCGCCGGAGAGGCTGCCCAGGCGGGCCGAGACACCGGCGAGCGGGGCCCGCTGCGGGCGCACGTTCAGGGTCGCGTCGTTGACCGAGTGGGCGGACTGCAGGGCGTCGGTGCCATCGAAGATCGCCGTGACGTTCGTCGTGGTGAGCACCCGCGCCGTGTAGGACGCGTAGCCCTGCGCGTTCGTCTGGAGGTGCTTGAAGGTGGCCCACCCGGTGGGGAGCTTCACCTGCACCTTGACGAGCTGGTTCGCCAGCGGCTCGTGGGTGGCCTCGTTGTACAGCGAGAAGCCGATGTCGACCGGCTCGTCCGCGTTCACGGTCACGTCGGGGTTCGTCACCCGCAGGCCGACCTGGACCTTGCCGGCCAGGGGCGGGGCGTCGAGCCCGTTCGCCGCACCGAGAGTGAGTCCCGAGGAGCTGTGCTCGCTGACCGCCGCCGCGGCGATGCTGCCACCCAGGGCGGCACGCGAGCCGATCTGCGCGGCGAGGGTGATCGGGGCGGTGTTCGGCGACTCTTCCAACGCCGTGTCGGCGTGGACGTCGGTGGCGCAGCCGGCCAGGGCCACTCCGGAGACAGCGACAGTCCCGGTGGTCATCGCGGCGAAGGCACGAGCACGGGCCCGGCTACGGGCGACCGGCGGCACGGTCTGGGCGCGGTGACGGCCGCGACCGGCGACGCGCGAATCTTCGTCGAGCTGCACGCTTTGCGCGGACAACGGTGTATTCCTTCCCGTACGCCTGCGAAGTGAGCTGTCGGGTTCGGGCTGGGCTGCCCGGTCCGAGGCGTGGCCTTCACGCACATCGGACTTGACCCCGAGACCAGCACCGCGGGTCGGTGCCGGCCGATGGAGGTGGGTCCCCCGCTCCTGCCCCAGATGACGACTCGGAGGGGACACCGTGGCCGGGGGCAGGATTCGGCGTTCGGCCCGGTGTTGTCGTGACGTCGGCGTGAGACTAGTCCACTTTGACGGGGTGGGTAAACACTAGTCCTTCCCAACTACAGCGAGTGTGCACCGAAGTGCCCCTGGACGGGACGCTCGGTCCGGCCCGTGCCGGCGGCCGCCACGGCCGCCCGATCGGCCAGGGAAACCGGGTATGGCCTGGGGTTCCGCCCTCGTCGAGAGGGTCGGTACGGACGGCTCGTGCGACGCCGACAAAGGCCCGGGCCCACCCCGGTCACTTCGGTCGAGCACCACGTACTCACGTCAGGTAGTCGAGCGGGCGGGGGTACCGGTATCCCCGGTCGGCCGCGGGCTCATCGGGCCCGGCCGCGCCGGGTCAGGAATCCGGCCGCGTCGAGCACCTGGAGTTCGACGGCGAGCTCGTGCACCTCGCGGGGCAGGGAACGGTGGTGGGCCAGGGCGGCCACGGCGGCGCGGGCATGGTCGGCGAGCTCGTCCAGGGCGTGCTGGCGCTGGCGCATGCGGGCCCGCTCCTCCTGGATCGTGCGAACGGTGTCCTCCTGCCAGCGCCGGGTCCGGATGAGGTGCTCGCTGGCGTCGGCGGCCTGGCGCTCGGCGTCCTCGAGCCGGTTCAGCAGCGCGTCGAGGGCTTCGAGTCGCCCGGCGAGCTCGGCGATCAGGTCGCCCCGCTCGGGCAGGATGGCGGTCTCTCGCCGCTGGGGGTCAGACGAGGGCATGTACTCCCCTGACGGGTGGGGGATCGGGGAACCGCTCCGAGCGGTGGGCACGAGACCCGGTTGCTCCGACACGGTTGGTAACGGTAACCGACGGGGAGGGCCGGGTGTAACCCATCGTACGGATACGTCACGGCAGTCAACTGATAGCGAAAATGAGCTATGGACCGGCTACCCTTGCCAGGTTTTCGAGTGCATAGCACGCCCTGTGTTGTTTGTGGACTCTTTCGCCCGATTCGGGGCCCCCTGTCGCCCAACGGATCGGCGTCGTCGGGGTAGGAGTGGCCGGCCGCCCCGTTCGGGTCGTCCTGACGGCCAGGGCGCGACGGCCGGCCGGGCGCCGGCCGACCCCGCAACTTCTGTGACGTTGAGTAGCGGCAGGGCTGGTGGCGGGGGAAACGCGGCGGCCGTCGGCGGCGTCAGAGCCAGCCGTTGCGTTTGAACGCCCGGTACAGAAACAGGCAGGCCGTCGCCATCACGGCGAGAACCGTTGGGTAACCCCAGGTCTGGCGCAGTTCGGGCATGTGCTCGAAGTTCATTCCGTAGATTCCGGCCAGTGCCGTGGGAACGGCGGCGATCGCGACCCAGGCGCTGATCCGCCGCATGTCCTCGTTCTGGGCGATCGTCACCTGGGTCAGGGTGGCCTGCAGCACCGACGACAGCAGCTCGTCGAAGTGTTCGATGCGCTCGCTGACCTGCTCGAGATGGTCGGCGACGTCCCGGAAGTACCGCCGCATCGCCGCGTCGACCAGCCGCGGGCCCTCCGCCGTGAGCGTGCGCAGCGGGCCGGCCAGCGGCTGGACGGCGTGCTTGAGCTCCAGCAGCTCGCGCTTCATCTGGTAGGCGCTTTCCGTGGACGGGGTCTGGTCGCGCCGGAACACGCCGGCCTCGATCTGGTCGACGTCGACCTGGATCTTCTCCACGGTGTCGACGTAGTTGTCGACGACGCTGTCGCAGATGGCGTGCAGCACCGAGGTCGGCCCGTGCCGGAGCATCTCCGGCGTGGCCTCGAGCCGGCGCCGCAGCCGGGTCATCTCCCCGTGCTGGCCGTGCCGCACCGTCACCACGAAGTCCTCGCCGAGGAAAATCATGATCTCGCCGGTGGTGACCACCTCGGAGGTACCCGTCACCTCGGTGTGTGCCACGTAGCTGGCGGTCTTGAGGACCACGAACAGGTGGTTCTCGTACTGCTCGAGCTTGGGCCGCTGGCCGCCGGTGACCGCGTCCTCAACAGCAAGCTTGTCCAGGCCGTACTCCTGCGCCACGGCGGCGAGCTGGTCGTAGCTGGGCTCGAACAGGCCCAGCCAGGCGAAACCGTCGCGTTCCGTCCGCGCCACCCGCAGCGCGTCGGAGTGATCGACCTCCATCGTCACGCACCGCCCATGGCTGTAGACCCCGCACGCCATCACCCGGCCGTCGGGCGTCGCCGGCAGCTCGACCCGCCGCGCCCGGCGGCGCTTGCGGCCAACCCGGACCAGCGACACCGGCCGGCTCAGCGCGCCGGCGAGCCGGTGCGCGTTCGCCGAGGCCTGCCCCAGGGCGTCCTCCAGGGCGTCGAGCACCGGATGCTCGCCGCCCGCCTGGCCGGGCACGCCCGAGCGACCGTCCGGTTCCGTGTGCCCCGGTTCCGTGTGCCCCGGTTCCGCGCGCCCCGGTTCCGCGCGCCCCGGTTCCGCGCGCCCCGGTTCCGCGCGCCCCGGTTCCGCGCGCCCCGGTTCCGCGCGCCCCGGTTCCGCGCGCCCCGGCCCCGTGTGCCCCGGCTCCGCGCCTGCCGCGTCGTCTCGCACCATCGCCTCTTTCCCGTCGCCCACGTTGCCCGCCGCCCACGTTGCCAGTCGCCCAGGTTCCCGAGTTGCCGAGGTGCCCAGCTTCCCAAGCGGCCAAGCTTCCCAAGTGGCACAGCTTCCGCGGAACGCCCTCGCTTCCGCGTGCCCTCGTTCGCCGCGGGGTCCCCTCCATGGTGACAAGTCGGGCCCGGCCGCCACGACGTGATCCGCGGCTCGCCCCGGACGCGGCTCGATCGCCCCGGACGCGGGTCGGCATCGCTGGCAGGGGGATGGTTCGTGTGTGGTCCGAGGTTCGAGCGAGGGTCGGGAGGCAGGACCGTCGCTACTCGGAGATGCACACATGTGGCCTCGAGTAGTGATGACCTACTCGTTTAGGCTGATCGGCCATGGTGACCGAGGATCTGCCGCAGCTCGTGCGACTCGACGCGCCGATCGCCGCCGTGGTCATCCATCCCCGGGGCGCCCGGATCACCCGGCGGGGCCGGGTTCGGCTGCCCGTTTCCGCGGGCTACGGGTCCGTGGGGACGGGTCTCCGGGTCGAGCTGGACGGCCTGCCCTGGGAGCTCGCGCCCGACTCGGTCCGCGTCGGTGGCCGGGGCCCGGGCCGGGTGCTCGGGGTGGACGTGGTCGCCCGGACGCACCCGGAGCCCGCCGACACCGCCGGCGCGGATCTCGCCGCGCGCCGGCTCGCGCTGGCCGCGGAGCTGACCGCCATCGCCGACGAGGACGACGCCGAGCAGGCGCGGCGGGGCTTCCTCGACGTCGCCGCGCGCACCGGAGCCGCCGCCCTGGCGCGGTCCTGGGCGTCGACCCCCGGCGCCGCCGAGGGGTTGGCCGCCGCCGAGGATCTGCTCGCCACCCGGATCGGCGAGGTCCACGCCCGCCGCCGCGCCCTCGCCGGGCGCCGCGACGACCTCGAACGGCGGATCGCGGCGCTCGACCGGACGATCGAGGCCCGCCACGCCCCCCGCGTCCCGGACACCCGCACCGTCGTCGTCGACCTCGACCTCGACGCGCCTGCCGACCTCGACGCGCCTGCCGACCTCGACGCGCCTGCCGACGCCGACGCCCCTGCCGACCTCGACGCGCCTGCCGACCGCGACGCCCCTGCCGACGCCGACGCCCCTGCCGACCTCGACGCCCGTGCCGACGCCGACGCGATCACCGACGCGGATGTGGGTGCGGACGTCGAGCCCGACGCTGGCGTGGAAGCCGGCCGGCAGTCCGCCGAGGAGGGGGCCGAGGTCGAGCTGGAGGTGTCCTACCTGGTCTCGACCGCGGGCTGGCGGGCCGGCTATGACGCTCGCCTGGACGGGGAGCGGGTCACACTGACCTGGTTCGCGCTGATCGCCCAGCGCAGCGGCGAGGACTGGCCGGCCACGGCCGATCTCGTGCTCTCCACGGCCCGCCCGGCCGCGCACGCGGACCTGCCCGAGCTCACGCCCCAGTTCGTGGACCTGAGCCAACCGTCCCCACTCCCGCCGCCGGCCGTGGCTCGGACGGCCGCGGTGCCTGCCGCCGGCGGGACGCCCCCGGGCCAGTCCCGAGGCCGGTCGAAGGCGAAGCAGACGAAGGTCCTGAGGCCGGCGGTGGCCGACGAGCCGGAGATCGACTTCGCCGGGTCGGCGACCTACCGGCCGCCCCGGCGGGTCGCGATCCCGGCCGACGGCGGCCGGCACCGCCTCACCGTCGCGGTGATCGAGTTCGGCGCCTCCCTCGATCATCTGACCGTCCCGAGGATCTCGCCCGACGCCTACCTGCGGGCCACCATCACCAACACCTCGCCGCACACCCTGCTGCCCGGCAAGGTCTCGATCTTCCACGGCACGGACTTCGCCGGCAGCGGCACCATCGGCACGGTGCCATCGGGGGCCGAGGTCGAGCTGCATCTCGGCGTCGACGACCGGGTGCGGGTCGAGCGTGAGCTGGTCCACCGGGCCACGGGACGCCGCGTGGTCGGTGGCAACCGGCGGATCGAGGCCGGCTACCGCATCGAGGTGACCAACCACACCCCCCGGCCGGTCCGGGCGGTGGTGCGCGACCAGATCCCGGTCTCCCGGCACGAGAGTGTCGCCGTCCGGGACTTCCAGGCACGGCCCGAACCGGACGAACGGACCGACGTCGGCCTGCTGTCCTGGACGCTTGCCCTCGGTCCGGGTGCCACCGGGCGGGTGGAGTTCTCGTTCCGGCTGGAGCATCCCCGCGGGATGGAGCTGACCGGCTGGCGCGACTGAGCCGACGCCGCTCAGGCGGTCGTGTCCGCCGGGGCGCGCAGCCGGCGGGTCCACGCGCCCTCGACGATCTCGCCGCGGGCGTCGATGATCGCCCAGTCGACGACGTCGGCGCTGCGGATGCGCAGGGGCCGGCCCATCCGGATGTGCGCGACCGACGGGTGCGCGCCGTCGTTCAGGCTGCGCCCGCCCAGCAGGGTCGCATGCTGCCAGCTTGACACCAGGGCCCAGGGCCATTCGGCCCCGTCCGGGACCGCCACCTGGTGGCGCACGATCAGGGTCCCCAGGGGCGGAAGGTCCCGGCCGAGGAACCGGCGCCGAACGTCGACGAGGCGTGAGCGAGCGGCGAAGACCGCCTGGTCCCGGGCCATGGGGACATTACTGCCAACCATGCCCACAATAGTAGTGGAATCCTTCCTTACGGTAGGCATCGGTGTGGGCGACCGGCACCTTTTGTGATGCTCTCGGTACCGTTGCGTGAGGACCATCGGGATGCGGCCCCGGTCGCGAAGGCGTAGCTTCACAGTGCTGATAACTCTCCGCTACGTATCAACCCATCACGGGTGAGGTGATCATGGCTGAGACGTTGACGACCCTGGTGGACGCGGCGCACGAGGATGCCGTCCATCTCCTGGAGCTGTCCCGCGACGGCCGCGACGCGACCGGCGCCCCGGACGCGACGCCCACCGATCCGCGCCAGGCGCTGCATGCCAGCGACGCGGCGGTGGCGGCCGTCTCGGCCCACCTCAGTGCGATGGAGGCGGTCGTCTACCCGGAGATGGCCCGCCGGGTTCCGGGTGGCCGCGCGCGGGTCGCCGAGCTGGGCCGGTTGGCTCGCCGGTGCTCGTCGGTGATGCGCGGGATCGAGCAGTACGTGCAGGGCGACCTCAACCGCCCGGCGGGCAGCGTCGCCAGCCTGCGCCGAGACCTCGCGGCACTGCTCGCCGAGCATGCCAGGGCGGAGGACGGGTTGCTGCGTGAGCTCACCGAACGGCTCTCCGACGCGGACCGCCAGCACCTGGTCGACCGCTTCGCCGACGCCATGCGCCACGCCCCGACCCGGCCCCACCCGCATCTCGGCCACGGCGGGATCTTCGGTGGCAGCCTGGCGATCCGGCTGCTCGGCAGCTTCGATCACCTGCTCGACGTGATGGATTCGCGCGAGGTGGCCGGCGCCCCGGTGCGGGCCCCCGCGCCTGCCGGGCTGTGGGGCTGGTACCTGCTCGGGCGGCCCACCTCGCCCGCCCCGGAGTGGCCGGCGGCGGATCAGCCCGCCCCACCGGCCGACCGGGCCCAGCCGGAGGCCGAGATCGCCTCCGGGCCCGAGATCGGGTCAGGGCGCTCTGCCGCCCGTGGGACCGGCCCGCGCCGCTGAGTCCTCGACGCTCACCCCTCGCGGGGCCCGGTGTGGTCGCCCCCGGATCCCCGGCCGATCCGGCGCGCCACGGCCTGACCCGATGGTGAAATGTCCCTAACCTCGGTCAGGTGGCGGCCGTGGCGTACAGCGCGATCGGCGTTCCGCTGCGCGCGATTGCCCGTGGGCATGCCATGCTTCGGGTCCAGGATGGGCCTAAATGGCCCGCGTGTCGTGCACTGCCGAGGAGATGTGTCAGGAACCGAGAGCACCGCGGTCCGGGTGCCAGGAACGGAACCGGCGGATGTGGTCTGGCCGATACTCCTCGTCGAGGACGATGACGCGGACGCCTATCTGGTGTCCGAGCTGCTCGACGAGGTTGCGGCGCCGGTCGAGCTGACCCGGGTGCGCACCGTGGCCGAGGCGGTCCGCCGTAGCAAGCAGGTCTCCTGCGTGCTGTTGGACCTCGGGTTGCCCGACAGTGAGGGCCTCTCGGCGCTGCGCCGGCTGCTGGCGGTGGAGGCGGGCGCGCCGGTCGTCGTGCTCACCGGCCTGGTCGACGAGTACCGGGGCGCCCAGGCGGTCGCCGCCGGCGCCCAGGACTACCTCGTCAAGGGCCAGGTCGACGGGCGGGACCTGGTGCGCGCCGTGCGCTACGCGATCGAACGCAAGCGGGCCGACACGGCGGCGCAGGCGCTGCGCGAGTCGGAGCTGCGTGCCGACGAGCGGGCCCGGCTCGAACGCGGCCTGTTGCCCCGTCCGCTCTACGACGACCGCCAGCTGCTCCACGCCGCCCGCTACCGGCCCGGTCGGCAGCAGTCGCTGCTCGGCGGAGACTTCTACGACATGGTGTCCACCCCCGACGGGACGATCCACGTGCTGCTCGGCGACGTCTGCGGGCACGGCCCCGACGAGGCCGCCCTCGGGGTCAGCCTGCGTATCGCCTGGCGAACCCTCGTGCTGGCCGGGGTGGCGGAGGCCGACCGGCTCGGGTATCTCCAACGGGTGCTGGTCAGCGAACGTGAACGCGACGAGATCTTCGCCACCGTCTGTGCCCTCTCGATCGCGCCCGACCGGGCCTCGCTGCGGATGCGCCTGGCCGGCCATCCGCCACCCGCGCTGCTGCACCCCCGGCTCGCCGCGTTGCCCGGTGACGTCGTCGGGCCGGCACTGGGCATCCTCGACGAGGACCTCACCGAGGAGGTGCTGGTCGAGCTCGGCCCGCGGTGGGTGCTGCTACTGGCGACCGACGGCCTGCTCGAGGGCCGGGAGGGCCCGGGCGGGGAGCCACTCGGCTGGGAGGGTGTGCTGCCCGAGATCGCCCAGCTCTGGCCCCCGGACGGGCCGGACGGCCTGCTCGACAGCCTCATCGACCGGGTCGAGGCCCGCAACGGCGGCCCACTCACCGACGACGTCGCCCTGCTGCTGCTGATGTGGGGGGCCGACTGATGGCGGTGCCCAGTGGGCCTTCCGGCACTCTCGACCCGGAGGGCACCCCCGGCTCACCCGGCTCACCCGCCACCCCCGAGTCGATCAGGTCCAGGTCCAGGTCCGGGTTCGGGTTCGGGTTCGGTCGGAGCTGGCCGTTGCGGCGCCGGCTCGGGGTGACCTACGCGGTCGCGGCGGTGGCCCTGCTCATCATCGTCGGGCTGGTGGTGTCGTCGCTGGTGCGGCTGGACAACGCCATCCACACCCGCAGCGACATCATGGCCCCGGCCCTGCTGGGTTCCGCGCAGCTCGTCAGCAGCCTGGTCGACCAGGAGACCGGGATGCGCGGCTACCTGCTCCAGGGGCACGAGGAGTTCCTCGAGCCCTACAACTCCGGCCGCCGCGATGAGAGCGCCCAGCTCGCCGACCTGCAACGCCGGCTTGCCGAGCGGCCGGACCTGCTCGGCAAGCTCCGCACCCTCCGGGAGCGGATCCTGGCCTGGCACCGCGACTACGCCGACCCGTCCATCACCGCCGTGCGCGACCGGGGACCGAAGGCGGCGACCGCGCTGTCGCCGGAGGTCGGCAAGCGGCGCTTCGACGCGGTCCGCGCCGCGTCCGACGACCTGGAGTCGGCGCTGCGGACGAAGGCGATCAAGGCCCGGAACAACGTCGGCGCCGCGCTGCACTTCCTCGTCCTCGCCCTGGCGATCGGCGCGCTGGTTCTGATCGTCCTGCTGGCGGCGATCGCGCGGGCGTTGCGGGTCTGGGTCACCCGGCCGATCGAGCAGGTGGCCGCCGATGCGCGGACCGTGGCCTCCGGCCGGCTTGATCACGTGGTCGAACCTGCGGGGCCGCCCGACATGATCGCGCTGGCCGGCGACGTGGAGTCGATGCGCCAGCAGCTCCTGAGCGAGCTCGGGGTCGCGCGGGCGGCGCGGATCGCCGTGGAGACGCAGGCCGAGGTGCTGCAGCGGTCCAACCGTGACCTGGAGCAGTTCGCCTACGTCGCCTCGCACGACCTGCAGGAGCCGCTGCGGAAGGTGGCCAGCTTCTGCCAGCTGCTGGAGCGGCGCTACGGCGACAAGCTCGACGAGCGGGGGACGCAGTACATCGCCTTCGCCGTCGACGGCGCCAAGCGGATGCAGCAGCTCATCAACGACCTGCTCGCCTTCTCCCGGGTCGGGCGGAGCACCGACGGCTTCGTCGAGATCGCGCTCGGCGACGTCCTCGGCCGGGCCACGACCACCCTGTCCCTGTCGATCGAGAGTCTGCAGGCCGAGGTCACCGCGGACGAGCTGCCCGTCGTGCGGGGTGATCCGGTGCTGCTCACCCAGCTGCTGACGAACCTGATCGGCAACGCCTTGAAGTTCCGCGGTGACGAGATCCCCCGCGTGCATGTCAGCGCCGTCGAGCGGGCAGAGGACTGGGAGTTCGCCTGCGCGGACAACGGCATCGGCATCGACCCGGAGTATGCCGAGAAGATCTTTGTGATCTTCCAGCGTCTGCACGGTCGGGACGTGTACGAGGGCACGGGGATCGGGTTGGCCCTGTGCCGCAAGATCGTCGAGTTCCACGGTGGCAGGATCTGGCTGGACGCGACCGTGGAGCACGGCACGACCTTCCGCTTCACCCTGCCCAAACAGGCTCTGCTGGCTCCGATGTCCGAGCCGGCCGCCCTGGTCGGCGCCGTCGAGGCCGCGGGCCTGCCATCGGTGTCCGCCCCGGCGTCGGCGGCGTCGTCGGCGGCGGCGCCGTCCACGGCCGAACCGCCAGCACCCGTACCGTCCAACCCTGCCCCCGCCCCCAACAGCGCAAGGTCATCCGGAGGATCATCGTGAGCGAACCGCTCGTCCCGGTCGAGGTGCTTCTCGTCGAGGATGATCCCGGCGACGTGCTGATGACCCGGGAGGCGTTCGAGGACCACAAGCTGCGCAACCACCTCAACGTGGTCAGTGACGGCGTCGAGGCGCTGGCCTACCTGCGCGGCGAGGGGGAGTACGCGGGCTCACCCCGCCCCGACCTCATCCTGCTCGACCTGAACCTGCCGCGCCGCGACGGGCGGGAGGTGCTGCGCGAGGTCAAGGCCGACGAGCGGCTACGGCGGATCCCGGTGGTGGTGCTCACCACCTCCGAGGCCGAGGAGGACGTGCTGCGTAGCTACGACCTGCACGCCAACGCCTACATCACCAAGCCCGTCGACTTCGAACGGTTCGTGGCGGTGGTGCGTCACATCGACGACTTCTTCGTCACCGTCGCCCGCCTGCCCGGCCAGTAGGTCCGCCCGGCCGCCCCGCGGTCGCACCGCCGGGCGGCACGGCGCTGGTGGGACATCTCACCGGGGACGATGGTGGCATCGGTGTGGTGCCCGGTCGCGGGGTGGATGACCTGCCGGGCGACGCTTCGCCCGCCGCTTCCGGGTGGTGCGGGCGGGGCAGAGATCGGGGAATCGGTGCGCGGCACCTGTCGCGGTGCGCCCCGCCACGGCCGGCGTCGCCTAGAGTGCGGCTCATGGCGACCGGACCGGAACCCGCCCAGCGCCGCGCCCGCGCGCAGCGGCAGGCGCTCGCGGATCTGCTCACCGACCTCGGCCCGGGTCATCCCACCCTCTGCACCGGGTGGACCAACCACGACCTGGCCGCGCACCTCGTCACCCGCGAGCGGGTGCCCTGGGCCGCGCCCGGCCTGGTGATCAGCAGCCTGCACGGCATCACCGAGCGGGCCGAGCGGGCCACCATGCGGGCCCACCCCTATCCCGAGCTGGTGGAGACCTTCCGGGCCGGACCACCATGGTGGCAGCCGACCCGGCTCGGGCTGATCGACGACGCCGCGAACTTCGTCGAGTTCTTCGTCCACGCCGAGGACGTTCGCCGCGCGGACGCCGGCTGGGAGCCTCGCACGCTGGACGACACGAGCCGCGACGCGATGTGGGCGGCCCTCCGGCTGATCGGATTCGCCGGGTTCCGCCGGGCCGGTGTCGGCGTCGTCGCCGAGCGCACCGACCGGCCAGGCCGGCGCATCCTGCACGCCGGCGAGCCGACTGTGGAGATCATGGGGCCGCCGGAGGAGCTCGTCCTCTACGCGTTCGGGCGGATCGAGGCCGCCCGGGTCGAGCTGCGCGGCGCCGACGACGACGTCGAGCTCCTGCGCGCGACCCCCGTCGGCCTCTAGCGCGCCCCAGCCCGATCCCAGCCCCAGCTCCAGCCCCAGCCCCAGCCCCGGTCCCGGTCCCAGTCCCGATCCCGGCCCTGGCTCCAGCCGCGATCTCTGCTTATCCGGAGCCCTTCCGCGTCCGATTTATCCCTCTGGATAAACATGGTGGCCGGTGGCGGGCGGCGATTCGCGCCACATCGGAGGGTCGGGGCGTTGGTAGGGGCTCGTGCGGGGGTTCGGGGTGCCAGGCTGGCAGGATGGCCCCGCAAACTCGCCTGGCCGCGCGGGTCGTGCTCGTCGACCCCGCCGACGCGGTGCTCCTGCTCCGGTCGCACGATCCGACCCTCGACGACGCGCCGCAGTGGTGGCACGTGCCCGGCGGCGGCCTCGACGCGGGGGAGAGCGCCGAGCAGGCCGCGGTCCGGGAGGTGTTCGAGGAGGTCGGTTACCGCCTCCTCGACCCGGGTCCGGCGGTCGCCACCCGCCGTGCGTCGTTCACCTATCTGGGCCGCGAGTACGCGCAGTTCGACACGTTCTTCGTCGCCCGGGTCCCGCACCGCCTCGAACTCGACTCGTCGTCCTGGACGGAGACCGAACGCGGGTCGATCCTCGGCTGGGCCTGGTGGACCGTGCCCCAGCTGCGGGCGACGAAGCAGACGGTGTATCCAACGCGCCTGGTCGGCCTCGTCGAGGGCTGGCTGCGTTCGGGACCGCCGGCGGCGCCGATCCGGCTGTGACGGCGCCGCCGGCCGGTTCACCAGAGCGAGGCGTAGGTGGCGGCGGCGGTCGGGTTCTCGTTCGGGCCGACCAGGGACGAGTGCACGTTGCCGGCCTCGGAGTTGTTGAAGTACGTCTCGTAGGCGAGCACGTCCCGGTTCGCGGCGAACGTCTGGTACATGTTGCGGACGTAGACGGGGTTGTCCCCGCCGGCCTGCCCCGCCCGGCCCGCCCCCGTGTCGGACTTGCTGACCAGGCCCCATTCGGGGACCGAGAACTGCTTGCCGTGCGTCCGCGCAAACGCGATCACCGAGCACAGGCCGGTCGGGTCGGCGCACTGCTTCGCGAAGGCCGCGTCGGTGGTGCTCGCCGGCCACTGGTCGTAGCTGTCGATCCCGATGATGTCGACGTACTGGTCGCCCGGATACACCGACCAGGCTCCGCCGCTGTGGGCGTTGAGCGCCCAGTCGATGCGGGCCTGGGGGTCCGTCGAGCGGATCGCGCCGACGACCTGCCGGAAGCAGTTCACCCAGGTGGTGGCGTTCGTCTTGGAGACCGACCAGGGGAACCAGTTGCCGTTGAACTCCCAGGCGAGCCGGATGATGCTCGCCGGGCGCCCCTTGCTGACCAGCCAGCGGCCGAAGTCGGCCCAGTGGCCGGAGTAGGCGCCGCTCGCGCAGGAGTTCATGTCGCCGCCACCGGTCGGGAAGAAGGGCTGCGAGATGATCCACGTGCCGTTGAACGTCGAGAACTTCTCCGGTCCGCTGCCGAGCCAGGGGTTGGTGATGGTCTGCCAGCTCGACCGGTCGGCGAAGGTGAGCACGGCGTTGACGGGCGAGCCGCGGAAGCTCTCCCACGCCCGCACCTGGGTCATCGAGCCGGCGGAGACGCCGCTCATGCCACCCGGCACAGAGCCGCCCCCGCCACCGGCGGGCACGATCGGTACCGGGGCGGCCGGTGGCTTCGCCGTCGGCCTGATGGTCGGGACCGCCGGCTTGGTGAGGGCCGGTACCACCGGCTTCGCGGTGGTCGCGGTGGTCGTGGCGGCCGGCGCGCCCGCGCCCGCTCGGCTGGGAGACGGCGAGGCGGCCGGGACGTGACCGCGGCCCGTGCCGCTCGGTCGCGCCGAGGCGCTGGGCGTCGCCTTCGGGTCGCCGCCGTGATGGCGCGCGTTCACGTGGACGGCGGCGGCCTCGACGGTGGAGCCGTCATCGCCGGCCGAGTCGTGTGCGGGGGCGATGCTCCACCCGATGGCGGCCGCGAGCAGGGCCAGGACGCCGAGCGAGGCGATCCAGGCGGGATGGTGCGGACGGCGGCGCCGACGGCGGGAGCCGGCTCGGGCTCGGGGCGGGCTGGGGTTGCCCTCCGATCGGTGTTTCACCGCAGGTATCCCTCCGTGCGTGGCGGTGGCGTCGTCAGAACCCCCCCGGGTCCCTGCTTCGGCGTCGAAGCTGATGACCTCCGTGTCGCGCAGCGGCCTGAGATGTATGGAGTGGCCGCCGGGTTACCCCCTCGGTGCCCCGGACGGCTGCCTAGTTAGATATGACGAGACCCTACACGGAGGGAATCTGGCGCGTTGTCCCAGCTCGGACGCTATGCACGATTCGTCCGTACTGGTGGGTCTCGAACCATGTGTGCGCCTTGTGGGAGCCGTGGGTTTGATGGGTCCGGCGGCCGTTCGGGGACCCCTGGTAACTCGGTGCTCCGGCGGCCCGCTGGGCGGGTCGCTCCGACCGCGTCGCGTGGTGTGGAACGTATGGCAGGCAGAGGTTCCGGTTGTGTCACAATGTGCGCGCGGACCGGGGCGCCGCGGTGGTTCACAGCGGTGACCCATGGATCGTGCGGGGATCGGGAGTCATGGCCGGCGCGTGCCGGCGGCTGCTGGTCCGGTGCCCCGGTGGTCATGGCAGCCAGGCGCGGCGGCGGCCGGGTTTCGGCCTGGACGCCCCGCCGACATCAGGAGCGCACCGTATGTCCCAGCCACCCGAGTACCCGCCGGGCGGGTACCCGCAGGGCGGTCACGACCAGGGTGGCCAGGGCCAGGGCGGCTACGGCCCAGGTCAGGACCAGGGTCAGGGCGGCTACGGCCAGGGTCAGGGTGGCTACGAGCAGGGCCAGGGTGGCTACGGCCAGGGCCAGGGCGGCTATGAGCAGGGCCAGGGCGGCTACGGCCCAGGCCCAGGCCAGAGTCAGGGCGGCTACGGTCAGGGCGGCTACGGCCCAGGTCAGGACCAGGGTCAGGGCGGCTACGGTCAGGGCGGCTACGGCCAGGGTCAGGGTGGCTACGAGCAGGGCGGCTACGGAGCTCCGGTGCCCGGCTACGGACCGCCGCCGGGCGGGTACGGGGCGCCGCAGGGCTTCGGCAGCCCGGAAGGCTACGGAGCGCCGCCCGGCTACGGGGCTCCCGGGGGCTACGGTGCCCCCGGCGGGTTCGGCCCGCCGCCGCCGTATGGCCGGCCGATCTCGAACTACCTGTGGCAGTCGATCGTCGTGACCGTCCTGTGCTGCCTGCCTGCCGGGGTCGTGGCGATCGTCTATGCGACCAAGGTCGACGGTCGCCGGCAGATGGGCGACCTCAACGGGGCGCTCGACGCCTCGAAGAAGGCGCGGATGTGGTGCATCATCTCGGCGATCGCCGGTGTCGCGTCGTTCGTGATCTTTCTCGTGGTGGCCCTGGTCGGCGGCTTCGACAGCAGCTCGAGCACGTCGTACTCGACGCTCGGGCCGGCTGCGGTCTGACGGCGCCCCGCGGTGTCCAGTCCGCCCGGTGGTGAACGTCCGGACCCCGCCGGCCAGCTCGGCGGGTTCGATCAGTCCGGCGGGTTTGATCAGTCCGGCGGGTTCGGTCAGCCGGGTGGTTGGCCGCAGGGGGAACCGGGTGGCTGGCCGCCGCCGGAGGCGGGCGGCGCGGTCGCGACGCCCGCCGAGGACCGGCCCATCCGGACCTACCTCTGGCAGTCGCTCGTCGCGACGCTGCTGTGCTGCCTGCCCACGGGGATCGTGGCGATCGTCTACGCGACGCAGACCCAGACGCGGCTGCAGGCCGGCAATCTCGCGGGTGCCCGGGAGGCGTCGGGCCGGGCCAGGCGCTGGTGCGTCATCTCGCTCATCGCCTTCGTGGTGGTCCTGCTGGTCTACGTCGTCGCCATTGTGATCACTGTGGCGATCGTGTCGCGCAACGACTGATCCCGCCGCTGTCGCCGTCCCGACCCACGGTCTCGCCTGGCGCGGGGCGGGACGGGACGGCCGGCGCCGGCGCCCAGGCGGGATGCTCCCGGGCGGCCCACCAGACCGGCACCGTGCCGGTGCGAATTCCGACCCGTGCGACCGGGTCGTGGGCCGCCATCCACAGGTGCCCGACGACCCCGAAGAACAGACCGTAGGCAAGCAGGTCGTGCACGAACGTGGCGCCGGTGCGGTAGCCGATCGGGATCGGGCCCAGCGGCCCGGCTCCCCACTGCATGATCATGCCGGTACCGAGCATCACGAGGGCGCCCCCCGCGACGAAGGCGGCGAACAGCTTCTGCCCGGCGTTGAACTTCCCGACGCCGGCCACGATCCGGGCCCGGGCGGCGGCCCGCCGCCAGGAACCGAACCGCAGGCTGGCGCGCAGCCAGGCGCGGTCGGCCGCGGTGAACCGGTTGAGCGCCCGCAGGTCGCGGCGGTAGCCGGCCGAGACGGCGGCGACGAGCATCGGCACCGGCAGGGCGAGCCCGGCATAGAGATGAACGGTCTCGACGAGCTGGCGGCGACCGACCAACCGGGCCAGCGGCGGCAGGTAGAGCGTGGCGCCCGTGAGCAGGCAGCAGCCCATCAGGGCCGCGGTCAGCCAGTGCACCCACCGGGGCACCCGGCCGAACCGGCGGACCAGGCCCGACGGGGTCGCGATCCGCCCCGAACCGGGCGCGGGTAGGTCGGCGGGCGACGGCGGCGGATCAGACGGCTTCATCGGCCCGGCCGTTCGACCGGCCGACCCAGCCGTCGACGTCGTACCCCTGGCGTTCCCAGTAGCCCGGGGTGACCGTGTCGACCACCTCGATCTCGCCCAGCCATTTGATCGACTTGTAGCCGTACATCGGCGCCACGTACAGGCGGACGGGCCCGCCGTGGTCGTGCGTCACCGGCGCGCCGAGCATGGTCAGGGCTACCAGGACGTCCGGCCGGGTGGCCTGGGCGAGGGTGAGGCTTTCGGTGTAGACGCCGTCGAAGGAACGGAAGGTCAGCGCGGTGGCGGCGGGCTGGACGCCGGCCGCCGCGAGCAGGTCGCGCAGCAGCACGCCCGACCAGTGCACCGCCCCGACCCGCCAGCCCGTCACGCACTGGAAATCGCGCACGAGGGTCGTCTGCCGCATCCGGGCGAGATCGGCCAGCGTCAGCGTCATCGGCCGGTCGACCAGGCCGTGCACGCGCAGCCGGTAGTCGTCCGGGCCGAGCCTGGGGACGCTGGAGGTCACCGTGTAGTAGCGGAAACCCCCGACGGGCACGAGATCGGACAGCCCCGTCGGGTCCTTCTCGCGGATCGGGGTGACCACCCGCTCGACGGCTCGCTCCACCGGCGCCCCGAACGCGACCCCCGCGGCACCGAGGGCGACCATGCCGAGGACGACCCGTCGTCCCACCGGCGAACCCTCGGATGCCACACCGTCCAGTGAACACCGCCGCCGGCGCGGCCGGCCGCGGCCCTGGCGATTGACAGCGTTCCCCAAGGTTCGGGCCGCCGTCAGCCCGGGCGGGCCTGAGGTTCGGGCCGCCGTCAGCCCGGGCGGGCCGCCGTCAGCCCGGGCCGTTGCGGCCCCCGACGGCGGCCAGGACGCCCAGCAGGACGACGCCGGCGGCGGTGGCGGCCAGACACCAGGCACGGCAGCGCCGGGAGGCCAGCCGCGCGCCGGCCACGTCCCCCCGGGCGAGCCGCTCGCTGGTCCGCATCGAGTACACCAGCCCGAACGCCCCGACCGGCGCGCACAGGATGGTCGCCACGATGGACAGACCAAGGTGGCTGCGAACCCGCACGGCCCGGTGGCTGGGCGCTCGCCGCTGCGGCAGTCGATCCTCGCCGTCCGCCCGCGTACGGATCGGCAGCCAGGCCCGTGGATCATGCGGATCGAGCCGCGGATCCGGCACGCTCCAGGGCTCGCCCGCGGCCTGGACGCCGTTCTCGCCTCGGGAACTGCTCCCGGTGCGGATGCCGAAGCCGGTGCGGATGTCGAAGCCCGCCTGAACTTCGAAGCCCGCCTGAACGTCGGAGCCCGCGCGGATGTCGGGGTCGGTGCGGAGGTCGGGGTCGGTCCGGGTGGTGGAGTCGGTGCGGGTGGCGGAGCCCGCGGCGCGGGCGGTGGCGGCTGCGCCGGCCGGCCGCATCGGCGGGTACGCCGGCCAGGCCGCCCGGCGATGGGGGTGGGTGCCCGGCCCCTGGGACCGGCTCGTCGGGTAGCCGGTCGAGTAGTGGTGACCGCTGGAGAAAAAATGGTGGCCGGTGGTCTCCCCGGCGCCCGCGGCCCGGTGGGCGGAGCGCCGGGCTCGGACGTCCGCGGCTGGTGAGGCCGGTGCGGTTGGCGAAGTCGATGCGGTTGGCGAAGTCGGTGCGGCGGGTGAGGTCGGTGCGGCCGGTGCGGTTGGTGTCGCCGGCGGGGTGGACGCGGCTGGCGGGGTGGCGCGTGTGTCCCGGTGCGGGCGGCTGAGGCGGCCGGTGCGGGCGTCGTAGTCGTCGCGCCACTTCTCCAGCAGCTCGTGCGAGGCGACGATGAGCTGCATCGCGCGGACCGAACCGGGATGCCGGCTGGCCGGGTTGTCCGGGTGGTGGACGCGGACCCGGGCCCGGTAGGCGCGGCGGATCTCGGCGCGGTCGGCGGACCGGCTCACGCCGAGGACGGCGTAGGCGTCGGTCCCGTCGAGTTCGCGGACGAGCCGGTCGAACGGGCTCACCGGGCAGGGCGATCGCAGCCGGCGGAGCGCCGCTGCCGTGTCGGAGGCGCCATCCGATCCCCTGTCGTCGTCAGCCGGGCACGTTAGGTGGTAATCATAGGCTTTTGTCTGGCCGGGCGTCTGCCCTCATGACATAAGAGTGATCAGGCGGTGACATCGCGGCGCGCCAGAGTGATCGCGCCCAGCAGGGCGGCGCCCATCGCGTAGGCCGTACCGACGAGCAGCGCCGTCCCGTAGCCGGCGTCGCTGACGCCGCCCTGGCCGATCGCGTCGAACACGAGGCCGGGCAACACCCGGTTCGACGCGCCCCACGACTCCTGGATGATGTGCTCGATCGGGAACGTCCAGGCGACCCCGACCGCCAGGGTGAGCGCGGTCGAACGCAGCACGAGCCCGAGCACCGTGCCGGCCACCCCGAAGAAGGCGGCGGCGACCAGCGCGTTGAGGTAACCCGAGGCGAGATGCCGCACACCGTCGCCGCTCCACCAGGCGGACGTGTCGATCCCGCGCAGCGTCGCGGTGACGTACCCGACGCCCACGCTCAGGACGACCGCGCCGATCAACGCCGCGGCGGTCAGGGCGAGCATCACCGACATCCGACCGGCCAGCCAGCCCAGCCGGCGGGGTTCGCGCAGGAACAGTGTTCGCAGCGTCCCCTGGCTGTACTCGAGGGTGATGGTGATCGCGAAGACGAGGAAGATCAGCAGCCCGGTGAAGGTGCTGCCGCTGATGAAGCCGAGGGCCATCCCGTCCGCCGCCGACACCTGGCCGGTGGTGACGCCGAAGCCGCCCGACCCGCCGGCGCCGGCCGCGCCGGGTCCGCCGGCATCGGCCAGACCGAAGAGCAGAGCGGTGGACAGCACGCTGAGGACGGCGAGAATCGCCATCGCGACGGCGGTGCTCGGCCGCCACAGCTTGATCAGCTCGGCGCGCAGGGATCGCCGGGCCGCCAGGACGAGGTTCATCGGGCCGTCTCCACGTTGGTCGTGACGTGCGGGGGAGGCGTGACGTGCGGGGGAGGCGGGACGGCGGCGTCGGCGCGGGACTGCGCGACCAGGCTCTGGTAGCGGTCCTCCAGGCTGGGCCGGCGCGGCGAGATCTCGATGAGGGTGATGCCGTGGGCCGCGGCGGCCCGGTTGATGCCGGCGAGCAGGCGAACGTGCTCCCGGGAGTCCGACGGCCCCGCGCTCAGGCTGGCGACGACCTCGTGGGCCCCGCGGACCGCCGGCACGGACAGGCCGGCGAGCAGGTCCGCGACCAGCGCGAGGTCCTCGTCGTGTTCGGGGCGCAGCACGACGTCGTGAGTGCGGGTGGCCATCAGGTTCTCGGTCGGGCCCTGGTAGGCCAGCCGGCCGCCCTCGACGACGATCAGCCAGTCGCAGATCTGCTCCACCTCGGCGAGCAGGTGCGACGAGATCAGCACCGTGCGGGTGCGGCTCGGGCCGCCGGACGGGGCGGGCGCGCCGGACGGGGCATCCGCCAGCGTGCGGATGAGCTCGCGCATCTGGCGGATGCCGGTGGGGTCCAGACCGTTCGTCGGCTCGTCGAGGATCAGCAGGTCCGGGTCGGCGAGCAGGGCGGCGGCGATGGCGAGTCGCTGCTTCATGCCCAGCGAGTAGGACCGCACCCGGTCGCCGCCGCGGCCGGTCAGGCCCACCTCGTCGAGGATGCCCTCCACCCGGGCGGGATCCTGGCCGCCGAGCGCGGCGAGCGCGGTGAGGTTGCGAGCCCCGGACAGCGCCGGGTACAGCGCCGGACTCTCGATCAGCGCGCCGACCCGCGGCAGGTAGGCGGCGGGCGCGTGCAGCGGCCGGCCGAGCACGGTGCCGCGCCCGCCACTGGGGCGGACCAGACCGAGCAGCATCCGCAGCGTCGTGGTCTTGCCGGCGCCGTTGGGCCCGACGAAGCCGGCGACGACACCTTCGGGAACGGCGACGTCCAGCCCGTTGACCACGGTGCGCCGGCCGTACCGTTTCGTCAGGCCGCGGACGTCGATGGCGAGACGGCGAGCCGGGTCCGCCTCGTCCAGGGCTCCGTCGGGCCGGGGGACGGGAACCTCGCTCCGACCGTGAGGGTGGGCCGCCGCGGTGCGCCGGCCTGTGGTTGTCGTCATGCCGATCAGCGTGCCGGCGCGAACGGGGGACGTCGTCCGTCAGCGGACGACACCGGTGTACGCAAGCGAGCGTGTCCCGGCCGCGTTCCCGGTACGCGCCAGGTGCCGGCTCAGACCAGGCCGGCCTGGTTGGCCAGGACGGCGAGCTGGGCCCGGTCGCGGGCGGCCAGCTTCACCATCACCCGGCTGACGTGGGTGCGGGCCGTCGCCGGGCTGATCACCAGGCGGGCGGCGATCTCGTCGTTGGACATCCCACGGCCGACGAGGCTCATCACCTCACGTTCACGTACGGTGAGCCCGCTCAGATCCGGGGCCGTCACCGCCGGTCGGCGGGCGAACGTGTCGATGACGAGCCTTGTCACCGTGGGCGACAGCAGCGATTCGCCCGCCGCCACCACCCGGATCGCCCGCAGCAGGTCCGCGGGCTCGGTGTCCTTGAGGACGAAGCCCGAGGCGCCGGCGCGCAGGGCCTCGAAGACGTACTCGTCGACCTCGAAGGTGGTGACGATGACGATCCTGGTCGCGGCCAGCCGTGGGTCCGCCACGATCGTCCGCAGCGCCGCCAGGCCGTCGACCACCGGCATGCGGATGTCGAGCAGCACCACGTCCGGCCGGGTGGCTCGAACGATGTCGACGGCAGCCCGACCGTCCTCGGCCTCGCCGACGAGGTCGAGATCGTCCTCGGTCTCGATGAGGACCCGCAGCCCGAGCCGGACCAGCGGCTGGTCGTCGGCGATCACGACGCGAATCACGCGCGCACCTGCGCCCGCTCGCGGCGCGGCAGCGGCAGTTCGGCGCGGACCTGCCAGCCGCCGCCGGGCCCCGGGCCGGCGAACAGGACCCCGTCCAGTTCCGCCGCGCGTTCACGCAACCCCGTCAGTCCCTGGCCGCCCGGCCTCTGCCCGCCGGGGAGCGCGTCGTGCGCCCGCTCGGACGCCTGCGCCCGCTCGGACGCCTGTGCCGGCCCGGACGCCTGTGCCGGCCCGGACGCCTGTGCCGGCCCGGACGCCTGTGCCGGCTGTGGCGACTGTGCCGGCTGCGACGGCTCGGGTGGCTCGGGCCGGTCGGTGACGTCGAGGGCGAGCCGGCCTCCCGCCGTGGCCAGGGTCACCCGGACCCGGGTTCGGCCCGGCGGTGCGTGGCGCAGGACGTTCGTCAGCGACTCCTGGATGATCCGGTAGGCGGCCAGGTCGAGGTCGGCGGGTAGCCCGGTCAGCAGGTCGCCGTCGTCCTCGGTGACGAGCTCGATCGGGACGCCACACAGGCGCACCTCGTGCAGCAGGGTCGGCAGTCGGCCCAACCCGGTCAGCGGCGGCTCGGGCCGCGGGCTCGCACCGGCCGTGACCCGGGGATCGCCCGATCCTGCCCGCTCGCCCACGGGCGAGCGGTCGTCGACCGCGACGGCCCCGCCTGCGCGGGGCCCGCCTGCGCGGGGCCCGCTGACGAGAGTGATGCTGGTGTCGGTGCCACCGCCCTCGTGCTGGCCGTCGCCGGCGCCGGTGCCGCCGCCCTCGTGCTGGCCGGTTCCGCCGCTCTGCTGGCCGGCGCGGGTGAGGGCGAGGGTGGAGCGCAGCTCGTCGAGCGCGTCGACGCTCGTGCGGCGGATCGCCTCCAGGGCCACCTGGGCCTGCTCGGGCCGCCGGTCCAGCACGTGCAGGGCCACCGCGGCCTGCAAGGAGATGACCGACAGGCTGTGCCCGACCACGTCGTGCACCTCGCGCGCCATCCGCAGTCGTTCCTGCTCGATCCGGCGTCCGGTCGCCTCCTGGGCGGCCTGGGCCGCGGCGACGCGGTTGAGCCGGATCAGTGCGCCGACCAGCGCCGGCACGCTGCACAGCGCGATCCCGCCGACCGTCTCGAACACCAGCCCCCAGCCGCCGGTGGCGTAGCCGCGGGCATCGCCCACGGCCGACCCGACCAGCAGGGCGACGTTCGCGACCAGCACCGCCCGCCGGGACGCACGCCGATCGTGGTGCAGGCCGACGGACAGCGCCGCCACGACCAGGGGAGTGACCGCCGGGCCGTGCGGGTAGCCGGCGGCGAAGTACAGACCGAGCAGCAGGCTCGTCGAGAGCAGCATCACCAGCGGCACGCGGCGGCGCAGCAGGACGGTCCCGGTGAGCAGGGTGAGCAGCACGAAGGCCGGCGCGTCGAGGGCCCGGGCGGGTGGGACCTGGTCCTGGGCGGCACCGTTCGACCCGCCGATGACCACGGCGGCGGTGGCGACCAGCGCCATGACATCGCACACGGTCCGCAGGGGGCCCCGGCGTCGCACCCGGGCGCGGCCGGGCGGCGGCGACGGGCGCGCGAGTGCCAGCGCCCGCGCGGCCGCCGATCTGTCCGTGCTCGTCATCACCGTCGACGGTAGCGAGCCGGTGGCGTCGGGACATCCGTCCCTGGACGTACTCGACGTACCTGCCCCGACGTACCTGCCCCGACCTGCCTGCCCCGACCTGCCTGCCTGCCCCGACCCTGCCGTGACGTGCCTGCCGTGACCTGGCCACCCCGACGTACCTGCCGCGGCCTGCCGACCGGGAGGCGCCCGGCTTGTTACGCTCCCGACCGGATCCGGTGGATGCCGTCGGCGGGGAGGCCGCATGCTCGTGTCGGGAACGCCGCCGACGTTGCTGTCACTGTGGTATCTGGCGGCCTGCCTGGCCGATCGGGGCGACCGGTTGGAGTACCGGCACCCCCTGGTCGCGGTCCGCAACGCGAACAATGTGGTCGTCGGCGGGCTGGACGTGGTGCGGGGCGAGCCGGCGGCCTCGGCGGTCATCCGCGGGGACGGCTGGTGGTCGCGCGCGGTGCTCGGCACCGCCGCCGCGGCCCTGCCGCCGATCGACGGCAGGGCGCTCACCGGGCTGTGGGCGACCTTCCAGGGCAAGGCGGGCGCGGTGGCGCTGCTGCCGGCCGAGCTGCGCCACGCCCGGATCGAGGCGGCGGCGGCCCGGGCGGGCGTCCCCGCCGCCCTCGCCGGCCGGCTGTTGAGCTGGTCCGACGCGGTCGTGGAACACTTCCGCCAGCAGCCGGTGATCGGATGATCATCGCCATCGAAGGTGTCGACGGGGCGGGCAAGAACACGCTGACCGGCCGGCTCGTCGCCCGGCTCACCGACGCCGGGCGCAGCGTGGCGACCCTCGCCTACCCGCGCTACGACGCCGAGCCCCTCGGACCGGCCATGCGCGGGCTGCTCGGGGGCGATGCGCGGCTCGCCCCGCTGGCCGCCGCCCCCCGCGCCACGGCGATGATGTTCGCGCTCGACCGGGCGGCGTCGCGGCCCGCGCTCGACGCCCTGACCGACGCCAACGACGTGGTCATCCTCGACCGGTACATCGCGTCGAACGCCGCCTACGGCGCGGCGCGGCTGCCGGCGGCCGAGCGGGCGGGCTTCCCCGCCTGGGTCGCCGATCTCGAACTCGGCTCGCTGGCCCTGCCAGCCCCGGACCTGCAGGTGCTGCTGCGGGTGCCGGTCGCCAAGGCGCGGGCGGGCGCGGCGGCGCGGGCGGGCGACGACCCGGACCGGCCGCTGGACGCTTTCGAGAGCGACGGCGGGCTGCAGGAGCGGTGTGCGCGGATGTACGAGGATCTGGCGGCCCGAAACTGGATTTCGCCCTGGTTGATCGTCGACCGGGACAGCGCTGTCGGCCTCATCGAGGGGTGGCTCGGCGCCCTGCTGCGCTGATCGCGTCGCGTCGCGGCTCCCCGGACCCTGACACTCACAGATCACCGAGGGGCATGCGGGCTAGCAGCCGACGAGGCAGCTCGGCAGGACGATCGGCGGCATGCGCACGACGACGCCGGGATCGGCGCGCGAGCGGTGGTCGTGCGGCGCGGGCGCCGGGGTGTGGTGCGACGTGGACGGTGCCGCCGCGGTCATGGCCGGCTGGCCGGCGCCCGCGGTGCTGACGGCACTCGGGCCGACCGAGGCCGGGGCCGTCGCCGGCGAGTGCCGGATGGTGGCGGGCCGAGGCGGGGACACCGGGTCCTTGCGCCCGAGCGACGGCAAGGTGGTGCCTCCGCCGGCCACGACCGAAGCGGCGGAGGAGGGATGGCCCGCAGGAGGCCGGCCGGGCACGGGCGCGGCGGTGGTGCCGCCGGTGGCGGAGGGGGTCGGCTCCCCGGCACCGACCGCGTCGTCCGGCGCGGCGGCGCCGCGCTGCCCGATCAGCACCGCGACGGCCACGGCGGCGATGGCCACGATCCCCAGGCCAAGCTGCGGGAAGGTGATCCGGTGGATGCTCCCTCGGTGCACGCTCACGCGGGCTCCATCCGTCGACGGCGACGACGGCCGGACCGTAGCACGTGTACCTCAGATCGGGACACTACCGCCTGATCCGTGCACTACGGACACTCGGCAGAGCCCGCCCGGAACCGCACCGGTCAGACGGAGGTCAACGCCTGCGCGCGCCGTGCCAGTCGGGCCTGGGTGTGTTCGAACTTCTCCTGCTGCTGCGCGGCGGCCGCGTCGAGGCCGGCGAGGAAGGTGGCGACCTCCTCGCGGGCTTGTTCGCCCGCGGCGTCCAGCCCCGTCAGGTCGAAGAAACGCCACTGGCGCAGGATCGGCGCCACCACGTCGTCATGGTGGACACGCAGGTTGTAGATGCCGGCCCGGGCGATCTGGATGGCCTTGCGGCCGAAGTCGCGGATGCCGACGCCGGGCATCACGAAATTGAGGATCTCGTCCCGGATGGCCTCCACCGTCCGGGACGGGGCGATCTCCAGCGCGGCGGCCACGAGATTCCGGTAGAAGATCATGTGCAGGTTCTCGTCGGCGGCCACGCGGGCCAGCAGCTTCTCGGCGACAGGCTCCCCGCAGAAACGCCCCGTGTTGCGGTGGCTGACCCGGGTCGCCAGCTCCTGGAAGGACACGTACGCCATCGACTGCAGCGGCGTGATGCCGGGCCGATCGAAGCCCCGGCTCATCTGGTACATGCGGTCACGTTCGAGGGCGACCGGGTCGACCCCCCGGGTGACCATCAGGTAGTCGCGCATCGCGATCGCGTGGCGGCCCTCCTCGGCCGTCCACCGGTGCACCCAGGTGCCCCAGGCGCCATCCTGGCTGAAACCGTCCGCGATGACCCGGTGATAGCTCGGGAGATTGTCCTCCGTGAGCAGATTGACCTCGAAGGCGATCTGCGCCGCCTTCGACAGGGACGACTGGCCGGGCTCCCAGGGAACGGTGTCGAAATCCCGGCCCAGGCTCCAGGGGACGTAGTCGTGCGGCATCCACTCGGTGGCGATGCCGAGATGCCGGTTCACGTTCGCCTCGGCGACGGGCTCCAGCTCGCGAATCAGCTCGGTGTCCGTGAGTGATCTCATTGGGAGACTGTTCCAGACTGGACGCCCGCCAACCATGTCCCACGGGTGTGGATTCCCGCTCGCGGGACTGTTCCGCCCGGCCAGTTCGCCTGCGCGACCAGGGCTTTCCCACCGGGCCGAGGGGGCCCCGCCGACCTGCGATACCAGCCCCTTCACACGGAACTCTCACGATGCTCCGATGAACTCGGCATCCGGGCCGCCCAGCCACGAGACAACGAGGGAGCCGGACATGGTCGCAGCCCCACGGGTGCTCGTCGTCGACGACGAACCCAACATCGTCGACCTGCTCCGGATGGCCCTGCGCTTCCACGGCTTCGACGTCCTGACCGCGGCGACCGGGCGGTCGGCGCTGCAGCTCGCGGTCCAGGCCCGTCCGGACCTGATGATCCTCGACGTGATGCTGCCCGACGTCGACGGCTTCGAGGTCTGCCGGACCCTGCGGGCCGGCGGCCAGAGCGTGCCCGTCGTCTACCTCACCGCCCGCGACGCCCACCGCGACAAGATCGCCGGGCTGACCTACGGCGGGGACGACTACGTCACCAAGCCGTTCGCGGTGGACGAGCTGGTAGCCCGCGTACGGGCCGTGCTGCGCCGGACGTCGCCGCCGCGGCCCGAGCCCGCACCCGATCCGCCGGCCACCACCCTTCGCTTCGCCGACGTCGAACTCGACCCGGACACCCATGTCGTCCGCCGGGCCGGCGAGCCGATCGAGCTGTCGCCGACCGAGTTCACCCTGCTGCGGTACTTCCTGACCAACCCCAACCGGGTGCTGTCCCGGGTGCAGATCCTCGACGCGGTGTGGAGCTACGACTTCGCGGGCGAGCCGACGGTGGTCGACCAGTACGTCAGCTACCTGCGACGCAAGCTGGGTCGGCACGGGCCGTCGCTCATCCACACGCAGCGCGGCTTCGGTTACGCGCTGCGTCTGCCTGCGGCGGGGACCGGCCGGTGACCCTGCGGCTGAAGCTGATGGCCGGGCTGGTGGCGCTGTGCGCCCTCGGCCTGACCATCGCCGGCACGGCGAGCGCGTTCGCCCTGCGCTCCTATCTCTACGACCGCGTCGACCAGCAGCTCGGCCGCGCCGAGGTGCTCGGTCGGCTGCCGGTCGCAACCCTGCTGACCCGCCCGTCGAGGCTGGACCGAGCCGGGATGGAGCGGGCCGTGGGCCCCACCGACTACCTGGTGGAGATCCGCCGCGCCAACGGCACGGTGCTGCGGGTGGCCGGATCCGCGAGCCCCCCGCCGCCGGCCACCCCGCTGTTGGACGTCGCCGGGCGCGCCGGCATCGGCGGTGCGAGCGGCGGGGCGGGCGGCGGCGGCGCCGGTACTGGCACGGGCTCGCCGCGGAGCCCGGCTCCCTTCACCGTCGTCGCCGATCGCGAGCGTTACCGGGCGGTCCAGCGCGCCTTTCCGGGCGGCACCCGGGTGCTCGTCGCGCTGCCGCTGCGGCCGGTCGCGGACACGGTGCGCCGGCTGGTGCGCATCGAGCTGGCGGTCGGGGCGGCCGTGCTCGCCGCGGTGGCCGCCCTGGCCTGGCTGTGGCTCACCCGCGGCCTGCGCCCGTTGCGCCAGATGGTCGGCACCGCGGCGGCGATCGCCGGCGGCGACCTCGACCGGCGGGTGCCGGCGGGGCCGCCCCGCTCCGAGACCGGGCAGCTCGCGATGGCGCTCAACGCGATGCTCGGCCAGATCCAGACCGCGTTCGACGCGCGGGTGGCCTCCCAGGAGCAGGTGCGTCGGTTCGCCGCGGAGGCGTCGCACGAGCTGCGGACGCCGCTGACGTCCATCCGCGGATATGCCGACCTGCTGCGCGCCGGGATGGTGCCGGCGGACGAGGCCGACCAGGCGCTGCGCCGCATCCAGCAGGAGGCGGCGCGGATGGGTGACCTCGTCGACGACCTGCTCTACCTCGCCCATCTCGACGAGCAGCGGCCGATGCGGCGGGTCGAGCTCGACCTCGCCGACCTCGTCCGCGACGCCGTCGCCGACCTGCGCGCCGCCGCCCCGCAGCGTGCGGTGCACGCCGAGCTCCCGCCGAGCTGCCCCGTGCTCGGCGACCCGGACGCGCTGCGCCAGCTCGTCGGCAACCTGCTCGCCAACGCCCGCGTCCACACTCCGCCCGACGCGGCCGTCGAGGTGCGCCTGCGTGCTGGAGGGCCCGGGCACAGGCTCGGGCCCGCGCCGGGCGGCGCCGTGCTGGACGTGATCGACCACGGGCCGGGCATGCCGCCCGAGGTCGCCGACCACGTCTTCGACCGCTTCTACCGGGCCGCGGACAGCCGGGCCCAGGGCCGCGGCGGCAGCGGGCTGGGCCTGTCGATCGTCGCGGCGACGGCGCAGGCCCACGGCGGCCGGGTCGAGGTCATCAGCGCCGTCGGCACCGGCAGCACCTTCCGCCTCCTGCTGCCACCGGATCATCAGCTACCGGGTGACGCCGTCGGCCTGACCGCGCCGGGTGGCGTCGGGGCCGCGGTGCTGTAGAGGCGGGCGAGGGCGGCGGCGGCGCGGGCCAGAGCGGCGCGCAGCTCCGGAGGATCGACCACCTCCAGCTCGGGGCCGAGCGCCAGCAGCTCGCCCTGCGCGTGCCGGACCGACTCGATCGGCAGCCGCGCGCGGACCCACCCGTCCCCGTCCGGCGGCTCCGCGCTGTCCCGGATGCTCCGGCTGACGGCCGGTGGCAGCCGGTACGGCGCCAGCGCGAGCCCGGCCGGGGACAGGCGCACGGTCGCCGTCGCACGATAGACCGCGGCCTCGTAGCGGGCCGTCCAGGCGGCCCAGTAGGCGGCGAGGTCGAAGTCGGGCGACCGCTCGAACCCCTCCCCGGTCGGCGCCAACGACAGGATCCTCCCGATCCGGTACACCCGCGTCCCCGCGGGCGCACCCGCCTGCTCGGTCCCCCCGCCGTCGCCGGTCCCCCCGCCGTCGCCGGTCTCCTCGCCGTCGCCGGTCTCTCCGCCGTCGCCGGTCTCTCCGCGGTCGCCGGTCTCCTTGGCGTCGCCGGTCTTCTTGGCGTCGCCGGCCGTTTCTGCGGCGGCGACCAGGTACCAGGTGCCGCCCTTGAGGACGAGGCCGAGCGGGTCGAGGACGCGGTCGACCTCGCGGGGGGCCCGCCAGCGCCGGTAGGTGACCCGGAGGCGGCGCTGCGCCCAGACCGCGTCGGCGACCTCGGCGAGCAGCGGCGTGTCCTCGGTCGCCCGGAACCAGCCGGGCGCGTCGAGGTGGAAGCGTTCGCGCACCCGGCCGGCCCGCTCGCGCAGCGGCTCCGGCAGCGCCGCCAGCAGTTTCAGTTCGGCCGCCGCGAGCATGGCGCCGAGGCCCAGCTCGGCGGCGGCCCCCGGCATCCCGGCGAGGAACAACGAGTCGGCCTCGTCCGCGGTCAGGCCCGTCAGTCGAGTGCGGTAGCCGGCAAGCAGCCGGTAGCCGCCGGTGACGCCGCGGTCGGCCAGAACCGGGACGCCGGCCTGCGCGAGGGAGTCCAGGTCCCGGTGGACGGTCCGGACGGACACCTCCAGCTCGTCGGCGAGCTGGCGCGCCGTCAGCTTGCCGCGCGTCTGCAGCAGCATCAGGACGGACAGCAGCCGGCTGGCACGCACGCCCGCATTGTCGCCCGCAAATCCTGACAGAGGAAGTCAGGTATCCCGCCCAGGATGGGTGGCACAGGCAACACCACCAGGTCCGATGGGAGATCATCATGGCGGGAACGGGAACGGAAGCGAGAACGGAGACGCCCGGCGGCACCGTGGCCGAGGGCGTGACGCCTGCGGCGGGCGTCGCGACGGCGGCGTGGGCAGGGTTGATGCTCGACTGTCCGGACGCCAAGGAGCTCGCGACCTTCTACGGTGAACTGACCGGCTGGGGCGTCGGCGGCGCGGACGACGCGGGCGCCTGGGCCTACCTGAGCCCGCCGGGAACCGAGATCATGATCGGGTTCCAGCAGGTGGCGGACTACCACCCGCCGCGTTGGCCGGATCAGGAGGCGCCGCAGCAGTTCCATCTCGACTTCCGGGTCGCGGACCTGCCCGCCGCCGTCGGCCGCGCCGAGGAACTCGGCGCCACCCAGGCGGAGTTTCAGCCCGGCGGCGAGCGCTGGCGGGTGCTGCTCGACCCCGCCGGGCACCCCTTCTGCCTGTGCCCGCCGCCCCCCGCCGCCCCCGCCGACGCGGGCTGACGCCGAGCCCGGCGTGACCCCGTCGCCGCAAACGTCGCGACGCCCGCCGCCGCGACCGGCTGACGGCGGCCCGGCCGCACGGCGGGGGACGTGGGGCCGGGGGCGTGGGGCGTGAAGAAGGTGAAGTAGTCAGCCCATGGTGCGGGCGCCGTCGAGGGACTCGCGCAGGATGTCGGCGTGCCCGCAGTGGTGGGCGGTCTCGGCGATGAGGTGCAGCAGGACCTGCCGCACCGACCAGCTTGCGCCGGGCTCGAACCAGGGCGCCGCGGGCAGCGGACGGGCGTCGTCGAGGTCCGCGACCTCGGCGACGATCCGCTCGGTGCGGCGGGCGACCTCGTCGAAGCGGTCGAGCACGCCGGCCAGCGTCTCGCCGGGCGACAGCTGGAAGTCCTCGCGGAACTTCTGCTCGCGAGCTGTCATGTCGCCGTCGAACGCCGCGGCGCCGACGAGGACGAAGTCCAGCCACTGGTACTCCATGACGGCGACATGCTTGACCAGGCCGGCGAGGGTCAGCTCGCTGACCGTGGTGCGCCGCGAGGCCTGCTCGTCGTCGAGGTTCTGCACGGTGAACCGGAGGAAGGCACGGCGCCGCGCCAGGTTCGCCAGCAGATCGGCGCGCTCGCCGGTGAGCGGGGGCCGGGCCGTGGCGACCCCCTGCCCCCCGTCCGGGGCGGCCGTGGTCGCGTCGGTGGCCGTGGTCGGGCCGGTGGCGGTGGTCGGGTCGGTGCTCATGGTGGTCATCGTCTGTCGCCTCTCGTCGTCGGTCCGCTGACGTCGACGTTAGGGGCGATTGCGGTCAAGTCCTGGCCTCAATCATGAGAGGCGTGCAGGCACGGTGCGGTTCCGCGGAACCGCGATCGGCGCGACCGCGACCGCACGGTTGCCTGCGGTGCGATGCGATGCGCACGGTTCGCCGGTGCCAGACCGCGCAGGACGCACCGCGACCGGTCCCTGCCGTGGTTCGTACTCGCTCGTCTACCGCAGGTCGTAGACGCGGCGGGCGTTGTCGGCGCAGACGAGTCGGGCGATCCGGGCGGCGTCGGCGGCGGTCCAGGCGTCGTCGTCGATGCCGTCGGCGAGGAAGGCGGCCAGGCCGCGGCGGAACAGCGTCGCGCCGAGCAGGAACAGCTCGCCCAGCGCGTAAGCGTCGGTGGAGAACAGGAACTTGCCGAACGGGGCGAGTTCGAGGGCCTGCGCGATCAGGCCGATGGAGCCGCGACCCGTGTTGTTGATCGCGAGCCCCAGGTCGAGGTGGACGTTGGCGAACACCTGGGCGAGGTAGGCGGCCTCGCGGTGGAACGGATAGCAGTGCAGGAGCAGGACGGCGACCTCGGTCGGCGCGATCGCCCGCAGCAGGCCGGTGAGCAGCAGCGGGTTGCCGCGGGCGAGATCCAGATCGGCGTCGCCGTAGCCGACGTGGATCTGCACCGGCAGCCGCGCCTCGACCCCACACCAGATCAGGAACGAATGCAGTACGGGGTCGTGCAGCCGGATCGCGGCGCCACCCCGGATCTCGTTGATCCAGGTGCGGGTGGCGGCGGCGACCTCCCGATCGGTGGGCCGCCGCGCCGGCAGGGCCAGCCCGGCACGGTAGGCCGCGACCGACTTCACCGCGACCGTCGACGGGGTGCGCTCCGCCAGCCGGGCGCGCACCGTGTCGGCGAGGTGGGCGACTCCGATCTGCCCGGTGAGCACGTCCACGGCTGCCCGTTCCGCGATCCGTTCGAGACGTACGACGTCGAGCCCCCGTCCGCCGGCGAACGCGGCGAGGTCCTCGGCGCAGGTCAGCGGCTCGGGCTGGAAGCCGGTGTCGACGCAGAAGGTGCTGATTCCGGACGCACCGAGCAGCCGCCGGTGCACCTCGGCGTGGCCGAGTTCGGCCCGCCGCTCCAGGTAGGTCTCGGGATCGGAGTGCGGTGGCAGGTCGAGCGCCGGGGCGCACCAACGCCGCAGGGCGAGGCCGATCTGGCTGTCGAACAGCGTCGTTCCGGGTGGACCGGGCCGATCGGCCTCGGTGAGCATGCTCTCGAACTCCGGGCGGGTGAGGTCACGCCGGACGAGGCCGTGGCAGTGATGGTCGACGAGCTCAAGCTCAAGGTTGACGAGGTCGGGTCGGCCGACGCCTGCGGAGCGCCCCATCCCTGACCGATCCCCGCCGGGCGGCGTGGTCATGCCTGGCCGAAGCCGTCACCTTGTGTAATCGAACTCTGTGTGCAGGGCCTGTGGATAACTTGTGGATTACTTTGGCCTGCCTGGGGACAGTCGACCCGAACATCGGTGATGTTGGCGTGTTTTCAGATCTTCTTGCCGAGGCGAAAGCTGTGGACAACTCCGTGGACGGCCGCCGGATGCACGGTGGGCATCCCGGCTGGAGCGCGACTCAAGCTTACTTTCCGTAATGGTTGGGCCGGTGTGGGCGGGGTCTCGTCCGGTGTCTCACCCGACATCGGGCCCGCGGGCGCGCGAGCATGGTGCCAGGCGAGACCCACCCGGGGCGGGATCCGTGGGGAAGGCGACATCCGTGGGACAGCGATATCCGTGCCGCAGGCGGCATCCGCGGGAAGGCCGATCGTGAGCGACCCTGCGTGGGACCGGGCCGCGCTGCGGATCAGCGCCAACGGCGGCCGCGAGCGCGACCGACTCGCCGCCGCGGCCAGGCATGCGGCGACGAACCTGGAGGTCCGCGGCGTCGTCTGCGTCGCCTGCACCTTCGTCGACAACAGCGGCATCACCCGGATGAAGGGCGTGCCGGTCGGTCGGCTGGACAGGGCGGTGGTGTGGGGCGTCGGCGCGTCCCCGGTGTTCGACGCGTTCGGCGCCGACGACGGGATCACCACCGGCCGCGTCGCCGGCGGCGCCCTCGGCGGCCCGGTCGGCGACCTGCGGCTGCATCCGGACCTGGACCGGCTGACCGCGCTCGCCGCCCAACCCGGGTGGGCGTGGGCGCCGGCGGACCGCCGTGATCAGAGCGGCGCGCCCCATCCCCAGGACACCCGGCAGCTCGTTCGGGTCGAGGCGGCGCGCCTGGCCGCACGCGGGCTACGGGTCGCGATGGCCTTCGAGATCGAGTGGGCCGTCGCGCCGGCCGGTGCCGACGGGTTCACTCCCGCCGCCGGTGGCCCCGCCTACGGGATGACCCGCGTCGCCGAGCTCGGTGACTACCTTCGCGACGTGGTCGCGGCGCTGACCGAGGAGGGGCTCGTCGTCGAGCAGATCCATCCCGAGTACGCGGCCGGCCAGTTCGAGGTCTCCGTCGCCGCCCAGGACCCGCTCGCCGCCGCGGACACCTGCGTGCTGGTGAAGGAGACCGTGCGCGCGGTCAGCGGGCGCCACGGCCTGCGCGCCTCGTTCGCGCCGAAGGTCCTCGCCGACGGCGTCGGCAACGGTGGGCACGTCCATCTGAGCCTGTGGGGCGATGGCGATGGCGATGACGGCAGTGGCGTGGGTGGCAGTGGCGTGGGTGGCAGTGGTGATGATGGTGGTGCTGGTGGCGACAGTGCGGCCCGGCCCGGCGGGTACCTCGGTGGATACGGGGCGGGGCCGGGCACTGCGGCGGGCGGCGTGGTGGTGGGGGGCTCGTCGGCGGGCGGCGGGTGGCACGGCGGTGGTCGGGTCAACCTGATGGGGGGCGGGAACGGCCCGGGTGGCCTGACCGCGACCGGCGAGGCGTTCGCCGCCGGGATTCTCGCCCGGCTGCCCGCGCTGATGGCGCTCGGCGCGCCGAGCGTGGCCTCCTATCTGCGGCTGGTGCCGTCCCAGTGGGCGAGCGCCTACGCCTGCTGGGGACTGGAGAACCGGGAGGCCGCGCTGCGGATGATCCCCGGCCCGCCGGCGGCCGGGGGCCGGGCGGCGAACCTGGAGATCAAATGCTTCGATCTCGCCGCCAACCCCTACCTCGTGGCGGCCGGTCTGCTCGCCGCCGGCCACGCCGGCCTGGACGGCGCGGCGAGGCTTCCCCCGCCCGTCGACGTCGACCCGGCCTCGCTCGACCCCGCCGAGCGGGCCCGGCGGGGCATCGCCCGGCTGCCGACCGACCTCGGCGTGGCCGTCGCCGCCTTCGCGGCAGACGACGTCCTGCGCCGCGCCTGCGGTCCGGCGTTGCACGACACCGTCGCCACGGTCCGGCGCGCGGAGATCGACCGGTTCGCCGACGCCGACGCGGCCACCGTCGTGGCCGCCACCCGCTGGCGCTACTGACCCGGCAGCGCCGCCCCGCGCTCAGACGACGCGGTGCAGCCCGGCTGCCTGGACGGCCCGCTCCAGGTCGGCCAGGCCGAACGCCTCGACCGGGCCGAGCGCGCCGACGCGGCGGACCGTGCCCGCGGCAAGGTGCCCCGCCATCCAGGCCATGATCCGCCCAGTGAACGTGTACGGGTCGTGGCCGGCCAGCGCGGCGGTGGCGAGCTCCCGGCCGGCGCCGTCACGGGCGCAGGCGATCACCCGAACCCCGGCGCGCGCCCGGTTCGGCGCGTCCGGGCCCCGCCCGCTGGTCGACCGGGCGGCGCGGGCCAGCGCGTCGAGCGCCGCCCGCGTCGGTGGCAGGCGCCGCAGCCCGGCCAGCGGGAACGACAGCGCCTGCGCCGCCCGGGCACCGCCATCACCGCCGCCGCCGAAGTAGGTGGAGACGTCGGTCAGCGCCGGCGCCAGGCGGGGCAGCGTGATCGCCTCCCCGCCGGACCACAGCGCGCCGCGCCGGGCTCCCCGCACCGCCTGATCGGCAGGCCGCGCCCGGCCGGCAGTCCCGGCCTGGTCGACGGGCGTGGCCCGGGCGGCGGGGGCGGAGAACGCGCGCACCTCCCGGGCGAGCGGGCGCTGCACGAGTCGGCCGCCGCGCAGGACGAGGACGCCGTCGCCGAGGGCGGCCAGCAGCGTCGCCCGTGTTCCGCAGCTCATCCCCGTGGGCCCGCTGACGAGGTAGCCGACGTCGAGCCGGCGGGCCGCGTCGCCGGCCGCGTGCAGGGCCAGCGCGCCGGCGAGGTTGCCCGGTACGAACTCGAAGCCGGCGCCGGGGAGCAGCACGCAGCCGGCCGCCGCCGCCCGCGGCCCGACGTCGGCGAAGACGTGGCGCAGGAACGCCCCCTCGCCGGAGCAGTCGACGTAGTGCGCCCCCGCCGCCGCGGCCGCCGCCACCGCCGGGCGGCCGAGCTGGTCGAACGGGCCGACCGTGGAGACGAGCACGTCGCCCGCGCGCAGCAGCCGGCGCAGCGCTGCGGCGTCGGCGGCGTCGGCCACGGCGGTCGCCAGCCCGCCGTGGGCGGCGGCGAGGGCGGCGACCCGCGGGCCGGCGCGCCCGGCCAGCACCGGCCGGTGCCCGGCCGCGACGAGCTCGGCGGTGACCAGCCGGCCCGTGTAGCCGGTCGCCCCGAACACCACGATGGTCCCCGTGGTCTCGGCGCCCGTCGTCTCGGCGCCCGTCGTCTCGGCGCCCGTGGTCGCGGCGACCGTCGGCGGGGAGCCCGGTGGCATGGAGTCCGGCGACTGCATGAAGTTCTCCGGCGGCGTGGGGGTACCGCCTGCCACGGCTGCCGCCGTGCCTTGGTTCTCCATAGCGCCGTCCTTGTGGTGACGTTAGTCCGAACAGTCGATCGTGACCCCCGACACGTTGCTTTGGCGCGTGGGAGCATCGGCCCCTCACAATGATGCGCACCCCGTCCGAGGAGGCGCGCGTGCGTAAGGTCCTGGTCGCAAATCGCAGTGAGATAGCCGTCCGCGTCTTCCGAGCCGCCCAGGAACTGGGGCTGCGCACCGTTGCGGTCTACACCCCGGAGGATGTTTCCGCGTTGCACCGGACGAAGGCGTCCGAAGCGTACGAGCTCGGCGGGCCGGGTCATCCGGTGCGGGGCTACCTCGACATCGACGCGCTGCTCACGGTGGCCAAGCAGGCGGAGGCGGACGCGCTGCACCCCGGCTACGGCTTCCTGTCGGAGTCGGCGGTGCTGGCCGAGGCGTGCGCGGCGGCGGGGGTGACCTTCGTCGGGCCGCCGCCGTCGGTGCTGCGGCTGACGGGAGACAAGGTCGCCGCGCGCAACGCGGCGATGGCGGCCGGGCTGCCGGTGCTGCGCGCGTCCACGCCGCTGCCGGACGGGCAGGGCGCGGCGCAGGCGGCCGAGGAGGTCGGGTTCCCGCTGTTCGTGAAGGCCTCGGCGGGCGGCGGCGGGCGGGGACTGCGCCGGGTGGAGCGGGCGGCGGACCTCGCCGACGCGGTGGCCAGCGCCTCCCGGGAGGCCGCGGCGGCGTTCGGCGACGGGACCGTGTTCCTGGAGCAGGCGGTCGATCGCCCCCGTCACATCGAGGTGCAGGTCTTCGCCGACTCCTACGGCAACATCATCCACCTGTACGAGCGGGACTGCTCGGTGCAGCGCCGCCACCAGAAGGTCGTCGAGATCGCCCCGGCGCCGAGGCTGGACGAGGCGATCCGGGCGAGCATCTGCGCGGACGCGGTCCGCTTCGCCCAGCACGTCGGCTACGTCAACGCCGGCACCGTCGAGTTCCTCCTCGGCGCCGACGGCCAGTACACGTTCATGGAGATGAACCCGCGCATCCAGGTCGAGCACACGGTCACCGAGGAGGTCACCGGCGTCGACCTGGTCGCGGCCCAGCTGCGCATCGCCGACGGGGAGAGCCTCGCCGACCTCAACCTCGGCCAGGACCAGATCGCCCTGCGCGGCACCGCGATCCAGTGCCGGGTCACCACGGAGGACCCGGCGGACGGCTTCCGGCCCGACACCGGGACGATCAGCTTCTACCAGTCTCCGGGCGGCCCCGGCGTCCGCCTCGACGGCGCGACCTACGCCGGCGCCGAGGTCAGTCCCTACTTCGACTCGCTGCTGGTGAAGCTGACCGCGCGGGGCAGCACGCTGGAGAAGGCGGCGCGCCGCGCGCGCCGGGCGCTCAACGAGTTCCGGGTCCGCGGCGTCCGGACCAACATCGACTTCCTGGGGCGGGTGCTCACCGACCCCGACTTCCTCGCCGGCGGGGTGACGACGTCGTTCATCGACGAGCGTCCGGAGCTGCTTCTGCCCGGCCGGGGTACCGACCAGACCAGCCGGACGCTCGCCCGCCTCGCCGAGAGCACCGTCAACGGGTTCCGGCGACCGGCGCACGCCCTGGTAGACCCGCGCATCCGGCTGCCCGAGCTGCCGCTGCTGCCCGACGGCCAGGGGGTGGCGATCGGCCCCGGCTCGCCCGCCTGCCTCGGCACCGGCACCGGTGGCGGCAGTGGTCAGGGGCTGTCCGGCGCGGGCCTCACCGGCGTCGCGGTGCCCGCCGGCTCGCGGCAGCTGCTCACCGAGCTCGGCCCCGCCGGCTGGGCGGCGCGGCTGCGCGCCCAGGAGGCGCTGGCCGTCACCGACACCACCCTGCGTGACGCCCACCAGTCGCTGCTGGCCACCCGGCTGCGCAGCTTCGACATCCTCGCGGCGGCGCCGTCGTTCGCCGCCCTGACGCCGAACCTGCTCAGCCTGGAGGCGTGGGGCGGGGCGACGTACGACGTGGCGCTGCGGTTCCTGGCCGAGGACCCGTGGGAGCGGCTCGCGGCGCTGCGGTCCACCGCGCCGAACCAGTGCCTGCAGATGCTGCTGCGCGGCCGCAACGCGGTCGGCTACACGCCGTACCCGGACGACGTGGTGCGGGCGTTCGTCGCCGAGGCCGCCGCGACCGGCGTCGACATCTTCCGGATCTTCGACGCCCTCAACGACATGGAACAGATGCGCCCGGCGATCGAGGCGGTCCTGGAGACCGGCACGGCGATCGCCGAGGGCACCCTGTGCTACACCGGCGACCTGTCCGACCCCGGCGAGCAGATCTACACCCTCGACTACTACCTGCGCCTCGCCGACCAGCTCGTCGCCGCCGGCGTGCACGTGCTGGCGATCAAGGACATGGCCGGGCTGCTGCGCCCCGCCGCGGCGGCGACGCTGGTCACCGCTCTGCGCGAGCGGTTTGACCTGCCCGTCCACCTGCACACGCACGACACGGCCGGCGGCCAGCTCGCCACCCTGCTCGCCGCGTCCGCGGCCGGGGTGGACGCCGTCGACGCCGCCGCCGCGCCGATGTCCGGCGGCACCAGCCAGGTGAACATGTCGGCGCTGGTCGCCGCGACCGACCACACCCCGCGGGCGACGGGGATCGCGCTGTCGGCGCTGTCGTCGATGGAGGCCTACTGGGAGGCGGTGCGCGACCTGTACGCGCCGTTCGAGGCGGGCCTGCGGGCGCCGACCGGGGCGGTGTACCGGCACGAGATCCCCGGCGGGCAGCTCACCAACCTGCGCCAGCAGGCGATCGCGCTGGGGCTCGGGGAGCGCTGGCCGGCCGTGCAGGAGGCGTACGCGGTCGCCAACGAGCTGCTCGGCAAACCGATCAAGGTGACGCCGACCAGCAAGGTCGTCGGCGATCTGGCGCTGTTCCTCGTCGGCGGCGGGGTGGACGTCGCCACGCTGCGGGAGCATCCCGAGCGCTTCGACCTGCCCGCGAGCGTCCTGGGCTACCTCGCCGGGGAGCTCGGCACGCCGCCGGCCGGGTTCGCCGAGCCGTTCCGGGAGCGGGCGCTGGCCGGCCGCCACCCGGCGCCGCCGTCGGCCGACCTCGACCCCGCCGACGCCGCCGAGCTCGCCGTCCCCGGCGCCCGGCGCCGCGCGGCGCTGTCCCGGCTGCTGTTCCCCGGCCCGTGGAAGGACTACCTGGCCGCCGCCGACAGCTACGGCGACTCGTCGCTGGTCCCGACCGAGCCCTACCTGTACGGGCTGCGGCCGGGCGTGCCGGTGGCCGTCACGCTGGAGCCCGGCGTCGAGATCATCATCGAGCTGGAGACGCTGTCCGAGCCGGACGACGCCGCCATGCGAACCCTGTACCTGCGGGTCAACGGCCAGCCCCGGCCGGTCCGGGTCCGCGACAACTCCATCACGGCGACGACGGCCTCGGCGCGCCGTGCCGACCCCGGCGACGCGAACCAGATCGGCGCCGGGCTGCCCGGCATCGTCACCTTCACCGTCGCCGCCGGGGACACCGTCACCCAGGGCCAGAAGCTCGCGGTGGTCGAGGCGATGAAGATGGAGGCCGCCGTGACCAGCCCCGTGGCCGGCACCGTCGGCGAGCTCGTCCGCGCCAACGGCGACTCCGTCGAGGTCGGCGACCTGCTGCTCGTCGTCCGCCCCTGACCGACGGGCTCGACTGCGCACCCGCGGGGCCCGCCGCGCCATCCCGGCGGCGGGCCCCGCGGGACCGCACTCCGCGTCAGGAGGCTCCGGGCGTCAGGAAGCTCCGGGCGTCAGGAGGCTCCGGGCGTCGCCGGGCCGGGACGGAACACCCAGGCCCGCAGCAGCAGGAACCGGATGACGGTGGACAACAGGTTCGCCAGCACGAGGACCGTGACCTCCAGGCCGCGGCCGGGATGGTCGCTCGCCGCGTGCAGCGCGGCGAGCGAACCGCTGGTCAGCCCCAGCCCGATGGCGAACACCACCAGACCCTGCAGGTGGTGACGCCCGGCCTGGGCCGCCCCGGTGAGCCCGAAGGTGAGCCGCCGGTTCGCCGCCGTGTTCGCCACCGCGGTGATGAGCAGCGCCAGCAGGTTCGCCGCCTGCGCGCCGGTGGCCGTCCGCAGCAGGACGAACAGCACCAGGTAGGCCAGGGTGCTGGCCACACCGATGATGGCGAAGCGGACGAGCTGACCCGGCAGTCCCCGCGGCACTCCCGGCACCTGCACCCCTCCCGCCGCCCCGCCCCTGCCCTCCGTGCCGCCGCCCTCGCCCGGGCCGAGGCCGGCCGTGGCGGTCAGCGGGCCGCGGCCGAACTCCCGGCGCAGCTCGGCCAGCGGCAGCGCGCCGGTGCCCAGCGCCCGCAGCAGCCGCACGACCCCCTTGAGGTCCGCGATCGCCGTGGCGAGGACGTCGACCCGGCTGTCCGGATCGTCGATCCAGTCGACGGGTACCTCGTGGATGCGCATCCCGGCCCGCTCGGCGAGGACGAGCAGCTCGGTGTCGAAGAACCAGCCGGTGTCCTCCACCAGGGGCAGCAGCGCCGCGGCGGCGTCGGCGCGGATCGCCTTGAAGCCGCACTGCGCGTCGGAGAAGCGGGCGGCGAGCGTCCCGCGCAGGATCAGGTTGTAGCAGCGGGAGATCACCTCCCGGCGCGGCCCGCGCACCACCCGGGAGGTGCGGGCGAGCCGGGTACCGATCGCGAGGTCCGAATGCCCGCTGATGAGCGGCGCGACCAGCGGCAGCAGCGCGGCGAGGTCGGTGGACAGATCGACGTCCATGTAGGCGAGCACCGGCGCGGGCGACATCGCCCAGGCGGTGTGCAGCGCCCGGCCGCGTCCCTTCGCGTCGAGGTGCACCGTGCGTACCCCGGGCAGCTCCTCCGCCAGCGCCAGCGCGATCCCGAGGGTGCCGTCGGTGCTGGCGTTGTCGGCGATCGTGAGCTGGAACGGGTAGGGGAACGAGTCCCGCAGGTGGGCGTGTAGCCGGCGCACGCAGGGGCCGAGATCGGTCTCCTCGTTGTAGACCGGGATGACGACGTCGAGCACCGGCAGCGGTCGGCCGTCGTCCTCCACTGCCGTGCTGGCGTGCGTCTGCTCCACGGGAACGCGCTGCGCGGGGGCACCGGTTCCGGTCGCCGAGGAAGGCATCCACGTCGTCATGCTCCTCACTCTCGGTCGGCGAGCTGTGCCACCCGTGTGCCCATGCTGTGTGCCGCCTGTGAGACTCCAGCCTTCGCCCTGAGCAGTGCCGTCGGCACCCCCACCTGACCGGCGACGGCCGTGTGCTCCGGGCCTGGGGGAGGGCCCGGAGCACACGGCCGGTCTGGTGATGGCGACGGATCAGGTGGTGCGAGTGGTGGTGGTGGAGGAGGAGGTGCTGGTGCTCGCCTTGGGGGCGGTCAGGTCGTAGAGGGTGACCCCGCCGACCGTCTTCTCGGTGAAGTTCTCCGTGATCCAGGCGGCGATCTCCTGCGAGGAGTTGCTGCCGCCGTTGGCCTGGCCGAAGCCGCCGCCACCGATGAAGTAGTGGATCTTTCCTTCGGTCACGTACTTCTTGAACTGCGCCAGCGTCGGCGACGGGTCGCTGCCGTTGAAGCCACCGATCGGCATGACCGGTTCGCGGGTCGCGAGCTGGTAGCCGGCGGCGCTGTTCGAGCCCACCGCCGCCGCGACCCAGGTGTAGGAGTCGGCGTTCTGCTTGAACAGCTTCACGATGGCGTCGCTGGGCTTCGCGGCGTCGAGCAGGCCGCCCATGCCGCCGCGCATGCCGCCCCGGCCCTGGGTGGTGCCCGGGCTGCCCGTCGCGCCGTTGCCGGTGCCGCCGCCGGTCGTGCCGCCGGCGCCGCCGGTCGTGCCGCCGGGGAACCCGGGGAATCCGCCGGTCTGGCCGCCGCCGGGGAAGCCGCCCTGGCCGCCGCCCGGGAATCCGCCGGTCTGGCCGCCGCCCGGGAACGTGCCCTGGCCGCCGCCTGGGAAGGTGCCGGTCTGGCCGCCGCCCGGGAAGGCGCCGCCTGCCTGGTTGCGGCCTGTGCCGCCCGGCTGTCCGTTCAGGCGGCGCATGAAGCCGCCCGGGCCGCCGAAGCCGGCGCCGGCCGGGCCGGCCGAGGGGATCGAGCCGGTGTGCGGCGTTCCGGCGGTGGCCACCGCGTACGCGCCCGGACCGAGCAGGCCGGCGACGAGGGCCACCGCGGCGACCCCGATCGAGGCCCGGCGGGGCAGCCGGACGGTGGCGAGGAAGCCGAGCGTGGCGATGATGCCCGCGACCAGCACGGCGTAGCGGATCCACGGGTGCCAGTCGGCGGTGCGGTGCAGCAGCGTCCACGACCAGGCGGTGGTCGCGGCGATCGTCGCCGCGCCGGCCAGCGCGGCGGCGGGGTGACGCCGGTGCCGCCACAGCAGGACGGCTCCCATGCCCACCAGGGCGCCGACCGCCGGAGCCAGGGCCACCGTGTAGTAGGCGTGGAAGATGCCCTTCATCTGGCTGAAGATGATCCCGGTGACGAGCAGCCAGCCGCCCCAGAGGGCGAACGCGGCCCGCAGCCGGTCGGTGCGCGGTGCCCGCCGGGTGATCCACAGCCCGGCGACCAGCAGAATCAGCGCGGCCGGCAGCAGCCAGGAGATCTGACCGCCGACCTCCGAGCCGAACATCCGGGTCCAGCCGGTCGAGCCCCACATGCCGCCGCCGCGCCCGCCGCCGGGGCCACCGCCACCCGGGAACGGCATCCCGCCGGCGGCGCCGTTCGCCAACCCGGCCGCGCCGCCGGCGCCCGTGCCCGTGCCCGTGCCCGTGCCGGCGCCGGTGCCGCCGCCCGGCAGCGCCGCGGCCGCGCCGTTCTGGAGCAGGCCGAAGCCGCGGCGGCCGCCGGCTCCGCCGCCGCCGACGCTGCCGGTCTCGTTGCCGGTGAGCCGGCCGAGCCCGTTGTAACCGAGGGTGAGTTCCAGCAGGCTGTTGTGCTGGGAGCCGCCGATGTACGGCCGTGACGAGTCGGGGACCAGTTCCACGATCGCGATGAACAGCCCGGCGGGGATCAGCAGCCCGAGGCCGCCGGCCAGCGTCTGGCGGACCCGGCGCCAGAACGACGTCGGCGCGCAGGCCAGGTAGACCAGCGCGAAGATCGGCACCACGACCAGCGCCTGCAGCAGCTTCGTCAGGAACGCGAAGCTGACGAGGACGCCGGCCAGCACCATCCAGCGGGTGCTGGCCTGCTCCACCGCGCGCAGCGTCGCGTACGCGCCGGCGACCAGCAGGAGAACCAGCAGCGCGTCCGGGTTGTTGAACCGGAACATCAGCGCCGCCACCGGGGTGAGCGCGAGTACCGCCCCGGCGAGCAGGCCCGCCCCGGCGGAGAGCTGGCGGCGCACCGTCGCGTAGAGCAGCCCGACGGTGCCCACGCCCATCAGCGCCTGCGGGACGAGCAGACTCCACGAGTTCAACCCGAAGATGCGCGCCGACAGCGCCATCACCCACAGGGAGGCCGGTGGCTTGTCGACGGTGATCGAGTTGCCGGCGTCCGAGGAGCCGTAGAAGAACGCCTTCCAGCTCACCGAGCCCGCCTGGACCGCGGCCGAGTAGAAGGCGTTGGCCCAGCCCGAGGCGCTCAGGTCCCACAGGTACAGCACGCCGGTGCCGACCAGCAGGACGATCAGCGCCGGGCGGACCCAACGTGGGTCCGGCTCGGCGGCGGCGGGCGGTACCGCGCCCTCGGCAGCGGGCCCGAGGACGGTGGGCGCGTCGTGGTCCGCCGGCACATCGGGGTCTGTCGGCGCACCGGGGTCTGTCGGCGCGGCGGGGCCCGCCGGCGCGGCGGGCTCCGTCCTGCTCCACGGCAGCCGGCGACGGTGTCCCTGAGCGCGCCGACCCCCGTCGCGCGGGATCGGGTCGGTGAGTGTGGGCGACATAGGGATCACCCTGGGCCAGCGACCTTTTGGGTCCTTGTGTTCCGCCTGTGCGGAACCTGTGAAGCTCGCCGACGATCCTCGTCCGCCACGGCGTCCCGGAACCGGGCGTGGAGGACGGGGCCGCGGCGGGCCCGATGGCGGGCTCCGAGGACGGGCGTGGAGGAGGCGTGCTCAGGCGCGGCGCATCGGCCTAGCGAGGCCCGCCGTCGGTGCGGGCTGCGCGGGTGGTGCCGCCGGCGCGGGCGGGGCCGTCGGTACGGGCGGGGCCGTCGGTACGGGCGGTGCCGGCGGTGCTGACGGAGCCGACGGCGACGTCGGCGCCGGACCTGGTGCCGCGGTCCAGCCCGGGGTCACGGTTGCCGGGTTGGGCGGCTCGCCCTGCGCCGAGACCGCGGCGGACCAGCGCGGCAGCGTGACGACGAAGGCCGTGCGCCCGGGTTGGCTGGTTGCCTCCACCCGGCCCTGGTGGGCCTCGACGACGGCGGCGACGATGGCGAGCCCGAGCCCGGTGCTGCCCGCGGCCCGGGACCGGGAGCTGTCCCCGCGGGCGAAGCGCTCGAAGACCTCGGGCAGCAGGTCGGCGGGGATGCCGGGGCCGTCGTCCACGATGGCGACGGTGACCTCGTCGTCGGTGACCGCCAGGCTGGCCGTCACGCGGGTTCCCGGCGGGGTGTGGGCACGGGCGTTGGCCAGCAGATTCGCCAGCACCTGGTGCAGCCGGGCCGCGTCGCCGGTGACGGTGACCGGCTCCTCGGGCAGGTCGAGCGCGAAGCGGTGGTCGGGGGCGGCGACGTGCGCATCGCTGACGGCGTCGACGACCATCCGGGAGATGTCCACCGGCTCGTGCTCCAACGGCCGCCCGGAGTCGAGCCGCGCGAGCAGCAGCAGGTCCGAGACCAGCGCCGTCATCCGCGCGCTTTCCGACTCGACCCGGCTCATCGCGTAGGTGACGTCGGGTGGGACGGGTTCGCGGGTGCGCCGGGTGAGCTCCGCGTAGCCGCTGATCGCGGCGAGCGGGGTGCGCAGCTCGTGGCTGACGTCGGCGAGGAACTGCCGCATCCGCGTCTCGCTGGCATGCCGGGCCGCCAGCGCCGCCCCGATGTGACCGAGCATCCGGTTGAGCGCCGAGCCCACCTGGCCTACCTCGGTTCTCGGGTCGGTGTCGACATCCGGCACGCGGACCGACAGCGCCACCTCGCCCCGGTCGAGCGGGATCTCCGCAACGCGGGACGCGGTCGCCGCGACCCGGCGCAGCGGGCGCAGGGTCACCCGGACGATCACCGTGCCGGCGAGGGCCGCCGCGGCCACCCCCGCCAGGGCGACGGCGCCGGCGATGGCGGCCATCTTGGTCAGCGTCGCGTTGACCTGCTTCATCGGCAGGCCCGTGACGACGGTGGTGCCGTCGGGTCTGGTGCTGCTGAGCAGCCGGTAGTCGCCGGCTTCGCCGAGCCCGCGGGTGTGCGTGCCGCCGTCGCGCGGGACGGCCGCGACGGTGGCGGTCTGCCCGGCGGAGAGAGCCTGCAGGGAGTAGGTCGTATCGATGTACGCCCCGTAGAAGCCGGAGCCGTCGATGATCGCGGCCAATGTGCCGGGCTCGACCGGCCCCGTGAAGAAGTTGTCGAGCAGGCTGGCAGCGCTCACGCCGTACAACGTCTGCGCGGTGAGCGGCACCGAACCGGCCGTGGTCCGCCAGGAGGTCGTCGTGCCGTAGCGCGTACCCGAGCCGTACCCATAGCCTGGCTCCGAACCCGATCCGGAACCCGATCCGGACCCCGATCCGGAGTCCAGTCCCGAGCCCAGGCCGCCGGGGAGCTGCTGCGGCAGCGGTGGTCCGGAGTAGTGCTGCAGGGTGCGTTCCCACCTTCCGCTCGCCTCGCCCAGCCGGCGGTCGAGCTGGTCGAGCAGGACGCCGCGCAACGCCACCGCGGTGACGAACACGATCGCCAGCGACACGGTCGCGAGCAGCACCATGAGCAGGGCGAGCAGCCGCGTCCGCAACGACCAGCGGGACGGGGTGACCGGCCAGCCGTGGCCGGTGCGGCGTCGCCCGGGACCACCGCGCCCGGAGAGCCCGGCCTGGACGGCGTCCGGGACAGTATGCGGTGCGGCTGCGGTCACGTCGATCAGTTCCGGCGGGCGCGGCGCAGGCCCCCGCCTGGCCGGCTCTGGCCGGACCGGGCGGCGCCGGCTCCACCGGGCGCGAGCTGCGCCGCCGAGCCGTACTCCGCGCGCGGCCCCGGCGCGGCGGCCGACGTGGCCGACGTGGCCGACGAGGCCTGTGCGACTGGTGCAGCGGACGCAGCCGAACCCGTGGCCCCGCCCGAGCCGGCGCCGATGGACCCGGGCACCACCGCCGCCGACCCGCCGGCCAGGCCGAACGCGCCGTCGCGGATCGTCGCGGGCGCCGCCGAGGTCGGGGAGGTCGGGGAGGCCGATGTGCCCTCCGGTCGGACCGGATAGTCGGTCTCTGCCGGTCGCAGCACGTAGCCGGCGCCCCGCATCGTGTGGATCATCGGCGGGCGGCCGGCGTCGATCTTCTTTCGCAGGTAGGAGACGTACAGCTCGACGACGTTCGCCTGCCCGCCGAAGTCGTAGTTCCAGACCCGGTCGAGGATCTGTGCCTTGCTGAGCACCCGGCGCGGGTTGCGCATGAAGAAGCGCAGCAGCTCGAACTCGGTCGCGGTCAGGTGCACCGGGACACCGCCGCGCGCCACCTCGCGGCTCTCCTCGTCCATGGTCAGGTCGCCGACGACGAGCCGCGCACCCTGCAGCGCCTCGGTGGTCCGCGCCGCCCGGCGCATCAGCCCACGCAGCCGGGCGACGAGTTCCTCCAGGCTGAACGGCTTCGTCACGTAGTCGTCACCGCCGGCGGTGAGCCCGGCCACCCGGTCCTCGACGGCGTCGCGCGCGGTCAGGAACAGCACGGGGACGTCCGGGCTCTCCGCGCGCAGCCGCCGCAGCACCTCCAACCCGTCCATGTCGGGCAGCATGATGTCGAGCACCACCGCATCGGGCCGGAACTCGCGCGCGAGCCGCAGCGCGCCACGCCCGTCCCCGGCGCTGCGCACCTCCCACCCCTCGTAGCGCAGCGCCATCGACAGCAGCTCCGCCAGCGTCGTCTCGTCGTCCACCACGAGTACCCGCACCGGTTGCATACGGGACAGCTTCTCCCGAATGCCTGGCCGTAGCCTGAGACTCACCTGTGAACTTCCTGTGAGTGGGCGAAGCGGACTGAGTGTGCTCGGCGATGACCGGATCAAGGTGATCGGCCGGAGTGCGGTGACCAAATCGTTGCTTAGTGCACTTCGATCGAGCTTTCAATGGCTTGTGGACGTTCCTCGGCGCGTCGGATCAGGGCGGACCACGGTCACCGGAGTGGTTGATGCTGCTGTGGGCAGTGAAGCGCGTGGCGGATGGCATGCGGATGAGTCGGTGGTCCGAGGTTCACGCGGAGCTAGCAGCGGTCCTGGACGCAGGGCAGGGACGGGTGGGGACGGCGACGGATCAGGGGCACGGGAATGCCCGGTCGTCGCGCTACGTCACTCGCCACTGTGGGAGATCCGAGCGGGGACGCCAGCTGCCTGCCGATAGCTCCCAGCAGCGCTGGTGGCCGGACCAGGAGGATCCCGCTATCGGTCTTTCTGAGCCTGCGTTCGATCTCCTGCATAGCGGACAAAAACGCGAGCAGTTTCTGCCGGTGCTGCGATCTTTCGTCGGCCAGTCGGCAAAATCACCTAACTTGTAGATCAACTTTTGGGAGATCGAAGCGGGTGTTATACCGATCCGCCGCGACGTCTACAAGGGGTAACTAGTCAGGTACCTTGATGTCGGTGCCAGTCCGGACTGCTGCGGGCGCGTCCGCGGGTTGCTTGACCAGGCGGACGAGGACGTCGAACTGGCAACTAGGCCAAGATGCGAATGGATCCAAGCCCAACCGCCACCGACCAGTCAGCGCCGAACTCCACGTTGCTACGGAAGCGCCGCGACCGACGGATTCTATACTTTCTCCTCCTGCCGACGGCTTACCTTTCAAACGTGCAGCGTGGTCTCCTGGTGGTCTCCTGTCGTTCACCCTGTCTGGTTGGCCTGGTACGCAAGTCTCAATGGTCGTCGATGGCCGCTCGGGGATCCTCGTGAAGCACTTCGGGGTGTAGGACGCGAGCTGCCCACCCTAGCGTAAACTTGTCGGAGGTGAGCAATAAAAAGATCATTGGACTCGAGGTGGTCTCGATTTCGGGACGTACGAGTTCCTTGGCTGGAGTCTTATGGTTGAGCCTAGGAGGTAACGGGTGCATGCAAGAGATGTGTTCCGATGGGCACTTGGGGCTTCTCGTGCTCCGCCAACTGCGAAGTCGCTCAGGGGCTGGTCTTGCCTACCGCTCTCATACCTTGGCTTGAGAGTAGGTTTGTCGCGATGGTGCGGTCAGCCGCTACCTTCCAGCCACGCCCAGTACGGCTTCGACGACTCAGGGCCATCCGACGAAAGTTCCCCGGTGCCGCTCAATCCGCTAGCTCACCCAGCTTGCCAAGTTGGCTCCTAAGCGCAACCAGGACAAGCTATCGCTAACGCTGATCAAGACATCGCAGGCAAGGGGTGTATCCTATGGCCAAGCTTGTAGCAGAACCGATAGTTCGAGCGGACCAAGATACAACGGAGACACAATTGTCTACACACGCACCGAGCACTTCTCCACAAGAGCATTCGGTATCCGTTGTAGGATTTGACCAAGCTCGGGCCGCTAGCCCTCGTTCGGTGCGCACGATCATCGATCTTTTCTGTGGAGCAGGCGGAATGTCGCTCGGCTTCGTCCAGGCGGGTTTTTCACCCATCCTGGCCATCGACCATGATCAGCCGTCCATCGATACCCACCGCGCGAATTTTCCAGGCGATTCGCTGTGCGTTGACATTCGAGACGTCAGCGACTTCCCGGCCGCTGACGTCGTAATAGGTGGTCCGCCTTGCCAAGGATTTAGTCGGCTAGGAAAGAAAGCAAAAAAAGAGCGTCTCGAAAACTATCTCTGGATGGATTTTATGCGATGCGTTGCCGCGTCGCAGCCTGCCGTATTTGTAATCGAGAATGTTCCCGAATTTCTCAAAGATCCTGCTTTTCTCGGAGTCTCTCGGGAAGCAAAAAAACTTGGATACAAGCTGGTATTTGCTGTTCTTAATGCAGCCAATTACGGGGTACCGCAAAGGCGACAGCGTACGATAGTGATTGGAAGCCGGATAGGTGAACCCGAGTTGCCGGCCCCCACTCACCAAGAGCCGCAAGAGCAGGCCGCTTTTTTTTCCGATCTCCCTCCCTGGCGTACAGTACGTGATGCCATTAGTGATCTACCACTGGAGCCGACTAATACGAATCTACACAATAGCAGGAACGTCTCCGCCTTGTCGCTTGAGCGCTATCGCCATATCCCACCTGGTGGTAACCGGAAGAATCTTCCTCTGCATCTACAGCCTGACTGCTGGAAATATAAGGACCCCCGTGGCGGTGGAAGCACCGATCTGATGGGTCGATTGGAATGGGACGCTCCTTCTCTCACGATCAGGACCCAATTCCTAAAACCAGAGAAGGGCCGCTACCTCCACCCTGAAGCAGACAGATCGATAACTGTTCGCGAAGGTGCTCGGCTTCAGACCTTTCCAGACGATTTTCAGTTCGTAGGTAGCACCTTTCAGATCGTCAAGCAGATCGGGAACGCTGTACCCGTTGAGTTGGCCCGCCAAGTCGGGACCGAGATCTTTCGACACCTTGAAGTGCACGAAAATTCAATTGTGCGGCTAGAGGCGGCGGGTTAAGTAAGTGATGATATCGCTGATTGTTTTCTCTTCAATGGCTGCTGCCGCGCGAATCTTTTCTGCTACCTCCCGAGGAAGCCTCAGGATAATCACGTCATCATACTTTTCAGGAAAAGCAAATGGACAATTTTCGCATGTCAGAAGAGTGCAGGATCCGCATGCTTGTCGTTTCTTCAAATTGCATCGAGTGCAAAGCGTCTGGAGGTTCTCAGGTAAAGAAATTCCACCTCGTTCCGCCGGCACCTTGTGATCGCACTGTGGAAGCGTCAAATTTTGGTCGCGACCTACGGAGTCCTCGCAAATTTGACACTTCCAATGGTCGCGGTCATAAATTTCCAGCCGCCTCTTTGGTGCTACTTCATATCGTATCCGCTGAGGGCGGATAGGACCCTCTGAGCGTCGGACGTACCAATCATCGTTTGCGCCGCTTTTATCTCGGAATCTTTCGATTTCCCAACCGTACTCAGAGGCAATCTTTCTGATTCTTCGAGCATAATTTGATTTTCCGTATTTTTTTTCGATCTCGGAACGGTGGACGGGAACATTGAGAGGGAGCAGGTCGACAAGATCCTGAAGATGTCGGGGAAGCGGGCGGTAAACGCTGGGATTAACGTCGTCCGCGCTACCATGTTCGAACAGATTAGGAGTCAGGACCGATCGCCCCCGCCGACTTCTTGCTTCGCGTCATCTCGACGAGGAGCCTCAAGATCTATATTTTCGCTCACGGCAGGTATCATAGACCTTCCACTGGAGGTATGGGCCTTCGGGCCCCCGAAGGGCGAGGTACGCCTATGCGGCCGGCACCGGTACCGCCAAGCGATCCCGCGGTGTCGGCCCGGATGAGTCGCACCAGGGGGCGAGACACGCGCTGTGAGCTGGATCTGCGATCGGAGCTGCACAGGCGGGGGCTTCGCTACCGTGTGCACTATCCCGTGCCAGGACACCCCAGACGTCGGATCGACATCTCGTTCTGCAGATTGAAGATCGCCGTCTTTGTTGACGGCTGCTTCTGGCATAGTTGCCCTATGCACGCCAGTTGGCCAGCTAGCAACGCCGAGTGGTGGGCCGAGAAGATCAAGTCCAATGTAGCTCGGGACCGCCAAACTGATGTATTTTTGACGGAGGCCGGTTGGACCGTTATTCGCGCATGGGAACACGAGAATTTCCTGGCCGTGGCCGACCGGATAGAAGAAGTCATCCTATCGAGGCGACGACCATTGATCCCGCCGTGTTAAGCGGTAGGTGATCGGCCAGGTAGTATGACCGATGATTGCGCGGGAGAGTTGAGCGCGGGGTCGGGAGCTGACGCTCGCGAAGCGGGAGGAGATCTCTCGTGGGTTGGCGGCGGACCTCTCGATTAGGTGAGCGCGATGCGGCTGGACCGGAGCCAGTCGATCGTGAGCTGTGAAGTGAACCGCAATAGAGGGAACGGCGGACGCCGGGCGGTCGAGACCCAGACGCGCGCTGACGCTCAACGTCGCTGCCCGAAGATCTTAAGGTTTGTCGCGTCGCGGAAGTTGTACGACATGGTCGCTGCTCCGCCCACGGACGATCATTCTCCGCAGCAGGCGACGAGTAGCTTTTAGAAGGAGTTCGGGACGATGCGGCGATGCGTGCGTCCTACGAGACGGCCTACCAGAGGCGTGGCGAGTTGCATGCTTAGCTGATGCTCTGCGGTCGGGTCGGGCCGAGCGCGGCAGTTGCCTGCCGACGCAAGGCGACCCGTTCTGGTCACGACCTTCGTGCGCACACTCGCCGACGGCCTGAAGGCAAACCTGGCCTCGCTCGACGCGGTGACCGGCGCCGACACCGGCTCCTCGATCGAGGTCACCACGGTCGATGCGCTTGCCCACCGCATTGTGACCGAAGCCGAGGGATCGGCTCCGAACGTGCTTCTTGACGAGGAGGTGCTGAACGGGCGGTGGATCGCCGCCGCGGCCGCCACCGATGTGACCTGTCCGCCGACCAGGCTCCGCCAGGAATGGGAGAACGTGATCCTGGCCAGAGGGGTACGGACGGTGGAGGACTACCTGTCCGTCTCCCGGGCGGGCTCGGCACAAGCCCTGACAAGGCGGCAGCGGCTGCGGGTCTGGGCGGCCGTCGAGCACTTCCTCGATCGGATGCAGACCGCCGGTGAACGGACCTTTTACCAGCTTGCGGACGATGCGGCGCGGTATGCCCGGGCCATGTCGGCCGGCGATCTGTTCCCGCATGTCGTCGTCGACGAGGCGCAGGACCTGCACCCCGCTCAGTGGCGGCTGCTCCGCGCGGTGGTGCCTGACGGCCCCAACGACCTGTTCATCGTGGGCGACGCGCACCAGCGGATCTACGACCATCGGGTTGCCCTGGCCACCATGGGCATCAACGTGCGTGGCCGGTCGCACCGCCTGAGGCTCAACTACCGGACCAGCGAGGAGATCCTCACCTGGGCCATCGCGCTGCTGGAGGGCCAGGTGATTGACGACCTCGATGGCGGTGTCGACGACCTGGCCGGATACCGCTCGGCGTTTCGTGGCACGCGGCCACCGACGATGCACGGATATCCGACGCCGGCCGCGGAGCTGGACGGACTGGTGTCGACGGTCCGCGGCTGGATCGAGGGCGGTGTCGAACCGTCCGCGATCGGCGTCGCGGCCCGCACCCGCAGGATGGCCGACGCCGCCGCGAGGGCTCTCGGCGACGCCGGGATCGAAGTCTGTTCTCTGGACCGCAGATGGCGTGGGGGTGTCGAGACCGGCACCATGCACCGTATGAAGGGTCTGGAGTATCGGGCGATGGCCGTCGTCGACGTGGGGACGCGCTCGGTGCCGTCCGTGCATGCCGTCACCCCGAAGACCGACGATCCGGAGCTACACGCCCAGGACACCCTGCGCGAGCTGTGTCTTCTGTACGTGGCATGTACCCGTGCCCGGGAGTTCCTCGCCGTCTCGTGGTCGGGTAGACCGAGCCCGTTTCTGACGTCCCTCGCGACCTGACATGCACTGCCCTGGTCGTCAGCAGATGCAGTGCGCGGCAGTGAATTTCCGGGGCGGTGGGCAAGGTACGCGCGCACCCCCCGATCGCCCTAGGCCAAGCGGACCTGAACCGCTGGGCTGCCTGACGATCCGGCCCACCCCGAGGGACGGCACGCCCCGGGCGCCGGCGATGGCGGGCCTGACGGTGGCGGCGGGGCACGGCGGCGAGGCCTGGCCGCGCTACCCCATTCGGCGCGGTCGCCAAGAGCGTCGGCAGGGTCCCACGGTGACGATCCCGACGTCACACGGCTGTCACCCAGGTGACGGTGGGTGCCCCTGGGGAGCACGCTGTGGTCTGTCGGGAGGACGACCAGGGAACTGCACCCCAAGGGGGGGTTCACCCGCGCAAACTGGGTACGTGCTCCGCATGGCTCGACACCGTCGTCCTCAGTCCGCCCGCCACGGCGTGCGCCCTCGCGTGGCGCGTCGGGTGGTACTGCCCACAGCCACTCTGGTCACCGCGGGAGTCGTCACGGTGGGAACTGCCTTCGCCTGTACCGGCTCCTCCGCCGCCGCCACCGCGAGCACCGGCGTGGTCGCGGCGCCCGTCCGCGACGCCGCCGCCGAGACCGTCGCTCCCACCGCGCGGGATGCCGACGCCATCGACAAGGCGGTGCGCACCAGCCCGTACACGGCGCAGGTTCCGACCAGGGACTACGAGCTCGCCGGCACCCGCCTCGCGAGCAGCGACCCGAGCTGGGCGTACACCGAACTGCACCCGACGGTCGCGGATCTCGACCGGGCGGAGGGCGTGCTGCACCGCACCGACGGCGGCTGGAAGCTCGTCCAGCTCGGCACCTACGAAGTGGGCTGCGGCGTCGCGCCGACGGCCGTGCTCGACGACTTCGGTCTGGAGTGCCCGCCCGCGGACGCGACGGACCCCAATGCCGTCGACCCGGCTGCCGTCGACCCCGCCGCCGCGGACACCGCTCGTCCCGCCTGAGCCTCCGAACGGCGCCGAGTCGGTCACCTGGCGTGGCGCTACGGGCGCCCACCGCAGCCGCGGGGGCCGTCTGTACCCTCTCGGCGCGGCATGGAGGATGCTGCTTGCCGCATGGCTGCGCCCGGCACCAGGCCGGGCGGTACCAGCGGGAGGCGAACCGAGTGCCCGTTACCGAAATCGATGTACGCACGGCCGACGGTGTGATGGACGTGTACCTGCACACCCCCGACGACGACGGCGGCGGCACGACGCCGCCGGTCGTCATCTTCTATCCGGACGCCGGTGGCGTCCGGCCGGTCATGCACGACATGGCCGACCAGTTCGCCGCGCGCGGCTACGCGGTGGCGGTGGTGAACTACTTCTACCGATCCGGCAAGATCTCGTTCGACGTGGGCAAGGTGTGGTCCGATCCTGATCTGCGCGCCGAGTTGATGGCCGTGATGGGCAAGGCGGCCCCGGCGTTGGTCGTGCAGGACACCGCGGCGCTGCTCGAGGTGCTGGACGCGCGGTCCGACGTGCGGGCCGACAAGGTCGCCACCGTCGGCTACTGCCGGGGCGGGCTGCTGGCCTTCACCGTGGCCGGTGCGATCCCGGACCGGGTCGCGGCCGCCGCGTCCATCCACGGCGGTGGCATCGCCACCGAGGAGCCGACCAGCCCGCACCTGCGGGCGGACGACATCAGCGCGGCGCTCTACTTCGGCGTCGCGGCCAACGACCAGTCCTGCACGCCGGAGCAGCAGGAGCTGCTCACCACGGCGCTGGACAAGGCTGGCGCCCGTTACGAGCTGGAGCACTACACCGCCGCCCACGGCTTCGCCGTCGCGGACAACCCCAGCCACGACGCCGCGGCCGAGCAGCGGCACTGGGAGAAGGTCACGGCGCTGTTTGCCCGGGAACTGCCCACCGGCTGACGCTCCGGCCCCACCGCAGCCCGGTCCGTCGGCGCGCGGTCCGGCCTGGCCGCGGCGAGCGGTTTCCTTGCCCTTCCAGAGGGTTCCGTGCCCGACTTATCCCTCTGGATAGGCAAGGAACGGGCGGGCCGGCGCAGCGGGCGGGCCTCAGGGCGTGTAGATGATGTCCCAGAGGCGGGCGGTCATGTCCGTGCTGGTGGTGGCGAGCAGCAGGCCGAACGGGGCGAAGGCGCAGCTCATCACGGTGCTGCTGTGGCCGGTGAGGGTGGCGATCGCCGCGCCGGTCGAGACGTCCCACAGCAGGGCCGTGTCGTCGGTGCTGGCCGTCGCCAGCAGCCGGCCGTCGGGGGAGAACGCGCAGCTCTGGGCCGAGCCGGGCAGGGTCGCGACGGTGCTGCCGCTGCCCGCGTCGGTCAGCCGGGTGCCCTCGTTGCCGGCGGTCGCCAGCAGGCTGCCGTCGGGGGAGAACGCGCAGCCGCCGGCGAAGTTCGTGTGACCCGGCAGGCTCATGAGGGCCTCCCCGACGGAGACGTCCCACAGCAGCGTGGACTCGGCGCCCGCGGAGACCAGCAGCCGGCCGTCGGGGGAGAACGCGCAGCCGTAGACCGTGCCGCGGTGGCCGTTGAGGGTGGCGATGTTCTTGCCGGTCGACGAGCCCCACAGTCGCACGGTGCGGTCGGTGCCGGTGGTGGCCACCAGGCTGCCGTCGGGGGAGAACGCGCAGCCGTAGACGGGCCCGCGGTGCCCGGTCAGCGTCACCGTCTGCCGGCCGGAGGCGACGTCCCAGATCCGGGCGGTCTTGTCGCTGCCGGTGGTGGCCAGCAGCTTGCCGTCGGGGGAGAACGCGCAGCCGTGCACGACCAGGCTCTTACGCCCGCTCAGCGTCAGCGACGTGCGGCCGGTCGCCACGTCCCACAGCCGGGTGCCGTCCTTGCTGGTGGTGGCGAGCAGCGCGCCGTCGGGGGAGAAGGCGGCGGAGGTGACGTCGCGTTCGTGGCCCTTGAGCGTGGCCCGCGCGGTGACCTCCACGCGCAGCGACGGGCGGCTGCTGCGTTCGAAGCCGCGCAGGTCCGCGGCGCCCGCCGACCCCAGCGGCGCCGGCCCCGAGGGCAGGGTGGTCGCGAGCCAGTCGGCGTCGCGGACCGGCGTGCCCGGCTCGGCATGGGTGTGGATGAGGCTGCCCGGCGCCTCGACGGCCAGGTCGAACAGGGAACCGTCGGTCAGCCGGACGCGGGCCAGCACGGCGCCGGCGTCGAAGCGTTCGCCCGGTTCGACCAGCCAGCGGACCATCGTCGCCCGCCCGCCGGGGATGTCCCACCGGGCCGGCTGCTCCACGGGGTTCGGCCGCGCGGCGGTGGTCCGCCGGGTCGACACCGACGACGCCCAGGCCGCCGCGCCCAGCACCACCGCGAGCTCCGGGTCGACCGGGGAGAACAGCTGCTGGCCGGGCCAGTCGGTGCCGACCCCGAGCCGTCCCTCCAGGACGTCGGTCACCACCGGGATGCGTGAGCTGCCGCCGACGAGGAGCACCCCGCCGAGCTTGTCCGGCCCGTACCCGGCGTTCTCCAGCAGATGCTGGCAGCAGGCCATCGTGCGCGCCAGGGTCGGCGAGGCGAGCTGGGTGAACCTCTCGCGCTGCATGCTGACCAGCAGGCCGGCCGGGCTGAACACGTCCTCGACGACGGCGATGTCGGTCAGCTGGTGCTTGACCGCGCGGGCGAAGTCGAGCAGCTCGTGGCGGGTGCGGCTGGCCGTGGTCTGGTACATGTCGCCGGGGCCCGCCGGGTTGAGCAGCGGCTCCAGCCCCGGGCCGTAGAGACCGAGGATCTCGTCGAAGAGGATCTGGTCGAGGTCGCGCCCGCCGCAGTCGTGCAGCGCCGCGTGCGCGATCATCTCGTGCCGGCCGTTCTCGCCGACCGAGACCAGCGCCCCCTCGAACGTCCCGCCGCCGAGGTCGTAGACGAGCATCAGCGAACCGGGCTCCGGCTCGGTGCCGACCAGCGGCGACCAGGCCGCGGCGACCGGTTCGGCGAGCAGGTCCACGTCGACGAAGCCGGCGGCCTCCGCCGCCGAGATCATGACCCGGCGCAGCGGGCCGGCCGGGTCGTAGCTCGCCGGCACGGTGACGACGGCCCGGGTCAACGACTGCCCGCCGAGCTGCTGCTCCGCCTCCGCCTTCAGGGCGCCGAGCACGGCGGTGACCAGCACGTGCGTGGGATAGCCGCGGCCATCCAGGGGGACGGCGCCGTCGCGGGCCAGGTCGCGCTTGATCTCGCCGCGGTAGGCGGCGGGCCAGATCCGCTTGCGGCGTTCGGCGAGGGTACCGACGATCAGGTTGCCGCCGTCGGCGAACACCGACGCCGGCCAGCTCACGGAGCCGCTGGCGGGTTCCCGGACCGGTTCGATGCGGCCTTCGACGGCAAGAGCCGCCCGGGCACTGCAGGTACCGTAGTCGATCGCGAGGATCGGCTCGCCCACGGCACCCCCTGTCCACGACTCCGGTGGGCAGATCGTAGCGGCGCCGACCGGAGCACCGACGACACCCTCGCCAAACGGCAGGATAACGGGACCGACCGTCCGTATACGGTCGCCGCCCGTGGTTGCGCCGTGCCGTGGAGCGTCGGGCACCGAGTGGCCCCTCCGTGGCCGGGGCAGGGCGGCGCTGGCGTGGTCGACGAGCGGCGGACTGCCGGCCTCCCCCGAAAGGCCGGCAGTCCGCGGAACCACGCCGGTGCGCCCCCGATGCGGCACCTGGCCGTCTCGTCCCCCCGACGAACTGGCCTGACCCGTCGCACCGGCGTGGTCCCTGGACTCATCGTGCGGGATGCCCGCGGTGCATACCATCCCCGATTCTTCGGGGGAAAACGGTCGGCGCAGGCCGTCGAAGTCTGGTTTTCCCGCTGGTTTTTCCCGCTGGTTTTTCCCGGTCGTCACCGGCCCGGTCGGGACAACCACCGGGCGGGGTGCCAGGCAGGCCGGCGCAGCTCCAGAGCAGCGCCGCTCAGCGCCGAGATCTGCCGCGCGACCAGCCGACCGAGGTCGGCGGCGAGGCCGTCCGGCAGCGCCGAACCCTCGCCAGGGACGGCCTGTATCCGCGCCACCACGGGTCCGAACTGGAGAACGCTCACGTGCCCGGCGCTCGGGGTGTCGCGGACGACGTGCAGCCGGACCTGCCCCGAGCCCCTCCCGCCCGTACTCGGCCCGGCGTCACCCAAGCCGGCCACCGCCGGGCCGTCGCCCCCGCGTAACCAGAGCGGGTCGTCTGCCGTACCCGCGAGCGGCGGGGTGGTCGGTGGTCCGAGCAGCTCCCGGGCGAGCTCGCCGGCCCGGCGTGGGCTCGGCAGCAGCCAGCGCGTGTCGTCGAGCCGGTAGAGCTCCGCGTCGGGCGCACCCAGCCAGATGGCCTGGCCCTGGTGCACCGTCCGGCCTCCGGACGGCGGGGCCGCGGCGTCGGGCGGCCTGATCTGGCACATTCCGGGCGGCAGCGCCGCCGCGTCGAGGAAGGCGGCGAGGAACACCGCACGCAGTCGATCCGCCCGCGTCCGATCCCCCTCCTCGTCGCCGCCACCCATCCTGACGAGGGTGTGGGCGCAGGAGACGGCGGGCAATCCCACGAAAACCGGGGGACGCGGCAGAGACTGACGGTTCGGGCGGGGGAGAGGTCGAGCTGAGAGGTCGAGCTCAGTCGAAGCCGAGCTCGCGGGCCCAGAGCGCGGCGGCGGCGCTCGGGGGGATCGTCGGCGGGGCGTCGGGATGGCTCGCGATGTACTTGGCCCGCACCGTGCGCAGGTAGTCGGCGACGACGCTGGTCTTGACGTTCATCGCCCGGGCCGCCTCCTTGTGGGACAGCCCCCGGCACCCGACGAGGACCATCACCTCGGCCTCCCGCGGTGAGGGCCGGTGCAGGCGGCGCCGGCGGCGGGCGGCGTCGAAGATCCGGGCGAGCAGGCCGTGCGCGTCGGGCGCCGCGAGTCCCCACTCGGCGCACAGCTCGTCGAGATGATCCCCCTGGGCGAGGGCGCGCAGCAGGTTGCGTTCGTCGGTGCCGATCTCGCCGCGCGACAGCGGCCGGCGCTGCGCGTCCTCCAGCAGGAAGCCGGCGAGGCGGGCGGAGACGTGGTAGCTGCCCGCGGCCACGGCGGTGACCGCAGCCACGAACTGCTGCGCCGGCGCCGTCTTGTCGACGAACCCGCGGGCCTGCGCGGCAATCGCGTCGAGGACCTCGTCGGGCGTCGCCACCCCGGACGTCGTCAGGACGGGCAGGCCGCGCGCGTGCAGGTCGGCCACGGCCGCGGCGCCGGAGATCCCGGGCAGATGCAGGTCGCAGACGACGACGCCGGGCGCGGCGTCGCGGTCGAACGCCTCCAGGCTCGGGGCCGGCGCGAGGACCGAGAACCCGGCGCCGGCGAAGCGGGCGGCCAGCGACTCGGTGGCGATGGGATGGTCATCGATGATCGCCACCGAGACCGGCCGGCGCTCGGCGCTCACCGCGGGCCCGTCTGCCAGGGCGCAGCCGAGGACGGTGCCTCGCCGTCGGGCGCGTCGGACGGTGTGGTGCCGTCCGACGGTGTGGTGCCGTCGGGTGGTGTGGTGCCGTCGGGCGGCGTGGACGGGGCCGGCCAGCGCAGCGTCACCTTGACGCCATCGCCCGGCCGGGCGGTGACGAGCGCCTGTCCGCCGTGCCGGCGCAGGGCCTGGTAGCTGCCGCTCAACCCGCCGCCCGGGCGGACCGTCGCCGGGTCGAACCCGACGCCCCGGTCGCGGACGACCACGAGTACCGCGTCGGCGTCGCCCTCGACGAACAGGCTGACCTCGTCCACTCCGCCGGCGTGCCGCACGACGTTGCGCAGCGCCTCCCGGGTCGCGGCGACCAGCGCCTCGCGCACCGGCACGGGCGGCTCGCCCTGGATCGCCACGAAGGGGACGAGCGCGAGGCCCTCGTCGGCGAACGCGTCGACGACCGCGGACATCATCGCCTCGAACCCGGTCTCACCCGGCTCGGGCAGGCCGTCGCCGCCGTTGCCGTTGCCGTCGCCGTCGAGGACCCGCGGGTCCAGCCCGCGCGGGTCCATGATGATGCGCCGGGCCCGCTGCGCCCCGCGGCGGGCCTCCCGCACCAACGCGGGGGAGGGCAGGCCGCCGCCGGCGACGTGATCGACGATGGGCAGCAGGTAGTCGTGGATCTCCCGGTGGGTGATCTCGCGCTGGCGCAGGCTCTCGGCCTCCCGTTCCTGCTCGACGGCGAGCCGGCCGGCGGCCCTGGCGGCGTCCTGGGCGGCGGCGGTCGCCGCGGACAGCGTCCGCAGCTCGCGGGCGATGAGCATCGCGACGACGTACCACAGGGCGAAGCCCAACAGGTCCGAGCCGAGCTTGAGGGAGACGTCCGGCAGTACCGCCAGGCTCCACGCCGTCATCAGGATGACCACCGCGAACACGGCGAGCAGCCCGAGCCCCAGGCCGAACCCGACGCCGGCCGAGGCCACCAGGCTGAACGGCACCAGTTCGGTCATCAGCTTGTTGCGCTCGTGCGCCTGCGCCGCGCGGGAGCCGACCAGCATCAGCGCCACGCAGAAGGCAACGTCGGTGAGCACCAGCCGCTGGGAGAGCCGGCCCGGCCCGTGCCAGGCCCGCCAGGCGAACCAGCTCGCCTCGCCGGCCGCGGCGACCACGATCAGCACGGCGAGCCAGGGGTGACGCAGCCGGTCCCACCCGAACAGCGGGATGACCACGAACGTGGCGCACGCGGCCCGCGCATACCCGACCATCCGCGACATGCGCTGCTCGGTGCGGTGGACGATGGCCCAGGGCGAACCCGCGGAACCGTCCAACCCGGTCATAGGTCGCAACGGTAGTGATCGAGCGGTGGCACGGCCACCCCCCGCGTCTGATCCGGTCGTCTGCGGTGTGCGTCGGGCCTTCCGTGGGAACCGCCACGAGATGGAGACCATCTGCCTCATCCCTGCTCCGGGGTCGGGTCAGGGCGCGGAGGGGGGCAGCGCGGTCCTGCCGCCGCCCGGCCCGGGCCCGCTTCCGACGCCTCCGGACCCCGTCCCGCCGACGCCCGTCCCCGATCCGGTGCCGCCGGGCCCCGGGCCGGATCCCGTCCCACCGGGCCCCGGGCCGGATCCGGTGCCGCCCGGCCCCGGGCCGGATCCCGTCCCTCCCGGCCCGGGGCCCGATCCCGTTCCGCCGGGCCCCGGCCTCGATCCGCAGCCCGGCCCGGGGCCGGTGCCGCCCCCGCTCTGACCGTGCGCCGGTCGTGACCACGTTCTCGCCGTGACCACGTGCCCGCTGTGACCACGTGCCCGCTGTGACCACGTGCCCGCTGTGACCACGTGCCCGCTGTGACCACGGGCTGGCCGTGACCACGGGCTGGCCGTGGCCACGCCAGGAGTTGGCCGTGCGGTATGGGGCGGGGAGACGCGAAGGCTGGTGGCGGAGCGGGTACACCCAGGTCATGACGCACCGACCCGAGGGCATCCCCGCCCCCAACCTGGCCGACGACGACCTCGTCCGCGAGCTGCGGCACCTCCACCGCACCAGGCACGACGCCTTCATCGCCGGCAGCGAGGACGCGTTCGAGACCCACACGGCGCGCATGTTGGAGCTCGAACGCGAGTACCTGCGCCGCTTCCCGCAGGCCGCCAGCCCCGATCCACGGCGCACCCGGGCCGGCCGGCGCCGCGCCGCCGGCGTCGCGGGCTGAGCTGGTCGGCTGGCGTCACGGCGCAGTCATGGGCGCCCGGGCTGACCGGCCGGCGTCGCGGAGAGGTGGGCTACCCGCCGATCCTTTCTGTCACCGGTCGCGTGCGTAGCCGTGCCGAGGTCTGGGCACGCTTTTGACGCTCAAAACCGTGCCCAGACCTCGGCACGATGTGTCCGCAATCTGGCCGAGATGGCGACGGGCGGTCGCGCCGCGCCTGAGAGGGACCCACGTGGAACGCGCACCGGCTAGGCGCCGGTCAGGGTGTCGACGTAGATGTCGAACAGGGCGTCCGCGTCCGGCGCGAGGTAGGCGTGGCCGCCGGTGGCCCCGGCCAGGCGTTGCAGGCTGGCGAGATCCGCGCCGGGATCGCAGCCGATCACGATGAGCTGGACGGGCCGGTGCGGATCTGCGGCGGCCCGCAGCGCGGAGACAGCCTGGTCGAGCGTGGGCTCGGCACTCGCCGTCGCGCGCCGCCCCGGCTGCTCCCCGTCGGGGTGATCGTCGCCGCCGGTGTCCGCGTCACCGTCGGTGAACAGGACGACCCGGTTGAGCCGATCAGCGGCGTACCGGTCGGTCAGCTCGCGCACGGCCGCGACGGCGGTCGAGTACAGGTCGGTGCTGCCGCCGGGCTTCAGGGCCGCCAGCGAGGCGGTCAGGTCGTCGCGCTGGGTGCCGGCGTGGCCCGCGCCGGCGTGGCCCGCAGCGTTCAGCCGGGCGAGCGGGGCGAGCTCCCGGTGGCCGTCGGGCAGTTCGGCGGAGGACTGCCAGAGGCCGACCTGGCTGTCCGGTGCGAACAGCCGCAGGCCGGTCATCGCCGCGTCCGTGGCCGCCTGGAGGCGGGTGCGACCGGCGTCGCTCGTCAGCGGCAGCGCCATGGAGCCGGAGGTGTCGAGCACGGCGAGGGTGGCCCCGCGTTCACGGCTGTGCCGGAAGAAGCGGCGCGCGGTTCCGAGCACGCTGTCCGAGGCGTCCGTACTGGCGAGCTTCGGCGGGGTGGAACGCACGCCGTCGGTCGCGTTGAGCGTCGCCGCCAGCCCGCCCGGATCGTCGCGGCCTGCCAGCTCCGCGGGGGTGCGGAAGCCGGCCGCGGTCAGGGCTCGCCGCCCGGCGTCGCCGCGCAGGTAGGCGGCGAAGGCGTCCGCCGCGGCGTGCCTGGGCGCCGAATCCGTCGTCCGCTTCAGGACGATGTAGGGCACCGTCGCCGTGAACGCGCCGTCGGCGGGATAGGAGGCGACGAGGGTCGTCGCGGACAGGGGGCCCGTCCGCGCCGTCAGCGTCCGGTTGTAGGCGATGACGTCGGACTCCAGGGCGGGGAAGGCCGACGGCGCGCTGCCGGCGGCGCCGTTCTCCGTACCGCCGTCGCGGACCGAGTCGAACAGCTGGTGGTCGTACTGCGGCAGCCAGTCGATCGAGCGCTCCAGGTGCAGCACCGTGGCCTGGGCCGCGCGGTCCTGGTCGAAGGTGCCCGGTGTCATGTCCGCGGGGGCCAACCGCCGCGCCGCGCCGACCGTGCCGATGACCGCCCGCAGCGCCGCCGCCGAGTTCTCGGGGTTGGCCATGGCGAGCCGGAACTCGCCCCAGCGGGGCTCCCCGCGGTCCGGCCAGAAGGCCGTCCTGTCCGCATCGGCCGCGAGATCGGCCCAGGTCAGGTGATGTTCCGGCCAGCCGAGCCGCTGTGCCATCAGCCGGGGCATGGCGATGACGACGGGGGAGCCGGCGATCGTCGTCGCCCGCGCCGGCAACTGCTGCGCCGCGGTATTCGACTCCTGCCCCAGCTCCAGCCAGTCCGCCGACTCGGGGATCCACACGTCCGGAACGGTCGAACCGGGCGTGGTCGCCCGCGACAACGCGTCGAGTGCCCGGTCGGACGGCGTGGCGGACACGTCGAAGGTCACGCAGGGCCCGTCCTGGTCGGAGTGCGCCCGGCTGAACTCGGCGGCCAGCCGGCTGATCGGCGCGGCCAGGGTCGGGGCTGTGGTGATCGTCAGCGTGGTCCGGGTGGTGCCGTCGGCGCACTCCTCCGGCGAGCCGCCGTGCCAGACGGAGGCCGCCGCGAACCCGATGCCGGTGACCGTGAGACCGCCGAGGACGAGCAGGGCGGCACTGCTGACCGCGCCGAGACCGATCCCGCGGGCCCGCCAGCCCCGGCGCCGCCCGTCCGGGCCGACCCGTCCCGGCCGCGCGGACCGTCCGACTCGTCCGGGCCGTCCGGGCCCTTCCGGCCGTCCGGGCCGTTCCGGCTGTTCGGACCGCTCAGGCCCGGTGAACCGCCCGCGCGCTGACCTGCGGACACGCCGGTCAGGCGGGTCAGGCCGGTCAGGCCGGCGCGGCCGGGCGCCGTGACTGCCTCCACCTGGGGACCGATGACGGGCGCCGGACACACAGACGTCCTTTCACGGGAGGCGCCGTGCCTGTTCCGAACCCGCCGCCACCACGATGATGTGACTACTTCTCCCGCCGAGCCCACCGCGCAACGGTCGACCGCGCTCCCCGCCGTCCCCCGCCGATTCGGGAATCGGGAGCGTTGTGCCTCGTATCGGTTTTCGTGCCGCCGATACTGCCCAGCCGCGGGCCGGTCGTCAGCTCATCTTGGAATGCCGGGGCTCGGCGTTGTTCCTCCGTTTCCTACGTCGTCGGCATGGTGTCCTACCAGCCCCGATGTTCGCTCTACGGCGGACGGCCGCGGCTCAGGCGTCGGCGGCCACGAGATCGGCGTAGGCCGGATGGCGTTCGATGAACGCGCGGATGTAGGGGCACTGCGGGACCACGGCGAGGCCCTGCCGGCGAACATCGTCCAGTGCCGCGGTGGCGAGGGTGGAACCCACCCCCTGGCCGGAGAACTCCGGACTCACCTCGGTGTGGATGAAGACGATCCGATCCGGCCGCTTCTGGTACTGCACGAAACCGGCGATCTCGCCGGCGGGCGTGATCGCCTCGTAGCGGAAGCGTGCGGGATTATCGGTGACAGACAGGTCCATGGGGGCATCCTCCTCGATGCCGGCGAGGTCGGCAGGGGTGTCGGCGTCCGCGGGGGTGCCGAGGCCGTCGCAGGCGACCCGGCCGACGGCGTCGGGATGGGCGCGCAGCCAGGCCCGCGCGCCGACCTCCCCGCGGGCGAGGCCGGCGACGTCGGCCCAGATCGCCCGGCGCAGCAGGACGGGATGGCCCGGCTGGCCGCGGTAGGTGGCGGTCAGCGCCGCGTATCGCCGGTACGCCCCGGCCGGCGCGGCGGCGTCGACCAGGCGGCGGACCGCCGCCGCGGTCAGGCCGGGCTGGTCGACCAGCGTCACGACCGCGGCCTGGGCGCCGGTGCCGCCGAGAGCGTCGAGCCCGGCTCGCAGGGAGGCGCCGATCCCCTCGGCCCAGCCCTGCGCCCGCACCAGCCGCGGCTCCGCCCACCCGAGACGCCCCGTCGCCTCGCCGCCCGCCCCGCCGGCACGCTGCTGGGCCCGCCCCACGGAGTCGCCCGCCCCGCGGTACGCGGCGGCAGCGGTGAGGGCCGCGGCGACCTCGTCCGCGGCGGCGCCGACGACGACCACGACCGGCGAGCAGGCGCCGGCGGCGAGCATCCGGACCCCCCGCGCGGCGAGGGTCTCACCGCCGAACTCGACCAGCGCCTTGGCGCGCCCCATCCGCCGCCCCGCCCCGGCCGCCAGCAGCAGGCCGGCGACCGTGGGCGGGCCGGCATCCTCGGGCGGGGGCGTGTCCGGTGCGTCGTCCATCGGGGTCAGGCATACCCCACCGGGTGGGGTGTGCCGGTCAGTCGCCGGGGCCCAGGACCAGGCGGGGACGGATCCGGCGCTGGAGGAAGTCGAGGATCCGCACGTCGAAGACGGCGTTGTCGTCGCCGGCGACCATGTGATGCGCCCCGGCGACGTCGCAGTACTCCGCGTGCGGGGCGAGGTCGAGAAACCGGCGGGCGTCGTCCTCGCCGAGCACGTCGGACTGGCCGCCCCGCACGAGCATGGTCGGGATCCGCAGCCTCGTCACGATGGCGGATAGCTCCTCCAGCGGCGTGCGCAGCCGCAGCCGCGGGTCGTGGCCCTCGGGCGGGAAGACGAACGCCGGGTCCCAGTGCCAGTACCAGCGGCCGTCGGCGAAGCGCAGGTTCTTGCGCAGCCCGGCCGGGTCGCGGGGGCGCTCCCGGTGCGGCAGGTAGGCGGCGACCGCGTCGGCGGCGTCCTCGACGGAGGCGAAGCCGTCCGGCGCGGCCCGCATGAAGTCCATGATCCGTCCGGTGCCCCGGGGCTGCAGGAACGGCGACACGTCGACGAGGACCAGGCCGCGCGCGACGTCGGGGTCGCGGCCGACGGCGGCGAGGGAGGCGATGCCGCCCAGCGAGGCGCCGATGAGCACCGGCGGCCGGCCGAGGGCGCGGCGCAGGGCGAGCACGTCGTCGGCGAAGGCGTCGAGCGCGTAGTCGCCCTCGGGGGACCAGCCGGAGTCGCCGTGGCCGCGCAGGTCCACCGTGAGGGTGTACCAGCCGTCCGCACCGAGCCGGCGGGCGGTGCGCCGCCAGGAGTGACGGGTCTGGCCGCCACCGTGGAGTAACACCACCGGAGGATCGGTGTCGTCGCCGTAGGCGTCCGCGGCGAGGGTCAGCCCGCCGCTGGGGATGCGCAGGGACGGGCCAGAGGTCGCCGAGGCCAGCTGTCCACTGTCGGAGTTCGTAGGCACGTAGGTCAGTATGAGCACACTCTTCGCCCGCGCGCCCCCGTGCCGCGACCGTCCCGGGCCCGCGCCGCGGCCAGCCCGCGCCGGACGACGCAGGTCAGGCGGTGGGTGCCGGGCGGCGGTGCTCAGACCTTGGTCGACTCCGCCGGCTTGCGCTCCGGCCGCCAGGCGGTCACCAGCAGCAGGGCAGCCCCGCCCACGCCGAGCAGGATCGCGATCAGGCCGCCGGCCCAGCCGTCGAGTTCGATGCCGATCGCGTGGTCCAGCGACGCCTTGCCGGGGCCGAGGATGCCGATCGCCGCGCAGACGGCCGCGATCATCAGGACGTACTCGTAACCCTGGCCCGGCTTGAAGATGAAGAAGCCGTTGGTGCGGTGCGCCGTGATGCCCGCGACGACCATCGTGCCGATGATGCCGCCGGCACTGAACGGCGTGAGGAAGCCGAAGACCAGCCCGAATCCCGCGGCGAGCTCGACGAGCCCGGAGGTCCAGGCGTGCACGATGCCCGGACGCAGACCCATGCTCTGGAACCAGCCGGCCGTGCCCTTGATCCCGCCAGGCCCCCAGACGTGGTTGTAGCCGTGGGCGACCAGAGTGAGACCCACGATGACCCGGAGCACCAGGGCCGCGGTGTCAGGCGATGTCACGTGTCTCCTCCTCGGGACGGGCTGCCTGCGTGGACGGCGTGGCGTACACCGCTGCCGCAGCGCAGACAGTATCGGGTTGACGGCGAAGACACGCTAATTGCACTAAGTTTGATCTACTGACGGGTTCGCCCTACCGACGGGTTCGCCCTACCGACGGGTTCGCCCTACCGACGGGTTCGCCCTATTGGCGGGTTCGCCCTACCGGCCGGGCCTGTGGGGGCTGGCCGGGCTTCAGGGCTGGCCGGCCAGCCTGGACGGTCCGGGGGCGAATCGCGGGGTACCCGGTCGACCCGGACCCCGTCGGTCGAGCCGAGCGCTCCGACGGCCGCGATCGTGCGTTGCCAGGAGGCGGCCAGCCGGGCCTGATCCCGCGCGGGCGCGCCGGGGTCGTCCAGCCGGTCCGCGATCGGCCAGGCCGCGGCGCCGGAGGGATCCGCCCAGGTCGGCGTGTAGGTGAGGCCGGCCACCGTCCAGCCCAGGGCCGTCCGCCGGACCTGGATGGAGAGCAGCACGCCGTCGAGGCCCGGGGCGGGCGACCCGCCGTCCGCAGAGCCGTCCGCAGAGCCGTCCGCAGAGCCGTCCGCAGAGCCGTCCGCAGAGCGGTCCGCCGTGGCGTCCCCGCGGTCGCCGGAGGCCGGTGCACCGATCAGGGTGCCCAGGTCGTAGGCGACGTAGCGGCCGGCGATCCGCTCGATCGGCAGCGGGGTCCCGCCGCCGGTGCCGAGGATCAGGTCCACGTCGGACGAGGTGAGCAGCGCGCGGGCCAGATCCCGTTGGTGCGGCGTCACGGCCTGCTGGCCGGGCTGGCCCCAGGCGAGCTGCGCGACGACGAGATCGGCGCCGTCGGAGCGGGCGCGGGCGGCGTCCTGGCCGATCCGCTCGGCGGTGAGAGCGGTCTGGGCGGACGTGCCGGCGGGGTCGAGGGAGGAGACGGGGTCGAGGTAGGAGAGCAGGGCGACCCGCGTTCCCCGGACCGTCTCCGTCCCGATCGGCCCCCGGGCGCCTGCGACCGCCGGGACGGAGGCGGCGATGCCCGCCTGGTCGAGGGCCGCGTCGGTGCGCGTGCGCGCCGGGCTGCCGGGCGGTCCGACACCGCCGGTGTCGCACCGGTCGAAACCTGCGCCGGCGAGGGCGACGGCGGCGCCATCCGCGCCGTCTGACCGGCGATCCGGGGCGGCGAGGGACGTCGCGAGGGGCGCGACCAGCCGGCAGAGAGCGAGATCGGCCGCGGTGCCGTAGCCGCGCAGCGGTGACACGGCCGCCTGTGGGTCGACCGCCCGGGACAGGTCGATCTCGCCCGCCGCGACGACGGTGATGGCCGTGGCCTCGGGACCGAACGAGGCACGGGCACCCTTCGGCCGGGTCTGGCTCGGCCGAACATCGTGCGGCGGGCCCCCACCGCTCGGGTCACGATCGGCGGGCAGGTCGGGGCCGGCGGCGTGCGTACCGCCGTCGGGCTCACCGCGGTCGGGACGGCCCGCTGGGATGGAACTGGCGGGCCGGGCGGCCTCGCGCCCGTGGAGCGGGGACGAGGCGGTGATGCCGACGGTGCCGACCGCGAGACCGGCGAGCCCGACGACAGCGAGTCGCCGAAGTGCGGACAGGCCCGTGTGCGGGGCGCCAGGTGATCGGGGGCGACGCCGCGCGTCGGGCCGACGGAGTCGCAGCATCGTCCTCGGTGCCGGTCGGATCGAATTGAATCGACGTCCTAGCGTTACCGAATGTAAACGATGAGTGGCAGTCGTGCTACCGCGGGCCGCCCTGGTCGACGATCCGCGTCAGCATGGACAGCAGCGAGCCCTGTTCCTCCCGGGACAGGGGGGCCAGCAGCTTGTCGTTCATCTGTTCGATGCGGTCTGCCACCTGGCCGTGGGTCGACTCGCCTCGCTTGGTCAGCCGTAGCACGTTGCGGCGGCCGTCACGCGGGTCGCGGACCCGGCGGATGAGGCCTCGCTGGACGAGCCTCGCCACCACGTCGGCGACCGTGGATCTGTCGAGCGACGCCCGTTCGCCGAGCGTGCGCTGATCGATGTCGGGATCGGCGAGGAGGCTGTTGAGGACCACGAACTGCGGCGGGGTGGTCTCGGTGGAGACGGTTGTCGTCCACAGCTGGTAGGTCACCTGCTGCAGCCGACGGGCGAGCTGGCCCGGGTGGCTGGACATGTCGACCACGCCGCTGGTGCTGGGCGGCTCGGCCGGCTGCGGGGACAGGGTGGCCGTCCCGGTGGCGCGTTGCCCGGGTAGGCGCTCGCCGGAATGTTCCAGCACGCCGGTGTCTTCACCGACACCCCTGGGCAACTGGTCGGATCGTGTGCGCGCGTTCAGGGTTCGCTTCCAATCCGGTGTCGAAGTGGGCGGCCGACGAGTTCGCCGCAAAGGTCATCATCGCTCATGCCGACGCTCGTTGTCGCCAGGGTGTGAGAATCGGGTGGCGCTCCGACGTCGAAGCCGTAACTCCTGTGGCATGTAGTGAAATTATAACTACGGATAGCCGGACATCCCGGCACTTGCGTAGTACTCTTGTCACCGCTTTGGGGTAGCCATTCGGGGATGTCGCGATCGTGACAGGGGCACCCGCGACCACCCGGCGCCACGCGCGAGGTGCATCACAGGGCACAGGCGGGTACGGGCTGCGGTATGGAGCTTGCGCCCAGAGGTCTGCGGGAGAGTCTGAAACGGGTTGCCGTGACCCTGAAGGAGGCGGACATCCCGTTCGCCCTCGGGGGGAGCTACGCGTGCTGGGCCCGCGGCGGTCCCGAGCCCGTTCACGACGTCGATTTCATGCTGCGGGAAGAGGACGTGCCGCGGGCGGTCGAGGTTCTGGCCGCGGCCGGGCTGCGGCCGGTGGATCCGCCGGAGGACTGGCTCACCAAGGTGTTCGACGGCGAGGTGCTCGTCGATCTCATCCACCATCCGGTCGGTCGGGCGGTTACCTCGCAGATGCTGGAACGGTCCAGCGAGATGTCGGTGGACTCGGTTCGGATGCCCGTCCTGGACGCCACGGACTGGTTTGAGATGACCCTGCTGGCGCTGGAGGAGCGCTACTGCGATCTGGCCCGGGTCCTGCCGATGATCCGGGCGATGCGCGAGCAGGTCGACTGGGACCAGGTTCGCCGATCCACCGCCGCCTCGCCCTTCGCCGAGGCCGCGTTGCTGGTCGCCGCCCGACTCAATCTCATTCCGCCGGTCGATGCCGCCCCGGTGGCCGCCCGGCCCGCCGGGATTGCCGCGTCGGATGGCGGCATTGCGCTGTCCACGGCGGGGCAGCGCGGCGCAACGTTTGGCGGCAGGGCGGAAGGCCGCAGGGTACAAGGCGGCAGGGCTGAAGGCGGCGGGGCTGAAGGCGGCAGGGCTGAAGGCGGCGGGGCTGAGAGACAGGCGCCGGAAGGCATTGGTTTGCGAGCCGGCAAGGAAGATGACGGCCCCGGACCGGAGGGGAAGTCAGGTCTGTCGGCGGAGTCGGGCCGGGCGGGGAGAACGGACCTGGCGGGGGAGTTGGACCTGACCGAGGCCGACGAATACCTCGCGGGAGAGCTGCACGAACGCCTCGCCGAGGATCCGCGGGTCGCGGAGCTCGGGCTCGAGGTGGTGGTCGTCGACGGGCGCATCCTCGTCGAGGGCGAGGTCGCCACCGATGCCCGCCGCCGGGCGGTCGCGGAGGTGCTGGCCGAGGCCGCCCCGGGCAGGCTGGTCCGCAACGAGGTCACGATCACCGGCCGCGCCACGGCGGTCGACGAGACTGCGAGGGTGGAGACAATTTCATGATGCGCATCGCCGCGGTCGGCGACATCCACCTGGGAACGGACAGCGCAGGGACCTTCGCGCCGGTCGTCCGCGGCCTCGCCGGGTGCGCCGACGTGCTGCTGCTGGCGGGCGATCTCACCCAGCACGGGCTGCCCGCCGAAGCCGACGTTGTCGCGGCCGAGGTGGCGGGCGCACCGCTACCCGTCATCGCCGTGCTCGGCAATCACGACTACCACAGCAATGCGGAGTCCGAGATCACCGCCATCCTCACCGCTGCCGGCGTGACGGTGCTCGAAGGCACCGGAACGGTGGTGGACGTCGACGGTGCGCGGCTCGGGATCGCCGGCGTCAAGGGATTCGGTGGCGGCTTTGCCGGCGCCAGCGGATCCGACTTCGGTGAACCGCTGATGAAGGCCTTCGTTCGGCATACGAAGGAGGTCGCCACCCGGCTCCGGAATGCCCTGGAGGCACTCGACTGCGATACCCGCGTCGCTTTGACCCATTACGCCCCGATTCCAGACACTCTGATCGGCGAACGAGCCGAGATCTATCCCTTTCTCGGCAGCTATCACCTGGCCGAGGCGCTGGATGCCGGCGGCGCCGTCCTCGCCCTGCACGGGCACGCCCACGCGGGCTCGGAACGCGGGTCGACGGCGGGTGGAGTGCCGGTCCGCAATGTCGCCCGGCCGGTGATCGGGAAGCCCTGCGCGCTCTACGCCGTCGGCTCCGGCGCGCCCGCAGAGGGGGCCCGGACACCGGCGCCGTCACCGGCTCCGGCGGTCGATCTCGCGGCCCCGACGGCCTCGTGACCAGCGCCCGACGGCCCTGCTGACCGGCCGCCCGACGGCCTCGTGACCGCCGCCCGACGGCCTCGTGACCGCCGTCCGACGGTCCTGCCGACGGCCGGTCCTCCGTCATCCGAGCGTCGATCGGCCGGCCTGCCGCGACGACGAGCGGGGCGTCGTGGATCTGAACAGGCAGACCGGATAGTCGGCGTGGGGGCTCCCCATGGCCCAGGTGGGGGATGCACTCCCGTGTTGCTTGAACGGGTGTGGGTGGGGAGCACCCGCCCGAACGGGCTCGCCGCCCGGGCGGCCATCACCCGCGTGGGCCCCCCGCGGGGACATGGTCCGTCCGGGCGTGTCACGCTGACCGCTGATAGTCCGATCCGGGGCTTTCTACCCCTCTCGAGTGGGCCCGGTCGGGCCCTGCACTCCCCCGGGCGGGGCACCATGACCACCGAGGTGAGTCACCGGGCGTCTGACTCGACCGGACCATTTACTGGCCGACTGCATGGCCCGCCTGTGGTGCCCCCGGATCGTCCGAATGGGGCATGCGGTGCACTCGCCCGACGCCACCCGGAGCGTCCCGCGCGCCGCGGACGGCTCGGGGCCCGCGTGGCGCCTGGCTCGGACCTCGTGGAGGTCACGAGATCCCGGCGTCGGACAACCGCACCTCGACGTCGCCGTGGGCGACCGCGACCTCCAGCCGGGGCTGCCCGGCGGTCGCGGGTCCGTGCGCGACCGCCCCGTCGGCCAGCCGGAACGTGCTGCCGTGCCAGGGGCAGCGCACACAGGTGACGCCGCCGTCGATCACGATTCTTCCCTCGTGCAGGGGCCCGGCCAGGTGGCTGCACCGGTCCGCGAGGACGTCGACGTGATCGCCCTGCCGGAGCAGCAGCAGCGGCACCTCGCCCAGCAGGCGGACCTCCGGGCGGCCCGCGGCCAGCTCGTCCAGTCGGGCGACCCGGTGCCAGCCGGGCGGCAGCAGGTGGGTGACCTCCTCGGCGTGGTTGACCCCCGACGCCTGCCGGTAGGCGAGATGACCGCCCAGGTAGGCCGACGTGCCCGCGACGGCGAGCCCGGCCAGTCCCAGCCGTCGACCCAGCCGGTCGTGCCCGCCCCAGCGGACCAGCAACGACGCGAGGTAGCAGCCGACCGCCAGGCTGTTGGCGCCGGCATGGGCCACGCCGACGCGTAGTTGACGTTGGTGTAGCTCGGAGTAGTCGGCGAGGCCCGCGGCCGCCGCCGCCCCGGCGGCGAGCAGGCCCGAACCGATCAGGACCCGCACCGCCCGTTCGGATCGTTCGTCGTGCCCGCCCAGCAGGTCCACGATCCCCGCGGACAGCCAGGTCCCCAGCGGGAGCTGGGCCAGGGCAGGGTGCAGCGGATGCCCGAGCGGCACCCCGTTGAGCAGGTCGCGCGCCGCCCCGGGCCCCAGGGTGTGCCGCACACGGTCGCGGACCTTCGTCGCCACCGGATCGAGTGCCTCGGCGCGCTCCAGGCGCTCGGCCGGCCCGACGAGAACATCGTGCGGTGTCCGCCTCATGCCTGCGGTGTTCCCGTCCGGGCCTGTCGGCGAACCGCACCGCCCGGCGGAGGGTTTGTTTCGGGCCCCAGCGTGTACATCCCCTGCGCGACGCGGATCCGGCGGGACGAACGGGGTCACCGCCCATCCCCGCGCGCAGTCCGCCGCGCGGGCCGTCGGTTTCTCGACCACCCGTCGCCGTCCGCGATGGCGACGGAGGGAAGGAACGAGACATGGCAGTGGATCGGGGAAGCTCCAAGCACGGCCCGTGGCGGGACGACGCCATGGCGCACGAGGTCTCCGGGTTCGTGCGCAGCGGCCGGGACACCCGGGCGGAGGAGTGGCGTTCCGTCGAACCGACGGACGAGTTGCCCGGCGACGCGCAGTTCCCGGACCCCGCCCAGTCCCGGGCCGGGGCGGCGGCCGGCATGACGTTGGCCGACGTCGAGGAGCGGTCCGAGCTTGCCCGCTGGCTCGGCCGGGCGGTCTTTCCCGCCGAGCGGGAAGAGATCATGGATCATCTCCGCCACCAGCACGCCCCGGACCGGGTGATCGAGGAGGTCGAAGCGGCGCCACCCGGCGTCCAGTTCACCTCCGTCGGCGAGCTGTGGCGGGTGCTGCGGCAGGAGGTCGACGCCCAGTCGGCGCGGAGCTGACGGACCGCGTTCGACCGGAGGCCGGGCGGCGGGCGGTGTGCGGTGTGCGGGGCCGGGCTGTGACCGGGTGCGAGGGGACGGCCCGGGTGTCCGCTGTATGACAGCAGCCGCCACCGTGGCGCCTTCGGGTGGGAAACCTTTGCGTGGCAGGGGAATGTGGCGGTCGTCATGAGGACGATTGCATGACGCCGACACCACCGGGGCACAGAGCAGCCATGGGACGCACTGTGCTGGATCGACGGCCACGCACATCTACCACCCGTGGCTCCGCAACCCGGGACTCCCGCGCAACCCGGGACTCCCGCGCCACCGCGGCCGCCCGACCCGCATCGGCCCGGCCCGCCGGGACCACGTCGACCCGGTCTCCCGGGGGTGCCGGATCGGTCGCGGCGGTGGGTGCGGCCACGGGTCGGGCCACGGGACCTTCCCCCGCTCGGGCCGCGCGCCCGGCACCGGTCCGCACGGCGGCGACCACGTCGACCAGGCCGCCCGCCGCTCGTCGGGGACCGGCGGAGCCGATCAGCCTCGGCCGTCTGATCGGCTGGGGGTCGGCGGCGAGCGTCGCGTTCCTGGTGTTCTTCGCACTGCTGGGTGCGTTCGGGGTGCTGACGTTCGGAGCCCTGGCCGGCCTGTGGGCACTCGGCGTCGCCTGGATCATGATCTTCGGACCGCCCACCTTCGACCGGCGGGTCGTGCACACCTACCGCCAGGCGGCGCGGGCTTCGCTGGTCGACGCGGGTTCGGCCGCGCTCAGGTTCCTGCGCTCGTCGGGCCGCTCGCTCGGCTCGTCCGTCCGCTCGGCCCACCGGGCGGGCCCGCAGCGGGCAGGGCAGTCAGATCGGGCGGCGAAGACGGGGCAGGCGACGCGGTCGGCCGGGGGATTCGGCGCGGCGAGCGTGCTGCGGGCGACCCGGCGCCGCCCGGCCGATCGTTCGGAGCAGGCCGCCGCCTCGGGCGGGCAGGTCACCGCCGCGGGCGGGCAAGTCACGGCCGCGGGCGCGCGGGCCGATCGTGCGGGGACGTCGGGCTGATCCGCGTACCCGGATGCGGGGGCGACGGGACCGGCGCCGCTCCGACCAGGAAGCGGGCCGGCCGGTGGCCTGCCAGCGCACGTGCGCGCACCTGGGTTGAGGGCGGCGCCGCGTGACCTGTCACACCCGTGGGTAGGAGTGAGTTCATGGGTACGCGTGGGCTCGGTAACCGTGACCGACAACCCGGATCGGGCGGCCTGTTGCAGACCCTCGTCTCCGGCCTCAACCAGACCGAACGGGACGCGACACTGCGGCTGCTTCGCCGACGCCTGGTCGAGGACCGGGCGGCGGCGTCGGGCGGTCAGCGCGACCGCCAGGTGGACGTCGGCCCCCGCAGCCGGGCAGCCCGCGGGCCGGCGAAGAGCCGCGGGGCGGGCCGCCAGCGGTGAGGCGGGGCGGCGTCAGCCGCAGCAACCTCCGCCGCAGCACGCTCCGCCGCCGCCCGACGGCGCAGCCATGGCCGGAGCGGCCGCGCCGCGGCTGACGGCCACCGCGGAGAAGACCCGCGAGGTCTCGGCGTGGCCGGACGGGCAGGTCACTCCGTCGGTCGGGGTGGATTCGGTGATGCTCCGACGGACCTCGAAGGAGGCGTCGCACACCCGGCAGCGGTAGTCGTAGGCAGGCACATCACCAGGGTATGTGGCCCGGCCGCGTCCTGGTCGCGGTTCGGCTGGCCCCCGCACGGAAGGGCGCGGCGGCGGCCGGAAGTGCGCGTTTTCGTCCGGATGTGGGGGATGTGGCATGGTGCCCGCCTCGGCGGGACGGCCGTCGTACCCTGACAGCCATGGAGCCACCGGAGGGTCCGCAGGTGGTCGCCGAGGTCGTCCGGGGGCTGCGCAGCGGCGCACCGTTCGTCGAGAGCCTGCATCACGGCACCGTCGTCGGTCTCGGTCGCGATGGTGCCGTCGCCCTGCGGGTGGGCGCGCCGGACAGGCCCGTGTTCCCCCGTTCGGCCGCCAAGCCCTTTCAGGCCGCCGCGATGCTGCGGGCCGGTCTCGACGGGGTCTTCCTGAGCCGGGACATCCCGAGCGACCTGCTGGCCGTGGTCGCGAGTTCGCACAGTGGCGAACCGGCCCACCTGGCCCGCGTGCTGGAGATTCTCTCCGTCGCCGGCTATTCCGCCGATGCCCTGCGCTGTCCCGCGGACCTGCCGCTGGGCACCGCCGCGGCCGAGGCCCACCTGCGCGCCGGCGGGCGCGCCGAACCGGTCCTGATGAACTGCTCGGGCAAGCACGCCGGCATGATCGCCTGCTGTGTGGCCGCCGGCTGGCCGGTGCGGAACTACACCGAGCCGGACCATCCGTTGCAGCAGGAGATCCGCCGCACGGTCGAGGACCTGATCGGTGAGGAGATCGCCGGCACGACGGTGGACGGCTGTGGCGCACCGCTGTTCGCCTTCTCGCTCACCGGGCTCGCTCGCGGGTTGCGGGCGATGGTGCAGGCGGCAGCGGGCAGCCCGGAGCGGCGCGTCGTCGACGCCATGCGCGCCCATCCCGAGCTGGTCGGCGGGGTCGGGCGCCCCGACACCGACCTGATGCGCGCCGCGCCGGGCGTGCTGGCGAAGAACGGCGCCGAGGGCGTCACCCTGGTCGCAACGCTCGACGGGCACACCGTCGCCATCAAGATCGCAGATGGGGCCGGGCGGGCGGGCATCCCGGTCGCACTGGCGGCGCTGAACCGCCTCGGCGCGCTGCCCGGGGTGGACACCCCGGGCCATCTCGAACTCGACATGGCTCAGCTCGCCGTGCTGGGGGCGCCGACGGTGCTTGGCGGCGGGCGGCCCGTCGGCTCCCTGCGGGTGCGCCTGCCCGGCTGACGGGGCAACGGCTCGCGGTCGGGGCGGATCCGCCGGCACCGAACGCGAGTAGGGCTCATCAACGGCTGCGCTGGCCTCGCCGCCCCGGCCGGTGGTGACGGGTCGGGTCGGGGGGCAGGCGGGGACGGCCCGCGACGGTGACGGCCACCGGCGGGATGATCGCCGCGATCACCATCATGATCATGGTGGCGGGGAGGGAGTACATCCGGACCACCGTGCCGCCCGCGATGAACAGGGTGAGCGCGATCGACATCAGGATCAGGTAGCGCCGCCGCACCACCGGGTCGGCGCCGGGCCGCGGCGGCGCGGGCGAATCGGCTCCCGGCTGGGACCGGCGCGATCCAGCCGCCCCCGGACCGTCGCCACGCGTGGCTCGCGGCCCGCCGGGGGTGTGTGGCCCGCCTGGGGGATACGCCCCAGTCTTGGGATACGCCCCAGTCTTGGGATGGGGTCCAGTCTTGGGATGGGGTCCGGTCTCGGGATGGGGTCCGGTCCGGGGATACGCCCTGGCCTGGGGATGGGGCCTGGTCTGGGGATGGGGTGAACCGCCACGGGTGTGGCCCGGTCCGGCGGTGCGCGGCCGGCCCTCGTCGGTGAGCCGCAGGTCGTAGCGGCGGCGCAGGTCGGGGTCGCTGAGGATCCGGTAGGCCACGCTGACCCGGGTGAAGGCCGACGGCGAGCCGCCGGCGTCGGGATGGGTGCGCCGCGCGGCGACCCGGTACGCGTGGCGGATCTGGTCCGCGGTGGCGCCGGGGGCCACCCCGAGGACCTCGTACAGCGAGGGCTTCGTACCCACGGGCGCCTCCCGGCCATCCTCGATCACCCGATCGGGCGGTCGGGCGGCACCGCGTCATGGCGAAAGTACGGGCACGTGACCAGAATGAGCGCCGAACCGCCCGAAGGCGAGCGCGAGACCGGCCACCCGGACCGATGCTCAAAGTAACATTCTACGCACTCTGCGATTTGAGTGAGCGTTTCGTGCTCGCGACCAGCCCCCCGCGTGCGGGGCCGGTCACGTCCCCGGCTCCCGCCGGGGGCGCGCCGCCGGGGCCGGCGCGCAGCGTGCGCACGGGTGACACGGGAATGGGGACATGGCGCAGGTCGTGAAGATCGTCGATGAGGTCGCGTCGCTGGTGGGCGAGCCTGACATCGCGGACCGGCTGACCGTCACCGGTCCGGCCGACGTCCTGCCCAGCCTGTACCGGGTGACGACGGTCGCGACCGCCTCGGTGGCGGCCGCGGCGGTCGGAGCCGGGCGGCTGCTGGCCGCCCGCACCGGCGGCGGCCCCCCGGACATCACCCTCGACACCCGCCACGCCGGTGCCGCCTTCCGCAGCGAACGCCACCTGCGCATCGACGGAAAGGCGCCGCCCGGCCCGTGGGACCCGATCTCGGGCTACTACCCCACGGCGGACGGCCGCTGGATCCAGCTGCACTGCAACTTTCCGCACCACTGTAACGGGGTGCTGGACCTGCTCGGGGCGCCGAATGACCGCGCCGCCGTCGAGCGGGTGATCCGGCGGGTCGACGCCGCGCCGCTGGAGCTGGAGCTGCAGGCCATGGGGCTGTGCGCCAGCATGGCGCGGGCGGAGCCGGAGTGGGCCGAGCACCGGCAGGCCGGGGCGGTCGCCGACCTGCCGCTGATCGAGGTGAGCCGGCTCGGCGACGCCCCGCCGGCCCGGTTCGCACCGACGGAGACGCCGGCCGCCGGCCTGCGGGTGCTGGACCTGACCCGCGTCATCGCCGGCCCCATCGCCGGGCGCACGCTCGCCGCCTACGGCGCGGACGTGCTGCGGGTCGGCGCCGCCCACCTGCCGGAGGTGCACGGCCTGCTGGTCGACACGGGGTTCGGCAAACGCAACGCGTTCCTCAACCTGCGGGTTGCCGCCGACGCCCGCCGGCTGCGGGAGCTCATCGCGTCCGCCGACGTGCTCCTGCAGGCCTACCGGCCGAGCGCGCTGGACCGGCTCGGGTTCGGCCCGGACGCCGTCGCCCGGATGCGGCCGGGCATCGTCTACGCCAGCATCAGCGCCTACGGCCGGCAGGGGCCGTGGAGCGGGCTGCGCGGCTTCGACAGCCTGGTCCAGACCGCCTCGGGCATCGTCCTCGCCACGGCCGAGGCGGCCGGCGCGTCGAGCCCGGTGCCGCTGCCGGCGCAGGCGCTCGATCACGGCACCGGCTACCTCGCCGCGTTCGGGGTGCTCGACGCGCTCGCCCGTCGGGTGCACGAGGGCGGGAGCTGGCACGTGCGGGTCTCCCTGGCCCGGACCGGGCGGTGGTTGCAGGATCTCGGTCATCACGACACCCTCGACCTCCCCGACCCGACGGCGGACGACGTCGACGACTACCGCTCCTGCCTCAGCAGTGAGTTCGGTGAGCTTTCGTACATCCGGCCGGCGGCGACCGTCGCCGGGGTGGCCCCGCGCTGGCTCTCCGCGCCGGCCCCCCTCGGCACCAGCCAGGCGGTGTGGTCGGCGCCGCGCTGACCGCCTGCGCTGACCACGGCGAAAGCGGTTTCGGGACGGCGCTCCCCACGTTGCGGCGCGTGTACGACCCGCGCGGATTGTAAACAGTGGGCGCGCCGGGACGCCACTTTTGTGTCATCCAGGTAACAACCTGATATGTGTACTTTCGGTCGATCTGCCCGGGGACTACGTTTCCGCCATCTCAGCGGAGAGTGCGTGCGGGTCGGCCGGATCATCCCGCCGATCCGGGGACGACTTCCGGGGGGCGGTCGGGGGCGGCGCGCAGGGGCGCGTCATCCTCTAGGCGGTGGCGCGCCGGCTCGACGTCGGTGGCGCCGGGGGTAGCTCGTAGCTGGGTCGGTCGTGGCATCGGGCTTGCGATCGGCGGACCGGAGGAGGAAATGCATGCGTAGGCGCCCGCTCCTGGGAGCGATAGCCCTCGCCGCGGCCGTGACGATGACCGCCGCGGCCTGTGGGAGCGACAGCGGCGGTGGTTCTTCCGGAGACGGCAAGAAAACGATCACCATCGGCTTCCAGGGCGTTCTGTCGGGCGACAATCAGCAGCTCGGACTGAACGCCCTTTACGGCGTACGGACCGCGATCGCGGAGGTGAACGCCGACACGAGCTCGCCGTTCCAGCTCAAGCTCGCCGAGTCCGACGACGGCGGTTCCCCGGACCAGGGCCCGACGGCCGCGCAGAAACTGATCGACGACTCCAAGGTCGTCGCGGTCGTCGGCCCGATGTTCTCCGGCGCCACCAAGGCCAGCGAGCCCGCCTACACCCAGGCCGGCCTGCTGTCGGTCAGCCCGTCCGCGACGAACCCGGCGCTGACGACGCTGGGCTTCAAGACCTTCTACCGGGTCATCGCGCCGGACACGGTGCAGGGCAAGGCCGCCGCCGACTACGTGGCCACCGTCCTGCAGGCGAAGAAGGTCTATTCGCTGGACGACAAGAGTGAGTACGGCACCGGCCTGTCCGGCGCCCTGGAGCCCGAGCTCACGGCCAAGGGCGTGCAGGTCACCCATGACGGCATCAACCCGACCAAGGACTACACCTCCGAGGCCACGAAGATCATCGCGGCGGCTCCGGACGTCCTGTACTACTCGGGCTACTACGCCGAGCTCGCCCTGCTGTCCAAGGCGCTCAAGGACAAGGGCTTCACCGGCAAGATCGCAAGTGGGGACGGCTCGCTCGACCCGCAGTACGTCGCGCAGGCCGGCGCCGCCGCCGCCGAGGGTACCTACCTCACCTGCCCCTGCGGCGACGCGAACACCGACCCGAAGGCCGCCGCGTTCGTCGCGTCCTTCAAGAAGGTCAACAAGGGCGCGAAGCCCGGTACCTACTCCGGTGAGGCGTACGACGCCACCCTCGCGCTCGCGGACGTGTTCAAGAAGCTCGGCAACGACGTCAGCCGCGAGTCGGTCGCGAAGGCCTTCGGTGCCGTGAACTTCCAGGGCATCACGAAGACCGTCGCCTTCGAGCCCACCGGCGAGGTCAAGGGTTCCAACGTGTTCGTCTACCAGGTCAAGAACGGCGCGATCACGGTTCTCGGGAACACCGCGGATCTGATCAAGTCCTGACACCGGTGCGGGCGGTGGCCGGGTGCGATGCGCATCCGGCCACCGCCTCGCCGCGTCGGGCGAAACATCCGCCTGGCAGAACGGACTTTCCAGTACCAGAATCAACATCCATCACCAGGACGCGCATCCGCCACCGGAACGCACCTTCTGCCGGGCGAACGAGCCACGCGACGAACGAGGCACACGTATGGGTTTCCTCGACCAGTTCTGGCAGCTGACCATCGACGGACTGATGGTCGGCTCGCTGTACGCGGTCATAGCACTCGGGTACACACTCGTGTACGGGGTTCTCCAGCTCATCAACTTCGCGCACAGCGAGGTGTTCATGCTGGGATCCTTCGGCGGCCTGTTCGTCGCCCGAGCCCTGCTGCCCGACGACGGGTCGGTGCCCGGGGGGCTCGCGTCGGTGGGGCTGGTGGCCGTCGGCCTCGGCGCCGGCGCGGTCTGCGGCGGGCTCGCCGCGTTCACCCTCGAACGCGTGGCCTATCGGCCGCTGCGGCGCCGCTCCGCGCCCCGGCTGGCCTACCTGATCAGCGCGATCGGGGCGTCGCTGTTCGCCGTGAACCTGGCCGGCAAGGAGTTCGGGCGGCAGAACGTCGACCTGCCCGACCTGTTCCACAACGGCACGGTCTTCACGGTCTTCGGCGCCGACGTCTCCACCCAGTCGCTGGTCATCTTCGCCGTCGCGGTCGCGATGCTGATCGGGCTGGACCGCCTCGTCGCCGGCACCCGCCTCGGCCAGGGCATCCGGGCCGTGGCCCAGGACGCCGACACCGCCGTCCTGATGGGCGTGAACGTCGAGCGGATCATCATCGTCACGTTCGTCGTCGGCGGCCTGCTCGCCGGCGCCGGCGGCTTCCTCTACGCGATGACGTTCAACGCCTCGTACAGCATGGGGTTCGTCCCCGGGGTGAAGGCGTTCACCGCGGCGGTCCTCGGCGGCATCGGCAACGTGCGCGGCGCGATGCTCGGCGGCCTGCTGCTCGGCCTGGTCGAGAGTTATGGTGGCTACCTGTTCCAGGCGTCCTACAAGGACGTCATCGCCTTCCTCGTCCTGGTGGCGATCCTGATGATCAGACCGTCCGGCCTGCTCGGCGAGCGGCTGGGGCGGGCGGCATGAGCACGCCGCCCCCCGCCGGCCCACCCGGCCCGCCCGACCCGGCGGGCCCCGGCAGTGGGGCCGCCACCATGCCGCTGCGCGTCGCCGGGAGTCGATCCGGCCCCAGCGGCTCGGCCGCGCCCGGCGCCTCCGCCGATTCCCTCGCCCGCGCCGATCCCCTCGCCCCCGCCGATCCGGTCGGCCACGGCGGTCCCTCCGGTCCTGGCCCCGGCGGCGGCCCGGGGCTGCCCGCGTGGCATCCCGCGGTGCTGTTCGCCCCGGCCCGGCTGCGCCAGCTCGGCGCGCTGCTGCTGGTCGGCGTGCTCGCCGCGATCGTCACCGGCCCGACGGGCAACTCCGACAAGCCGCTGCAGGCGGCGAAGGACTCGATCGTCGACGTCCGGATCGTGCTCTACCTGGGGCTCGCCGCCGCGCTGTGGGTGCTGCTGGTGCTCGGCGCCGAGCTGCGCGGCGCCCTGGAGCGACTGAGCGCCCCCGTGCGCGCGCCGATCGGGGCGGCCTACGGCCGCCGCGGCGGTCCGATCGTGCTGAACCTGGTGCTGCTCGCCGTCGCGATCCTCGCGCCCCTGGTGGTCTCGACGGCCGCCCAGCAGTCGATGGTCAACGACATCGGCATCTACGCGCTGCTCGCCCTCGGCCTCAATGTCGTCGTCGGCTACGCCGGCCTCCTCGACCTCGGCTACATCGCGTTCTTCGCCATCGGCGCCTATGCGACGGCCTACTTCACCTCGCAGACCGCGATGCCCTGGCACGCGCCGTTCGTGCTCAACCCGTTCTTCGTCTTCCCGATCGCCCTCGTCCTCGCGGCGCTCGCCGGAGTCATCCTCGGCGCGCCGACGCTGCGGCTGCGCGGGGACTACCTGGCGATCGTCACCCTCGGCTTCGGCGAGATCATCCACCTGGTGGCGAACAACGCCGACGGCATCACCAACGGGGCCCGCGGCGCCTTCGGCGTGCCGCACCTGTCGATCGACCTGCTCGGCATCGACTACAAGTGGGGCATCGACCCGCTGCCGTACTACTACCTGCTGCTCGCCATCGTCATCGGGGTGATGATCGCCTTCGGCCGGCTGGAACGCTCCCGGATCGGCCGGTCCTGGGCCGCGATCCGGGAGGACGAGATCGCCGCCGAGGCGACCGGGGTGGCGACGCTGCGCATGAAGCTGCTCGCCTTCGCGATCGGCGCGTCGGTGTCGGGCTTCGCCGGCGTGTTGTTCGCCTCCAAGCAGTTCTTCAACCCGCAGAGCTTCAGCCTGCAGGCGTCGTTCTTCGTCGTCGCCGTGGTCATCTTCGGCGGGATGGGCTCCCGGCTCGGCGTCGTGGTCGGCGCCGTCGTGCTCCAGGGGCTCGCCTTCTACCTGCGGGACAAGGTGCAGCCCGCGGACCGGTACATCTACTTCGGGGCCGTCATCGTGATCATGATGATCTTCCGCCCGCAGGGGCTCGTGCCCTCGCGCCGCCGCCGGCGCGAGATCGAGTTGGCGGAGGAGGGCATCGGCGCCGCCGACTCCCTCGGCGCGGCGCCGACGGGAGGGCACCGGTGAGCCGGGCCGGTTCCCACCGCGGGGTGCCCGGCGCCCGCCGCCCGCGCGCCGACGAGACCGCACCCGGCGACCTGGTCGTCGAGGCCCGCGACCTGGCGCTGCGCTTCGGCGGCGTGACCAGCCTCGACGGCGTGTCGCTGCGCCAGCGCCGCGGGGAGATCCTCGCGGTGATCGGCCCGAACGGGGCCGGCAAGACGTCGCTGTTCAACTGCCTGACCGGGGCGTACCGGCCGCAGGAGGGCTCGGTCACCTTCTGGCCGCGCCCGGACGGCCCGACCGAGCTCGTCGGCCGCCGCCCGCACGCGATCACCCGGCTGGGCGTGGCCCGCACCTTTCAGAACATCCGGCTGTTCCCCGCCCTCTCGGCGCTGGAGAACGTGCAGATCGGTACCGAGGTGCGCCAGCGGTACGGGCCGGTCGGCGCGATCCTGGGCCTGCCGCACGCCCGGCGCGCCGAGCGCGACGGGGTGCGCCACGCGCTGAGCCTGCTCGACCTGGTCGGGCTGTCCCACCGTACGCACGAGCTGGCCGCCTCGCTGCCGTACGGCGAGCAGCGCCGGCTGGAGATCGCCCGGGCCCTGGGCACCGGGCCCAGCCTGCTGCTGCTCGACGAGCCGGCCGCCGGCACCAACCCGGCGGAGAAGCGCGACCTCGCCGCGCTCATCACGCGCATCGCCGGCACCGGCGTGTCCGTGCTGCTCATCGAGCACGACATGCGGCTGGTGATGTCCGTGGCCACCTCGGTGGTCGTGCTCAACTTCGGCCGAGTGATCGCCCACGGTACACCGGGGGAGGTCCAGCGCGATCCGGCGGTCATCGAGGCGTACCTCGGCGTCACCGACGCCGAGGCCACCGCCGGCGATGTCGACGTCACCGCCGGACCCGGCGCCAGGCCCGGCGCCAGGCCCGGCGCCAGGCCCGGTGCGAGGCCCGGAGTCGGGCCCGGAGTCGGGCCCGGCGCCGTCGTGCGGAAGGACCTGCGCTGATGCTGCTGACACTGAGTGACGTCGAGGTCGCCTACGGCGCGGTGACCGCCCTGCGCGGGGTCAGCCTGGAGGTCGCCGAGGGCGAGATCGTCACCCTGCTCGGCGCCAACGGAGCCGGGAAGACGACGACCCTGCGGACCATCTCCGGCCTGCTGCGGCCGAAGGCCGGCGAGGTGCGCCTCGACGGCCGACCGCTGTCGTCCATCCCGGCACACGGCCTCGTCGGCGCCGGCGTCAGCCACGTGCCCGAGGGCCGGCGGGTCTTCCCCAGCATGAGCGTCCGCGAGAACCTGCTGATGGGCGCCTATCATGATCGTCGGCATGCGCGGGCGGACCTGGAACGGGTCGTCGCGTTGTTCCCGCGGCTGGCCGAGCGGATCGGCCAGGCGGGCGGCACGCTGTCGGGCGGCGAGCAGCAGATGCTCGCGATCGGCCGGGCGCTGATGAGCCGTCCGCGGCTCATCCTGCTCGACGAGCCGTCGATGGGGCTGGCCCCGATGATCGTCCAGACCATCTTCGAGGTGATCGCCGAGATCAACCGGGAGGGGGTCGCGGTGCTGCTCGTCGAGCAGAACGCGGCCTCGGCGCTGCGGATCGCCGGGCGCGGCTACGTGCTGGAGACCGGCCGGGTCGTCCTCGCGGACACGGCCGCGGCCCTGCTCGCCGACGACCGGGTCCGCCAGGCCTACCTCGGCGAGGACGTCGCCGGCGGGCCGGAAGTGCCACAAGGGCCCGCGCCGACCCGGGGCGGTGCGGCGGCGAGCCCGGCTCACGGCGCCGCGATCCGCGCCGACTCCGCCTGAGCCGCCCGCTCGACGCCGGACCGGATGACGGCGCCCGACCCCATCGCCGTCATCACCGTCGCCCAGTCGTCTGCGTCGAGGCCGGAGCCGTCCCCTCGGCCGTTGCCTCCCCGCGGCCCGAAGCCGCCGCCCGGCCCGCCGCCGCCCGGTCGGTAGTCGTCGTCCGGTCCGAAGCTGCCGTCCGGTCCGAAGCTGCCGTCCGGTCCGAAGCTGCTGCCTGGACCGAAGCTGCTGCCGGGTCCGAAGCCGAGGCCAGGACTCATCCCGGCGTTGCGACGGGCCCAGTCCATCCCGTCGCGGGTGTCGGGCCCCCAGAGCCAGGCGACGAGGCCCACCAGCACGACCCCGCCCGTCACGATCAGGTGCGTCATGATCCCCAGGATCTCGGCAGGCGCCTTTGCAGTCCATCTAATTTTTCCGCACACAACAGCTAAGATTTCCTACATGATCGACGTGCGCCGCCTGCGCATCCTGCGGGAGCTCGACAGCCGGGGAACGGTCGTGGCCACGGCCGCGGCGCTGCATCTGACGCCGTCGGCGGTCAGCCAGCAGCTTGCCGCCCTGGCGAAGGAGACCGGCGTCCGGCTGCTCGACCCGGCCGGCCGCCGGGTCCGGCTCACCCCCGCCGCGCGGGTGCTGCTGGGCCATGCCGACGTCCTGTTCGCCCAGCTCGAGCGGGCCGAGGCGGATCTGGCCGCCTTCGACGAGGGTCGGGTCGGGTCGGTGGCAGTGGCGGCGTTCACCACGGCGATCTCCGGTATCGTCGTGCCGGCGATGTCCGCGCTGCGGGAGAGCCGGCCGCGGCTGCGGATGTCGGTGTCCGACGACGCCGAGCCCGCGTGCTTCGACCTGCTACTCGCCGGCGACCTGGATCTCGCGATCAGCATCACCCACCCGGGTGCCGAGTCCCTCGACGAGCGGCTGCTGCAGATCCCGCTGGTCGACGATCCGCTCGACGTCGCACTGCCCGCCGCGCACCCCTACGCCGCCGCCGCGGCCGTGCCGCTGGAGGTGCTCGGCGGGGAGGACTTCATCTCCAGCCGCGCCGGCACCCCCTGCCACGAGGTGACCCACGCGGCGTGCGCCGCGGCCGGCTTCGTTCCCCGGGTGCGTCACCGCTGCGACGACTACAGCGCGATCCAGGGCCTGATCGCCGCCGGTTGCGGGGTCGGCCTCATCCCGCGGCTGGCGAAACTGTCCAGCACTCCCCGGGTCGCCCTGCGACCCATCGCCGGCGTCCCGCCGATCCGGCCCATCTTCGCCGCCGTCCGCCGGGGCTCCCAGCAGGCCCCCCACCTGTCCGCCACCCTCGCCGCCATCGTCGCCGCCGCCCGATCCCCCGGCCTCTACGCCGCTGTCCCCGCATCACCGTGACCGGCTGGGAGAAGGCCGATGACGGCGTGGCCCTGTCCGTGGCTGTTCTTGCTGTGAGGCCAACCCAGCCTGGCGGTGGCATCGCCAAGTCTGATACGGACCGGTGCGCGGCCTGTCCGCCTGGCGTGCCCTGGAGGAGGACATCAGGCGGGCGGTCGCCAGCCTGATGTCCTGACTGCGGGGCTACAGCCGGGCGTGTCGGATCGCCGTGACTCCATCGATGATCAGATTGTCCAGCAGGGTCCGCCCGAGGACGCCGCCGGTGCCGCGGTTCCACAGCGAGAGAACCTCGATGTTGCGCAGATTGGCAGGGTCCGGGCTGGCCGCCACCACGACGTGGTCGAAATCCGCGGCGGTCGATTTGATCATTATTGCGTCACCTGCCTGGATCTGGTTCGCCACGGCGAAACCCGACCGGCCATTGTTCTGGATATCCACCCGGCCATGGGTGCTGAACAGCGCGAAGGTGCCGGCGAGTTTGTTCCCCGCGTAGGCGGTGCGTAGTTGCGCGACGGAGTAGATGCCGACGTTTGCCGCGGCGAGGAGAACGACCTCCCAACAGATCAGTCGGGTATCCGGGCCGGGTGGGTTCGCGAGCGGGGTTGGGCCGTTGAGCCAGGCCTGGTAGTCACTGATTCCGCCCAGCTGGTTCTGTTCGGGCTCGCCCTGCCAGGTGAAGTCACCCCGGTGGGCCTCCAGCCAGTCGATCAGACGCTCCACCTGGGTCGCCGGGACGGGGCGGGGATGGTCTGTGTTCGCCATCCCGAGCACCGCCTCGGCCTGGGACAGCTCGTGCGTGACGACCGCCCGCGTGATCCGCGGGTGTAGGTTGATCGCCGTGATCGACGCCGCGAGAAAGGGGGAGGTCAGCGTCGCGTTGTGCTGGTAGTTCGGATAGCGTCGCTCGAGTTCCGCCAGGAAAAGGTGCGTGTGCTCGCGGTCCAGGAGTTTCTTCGGCTCGTGCTGGCCGAGCGGCGGGAGTTTGACCCCCTCGAAGACGTGCGTGTCGAGTTCGGGTTCACTGATGGGAATTTCTGACCTCCGGGCACACGGGAACCGGCGCCGACGACGATCTGCCGAAATGAATGGGCAGGAGAACACGTGGTGACCATGCATGCGACGCCGGCGTCGTGAGCGGAGATCTCACGCTACCAGTCATACCGTGGCCGGAGTGCCGGAACGGTTCATCAACGGTGGGTCACGAGGCGATCCTGGGCGGTGGGGGCGGGCCGAGGACATGATCGAGATGGGCGTTGGCGAACACGCCGGCCGGGTCGACCGCGTCGCGGACGGCCAGGAAGTCGTCGAAGCGGGGGTAGCGCTCGCGTAGCTGCGCCGCGGCCAGCGTGTGCAGGCTGCCCCAGTGGGGCCGCCCGCCGACCGCCAGCATGATCTGTTCGACGCGGCCGAAGTAGTTCTCGTGCGGGCCGCGGCGGTCGGTGCGCACGGCGACGTAGGCGGTGTCGCGGCCGAAGGCGGGGGACAGCGGGATCTCGTCCGCGGCCGCGCAGCGGACCTCGACGGGGAAGGCGGTGCGCACCCCGGATCGGGTCACGGCGGCGGCGAGCTCGCCCAGGGCGGCGGCCAGCTCGGCGCGGGGGATGGCGTACTCGAGCTCCTTGTACCGGATCGCCGTGTGGCCCGCGATCGCCGAGTGGCCCGCGATGGCCGAGTGGCCTGCGGCGAACACCCGGTAGCACAGGTCGACCGACGGTCGATCGCCCGCCAGCGGGACGCCGACGCGGGAGGCGAGCTGGGCGGCGGGGCGGTCGGCGGCTGGCAGCCGCCGGGCGGCCACCATCAGGGCTTCGAAGACGCCGCTGGACACCGGGCCGCCGCCGTGCCGGTCGCGTCGCCGGGTCGGCGGGTCCAGCTCGTCGTCGACCGGGCGACGATCATCCCAGCGGACCAGCGCGGTCGAGGTGTGCGGGAACCAGGCGAAGCGGACGTGGTCGGCCTGTTCGACGAGCGCGCCGTAGCCGTCGAGCGCCTCGGCCAGCGGCAGCCGGCCCTCCCGCCCGTGCAGGGCAAACAGCGGTACGGCCTGCAACGTCACCGAGGTCACGACACCGACGGCGCCGAGGCCAAGGCGGGCGGCCGCGAACAGCTCGGGGCGCTCTCCGCGCGAGCAGGTGACCACCTCGCCGTCGGCGAGCACCACCTCCAGCGCCCGTACCTGGGTGGACAGCCCGCCGTAGCGGGCACCCGTGCCGTGGGTCCCGGTGGCGATCGCCCCGGCGATCGTCGCCAGTTCGCCGTGGCCCTGGTTGGTCAGGGCCAGCCCGGCCTCGGCGAGCAGCCGGTTCAGCCGGCGCAGGGTCATCCCGCCGCGCACCGTCACCAGCCCGCTGCCACCGTCGAGTGCGACCAGATCGGCGCAGCGGTCCAGGGCGATCTGCACACCGCCGTCGTCCGGCCGGCCGATCGCGTTCATCGCGTGGCCGGCACCGGCGGCCCGGATCCGCCGGCCGTCACGCACGGCGGAGGTCACCACCGCCGACGCCTCCTCGGCGGTGCGGGGCCGGGCGAGCCGGACCGCTCGAGCGGTCACGTTGCCCGCCCAGTTCCGCCACGCCGCGGGTTCACCGAGGGGCGAGCTCATGTGCACCTCCGTTCCGGGGGGAGCCGACGACCGGTGGCGCGCGTGGGCGACCCGCCGGCTCGGCCGGCCCCCATCGTGGACCGCCGAGCCGGCGTCCTGCCCGGCGGGTCCGTCCGACGGTCCGGGAGGGACCACGCCCCGACCCGGTGACCGGACATGTGCGGTGCGCTGTCGGGCCCCCATGCGTGTCCCCCACGTGTTCCCCAGGCCGTGACCGAGGTGTGGCGAGCGGGCCGCCGATCACCCGGTGAGGTGAGATGCTTCACATGCGCGGGCGCGCCGGAGCCGCCGGCTCGCCGACGCGCCGGCGGAAGGCGACGTGCGGATGGTGAGCGCAGCCGGCTCCCGGCCGACCGGGATCAGCCTGGGCAGGCTCGCGGAGCTCGCCGTGGAGCGCACCGGCGGCACCGAGGAGATGATCTTCGAGGGTCGGGTCGAGTCCGGCGCGGCCCGCTTCGCCCGGTCCTGCCGGTTCAGTGCCGGCCTGCGCGGCGCGGGGTTGGCCGCCGGCGAGCGGGTGGTCGTCCACATGGCCAACTGCCCGGAGGTCACCATCGCCTACCACGGGGTCTGGCGCGCCGGCGGAGTCGTGACGCCGACGCTGTTCCTGCTTGACGAGGCCGAGCTGCGCCACGTGCTGGTCGACAGCGGCGCCCGGTTCGTCGTGACGACCCCCGAGTTCCTGGCCAAGGTCCGCGCGGTGGCGAGCGGCTGCCCCCAGGTGCGGGCGGTGATCGTGGCGGACGATGCGCCTGGTGCTGGTGCTGGTGCTGGTGCTGGTGCTGGTGCTGGTTCGGCCGGGGGCCCTGACCCGGGCGGGGCAGCCGGGGCGCGGCCGCCGGTGCTGCGCTTCGCCGACCTCGCGGCGGGCGACGAGGGTCCCCTCGAGCCGGCCGATCCGGACGCCATGGCCGCCCTTCTCTACACCGGCGGCACCACCGGGCGGGCGCGGGGAGTCGTGCTGTCCCACGACGCGCTGTCCGCCGGGGGCTTCGCGGCCCTGTCGGGGAGCGCGGACGAGGAGCTCGTCGGCCTGCTGCCGCTGCCGTTGTCGCACGTCTACGGCCTGACGATCAGCGTGATGACGCTGCATGCGCGCAAGCCGGGCCCGGCGGTCCTGATGCGCTGGTTCGATCCCCGCCAGTGGCTGGACCTGGTGGCCGAACACCGGGTGGCCCTCAGCGCGCTGGTGCCCTCCATGATCGACCAGTTGCTCGCGGAGCCGCTGCACCTGGCCGACACCTCGTCGCTGCGCCGGATCACCAGCGGCGGCGCGCCGCTGCCGAGGGAGTGCGCGCACGAATGGCGGCGGCGCCTGCCCGACGTCGAACTGGTCGAGGGGTACGGCTGCACCGAGACCGCGGGGATCATCACCACCTCGCCGCCGGGTGCGGCGCGGCCGGGCAGCGTCGGCCTGCCCGCACCCGGAGTCGAGGTGCGCGTCGAGCTGCCCGACGGCGCGCCCGCCGGCCCCGGGCAGGACGGGGAGATCTGCGTGCGGGGCCCGATGCTGATGACCGGGTACTGGCAGGCGCCGCGGGCCACCGCCGACGCGCTGCGCGGCGGCTGGCTGCGCACCGGCGACGTGGGGCGGCGCGACGGCGACGGCTACCTGTTCGTCGTCGACCGGATCAAGGATCTGATCATCCGCGGCGGGGTCAACGTCTACCCGCGCGACGTCGAGGACGGCCTGCTCGGCCATCCCGACGTCGCCTCGTGCGGGGTGGTCGGGCGGGCCGACCACCGCCATGGTGAGGAGGTGATCGCCTACGTACAGCTCGTTGGCGGCGGCACCGTCTCCCCGGAGGAGCTGGTGCGCTGGGGCCGGGCCCGGCTCGGGCCCCTGCGCTACCCGCGCGAGGTGCACATCGTCGAGGCGCTGCCGCTCACCAGCGCGCTGAAGACCGACCGCCGGGCGCTGCGGTCGCTGAGCGCCGTCTCCGCGGCGTCTCAGCGCCCCACGCCCGGCGGCGAGGGCCCCGGCGATGTGGCCTCCGGCGGCGAGGCTCCCGGCGGCGAGGCCTCCGGCGGCGAGGCTCCTCGCGGCGCGGATCAGAGCGTCGAGTGAACCCCGTGGCTCTGCACCGCGCCCCGGGCCAGGCTCAGCGCCGCGGGCGAGGCGATGTTGGCCGCGTCCATGAAACTGAGTGCGAACAGCCCGTCCTGGCTGAGCTGGCGCACCGCGTCCCCGGCCAGCAGCGCGTGCATGTCGGCCTCCCACGTCGCCTGCGACTCGGACTTGAAGTGGGCCAGCATGACCGGGCCGTACTGGCCGAGCGCCCGCGTCATGTCCCGTACGTCCGCGGCGTTCGAGTCGGCGCCCATCGCCTGGAAGCTCTCGAAGTCCGAGACGCGCAGCACGTCCGCGAAATGGGTGATCAGCGATCGGCCGGCGCCGGTGGCCGGATCGTCCCACCGGCTCTGCCAGCCGCCCCAGCCGAGCGACACCCGCGCGTTCGGCGCCCCGGAATGGAAGATGTCCAACGCCGCCAGGTACTGGTCCTGCAGCGTGAGGTAGTAGTTGGTGGTGTCCGGCGTGGTGGCCCACGCGTTCGGGTGGCACGGGTACGTCTGGAACTCGGTGAACAGCGTGACGTACAGCGCGGGACCGTTCGCCGGGCCGGAGAAGATCGACGCGAGCTCGCGCGCGTCGTCGAGGAAGCCGCTCGACAGCGGGTACTCGCGTCCGCACGCCGGGCCGTGCGCCGTCTGGACGGTGCCGACCTCGCCGGTGCCGTCGAGCCAGACGATGAGGTGGATGCCGTGCCCCGACTGGTAGACCTCGGGGATCAGGTCGGCCTTCCACTTGCGCAGGAAGCTCAGATCGTTCGGTCCGTTGTACCAGGTGCTGAGAAAGTCCAGGTCGGGTGCCAACGGGGAGGTGTGGGCGCTGTCGAGCCCGGGCCCCAGCCCGAAGCGCAGCTTGCCCGCCGGGGTGGCCGGAACGGCCCTGCCCGCGGCGGCCAGCGGCCGGCGTGTCGGCTCGGCAGGGCCGGGTCGCTCGGCCGGGCCGCCCGTGTTCCTGTCGTCGACCGCCGGACTGGCGGAGGTGACGCCGAACCTGTCGGCGCCGTTGCTGTCGGCGTCGCCGCCCCCGCCAGCGGCGCCGCCCCCGCCGTGGACAAGGAGAGGGATCGCGACAGCGGTCGCGGCGAGCAGAGCAAGAAGGGGAACCGTCGCATGTCGGAACCTCCGGCTACGCATGGACACATTCCTCTCGCGGCGACCATCCGATAGGAGCAGAACTGTAGCCGCTCACATACTTTCTGGCGTCGAATGTGCTCCGTGAGTCGGCCGGTACCGCGGACCTGCGTGGGCGGGCGATGGTTTGGCCGGGCGCGGGAATTTGTCGTTCGGTGTCGGAATGATGGGAGAAGCCCGGAGAAGGTTGTCCCCTTCGTGGTCCTTCGAGGGTGGGGGTCCGTGGTGAGTGGGTACGCCCAGCGACACCATGAGCCGTCGTGATCAGACAACCAGACTGCTGACTGCCTGGATCCGGGGTCGGCGCCGTGCTGCGCCTGCCGCCGGAGCAACCGAGGCGCGGGCGCGCACGCCGTCCGCGCCGGGCCGCCGCCGGTCGCCGGAAGACGCCCCGCCGCCGCCGGATGTCTCCCGCGAGTCGGCGGCGCCCGCCCCCCCGAGTGCGTCGCCGGAGCCGAGTACGCCGCCGGGTCCGAGTACGCCGCCGGGACCGAGCACGTCACCGAAGGCGCGGCCGCAGGAGTCCGCGGCGGCCGAGCCGGGTGCCGAGCCGGGTGCCGGGATCGACGACGAGCTGGGCGACCTGATCCGGTTGGTCGCCCAGGAGGGGTTCGGCTTCACGGGGCTGCGGGACGGTCAGCTCGACGCGATGCGGGCCGTCGTCGAGGGCCGGGACACGCTGTGCGTGCTGCCGACCGGCCGGGGCAAGTCGGCGGTCTACCAGATCCCGGCTCTGGTGCTGGCCGGCCCGACCATCGTGGTCTCGCCGTTGATCGCGCTACAACGCGACCAGGTGCGTGGGCTGACCGAGCGGCTGGCGGGGCTGCTGGGCGACGACGACCCGGCGGCGGCCGCGGCGAACTCGGACGCCGGGCGGGCGGCCCGGCAGGCCGCCTTCGACGCGGTCCGGCAGGGGCGCACCGAGTTCCTTTTCCTGGCGCCGGAGCAGTTGGCCCGCGACGACGTCCGGGCGGCGCTGCGCGAGGCCCGACCGTCCCTGTTCGTCGTGGACGAGGCCCACTGCATCGCGTCCTGGGGGCACGACTTCCGGCCCGACTACGCCCAGCTCGGGCAGGTCGTCGAGGACCTCGGGCACCCGACGGTCGTGGCGCTGACGGCCACCGCGGCCCCGCCGGTGCGCCGGGAGATCCGCGAGCGGCTGCGACTGCGTGACCCCGTCGAGGTCGTACGGGGATTCGACCGGCCCGAGATCAGCCTGTCCGTGGTGTCGTTCACCGACGAGGAGTCCAAGCGGGCGAGCCTGATCGAACGCATCGCGGGGGAGGCCAAGCCGGCGTTGGTCTACGCGGCCACCCGGCGGGCCACGCAGGAGCTGGCCGACGAGCTCGCCGGCCTCGGGCTGACGGTGCATCCCTACCATGCCGGCCTGAAGGCTGCGCGGCGACGCGAGGTCGAGGCGGACTTCATGGCCGACCGGTGCGACGTGGTGGTCGCCACGACCGCCTTCGGCATGGGCATCGACAAGCCCAACGTCCGCACCGTCATCCACGCCGAGGTGGCCGACTCCCTCGACTCCTACTACCAGGAGATCGGCCGCTCGGGGCGAGACGGTGAGCCCGCGGTGGCCTGCCTGTTCTACCGGCCGGAGGATCTCGGGCTGCGGCGATTCTTCGCCTCCGGCCGGGTCGACGAGACGGCCCTACGCCGCGTCGCGGTCCTGCTGGGGCACGCCGACGCACCGGTGACGGCGCGGGAGCTGGCCAAGGCGGCGGGGCTGCGCGACACCGCGCTGACCCGGCTGGTGGACCTGCTGGCCAGCGCGGACGTCGTGGCGGTGGGCGACGACGGGCGCATCGCCGCGCGAGTCGACGCCCCGGATCCGGAGGAGGCGGCGCGGCGCGCGCTCGGAGTGGCCGAGGCGCGGGTCGAGGTCGACCGTTCCCGCGTCGAGATGATGCGCGGCTACGCCGAGACCCGGGACTGCCGGCGGGCGTTCCTGCTGGCCTACTTCGGCGAGACGATCAGCGGGCCGTGCGGGCGCTGCGACAACTGCCTGGCCGGTCTGCCGGCCCAGCGGCGGGCCGAACCCGCGGGCGACGAGGCGCCGTTCCCCGCCGGCGCCGCGGTGCGCCACGTCTCGTGGGGCCGGGGGCAGGTCGTCAAGGAGGATGGCGATCGCATCACGGTGCTGTTCGACGACGTCGGCTACCGGACCCTGTCGGTGGGGGCGGTCCGGGAGCGTCACCTGCTCGATCGGACCTGAAGGACCTGCGCCGCAGCGCATCCCCCCACCGAAGGGCCCGCACCTACAGGTACGACCGCCGTTACAGCGACTGCCCGGTCCGTCCCGAGATGTCCGATGATGTCGTTTCCTGACATCGTCGCGTGCCGTGCATTGGACCCAAGCACGGTCACGCGCCCGGCCAGAGCAGGGAGGACCATGACCGCGCAAGCGGATCTCAAGATGAGCACCGCCCTGGTCACAGGGGCGTCGTCAGGCATCGGCGCGGCCTTCGCGCAGGCGTATGCGGCCCGCGGCGCCACGCTCGTCCTGGTGGCGCCGGCGGAGCCCAGACTGACGGAGGTCGCGCAGCGGCTGGGCACCCGCTACGGGGTCGAGGTGCACACCGTGCCGATCGACCTCGCCGAGGAGAGCGGTCCCGACCAGCTCGCCAAGGCGGTCGCCGAGACCGGCCTGGAGATCGACATCCTCGTCAACAACGCCGGCTTCGGGACCCGTGGGCCCTACCACGAGCTGTCCCCGGACCGGGATCACCGCGAGGTGATGGTGAACGTCGTGGCGGTGGAGCGGGTCGCGCACCTGTTCCTGCCCGCCATGGTTGCCCGGGGCTCCGGCACCATCATCAACGTGTCGTCGACCTCGGGCTTCCAGGCCGTCCCCTACATGGCGGTCTACGGCGCCTCCAAGGCCTTCGTCCTGTCCTTCTCCATCGGCCTGTGGGCCGAGTGCCGGCCGCGTGGGGTGCGGGTGCTCGCCCTGTGCCCGGGGCCGACCGACACCGACTTCTTCGAGGTGCTGGGCTCGCGGATGTCCGCCGGCGGACGGTTGCGGACCACCGACGAGGTGGTGGCGGCGGCCTTTCGGGCCCTTGACCGGGGCCAGGCGTACGTCATCGACGGCCGGTTGAACTACCTGACGTCCAACGCCTCCCGGCTGCTGCCCCGCGGCCTGGTCGCGCGGATCACCGAGCGGGTGCTGCGGTCCGGGTCGCTGGCCGCGGTGCCGGGCGCGGTGCCGGCGAAGCGTCGCACCGCCTGATCGGGCCACCCCTGCCGGCCGTTGCGTGCCGTCCGATCGGACCACCCCGGCCGCCCGCCGTCGTGAGGGTTCGCGGCGCGGCGCGGCCGTCTGGCGGCCTAGGGAGCCATCCCCCGACCGGGCGACCCCGCAGTGGCCCGGTCGGGGGGCGGCCGGCCGGCGACGGCCCGACCGTCGCCGTGGGCCGCCGACGGCTCCGATCACTGTGAGCGGGACGCGCCTACCGGGGTGACCACCGGGGCGACCGCCGGCGCGACCACCGCAGTGGCCGGGTCGGCGGGGGTCAGCCCGCCGAGATCGGCGACCAGCTCGTAGGAGCGGATCCGGTCCGCCAAGCGGTGGACGTTCGTGGTGATCATGATCTCGTCGGCGCCGGTCACGTCGAGCAGGGCGTCGATGCCGGCGCGGACGGTCGAGGGGGAGCCGACGATGTGCGACGCCGTCGCGTTCTCGGCCGCGGCCCGTTCCTGCGGGGTCCAGGCGTGCGCGGCGGCCTCCTCGGGAGAGGGGAAGACGCCGGGACGGCCGCCGCGGATCCGCAGCATCGCCAGCCGGACGGGCGCGGCGAGCCATTCGGCGCGCTCGTCGTCCTCGGCGCAGACGACGGCGGCGGCCACGATCGCGTACGGCTGCTCCCGCCCGGGCGAGGGGCGGAACGACCGCCGGTACAGCTCGAGCGCCGGCACCGTGTTGGCCGAGCTGAAATGGTGCGCGAAGGCGAACGGCAGGCCGAGCATCCCGGCCACCTGGGCGCTGTAGCCGCTGGACCCCAACAGCCAGATCGGCGGCACCGGCGACTGCGGGAACGCGTGCACGCCGCGCATCGGATGGTCGGCGGCGAAGTCGCCGCCGGCGAGGAAGGTGGTCAGCTCGGCGAGCTGCTCGGGAAAGTCGTCGACGGCGAGCAGCCCGGCGGTGCGCCGCAGCGCCCGGGCGGTGGCGGGATCCGTGCCGGGGGCGCGACCGATCCCCAGGTCGATCCGACCCGGAAACAGGGCGCCGAGCGTGCCGAACTGCTCGGCGACCGCCAGCGGCGCATGGTTGGGCAGCATCACGCCACCGGACCCCACCCGGATCGTGCCCGTGGCCGCGGCGACCTGACCGATGAGGATCGCCGTCGCCGAACTGGCGATGCCGGGCATGCCGTGGTGCTCCGCCAACCAGTACCGGATGAAGCCGAGCCGTTCGGCGTGCCGGGCGAGCTCGAGCGACCCGCGGACCGCATCGGTCGGGGTTGTTCCGGTGCCGACCGGCACGAGGTCCAGCACGGACAGGGGGACGCGTCGGGTCAGGTTCACGGCATGGTGCAACGACCTGGCACGGCCGCTGTCTTCCCCGCCCGCCACGTCGGAGCCCGGGCCCGAGCCGGTGTCGGTCACGTCTCAGCCGCCCACGGTCTCCATGTAGTCCTCGGCGACCTCGTCGAGGGCGTCGCTGGGATGGCCGAGCGCCACGCGCACCCGGCGGCGCCCGACGAGCAGGAGATCGAGCAGGAAGTCCGGCACCGGGGCCCGCTCGCAGCGGTGGTAGCCCATCGTGAACCAGGTGTGGGCGTCGTCGAGCCGACCGACCGCCTCCAGGCTCTCGGCCACCGCCTCGTACACCCCCGGATCGGCCGACTTCGCCGCCTTCAGCTCCGCCCGCAGCGCGTCGGCCTCCTCGGCCTGCCCCTCGCGCAGCAGCCCGTCGTGCAGCCAGACGCGGGGATCGACGGGGCAGGCGCTGCCGTCGGCCACGGCCGCGCGGTAGCAGCGGATGGCCTCGCTCCAGTCCTGGGCGAGCCCGTACTGGCTGCCCGCGTCGACCAACAGGGAGGCGCGGGTGATCGTCTCGCTGTGGGTGTCCGGCCGCTCGGCCAGTGCCTCCAGGGTGCCCGCCGCGCCACGGTGATCGCCGCTGCCCGCCGCCCTGAAGACGATCTCATCCACGTCGTCGTCCGAAAGCATGCCGCTCATTCTCCCCGTCCGGGGTCGCTCCGCGACGGACGGGGACCGGTGGCGTGGCTGCGCCTGCCCCGCCCAGGGCGCAGGGATACCGTGCCGGCTTCGGTCGGGCGGAGTGTGACGGCCGACGATCCGGCTGCGGACGGGTCGGCCGGCCCGGATCGGGGAAGGAGGTGATCGATCGCCGCCACGGACAGCGAGCGCGAGCCGTGGGCACAGGACCGGCGGTTCGGTGGATGCGGCGCTTCGGCGGATGGGATGTGGGTGGACGCGAAATCGGCGGGTCGGGATGAGCGGCCGTGGCCCTGGCCCGAGCCGGCGGCGAGCGGGCAGGTGGATGCGGCCCGCGGCGGGGATGCGGCCGGCGTCGGGGATGCGGCCCGCGGCGGGGATGCGGCCGGCGTCGGGGATGCGGCCGGCGTCGGGGATGCGGCTCGTGGTGCTGATTCAGGCCGTGGGGCGGATTCAGGCCGTGGTGCTGATTCAGGCCGTGGTGCTGATTCAGGCCGTGGTGCTGATTCAGGCCGTGGTGCTGATTCAGGCCGTGGTGCGGATGCGGCTCACCGGGCGGATGCAGCTCGAGGTGCGGGGGCGGCTCGTGGGGCGGGGGTGGCCTTCGTTCTCGGCGGGGGTGGCATCCTCGGTGCGAGCGAGGTCGGCATGCTCGCCGCCCTGTTCGACGCCGACATCCTGCCCGACCTGGTGGTAGGCACCTCCGTCGGCGCGATCAACGGGGCCGCGGTGGCGGCCGAACCCGCGCCCGCGACGATCGACCGGCTGACCGATCTGTGGTCGCAGCTTGGCGTCTCCGACGTGTTCGCGGGGGGCCCGGCCCGGCGGCTGGCCACCGTCGTCCAGCACGGTCACCTGCACTCCAACGCCCCGCTGCGCGCGCTGCTGCGCACGCACCTGCCGGCCGGGCCGATCGAGGACCTGCCGGTGCGGTTCCAGTGTGTCGCGGCGAGCATCGAACGGGCCGCTGCGCACTGGTTCGACCGCGGACCGCTCGTCGAGGCGGTGCTGGCCTCCTGCGCGGTTCCGGCGCTGCTGCCGCCGGTGCGCATCGGGGAGGAGCACTTCATCGACGGCGGGATCGTCGACAGCAACCCCGTCGGACGGGCGGTGGAGCTTGGGGCACACACGGTCTACGTCCTGCACGTCGGCCGGATCGAACGGCCGCTACGGCCGCCGCGCTGGCCCTGGGAGGCCGGTCTGGTCGCCTTCGAGATCGCCCGCCGGCGCGGCTTCACCGAGGCGATGGCCCGGCTTCCCAGCGGGGTCGCCGTCCACGTGCTGCCGGTCGGGGAGCGCGGCGCCCCGCTGGTGCCGCTGCGCTACCGCTCCACCTCGGGCCTGAACCGGCGCATCCAGCAGGCCCGGCAGGCCACCGCGGCCTACCTCGACCTCACCGCCGGCGACCGTACCCGGTCGCTGGATGTGCTCTGACCTGGAGGGCTGACGCCGTGGGCGTTCCACCGTGGGCGATCCGCCGGTTCCTGGTCGACCCGCTGTTCGTGCCGCTGGCGGCGGCGCTGGCCCTGCTCGCCGTCGCCGTCGCCGCGCTCGGCCTGCTGGCCGCTCCGGTGGACCGCCGGCTGCGGGTGCCGCGCGCGGCCCTGCTCGTCGCGATCTACCTGACCGCCGAGATGGTGCTGATCGTCGCCATGTTCGGGCTGTGGCTGGCCCGGCCGGCCCTCGACGGGCGTTGGGAGGCCGCCCACCTGTGGCTGCTGCGCCGCACGCTCGCCGTGCTGGTCGCGGCCGCCCGGCGGCTCGTCGGGCTGCGCCTGGAGGTCACCGAGCCGCCCGTGGGGACGGTCGACGCCGGTTCGGGGCCCGTCCTCGTGCTCAGCCGGCACGCCGGGCCGGGGGACTCCTTCGTGCTCATCCACCTGCTGCTCAACCGTTACCACCGGACCCCACGGGTGGTGCTGATCAATCGGCTCCAGCTCGATCCGGCGATCGACATCCTGCTCGGCCGGCTCGGCGCCTGCTTCCTGCGCAACGACGGCTCGGACGACCATGCTGCCGCTCGGATCGGCGACCTCGCCAACAGCCTGACCGCCGGTGAGGCGCTGGTGATCTTCCCGGAGGGGGCGAACTTCACCCCGTCACGCCGCCGGCGGCTGATCGCCCGGCTGCGTGCCCGCGGCCAGTGGGACCGGGCGGCGATCGCGGAGGATCTTGACGCCGTGCTGCCGCCGCGACCGGCCGGGGTGCTCGCCGCACTCGCCACCGGCCGCATCGCCGCCACGATGATCGTGGCGCACGCCGGCCTGGACGAGCTCAGCGCGCCCGGCGAGGTCTGGCAGGCCCTGCCGTTCGCGTCGCCGCTGCTGCTGCGCTGGTGGTGGGTGCCGGCGGCGGAGATCCCGGGCCCCGAGCGGGCCAGGCGGCAGTGGCTGACGATGCACTGGGCAGTGGTGAACGCCTGGATCGGCGCTCAGCGCGCCGTAAGCCTCAGCGATGGTGGCGGTGGCGTTGCCGTCCGAGGCGGCGGCATTGTCGGCGATGGTGTCGGCGGTGGCGGTGGCGGTGGCGGTGGCAATGGCGGCGACGGCGTTGTCGGCGATGGTGTCGTCCGTGGTGGTGGTGGCGATGGTGGCGGCGGTGGTGGTGGCGTTGGTGTTGTCAGCGGCGGTGGTGTCGGCGCGGCCCAGCCAGCGGCGGGCGACCCGCCGTCGCCAACGGACCCGGCCAATCCCGTGCTGTAGGTGGCTTTTCCTCGGGGGCGGTGCGAGTTGGTTCCCGTGTCGTCTCCGCCCACAGCGTACGAACAGGTGTTCGACATTGGGTGGATGTTGTTCTACCGTTACCCCATGGATCTCAACGACTTCGGGGACGGCCCTGACCCGCCGACCCGCCTCGCCACAATCTCCCGCCAGCTCGACGGGCTCCTCACCGCCCAGGCCTGGCAGCTGTCCGACACGGAGCTGGACGGGCTGCTCGAGGGGGTCTGCCGGCTGACCAGCCGCGTCGCCGCCGTCCGAGGGCTGCTGTTCGTCGAGGCCCAGGACCGCGGATTCGCCGTGCGCCACGGCGCCACCGACCTCACCGGCTGGCTGCGCGACCGGCTACGCCTGACCACCCGCGACGCCCGCCGCCAGGTCACCCTCGCCCACGACACCACCACCGTCCACACCGCCACCGGCACCGCGTTGGCCGACGGAACGATCACCGTCGAACAGGCGATGGTCATCAGCGACGCGCTACGCACCCTGCCCACCGCCACCACCCCCGACCAGCAGACCGCCGCCGAACAGGCCCTCCTACGCTTCGCCGACCAGTTCGACCCCCACCACCTCGTCAAACTCGCCGCCCGCCTCCGCGAAACACTCACCACCACCGACACCTCCCCCGGCGGCGACGACCCCCACACCGACAGCCACACCGGCGAACACACCAACCCCAGCACCCGCACCGGCAAGACCGGCAAGACCGGCAACGATGGCACCGGCACCGGTGGCAACGGCGGCCTCGGCGGTCACGGGAACGACGGCCGCGACACCCCCACCCCGGACCCGGCCGACATCCGCCGCCTCACCCTCACCGACACCCCCACCGGCGCCACCCTCATCCACGGCGAACTCGACGCCGAAGGCGCCGCCCTCCTACGCACCGCCCTCGACAGCCTCGCCGCCCCCCACCCCGCGGCGGACGGCACCCCCGACCGGCGCAGCCCCACCCGCCGCCGCGCCGACGCCCTGCTCGACCTCACCACCCGCGCCCTCGGCGCCGCCACCCTCCCGCAGAGCGGCGGGGTGCGCCCGCACCTCACCATCACCATCGACTGGAACACCCTGCTCGCCACCGGCACCACCCCCGCCACCACCGACTGGGGACTCCCCCTACCCCACAGCGTCCTGACCCGACTGTCCTGCGACGCCGACATCACCCGCATCATCCTCAACCCCGCCGGCGTCCCCCTCGACATCGGACGATCAACCCGCGTCGTGCCCCCACAGCTACGCCGCGCCCTCGCCGCCCGCGACCGCGGATGCAGCTTCCCCGGCTGCGACCGACCCCCGTCCTGGTGCGAAGCACACCACGTCATCCACTGGACACACGGCGGAACCACTGCCCTCCACAACCTCGTCCTGCTCTGCGGCCACCACCACCGCCAAGTCCACCACGACGGCTGGACCATCATCTTCACCGACGACGGCCACCCCGCCTACACCCCACCCTGGCGCATCGACCCCCACCAACGCCCCCGCCGCAACCCCTACACCCACCTACCCGACCTCCTCACCAGCGCCACCTGACAAGGGGTGGTCGGCCCAGCCTCCGCCGACCGCCTGCTGGCTTCCCCTCGCAGGTCGTGGGGAGACGCGCAGCCGGCCGGCAGCGCCGGGAGCCGTGCCGACCGGCAGACCACCGTGGGCTGGTCGTCCCAGCCGGGCCCTGCCTCCCCGGTGCGGCGGCATCCGTCGGCCCCACGCGGGCGGGCGAGGGCTGTGAAGGCCGCCCCGGTCACCATGATCTGGAGATGCGGCTGGCTAGGATCGACGGGCCATCTTGATGGTCTTCTCGAGCTGGTCGCGGTCCACCTCGGCGACTCGCCCGTTCGTCGGCATGGTCGGGATGTGGCCGCCGCCGAGCACCAGGTCGGTGGTGTGGCGCAGGCCCATGTCCTTCTGCTCGACGTCGAGGATGGCCTCCTCGACCCGGTATAGCTTCTCGATCTGCGACACCTTCGCCTCGACCTGGGCGGCGACGATGCGCAGCCGGCGCTCGGCCTTGGCCAGGCGCCGCTCCAGCCGTCGGTCGACGATGTTCGGCATAGGCTCGTCGCGCTCCGTCGGATCGTGCAGGTACAGCTCGACCGCCACGGCGACCAGCGGGATCAGCGCCTGGAACAGGATCACCGCGCCGCCGGTGCTCTCGCCGGCCGTGCCCTGCGTGCGCACGAGCACCCCGGCGATCGACAGCAGCAGGAAGATCGCCGTGGTCAGGCTCAGCGCCAGCGGGGACGATTTCGACTCGACGAGCTGTTCGCGGATGTCCAGGTCGATCTTGAAGCGGCCGGCGTCGGCATCGGCGAGCATCTGCTTCTGGGCGCGGGCGAGGATGGACGCCTTGATCCCGTGGGCGAGCGCCACCCCGGCGATGAAGACGGCGACGCCGAGCAGGCCGCCGAGCCACCACTCCGGGCCGTAGCCGCCGACGTCGGCGAGCACCGCATAGGACTGCGCGAACACGTAGAAGTCCAGCGCCGCGAGCAACGTCAGGACGACCGTGCGGGCCGGTCCCGCCAGCGCCATCTGCGGGATGCGCTCCTGCACCCCGACGCTGCGCCACAACCGGCCCTGCTCGACCTTGTTCTTGATCAGTTCGGTCCGCCGCTCGCGGCGCTCGGCCCGGGAGTCGATCTCCATGCGGAGCTCGGCGATCAACTCCTCCAGGGTCCGCCCGTCGGCCCGGACGGCCGCCCGGACCTCCTGGACCTCCGCGTCCTCCAGGCTCTTGAGGACCTTGGGGCGGGTCTCCGCACCCGCCAGCGCGATGTCGGCGTCTCCCACCCGGCGGATGAGCTGCTTGGCCAGACGCCCTGGCTGGTTTCCCCTGCGCAGCACCGTTTCAGGCTCCTACTTTTCCGATGTCGGTCCCGATGGGCGGTCAGTGGACGGGGACGGCGGTCAGCCGATGGGGATGAGCGGTTCAGTCGATGGGGCGGGCAAAGGTGCCGCCGACGAAGCAGAGCATGGCGCAGACGATGCCGAGCACCGAGGCGACCATGGCCTCGCGCGCCCCCTGCTGTTCGTCGCCGGAAAAGACCATGGTCAGCACGAGGGTGCCGACGCCGACCACGGCGCCGACGGCGCCGAGCATGAAGCGGCGGGCGATCGTCTCCCGCGGCGGCAGGGTGGACAACGCGTCGATCGGAGCGATGCGGCCGGCCCGAGCACGGTTGCCCACCCGGCGCCGGATGTCGCGCAGCCGGAAGGTGTTGCCGGTGATGAAGAAGCTGAGCGCGGTCACGATCATCGATCCGGTGACCGAGACCTTCGCGAACGGGGACGACAGGGTCAACCAGACCCAGATCTCCAGTACCGCGAGCATCACCAGGCAGCCGGTGATCACGACCGTCGAGCGCATCAGTGCCGGGCTGAAGTGCTGGTCCTCGGGCTCGTGCAGGACGCCCATCGGTCGTCTCCTCGGCTTGAGTTCCACCGGCGCCGTCGTGGCCAGTAGCGGTTCGGATGGATCGGCGTGGTGCGTGCCGCGGCGGTTGCGGACGGGATGCTCCGGGAGCTCGGGGGCTGCCGCGACGGGCGCGGGCGGACGGGCGGCCGGGACGGTCGAAGCGGCCGGATGAATCGGATGAATCTGGTCTGTCGGGTCTGTCGGGGTGGATGAAATGGGTGACGTCGTCGTAGGGGTTGTGTCGGTCGAGATGGTGCGGATGGTCGAGCTAGCTGCAGTCACTGCTGATCCGTCGACACAGTTCGCCCTTGAGGTACCGGGCGAGATCCTGCTGCGGCCGATCCGCCGCGCCCTCGTTGACCCCGAGGAACCGAACCTTGTCGTTGCCCACCGTGGTGATCTGCTGGGTCTCGAAGCACCGCTTGACCAGCGCCTCGGCGATGGACGCGGACGCCTTCTTGCCGTCGACGTTGAGGCAGTCGGAGTCCTGACCGGTGCCGAGCAGGTCGCTCCAGACGAGAACGGTCACGTCGGTGACCTTCACGTCCGGTGTGGACCGGACGGTGTTGAGCTCGTCGTTGATGCCGGCGAGCAGGCCCGTGGCACTGCCCTTCGCGCTGACCCGCTCGGTCTGGACGACGTGGTCGATCTCCGTGCCGAGGGCCTTGGCGGCGGCGACCCGGTCCTTCTCCTCGCGCCGGTTGTTGTTCCGTTTGATCTGGAACATCCGGTCACCGTGGAAGCAGTCCGAGTACGTCATGGCCGTGCCGCCGCTGGCGACGAGCCGGATGTAGGCGCCGTCCTTCAGCGCTGTGTCGAGATAGGGCTGGACCCGGGTCGCGACGCGCTGCGCGGTGGCGGCCGAGTTGTCGGTCACGTCGAGCAGCACCAGCAGCAGCGGCGCGCCGGCCGAGGGCGTGGACTCCTGGTACTTGGAGCAGTCGAGCGGACCGTCCGCCTTGGACGTGCCGAGCAGGCCGCCGGCGTCACAGGCAGCGAGCATCGGCGTCGCCAGCATGGCCGCAGCCACCAGCCCGGCCAGTCGGCTGTGCAGGCGGCGGCCCCGGCCCCGGCGTCGGTCCTGGCTCTGGCCGCCCTGGCCCGGACGTCGGTCCTGGCCAGGGTCCTGGCCAGGACGTCGGTCCTGGCCCTGGCCCGGATGGTCCTGGCCTCGGTCCTGGGTCCGGCCTCGGTCCTGGGTCCGGCGTCGGTCCTGGGTCCGGCGTCGGTCCTGGGTCCGGCGTCGGGCTGCGGGCTCACCCGTTCCGGCCGCGCCCGGAGGCAGGGGCACCGGCGGACCGGCGGAAACGTCGCACGTCATCGAAGCACGATCTCCACTCGGCGTCGGCTCGCGTCGGCGACGCCGTCCTGCGCGCCTTGTTCGCCCCTGCCCTCGACATCCAGCACGGAGCTGGGGATGTTCTGCGTCGCCAGCCACGCCTCGACGGACTTTGCCCGTTCCAGCGACAGCTTCTGGTTGTCCTCGGTTCGCCCCAGCCCATCGCTGTAGCCGATCACCGAGATGGGGCCGGGATGCTCCCGGATCGCGGGCAGGACCTGCTGCAACGCCGTCATCGCCTCCCCCCGCAGTTCGCTGCTGTTCGAGTCGAACAGGTAGTCGGCGCTGACCGTCGTCACCTGGCTGCCGTCCGGCTGGGTGATGAACTTGCTCAGCGGTGGCAGCGGGTCGGCCTCGACGGCGGGCGCGACCCGCGTCGCGTGCGGCGCCGGGGTGAACGAGGCGGTGTCGCTGCTGGCCGAGCAACCGGCCGTGAGGCCGACCAGGGCCAGCGCGAGCGCCGCCCCCGTGCACGCGCGAACCCCCGGAATGCCGCGCCTGAACGTGGCATCTCCGGGTGCGGAGTGAGCGTGATACACGGTCTGCCCCCAACGGCGAATGCGGGGCTCACCATAACGGGGGCGATCGGGGTACCTCGCCGCGCCCTAGGGCGTTGTGTGCACCGTGGGACAGAACGGCGTCGCGTTGAGCAGGATGTTCCTCGCTCGCCGCATCCGGGCCGACCGCCGTTCGTGTTCGCCGGCCGCGGCGGCTCGCCGTGGGAGACCCTCGGACAGCAGACGACCCCGGGGTTCTGGACGGGCGCCCGTCCAGAACCCCGGGGTCGCCCGGGTTCGTCGCCGCCGCCGAGATCGGCGGCGGCTATCGATCAGTAGGGGGTGCGACCCGCAGCGGGTGCCGGTCAGCAAGGGGTGCCGAGCGATTGCGACTGCTCGGCAGTAGTGGGGCCGAGCAGTCGCGGGGCCGAGCAGTAGCGGGGCTGATCAGTAGCGGGTGCCGGTGGTCGTGGTGGTGGAGGCGGTCCGGCTGCGACGGCGGCGCAGGCGGCGCAGCCCGCGGGCGGCGGAACGGTCCGCCTGGTTGACGTCGTGCCGAACCTCGTGTCGCATGCGGCGCAGAATCTTCATGATGGTGCCTCCCCTTCGTCGGTTTCCGGACCGGTGTTCGTGCTAATTCCGGCTTGTCCGGTGACGTCTGAGGGGGGTTTGCCCGGAGTCGTCGTCCTCACACCTCCCCGAGGGCGAAACTAGCGGGCCGGCGGCCGGCTCGTGACAAAGATGGAGGTCGAGGGCACATACCCGCCGCGCACAGGCCCCCACTGCCCCCAGGTCCGCTCCTGGCCGGCCGGCCATTCCGGCTCGATGATGTCGTGCAGGATCAGTCCGGCCGCGACGATCTCCCGGACCCGGTCGCCGATCGTGCGATGCGTCTCCGTGTAAATCGCCTGGCCCTGTTCATCGTGCTCGGTGTAGGCGCGCCGGTCGAAGTAGCTGTGGAACACCCGCAGCCCGTTCTCGTCCGGATCGTCCGGCAGGCACCACACGAACGGATGAGTCGTCGAGAACACCCAGCGCCCGCCGGGCCGCAGCACCCGGGCGACCTCGCGCATCACCGCCCCGCTGTCGGCCACGAACGGGACCGCGCCGAACGCGGAGCAGGCCACGTCGACGCTCTCGTCCGCGAACGGGAGCGCGACCGCGTCGGCCTGGACCAGCGCCACCTCGATGCCGGTGCGGGCCGCGTAGGCGCGGGCCTGGGCAAGCTGGCCGCCGGACAGGTCGAAGCCGACCACCCGGGCACCCTGACGCCGCAGCCACCGCGCGCACTGGGCGCCGCCGCATCCGACCTCCAGGACGGTGCGGCCGGCCACGTCCCCGAGCAGCCGGAGCTCGGACTCGCGCAGTCCCTCGGGGCTCCAGCAGAAGTCGCTGTCTCCGAGGAAGGCACCATGTTCGGCCTGGTAGTCAGCGGCCGCGTCGTCCCAGTAGATGCGGCTGGCCCGCCGGGCGGTCTCGGGATCAATATCGAGGTACCCGTAGGCGGGTGGCTGCTCCTCGCCGTCCCCGCCGTCGATCGTGCCTGTGCTGTCGATCGTGCCTGTGCTGTCGATCGTGTCTGTGCTGTCGATCGTGCCGCTGGTCGCGGCGTCGTTTTCTGGGCTGCCCACGGTGGCTCATGCTGGCATCCGGGCGCGCGCCGCCACCCGCCGGGGCGCCCGCCACCGGCAGGACTCCTCGCCGCGCAGTGGCCCGCGCGCCCGGGCGCCCTCCGGCGGCTGGCTCGGCCGGCGCGGTCGGGGGATGATCCGGGTCATACCGCAACATCACTGACGATGGGGAGGCCCGCTGATGGCGGTCGGGGTCGGAGCGGTCGAGGTCGGAGCGGTCGGGATCGGTGTGCGAGCTGTGGGTGGGGCGCGTACGGGCGGGGTGTCCGTAGCGGCCGGTGGCGCGGTGGTGAGGTCGTCACGGTGGGCGTGAAGCCGTCCGGGTCCGCCGCCCGGGTCGGCCGCCTGCTGCGGTTCCTCGGCGGGCACGGCGAGACCGGTTACTCGCTCTCGGAGCTGGCCCGGGCCGTCGGCATCGACAAGAGCACCTGCCAGGCGATGCTGCTCGCCCTGGTCGAGCAGGGGTTCGTCCACCGCGACGACGGGCACCGCACGTATGCCCTGGGCCCCTCGGCGCTGGCGGTCGCCGCCGCAGACGGGGACCGGGCGCGGCTGGTGCGGCTGGCCCGTGCGGAGCTGGAATCGCTGACCGCGGACCTCGACCTCGAGACGTTCGCGACCACGACCTTCGCCGGCAGTCTGCTCGTCCTGGCACGCGTCCCCCGCTCCGCCCTGTTCGGGTTGTCCATGCGGGTCGGCCAGACGCTGCCGTTACGCCCGCCGGTCGGCGCCGTGCACCTGGCCTGGGCGCCCCCTGCCGCCGTCGACGTCTGGCTCCCCGCCGCCGGCCCCACCCCTGCCTCTGGCTTCCTCGCCGACGTCACCCCCGAGACCTGCGCAGACACCGCCCCGGCGGGCGAGGCGGAGAGGGCGGCCGGGGCGGGCGGGGTGTCGGCGGGCGAGGTCCGGGCGGACGCGTTCGCGGCGGGCGTCGTGCCGGACCCCGCCTGGGCGGTGGAGCCGGCGTGCCGGCATCGGCGGGTCCTCGACGCAGTGCGCGCACGGGGCTACTCGGTGACGGCGGACGACGCGCTGCGTTGGCGGTTGCGAGACGTGGTCGACCAGGTCGCGGACGCCCCGGCCGACCCGGGCCCGCGTCGGGAGCGGGACGAGCTGCTGCGGACCCTCGCCGAGCGGGAATACGAGATTCTGGATCCGGACGAGGCGAAGTCGTGGCCCGTGGGGGAGATCTGCGCGCCGGTGTTCGGTCGCGACGGTCGGGTCGCCGTGGCCGTCGGTCTGGTCGCCGCGCGAACCCTGGACACGGCCGGGCGCGCGGCCATGGTCGACCGGCTGCTGCTCGCGTCGACCCGGCTCACGGCGCTGACCGGCGGCCGCCCGCCGGACTGACGCCGGCCCCGCCGGACTGACGCCGGCTCCGGCGGTGGTCAGAGCTCGCTGTGGCTGACCGCCGCGCCGATCACGGCCCGGTCCTCGGCGATGGTGATCGGCGTGTAGACGACCGTGTCGGTTGCCTGCCGGTCGACGAGGCGTCCGCGGCGGCTCTCCCCGACCAGTCGGGCCCGGCCCTCCAGCGAGCCCACGCCGACCTCGTGGTCGGCTGGGCCGAACGGGCCGGTTCCGGCCAGCCCGGCCTGCTCGGGGGCCTCCGTTGCGTAGATCCGGACGATGGCGCCGGGCACGGTCGTCCACCGCAGCACGGTCCCGCCGAGCGTGGTGCGCGCCTCGAGGTCGAGCACCGGCCGCGGACGGGCGACGACCCTGACCACCACCTCCGCCGCCCCGGAGGGTGCCAGCGCGTCCGAGCTGTCCGACCCGGCCACCCAGACCCGGTAGCGGTAGACCGCGCCGGGCGCGGTGTCCTCGTCGAGGAAGTAGCCGGCGGTGCCGCGGAACCGGCGCTTCGCCCCCGACAACGGCGAGGTCTCGGCGAACGTCCGCTCGATCATCACCTCGTCGCGTTCCGGCATGGGCCGCCAGGACAGCGCGACCGCGTTGTCGGACATGCTGGCCCGCAGCGCGGTGACCGGCGGCAGCAGCGTGCGGGTCGGCGTGCGGACGGGCGTCGAGCGCAGCCGGCCCGCGGCGCCGGTGACCATCGCGACCACCTCGTGCCAGTGCGGGACGCCTCTGGGCGCCCCGGCGTCGAACAGCTCGGTGCCGGTGGTGATGCCCAGGCTGCGTTCGCGGCGGCCGTTCGGCGCGGACGGATCCGCCAGCACCCGCGACACCCGGTAGGACGCCCCCGGGGTGACCGACGGCGCCCAGCGCAGCAGCACTGCGCCGTCCTGCTCCACCGCGGTGAGCTCCGCCGGCGCCGCCGGGCGATCCATCGCCGGTTCTGCGGGCATCGCCGGTCCGGTTCCTATCGCCGGTTTGGTAGGCATCGCCGGTTCGGCTGCCATTGCCGGTTCGGTGGGCATCGCCGGTTCGGCTGCCATTGCCGGTTCGGTGGGCATCGCCGGTTCGGTGGGCCGGGGTAGCGCCTCCGCGTCGCCGGGATCCGGCGCGACGGCCGACGTCGCTCGTGGGCCGGCGACGCCGGGGGTGTCCGGCGGCTCGGGGAACCGCGTCGGGGGCAGACCGGGGGGTGGCTGGTGGCTGGTGCGGCCCGCCACCCGCGTCGCCTCGTCGCAGTCGTCGACACCGCCGGGCGGCCCGCCCGCGCCGGTGGGGCTCGCAGCGCGCAGCGAGCCGGGAGCCGCCGGGGCCTCCGGTAGCGAACCGGTGAACCGGCCCGGCGCCGCACTGCCTCCGCCGGGCGGCGCGGAATACCGCAGGTGCCAGGACAGGGCGTCCACGCGGCCCACCCCGGGCTGCGGCCGGGAGCGGGCGGCCTGCTCGAGCAGTTCCCGGGCCCGGGCCGGCGTCAACCGCTGGGCGGGATCCTTCGCCAGAAGGCCGTCGAGCACCGGGCCGAGGGCGCCGGCCCGCCGAGTCGGGGCGGGCGGGTGGAGCAGGATGGCGGCCAGCATCGCGCCGAAGCTGTCCCGCTCGAACGGCGGGTGCCCCTCCACGGCGTAGTACAGCGTGCCCCCCAGGCTGAACAGGTCCGCCTCGAAGGTCGCCGGCCGGTTGTCGAGCCGTTCCGGAGCCATGTAGAGGGGGGTTCCCAGCACGCCGGTGACCGTGAGCGTTGGATCGCCGTCGCCGGTGGCGATGCCGAAGTCGGTGAGCACGACCCGGCCGTCCGTCCCGATCAGCACGTTGGACGGCTTGACGTCGCGGTGGACGATGCCGTGATCGCGGGCGGCGACGAGCGCGTCGAGCATCGCGATCCCGATCCGGGCGACCTCGGCGCCGGGCAACGGCCCGTCGTCGCGCACGACCTCGAACAGGGAGCGGGACGGCACGAGCTCCATCACGATCCAGGGCAGGCCGTGTTCGAGGACGACGTCGAGGATCGTGACGACGTGGGGATGGCCGCGCAGCTTGGCGGCGTGCCGCGCCTCGCGCAACGCCCGCTCGACCCGGTCCGCCCGTTCGGCGCCCGCGACACCGCCGGCGAACTCGATCTCCTTGAGCGCCGCCTCGGTCTCCAGGACGGAATCGAAGGCGCGCCAGACCGTCCCCATCGCACCCGCACCCAGACGCGCGACAAGTCGATATCGGCCCGCCACCACGCGGTTGCCTACCGGAACGGCAGCCACGACACCCCCTTGGCTTCGTTCATTGTCGCAGGCCAGCTTCCCAGGTGAACCGAAATATCACGACCGGCGCGGGGCCGCCGCTTGGCACCGGTCGGCGCGTCCATGCTGATCTGCTTCTTCGTCGTGGCGCCATGGTGTCGGTCACCCGCGGCACGGGCGCCGGCGGTACCCGTCCCCGGCCGGCCGTCGGCGGTCAGGGCGCCGGGCGCAGCAGGGAGCGTCCGGCGTCGTCGGCGTCCTGCCCCGGCGCCCTCGGATCACGTGCCGGACCCGCGGCGGCCGGACCCGCGGCGGCCGGACCCGCGGCGGCCGGACCCGCGGCCGGGTCGGCGGCCAGCTCCGGGCGGGCGCCGGTGGTGGCCGGGCGGGGCGGCAGCATCGCGAACGCGCCGGTCGCGGCCACGACCAGGGCCACCGCCACGCACAGCAGCACCCGGCCGGGCTCGCCGACGTCCAGGGACCGGGCCAGCAGCACACCACCGCCGGACCCGACGAAGGCGGCCAGGACCGTGACCGCGGCACCGATCGCCCGGTTGCTCAGGAACAGCAGCTGGGCGCAGACCGCCCCGGTGACGGTGGCGGCCGCGGGGCCGAGAACCGCGTGGCCCGCCCGGGCGGTGCCCGCCGCCCAGATCCCGACCGCGCCGACGAGCCCGCCGGCGGTGAGCAGCACAACCAGCATCCCGAGCGGCAAGGACGGCGGCCGGACCACCGTCGGCGCAGCCGGTGGGACGGGAAGATCACCCTCCGCCCGCTCGTCGTCGGCGGCTCCGGCAGGGACCGGTGGTGGCAACGGAGCGGGTGGTGATGGGACCGGTGGCGGTGACGGGGTGGGTGGTGACGGGAGCGGTGGTGGCGACGGGGTGGGTCGCGATGGGGTGGGTCGCGGCGAGGTAGGTGATGGCGGGGTGGGTCGCGACGGGGTAGGTGATGGCGGGGTGGGTCGCGGCGGGGTGGGTCGCGACGGAGTGGGTGGTGGGGTTGGCGGCGGCCCGGGGGGCGCCAACCGGGTCACGTCGTGATCCTCGGGGACGGGTCCGCGACTCTCGGGGTTGCGGTCGCGATTCTCGGCGTCCTGCGCGCCGGGCCCTCGGGGATCAGGTTTCGGCGTCTCGATCGTCAGGGGCGTGATCGGCGGGGGATCGATGATCGGCGGATCGGGCGGTGGGGGATCGGGCGGCGGGGGCGTGATCGTCGGCGGATCGGGCGGCGTTCTTTCGTCGCCGGGGGTCGCGGGCTGGGAGAACCGGCGGGAGAGCAGGCGGACGAGCTCGCCGGCCGCCGGGCGCCGGGCGGGATCCTTCGCCAGGCAGCGGGAGACCGCGTCGAGCAACCGGTCGGGGGTGCCGTCAAGATCCGGTTCGGCCGCCCCGATCCGCAGCGCGACGATCTCCTGGGTCTCACCGCGGAACGGGCGGCGCCCGGTCGCGGCGAACACCACGCAGCAGGCCCAGGCGAAGATGTCCGCGGCGGGGCCCGCGATCTGCCCGTCGAGCTGCTCGGGGGACATCCAGGCGATCGTGCCGACCAGCTCGCCGGCCTGGGTATAGCCGGTGTACTCGGCGGAGCGGGCGACGCCGAAGTCGATGACCTTCGGTCCCGTCCAGGACATCACGATGTTCGCCGGCTTCAGGTCGCGGTGCACCACCCCGGCGTCGTGGATGGCCTCCAGCGCGGCCGCGAGCCCGATCGTGAGGTTGTCGAGATGCCGGTCGACGAGCGGCCCGTGCTCCAACACGGCGGCGTGCAACGTCGGACCCGGCACGTACTCCGTCGCCAGCCAGGGACGCGAGCCCTCCACCTCGGCATTGATCACTCTGGCGACGGTGCTGGCCTGGACGTGCCGCGCGGCTGTGACCTCCGACCGGAACCGCGCGCGGAACTCCGGATCGCTGGCGTACGCCTCGTGCGGCACCTTCACCGCGACCGGCCGATCCTCGTCCGCGAACCCGAGGTAGACGACGCCCATGCCGCCGGCGCCGATGCGGTAGTGCAGGCGGTAGGGCCCCATTATCCGGGGATCGGTGTCGGTCAGTGGTCTCAGCACGGTGTGTCCTCTAGCCCCAGTCTCCGGCGGCCCCGCCTTCGGGCACCATGCGTGTGCGTGTGCGTGTGCCGGTCACGTCAGGTCGTGCCGCAGCTCGGTACCCGCCGGAATTCTCGAAGGTAGTATTCCGCGGCTGCCGGATGCAGCGGTATATAGCAGAAAAGTGGGCCTTCGTAAATGGACAGGGCGTCCGGGATACGCCGGTGGGCGGGGTTGGTGCCCCACAGCGCCGCCTCGTAGTCGCCCTGGTCCCGGTACAGCTCGGCGGTCGCCCGGCGGACCAGCGCCGGATCGGTGTCGGTGCGGGCGATCAGGCCGTTGGGAATCGTGACGGTCTGGATGGGGCGGATCCCCGCGTAGTCCGCGGGGCCCAGGCCGCCGGCGCCGAACACCTCACCGGCGTAGAAGTGCTCCCGGTTGCCGTAGAACGTGTTCCAGTCCTTCGTGATCGGGGCCCGGAACTCGGAAAGATCGAGCAGGCGCAGTCGGGCGCCGGCGCTGATGGCATTCCTGATCTGCCGGGTGCCCGCGCCACCCGCCCAGATGACCGCGTCCACCCGGCCGCCCGACAGCCGCCGCAGTGCGTCGTCGATGGACGAGTCGTCGAGGTCGGGGTGGCAGTTGGGCAGCCCGACGCGCAGCAGGACATCGCCGATCTGGCGGACACCGGAGCCCGGCTGGCCCGCCGCGATGGTCCGGTGACACAGGTCGGCCAGCCTGTCGACCCGCGGGTCGCCGGGCCCGAGCGGGTGGTCCCGGACGATCACGTGCAGCAGGTCGCGGTGCACCGGCCCCAGGGTGCGCAGGCCCGCCACCGGTTGACCGCCGCGGGTCGGGTCGAACTGGTTCACCCCCTCGGTGGCGTCCACGGTGGTGTTGAGCTGGGCGATTGCCAGCCCGCAGTGGGGCGGCTCGGGGGATTCCAGGTCGTAGATGTTCTGCGTCGAACCGGCCGTCTCCACCACGTCCACGTCGAAGTGTTCCGGCGCCGCCTCCAGCCGGGCACGGAGTACCCGGGCAAACTGGTTGTACGGGGAACCGACGCTGCCGGTGAAGATCTGCACGGATTTGCAGGCCGAGCGGCCGGTGGGCGGCCAGCCGTCCGCCGCCGAGGAACGCGCAGATGTCGTGGCGAGGACGACGGCGACGGCGACGGCGAGCACGACGACGCCGCCCGCGGCGGCGCGTTGGCGTCGGGTCAGACGTTGCGGCTGGCGGCCCGCCGGTTGATCCGTCGACACCGGGCGTCCTCCGCTCTGGACTGTTCGCCGCCGACAACCGTGGTCGCGGAATGCGGGAGATCGTAGAGGAAACCTCGTAGCGGGTTCCCGGCCGGGGCGGCGCGATTGTCCGTCCTTCGGTCAGCTTCTCGCCAAACCCTTCCCGGCGGCGATTCTTCTGCGTGCTCGGCTTGTCCGCTGGGCGACATCGGTGCGGTCGACATCGGTGCGGTCGACATCGGTGCGGTCGACATCGGTGCGGTCGGCGTCGGTGCGGTCGGCGTCGGTGCGGGCGGTGCCCGCGGCGGGTCACCCGGCGGGCAACCACAGGTCGACCCCGCCGACGTGCCGGGGCGGGTGGCCGACGAGGCTGGCCAGCAGCGCGCGCAGCTCGGCCGGCCGGCGGGCCGGTCCCAGCACGACGGCGTCCGGCGACAGCCGGTCGTACGCGTCGCGGACCTGGGGTGATCCGGAGACGGCCGCCGCCGTCGTGATGCCGTTGTCGATGTCGATGAGGGCCGAGGTCAGGGCGTCGCCGGGGCCGTGGAACGAGGCTCGGCCGGTCGGCCCCGGCACGGTGCAGTAGCAGCCGGGCATGACGAAGCGGAAGTCCGCCTCGGCCTGCCACAGCATCGCCTGAGCCTGCTGGGGATGCGGGTAGGGGACGACGAGAGCGGTGGCGTCCGCCGGTATCTGCCGCACCCCGTCGCCGGTGAAGAACGGGGGGGTGTGGGCCGGGGTGGTGAGCAACGGAGCCGGCACGAGCATGGCCAACGCCCCCGCGGTCACCAGGGCGGCGCCCGATCGAGCGAGCCGGCCGCGCCATCCATCCGGCCCGCCGGCCCGCCACGATCGCCGCGACCGCCACGACCGGTCGTCGGCCTGATGCCGACCGCGTCCGCCGACGGGGCTGCCCAGGTCCGGGAACGTGCCGTCCGTGGGTGGGACACCCGCCGCGTCGGCCGCGCGCCGGCCTCGGTCCGCCAGCCGGTCCGCCAGCCGGTCCAGACCGACGGCCGTCACGGCGGCCACGCACAGCATCACGTACAGCGCGAACCGTGAGGGCAGGGCGTTGTGGAGCACGGGCACCCGCCCGAGCAGCAGCCAGGGCAGCGGGATCGCCGTGGTGCGACCGTCGACGTGCAGATGGTCGCCCAAGGAGAGGATCGCCATCACCAGGCCGACGGGGGCGAGGATGCCCACGAGCGGGTGGCGCCGCGCGCGGACCGCCGCGGCCAGGGCCAGCAGGATCAGGGGGACACCCAGGTAGCCGCCCACCTCGACGGCGTTGCCGGTGAAGCGCAGGCTGTGCCGCAGGGCGAGATCCGGGGCGATCTCCTGTAGCGGTGTCGGGGTGACGAAGCTCCACAGGTCGGTCACGGCGATGCCGGACGGTTGGATCGAGCCGTGGACCCGCTGCCCGCCGAAGAACTGCACGCCCAGCGGCCAGGCGAGTCCGACGGCGGCGACCAGCCCGGCCGTCGCGAGGCCGCGCAGCACGGGACCCAGCCGCTCGCGGACCACCGCGAGGTTGCGGGCGGCGAGGACCGCGAGCCCGACCGCCGCCGCCAGCGCCGTGGTCGCGAGGATCTCCTCGCCGACGAGGGCCTGAGCGGCGACCGCGAGCCCCAGCAGGATCCCCGTGCGTCGCGGGCTGCGGCCGCGGACGACCAGGTCGTCGAGCAGCAGCAGGACCAGCGGCGGGAACGGAGCGAACGCCAGGTGCAGGTGGCCGTAGGAGCTGCCGATCAGGTAGGGCCCGAAGCCGTAGAGCAGGCCGGCGAGGGTGGCGGGGCCGTCGCGGACCCAGCGGCGCAGTACCCAGAACAGGGCGAGGCCGCTGGCCACGGGGGCGATCGTCAGCAGCACCGTCAGCGTGGTCACGGGACCGCCGAGCAGCGTGATCGGCGCCGCGAGCAGGCCGAGCAGCACCACCGGCGTGCTCCAGAGGATGTTCGCGCCGGTGGGAGAGTTGAGGTGGTGGGTCAGGAACGGGTCGAGTCCGCTGCCGAGCGCGTGCGGCGTCCACCCGAGGAACCAGGAGAACAGGTAGGCGTCATTGCCGCCGTAGGTGACCTTCCCGAGATGGTGCCAACTCGCGCGGAAGATCCAGACGGACAGGGCCAGGTAGCCGAGCGCCACCGCGAGCGGCACCAGCCGCCGCCGGCTGCGGGCGTCCGCCGTGGAGAGGTGCCGCTGCCCGGCGGGCGTGACCGTCGGGTATGCGCCGGCGGCCGCGGACCGCGGGCTGCCGGCCTTCGGAGCTCCCCTGGGTGGGGTTCCGGTACTGCTGATCTCGGAGCTGGTCACGACGGTACCCCCCTCGCGTGCCCCGCGGTCCGACGCGCTGCCCGCACACGTCGGGATGCGTGACGTTGCCGACGATATCCGCCCCGGCTACCTCCATTGGGAGCAAAGCGCACCGGATTCGGTGCGCAGTGTGACCGGCGTTGGTGGGAGTGGTCCCGCAGGAGATACCCGTTAGTGGGAGCGTCCCGACCGGCTGGCGGCACATCGGCCGCGGTGGCGCGTTATCTGACCGGATTCACCCGGCTATCTGATCGATGCCCGTCGCCTCGGACCCGGACGGCGTCCACTCGGCGACGAGGGCGGAAAAAGTGCGATATCTCGCGACGGCGTAGCTGGTGGACACGACGCCGTGGCGGTCGAGCACGGCGACGGGATAGCCGCGTTCCGCGCGGTAACCCCGCTCGCCGATGATGATCCGGCCGCCCAGCCGGACCACGCCGACCACACAGGGCAGCGCGGTCCAGCGAGGCCTGCGCGCTGCGGCGAGGATCTCCGGGGTGCGCCAGGCGTACAGGCCACACAGGCAGTGTTCGTCCGGCACCCGGTGATCGTCCGGCACCCGCTGTTCGTCCGGCAGCCGGCGCTCGTGCGGCCGTCGGTGGTCGTCCGGCACCCGGTGGTGCGCCGGCGGCGGTTCGCCGGCGGCGACCGAATCGGGCCGTTTCGTCCGCAGGCAGCGAGCCTGGGTGATGCCGTCGGCCCGCCACAGGAGCATGCCCGGCGGAAACGGCGACCACGGCGTCCAGGCCGGGCGGAGCTGCCCCTGGCCGTCCACCGCCCACTGGCGCCAGCCGAGCAGGCTCACCCGGGCACCGGCTCCGGTTCCGGCGCGGGGGCAGCCGGGACGGCCGGGATCGTCAACGGCTCGGCATCGGGGAAGCTGATCGGCTCGTCCTCGACGATCCGTTCGGGTTTGCCCACATCACCCACCTGTCCACGGTGACCGCCGGGGCCTGCCGGCGTCAATGGCAACTCGGGACCGGGCGGCCCGCCGCATCGCGGCGTGAGGGTCGGTCTGGCCGCCCCGGACCGGTCGTCCGCTGGTCGGGGGGCCGCGGGGGCGCGGACGCCGGTTGTGCAGGATGGCGCGCCCCAGGGAACGCCGGCCGCGCCGGACGGCACCGACGGGTGTGTCGGGCTAGTCCGACACTGGTGTTCAATGTGGCCTTCGCATAGTCCTGTGGGGTGATGTCGTTGCTGGGCACGTCCGCGGCCGATCGGCTGCCCGATTCCGCGTCACCGAGTCCCGACCGCGCCGATACCGGCACGGCTCTCGCCGACGTCCCGGCCTCGGAGGTCGTTGCGGCTCCCGAGGCCGTCGCGTCGTTGGAGGTCGCTGCGTCGTCGGAGGTCGCTGTGGCTGCCGAGGTCGTCCGGGCTTCTGCGCGTTCCGCCGGGTCGGTCCCGGCGGCCGACCCGTTGGGGGACGGCCCGTACGAGATGGCCGCGACACTGCTGTGGGCCCGCGTGCTCGGGGTCGCCGCCACCGGCCCGCACGACGACGTCGTGGGAGCCCCCGGCGGGGAGGCGGCCGCGGGCGAGCTCGCGGCGATCCTGCGCGACGAGTTCGGGGTGGTCCTGGCGGCGTCGGAGATCGTGGCGGCCCGCACGCCGGCCGGGTTTGCCGCGATCTGGGCCGCCCAGCAGGGTGAGGCGGACCGCCATCCCACCGTGGTGCCACTGACCGCCGCCGCGCCCGGCAGCACCCCGCTGTTCTGCTTCCCCGAGGCCGGCGCACCCGCGATCGCCCTGCTGCCGTTCGCCCGGCACTTCGCCGCGCAACGCCGCGTCTACGGCCTGCAGGCGCACGCCCTCGAACAGCGTGGCATCCCGGACTGGTCGGTGGCGGCCGCGGCCCGCCGGCACGTGGCCGAGCTCCGCCTGCTGCAGCCGACCGGCCCGTACCTGCTGGTGGGGCACTCGTTCGGCGGTCTGATCGCACTCGAGGTCGCCCGGCTGCTGCGGCGGGCGGGCCACGAGGTGGGCCTGCTGGCGTTGATCGACACCTACCTGCCGGGCACCGCCCGGCTGACCCGCACCGGCGCGATCATCCCGACGAGCCAGTTGGAGGGCCGGCACCCGGACCGGCCGGCCGACATCCCGAGTTCGGCCGGCCCCGGGCCGCTCGCCGCCGACGAGGGCCCCGCGCTGAGCCCGCGGGTGGTGGCCGACCGGCTGCGGCAGCTCGTCGAGCTCCCGCTCGCCGGTGTCGTCCGCTTCCGCGGGACGCACCGCTACGACATCTTCCACAACCAGGGCCGCATCCTCACGATGACCTATCGCCCGCACACCTACGAGGGGCGCACGGTCGTCTGGCTCGCCGACGACCACGACGAGATCGAGGCCTGGCGCGGAGTGCTCACCGGTCCCGCGTCGCTGCGGCGCATTCCCGGGGACCACCGGGCGGTCCTGCGCCAGCCTCTGCTCGCCGAGGTGGTCGCCGGTCTGCGGGCGGAGCTCGCCGCCGTACCGGGCATCGACACCGCCGGCCACTGAGCGCCCGCCGAGGTGCTCGCTTCGGCTACGGTGATCCACGCCGGGGACGGGATCGCGCCGGGACGGTGTCCCACGGCGGCCGAGGTGTCCCACGGCGGCGAAGGTGACCCACGGCGGCGAAGGTGACCCACGGCGGCGAAGGTGACCCACGGCGGCGAAGGTGACCCACGGCGGCGAAGGTGACCCACGTCGCTCGCCTGGAGCCCACTATGGAAGCGGGGGCTCGGGTGTCGACGGAATCCGGGCCGGGATGGAGAGCTGATGAAGGTCCGGATCGGCATTGGCTTCGGCAGTGTGGCGCCGGCCGGGTTCGCGGCCCTGGTGGACCGGCTGGAGAAGCTCGAGATCGACTCGCTGTGGCTGTCCGAGCAGCTCTCCACCCCCGCCGTGGACCCGCTCGCCGGGATGGCCTTCGCCCTGGGCCGCACCAGCCGGCTGAAGGTCGGCACCGGGGTGTCGGTGCTGCCGGGCCGCAATCCGGTGCTGCTCGCCAAGCAGTTGGCCTCGCTGGCGCTGCTCGCCCCGCGCCGGGTGCTGCCGGTGCTCGGCCTTGCCCCGGGTCGGCCGGGCGACCGGCCCGCCTACCCGCTCCCGCCGGGGCGGACCGAGGCCCGGGCCGCGCCGACGGCGGGCCACGGCGAGTCGCGGGCCGCGGGGACACCGGGGACCGTGGGCCGCCGTGGCGAGGTGTTCGACGAGGCGCTGGAGGTGCTGCGCCGGCTGCTGCGCGAGCCACGGGTGACCTTCCACGGCCGGTTCTTCGACTTCACCGACGTCGGCATCGGGGAGCTGCCCACCCGACCGCTGGACATCTGGCTCGGCGGCGCGGCCCCGGCCGCCCTGCGCCGGATCGGCCGCTTCGGCGACGGCTGGCTGGCAAGTCTGGTCAGCCCCGAGCAGGCGGCGGCCGGCATCACCGAGATCAACGCGGCCGCCGCGGCCGCGGGCCGGCGGATCGACGACGATCACTTCGGGCTGAGCCTGCGCGTCGCTTTCGCGCCACCATCCGCGGAATCGCTGGCGGCACTGCGGGGGCGCTACCCCGACGTCGATCCAGCGCGGCTCCTGCCGGTCGGGTGGGCCGCGGCGCGGGAGCTGATCGGCGAGTACCTCGCGGTGGGGGTGAGCAAGTTCGTCATCCATCCGATGACGACGCCGGACGGCTGGCCGAGCTTCCTCGATTCCTTCGCGGCCGAACTGATGCCACTGGAGAATCATCCGGAGAATTGAGGCCGCCGGAGAACTGACGCCGTCCCGAGGCCGCGACGTCATCCGGGGGTTGCGACGTCATCCGGGGACCGCGACATCATCCGGGGACCGCGACATCATCCGGGGACCGCGACATCATCCGGAAAATGCGACTCAGTCCGGAGAACGGACTCGGTACCGAGAACGCGAGACCGTCCGGAGGGCGGCGAGCCCGGAGAACCACGTCCGCGGAGAACCACGTCCACGGACGATCCGGGCTTGCCGGACAACCCGGGCGCCTCGTGGTCCGGCCGGCGGTTACCGGCCGGACTCCGATCGGCGGTACACGAACGGTTGACGGAGACGATCCTCCGGGCGCCGCATCACGTGTCGCGCTGCATCACGTGATGCTGAATCCGCCGTCCACCACGAGCGTCTGCCCGGTGACGAAACTGCCGGCGTCCGAGGCCAGGAAGAGCAACGCGGCGGTCAGTTCCGCCGGCTCCCCGAAGCGACCGTCCAGGACCCGCGTCAACTGCGTCTCTATGTAGCCGGGCCGGTACTCGTCCGTCATCTCGCTGCGGAAGAAGCCGGGGGCGAGAGCGTTCACCCGAATGCCCTGGCGACCGGTCCACTGCTGGGCCAGATCCCGGGTGAGCCCGATCAGTCCGGCCTTGCTGGCCGTGTAGGCGGCCTGTGGCAGCCCGGCGGTCGTCAGGCCCAGCACGCTGGAGATGTTGACGATGCTGCTGCCCGGCCGCATCACCCGGGCGGCGGCCTGCGCCATCCAGTAACAGCCGCTGAGGTTGACGTCCAGGACGGTGCGGAACTGCTCGGGCGTCTCCTTCAGGGCCGGCACGGCCGTCCCGATCCCGGCGTTGTTGACCAGCACGTCCACCCGGCCGAACGCCTCCATCGCGGCCGCCGCGACCCGCTCGGCGCCGGCCGGGTCGGCCACGTCGACGGCGACGGCCAGCGCCCGCCGGCCGGCCGCCTCCACCAGCTTCGCGGTGGCCTCGAGCCGTTCGACCCGCCGGGCGCCGAGGACCACGTCCGCGCCGGCCTCGGCGAGACCGCGGGCGAAGTCCACCCCGAGACCGGAGGACGCCCCGGTGACGATCGCGACGCGACCGTCCAGCCGGAACCGGTCCAACACCGACATCTGCAGCTCCTTTGCGCCGAGGTTGCCACCGCCGTGCCGGCGGCGGTCGTCACGCCATCCGTGGCCCGTCGGTGCGGACCCGCCGCGAACCGCCGGCGGACCCGGTCCCGCCATGGTGGAAGCGTCGCAGGTGAGGCCCACCGACGCGCCGGGAGTACCGGAGGTGATCGCCTGCGTCTCCTGGGTCACGACCGGCCGGTTCGGCCCACTGGTGGGAGCACTCCAGGGCCCATGGGTACCGCGAAGGTCTTCCCCTTTCCGGTCTCGCCCGCCACAATCAACCGGGAACGGTGAGCGGCTGACGGGTGGTGCGGATCCGGCATCTGGCGGTATTAGCCCGCCGGAGCGGCCGGCGTCGTGCCCAAACGCGATCCGGAACAGATGATCTGCGGGTAGAGGGGGTACTGACGATGAGTCGGTTACCCCGACATCGCAGGCCGTGAAGCGAGACAATCCCGTTCACACCGACAGTCGATCGACGACGCTGGGAAAGCCTCGCGGGAGGAAACGTGGAACGGGCAGAGCGAACGGAAGTCACTCCCCGGGTTCGGACCGAACGCCATGTGGTGGTCGGCGTTCGCTTCGGGGACCTGTCGGATATGGCTGATGTATTGCTGGCCGCCGACCTCGCCGCGCGGCTGGACGCCGATCTCGTGCTCATCGCGACGATGGATCGCTGGTCCCGCTGGGCGAGGTGGACCGCGGGGGTGTACTGCGCCTTCGGCGTCGAGACGGTCATGTGCGCCGCGCGGATCGCCGAGGAGGAGACCCGTGAGGAGCTCCAACGCCGGCTGCGTTCACTGCTCGACCTCGTCGGCGTCGACTGGAGCGTCCAGTGGGCCACCGGCTCCCCTCGGCGGGCCGCCGTGCGCTACACCCGCCGCCACCCTGACGCGATGGTGATCCTGCGCCCCGAGCGCGCCCGCTGAGCCGGCTCGGCACGCCGGTTCGGCACCTGAGCCCACCGCGGCGTCGGCGGCCCGGTCGCCGCCCACCGCTCACGTCCAGCACGGCGCCGGTCACGTAGGACGCCGCCGCCGTGCAGAGCCAGGCCACCGCGGCCGCCACCTCGTCGGCCCGGCCCGGCCGGCCCAGTGGCACGGTCGCGCCCAGCCGCCGCGCCCGATCCGGATCCCCGCCCGAGGCGTGGATCTCGGTGTCGATGTATCCCGGGCGAACGCCGTTCACCCGGATCCCCTCCGCGGCGACCTCCTGGGCGAGCCCCAGCGTCATCGTGTCGAGGGCCGCCTTGCTCGCCGCGTAGTCGACGTACGTCCCCGGGCTGCCGATGCGCGCGGCCGCGGAGGAGACGTTCACGATCGAGCCGCCCGGCCCGCCGTGGCGCGTCGACATCCGGCGCACCGCGGCCCCCGCGCACAGGAAGGCGGCGGTGATGTTGACGGTGAACATCGTGTGCAGCCGCGCGTGGTCCATCTCGTCGATCCTGGCCGCGGGGGCGACCACGCCCGCGTTGTTGACCAGGGCCGTCACCGGGCCGAGCCGGTCCGCGGCGGCGAACAGGTCGGTGACGGCGCTGGGGTGCGCGAGGTCGGCGGCGGCCGACGCCGCGGTGACGCCGAGGTCCCGGCACGCCCCCACCACCCGCTCGGCGGCGGCGGAGTCGCTGCGGTAACCCACGCAGACGTCCCAGCCGAGTCGGGCGAGCGCGACCGAGCAGGCCGCCCCGATGCCGCGGCCACCCCCCGTGACGACCGCCACGCCGCGCGTCCGCAGTTCCGACATGTCGATCACTCCTCGTGCTTGTCGATGGACTACCAGGCCCCGGCCGTCTGCTCGCCGCCCGACGAGGCCGTGGGAGGTCGGAAGTCTCGTGGTCCGGTAGTCCCCCCGCCGGACAGGGGAGCTACCACTACTGCGCCCGAGCGTGGAACATCCGACACTGACGGTGTCAAATCACGGTGGAGCCGTCACACGGCCCCTCTCCGGCGCGTCCCTCAGGTGGGTCGGTGTCGTGACGTGACCGGCTCCGTCGTGGCGCGATCGTTCCTGCGACAGATGTCTGACAGCGCATATCGCGTGGCGTGAACGCGGTTCGAAGGAGCACAGTCGTCATCGACACGGTGACCGGTGGGGTCGCGCCGGCCGATGGTCTGCCCGTAGCTGCGGGGCATACCGGGCGCTTCGCGATGGTTGTCGGTCTCGTGCGGGTGGCGGGTCCGGTGTGGCCGGGGGTTGGGCCGACCATCCACCGCGGATCGATCGGCGTGGCGCGTGTGGTGGCCGCGGGACGTTGGGAGGAACACCGATGAGCTGGGCCCCATCCACGGACTCGGCCGACGGCCGCCGTCCGGCGGTCAGCTCGCCCCTGGTCCGGCACGGTCTGGGGACGCTGGGCAGCCCGCCGCCGCGAACCTCCAGCGCGCCGTCCGACCAGCTCGGCGGGATCGACCCGGGCGCCCGCGCGCCGACGGGGCCGCTCGTCCGGGCGCGCCGGGTGGCCGGGGCGGTGGCCTACGCCGTCAGCCAGCTCCTGCTCATCGCCGTGCTCTACGGGACGTACAGCTTCAGCCGCCACCTGGCCAGTGGCCGGGAACCGGCGGCGCTGGCCGCGGCGAAGGACGTCTGGCGGCTCGAACGATTCCTGCACCTGCCCAGCGAGGTCGCCGTCCAGCGGCTGGCACTGCACTCGCACCTGCTGATCCGGGCCGCGGACTGGTTCTACATCCTGGTTCACTTTCCCTCGGTCATCATGCTGCTGCTGTGGGTGTTCATTCGGCATCGCCGGCACTGGACGCGTGTCCGCAACGTACTGATCATGACCACGGGTCTGGCGCTGATCATCCATCTGCTGTACCCGTTGGCGCCGCCGCGTTTCCTGCCGTCGGTGCTGCACGTGCCGCTCGTCGACACCGGCGCGGTCTACGGCCCCTCGCCCTACGGGGAGGGCAGCGGCGGCATCGCCAACGAGTACGCGGCGATGCCGAGCCTGCACGTCGGGTGGTCGCTGCTCGAGGCCTGGGCGGTGATCACGATCCTGCACCACCGCGCCCGCTGGCTGATGGTGCTGCATCCGGTCCTCACCATCATGGTGGTGGTCGTCACCGCCAACCACTACTGGCTCGACGGCATCGTGGGCTCCTCGCTCGTGGTGCTCTCGATCGTCGTGCTCGACCAGGCCAACCGCGCCTGGGCCCGGCGCGGGCTGAACCGGCACGAGACACCCCTGCGGATCCCCGCACCGGCACCGTCATCGGACGGGCCGGCGCTGGCCGTGAAGGCACCAGCCGTACCAGCACCAGCGGTACCGGCTCCAGCCCTACCGGCTCCAGCCCTACCGGCTCCAGCCCTACCGGCTCCAGCCATACCGGCACCAGCCCTACCAGCATCGGCCGTGAAGTCGTCAGCCGTGTCGGCGTCAGCCGTGTCGGCGTCGGCCGTGTCGCCGGACCGGCCGGCAGCACCGCCGGAGGCGCGGTCGGTGCCGCACGCGCGTCCGGAGCCCGGCGGTGGGACAGGGCCGTAGCCAGGAGGGGCGGGACAGGGCCGTGGCCAGGGGTAGATAGAGCGGTGGGAGCACCGCGACCGGCGGGCGCACGGACACGGGGTGGTGGCCATGCAGACGGCCGATGTGGCGATCGTGGGAGCGGGGCTCGCCGGGCTTTCGGCCGCCACGCTGCTCGCCGAGCAGGGTCTCGGCGTGGTGGTCTGGGAGGCGGCCGACGACGTCGGCGGGCGCGTCCGCACCGATGAGGTCGACGGGTTCCGCCTGGATCGCGGCTTTCAGGTGCTACTGCCGTCCTACCCCGAGGTCCGGCGCCAGATCGACCTGCCGGCGCTGCGCCCGCGGCCGTTCCTGCGCGGGCTGGTGCTGCGCGACGGTGTCCGGTCGGTGGTGCTCGGTGATCCGATGGGGGGCGCGGAGGCGCTCGCGGGCCTGATCCCGGGCCGGGCACTGCGGGCCGCGGACCTGGCCCGGCTGGCGGCCCTCACGGCACGTGACCGCCTGCGGCCGCCGTCGACGCTGGTCGCCGGGCCCGAGCGCAGCACCCGCGAGGAGCTGCGGGCCCGTGGTCTGTCCGACCACGCGATCGACGGGGTGCTCGCACCGTTGCTGCGTGGCATCTTCCTGGAGGAGGATCTCGCGACCTCGGCCCGGTTCTTCCACCTCGTCTGGCGCAGCTTCGCCAGCCGGGCGCCGGTGCTACCGGCCGAGGGCATGGCGGCGCTGCCCCGCCAGCTCGCGGCCCGGCTGCGGCCGGGCACGGTGCGGCTGAACTGTCCCGCCGACATCGTCACCCGCGGCGGCGTACGTTCCCGCGACGGAGAGTCACTACGGGCCAGGGCGGTGATCGTTGCCACCGACGGCACCACCGCCGCCCGGCTGGTGCCGGGGATCACCGAACCGGCCTGGCACGGCGTGACCACCTACTACTTCCGGGCGGACGAACCGCCGCTGCGCCGCGGCGCGCTCGTCGTCGAGGGGGCCGTCGACGCCCGGCAGCCGGCGCGCTCGTCCCGGACCGGACCGGTGGTCAACACGGTGGTTCTCAGTGAGGTGGCGCCCTCGTACGCGCCGCCGGGGTCCGCGCTGATCGCCGCCTCGGTGCTGGGCGTGCCCGAGGACGCCCCGGCCGCCGCGGCGGCGCTCGGGCCGCTCGACCTCACCGACCCGCTGCGCGCGACCGGCCCGCTCAGCCTGACCGGCGAGCACAGCCTGACCGACCCGCACAGCCTGACCGACCCGCACGCGACGGCCGCGGCGCAGTCCGGCAGCGAACGGGCCGTGCGTGCCCATCTCGGCGCCCTCTACGGCGCCGACACCGCCGGGTGGACCCTGCTGGCCACCTATCCGGTGGCGCGGGCGCTGCCCGACATGACCAGCCCGCGCGTGCTGCGCCGGCCGGTGCGCACCCCGTCCGGCGTCTACGTGTGCGGTGACCATCGGGACACCAGCTCGATCCAGGGCGCCCTGTTCTCCGGCCGGCGCGCCGCCGAGGCCGTCCTGGCCGACCTCGCCGCCGCCCGCCCCGCCCCCGCCGCGGACGGTACGAGCAGGTGGACCGAGGTCAGCGACGCCGACGCGAGCGTCTACGCCGACGTCGCCCGGCGACGGTGACGGCTGGCTCTGGACAGCACCCCGTTCCGCCAAGGCGGCCTGGAGCGGAGTTCGACGTCGGCGCGATGTCCCGCCCTGTCGGGCTCTAGCCCTCGGGTTGGCGGCCGATCGGCGGCCGTGCGCCTCGTCGAGTAGAGAGGAGGCGATTCGGGCCGCCTCCTCCGGCTCGGGCCGGCCGCCCCGGAGGTAGGCGAGAGCGAGGGTGAGCGCCGCGTGGTGTGACTCCTCGGCCGAGAAGTCGCTACCTCGCCGCCGGTAGCCCTCCACTGCGAGGGCGGCCCATCGGCGGGCCTCGTCCGCCTTGATCTCGTGTGCGGTGTGCTCCATCACCGCCTCGCGCCACATCGCCAGCAGGCGTCCCTCGGTATGCAGCTGGTCATGGGCGTCGGGGTCGTCGGTGACGTGGGCTCGCCGCGGGCGGCGCCGGCGCGGTTCCGCGGAACCGTCAGGACCCGTGTCAGGCCCTTGCGGTGGCGGTCGCACCGCAACGCGGCCGACGGTGGGCACCGCCCTTGATCACACGTAAGTACACGCTCTGACTGGACCTTTGGTGCACACTCGGTCGAGGTCTACCCGCGTGGGTGATGATGAAGTCCGGCGTCGGCGCTACGATCTGTCCGTCTGTAGCACGATGTTCACCCCGTGGGGTGGTTCACCTGGATGAGAGCACGAGTTCCCTGGCCCGCGGCCTGCTGGACGCCGCGCCGGACGCGATCGTGGGCGTCCGGGCGAACGGTCGGATCGCCCTGGTCAACGCGCAGGCCGAGCGTCTGTTCGGCTACACCCGAGAGGAACTGCACGGCGAGCCCGTCGAGATCCTGATCCCCGAGTCCGGCCGCCACCTCCACCCGCACCACCGCAGTTCCTACCTGAGCGACCCGCAGCCGCGGCCGATGGGCGCGGGGATGGAGCTCGCCGGCCGTCGGCGCGACGGCAGCGAGTTCCCGGCGGAGATCTCCCTGTCGGCGATCGAGAGCGGCGACGGGCTCCTCATCACGGCCGCGGTCCGCGACGTCACCGAACGCAAACGAACCGAGGCCAAGTTCCGCGGCCTGCTGGACTCGGCGCCGGACGCCATCGTCGCCGTCCTGTCCGACGGCCGGATCGCGCTGGTCAACACTCAGGCCGAGCGCCTGTTCGGCTACAGCCGCGACGAGCTGCACGGCCAGTCGGTGGAGATCCTCGTGCCGGAGGCCGGCCGGAGTCACCATCCGCAGCATCGTGAACGCTACTTCCATGATCCGCGGCCACGACCGATGGGCGCCCAGATGCAGCTCGCCGCCCGCCGCCGCGACGGCAGCGAGTTCCCGGCGGAGATCTCGCTGTCCGCCCTGGAGACCGAGGACGGCCTGCTCGTCTCGGCGGCGATCCGGGACGTGACCGACCGGCTGGAAGCGCAGGCGGAGCGGGAACGTCTGCGCGCGCAGGCCGAGCGCAAGCGGATCGAGGCCCAGCTCCACCAGTCGCAGCGGCTGGAGAGCCTCGGCCAGCTCGCCGGCGGCGTCGCGCACGACTTCAACAACCTGCTCGGTGTGATCATCAACTACACCGCGTTCGTCGGCGAGGTGGTCGCGACGGCGGCCGAACGCGACGGCGGCCAGTGGGAGGCGGCCCACCGCGACATCGAACAGGTCCAGCGGGCCGCCGAACGGGCCACCCAGCTCACCCACCAGCTGCTCGCCTTCGGCCGCCGGGAGGTCGTCCAACCGCGGGTGCTCAACCTCAACGACGTCGTGCACGACATCGAGGAGATGCTGCGCCGCACCCTCGGGGAGCACGTCGAGCTGATCACCCTGCCGGCCGCCGATCCCTGGCCGGTCTTCGCCGACGCCGGTCAGCTCGAACAGGTGCTGGTCAACCTGGCCGTGAACGCGCGCGACGCGATGCCGGGCGGCGGCAAGCTCACGATCGACACCTCGAACATCCTCGTCCACGAGGACATCGCCGGCGACCGGCCCGGCCTGAAGGCCGGCCGGCACGTCAACCTGCGCATCAGCGACAGCGGCAGCGGCATGGCCCCGGAGACGGTCAGCCGCGCCTTCGAGCCGTTCTTCACCACCAAGCGCAAGGGAGAGGGCTCCGGCCTCGGCCTGGCCACCGTGTACGGCATCATCACCCAGGCCGGCGGCCACGCGGAGATCTTCTCCGACGTGGGTCTGGGGACCACGGTGAGCATCCTGCTGCCGGCGGTGGACAGCGTCGCCGCGACCCCCGAACCGATCTCCGACGGGGCCATTCTCACCGGCGGCGAGACGATCCTCGTCGTCGAGGACGAGCGGGCGATGCGCGAGGTCACCCGGCGTCTGCTGGCTCGCAACGGCTACCAGGTCATCACCGCCGCGGACGGGCACCGCGCCGTCGAGCTCGCCGTGAGCCACCCCGCCGAGATCCATCTGCTGCTGACCGACGTGGTCATGCCGCAGGTCCTCGGCCGGACCGTGGCCACACTCGTCCGCCGGCACCGACCGGGCATCCGCGTGCTGTTCATGTCCGGTTACGCCTACCCGGTGCTGGCACACAACGGGACCCTCGATCCGGGCCTGACGCTGCTGGGCAAGCCCTTCTCCGAGCAGATGCTGCTCGCGAAGGTGCGCGACGTCCTCGACAACCCGATCGAGCACTGAGTGCACCACGAAACGGCCGCCGGGCCGCTCCACCGGCCCGGCGGAGCCGCCCACCAGGTCAGGAAGCGGCGGGCGGGGCGGGTTGCGGTCGTTCTGCACGGTCTGAGCCAGGGGATCGTGCACACCGCACCGCAACGGCCTCCCGCGCGTCGTGGTCGGCCGTGACCGGGAGGCTTGGCTTGGCTTGGCTACTTGGTTTGGCTCGGCTAGGCGCCGGGGCGGTCGAGTCGGAGCGCGGCGCTCCAGCCGCCGGTGGCGGGGTCGTGGCGCAGCTCGACGCCGAGCAGGTCGGCGACCGGGCGCAGCCGAGCCGCCCGCGCCGCGTCCGCGGGCGGCTCGTACCCGCCCGGCCGAACCCGCAGCCGCAGGTCGACCGCGGCCGGCGCGGAGCGCACCGCGAGCCAGGCATGCTCGCCGGTGCCCACCGGATCGCTCGCCATCAGCAGCAGCTGCGCGGCGGCCAGCACCACCGAGATCTCCGCGCGGGTGGGCGGGTGGTCGTCGACCTGGAGATCGGTGTCCAGGCGGGTGACCAGCAGGCCGGCGATCCGCAGGGCGAAGCCCGCCGCAAGGGACCGGCGCGCGTCGTAGCCGAGTCGGAAGGCGCCCGGCAGGAGCTGTAAACCACTCGTTGTCGACCGCAGATGGTGCTCGATCCCGGCGACGCGGTCCGCGAGGTCGCCGGACAGCCGCCGCCGGACGCTGGCCAGTTCGAGCAGGACGGCGGTGAAGTCCTGCATCGGGCCGTCGTGCAGCCGCTCGGCCAGCGCCCGGTGCCCGCGCTCCTGCAGGGCGACCATCAGGTGGAGCAGGTCGAGCGCCGGGGCGGACGGGGAGCCGTCCGGTCCCGGTGAGCGGGGGACGGGGCAGGCCGGGGTCCGCGCCGGAGCGGTCTGCGTCGCGGTCGCCGGTTCGTCGCCGTCGGTCTGTGCCGTCACCCCCCGTCGGCTCCGTATCCCCCGTCGGCTTCGTATCCCCCGTCGGCTTCGTGTCTCCGGTCGGCTTCGTGTCTCCGGTCGGCTCCGTGTCCCCGGTCCACGCGGAGGACCTCGCGAACCGCGGCGACCAGCTCGTCGGCGGTGAACGGCTTGGTCACCACCGGGAGCCCGGCCGGCACCGGATCCAGCCCGGCGGCCCCGGTCAGGACCAGGCAGCGCGCGGTGACGGCCGGGTCGATCCGGCGCAGCTCGTCGATGAGATCGGCGCCCGAGCGGCCGCCGAGCCGCAGATCGATGAGCAGCACGTCATGGGCGGCGGCGTCGAGCAGCAACGCCTCCTCGACGGAGCCCGCGGCGCTCACCCGGAACCCCTCCGCGCACAGGATCCGACCCAGCAGCGCGCGCAGCATCTCGTTGTCGTCGACGACGAGCGCCGTCGGAGCGTCCATTTCCCCACCAGCCTCAGCCGCCGCATCCGCCCAGCACACGTCCCCTCCGCCGCAACGGTACCGGTAACCGGCCGGGCACCAGGGGCTCCCGCCGACACTCGCCGGCAGGGGGGCCGGCCGGCCGCGCCGTGGCCGCGCCCACGGGCGGCGTGTGAGCCGCATCACCCCTGCAGCGGTCGGTCCTTATGGGCCGCCGCCGGTCAACAGGTCGTCGAGCTCCGCGCGCGTCGGCATCGCGGGTCCGGCGCCCGGACGCTGCACGGCGATGGTGGCGGCGAGGTTCGCGTGGAACAGGGCCGTGGCCGCGGGCAGACCGCCGGCGAGGCCGGCGCCGAACGCTCCGCAGAAGCAGTCGTCGGCTCCGGCCGTGTCGACGACCGGGACGCGCCGCGCGGCGAGGGTGACGACCGTCCCGGCGATCCGCGCGCACACCCCGGCGCCGCCGAGGGTGACGACGATGTTGTCGTTCGGCCCGGCGCCGTCGGCGAGCAGGCCGCGCACCTCGACGAGGGCCTGCGGGCCGGGCAGCGAGCCGACACCGACGGCAGCCGGGACCAGGCCCGCGAACTCGTGCTCGTCGAGCAGGATCACGTCGGCGGCAGCGAGCAGGTCGGCTTCGGTGAACCGGCCGGCATCGGTGAACGGGTCGGCCTGGGTGAACCGGCCGGCTTGGGTGAACGGGTCGGCTTCGGTGAAGGGGCCGGCCGCGGTGAACGGGTCGGCCGCGGCGGGCTGGCGCGGGACCGCGTTCAGCGCGACGGGCCCGCGCGGGGCCGCGTTGAGCACCGTGCGGGCGCCCGCGGCGCGGGCGCGGGTGAGCGCGGTCGCGTTCACCGCCGCCGGGATCTCGTTCTGCAGCAGCACCACGTCACCCGGGCCCAGCCGCAGCGCATCCAGGCCGCCCGCCGACACGGCGGCGTTGGCGCCCGGCACGATGACGATCACGCTCTCGCCGGCCTCGTCGACCGTCGTCACGGCCGTCCCGCTGGGTCCGTCGACGACCGCCAGCGGGGTGACGTCGACCGCCTCGCCGCGCAGGAACTCCCGCAGTGCCGAGCCGAAACCGTCGGAGCCGACGGCGCCCACCATGACCGTCTCGGCGCCCAGCCGCCGTGCCGCCACCGCCTGGTTCGCGCCCCTGCCGCCGGGGGACAGCGTCACGGCGCTCCCCGTCACCGTCTCGCCCGGTCGGGGGATGCGGGCCACGCGGGTCGTCACGTCCATGCTGGTCCAGCCGACCACCACGACCCGTCCCACCGCGCGCCTCCCGCGACCTGGTCACCGGCGTGCCGCCTGGGTGTCGCCGGCGGCCGGGCCTGCCCATCGTGGCAGAGCCGGGCGGCGGCCGGAGGCTGGACGGCCGGGTACCGTCCGGCCGGGCGCGTGGCCGAGCGGCGCGTGGCCGAGCGGCGCGTGGCCGAGCGGCGCGTGGCCGAGCGGTGCGTGGCCGAGCGGTGCGTGGCCGAGCGGTGCGTGGCCGAGCGGCTGGTGGCCGATCAGCGGGTGGCGGGGAACATCTCCCGCCGGGCCCGGGCGGCGCGCTTCGCCGCGTACATGTCCGCGTCGGCGTGGCGGACGACGAGAGCGGGATCGCGTGGTTCGGTCCCGCCGCCGACGCTGCGTGAGGACGCCAGCCCCACGGTCGCCCCGACGACGATGGCGTGGCCGGCCGAGAGGATCGGGGCCGCGACGGTCTCGCGCACGCGCTGGGCGATGTGCCGCAGGTCGTCCGCGTCGACGTCGGGCAGCACCAGGACGAACTCGTCGCCGCCGAGACGGAACGCCGTGCCGTCCGACGGCTGCGCCCGCAGCACCTCGGTCAGCCGGGCCGCGATGATGCGCAGCACGTCGTCGCCCGTCTGGTGGCCGAAGGTGTCGTTCACGGGCTTGAAGTGGTCGAGGTCGACGAGCAGGATCGCGAAGGGCGAGCGCTGCTCGGTCAGGTGGTCGAGCAGCTCGGTGAGTGCCACCCGGTTCGCCAGTCCCGTCAGCGGGTCGCGGGTCGCCCGTTGCCGCAGTTGTTCCTGGAGCTGGCGCCGCTCGCCGACCTCGTGGCAGGTCAGCAGCAGGCCGCCGTCCAGGTAACCGGGCCCGGAGGCGGCCCGCCAGGCACCGGCCTCGATGTCGAACCACCGGTACCCACCGTCGGCCGTGCACAGTCGGACGTCCAGCAACGACGCGGGGTTCCCTCGAAGCCGCTCGTCGAGGAAGCCCCGTAGCCAGTCCCGGTCCTCGGGATGGACGAGCTCGAGCAGCGGCAGCCCGATCCTGGACTGGACCGGGTAACCCAGCAGGCTCTCGATCGCGGAGCTGATGAACGTCGGGGAGCCGGCCCGGTTCAGGTTGATGATGATGTCGTGCGACTCGTGCAGCAGGGTCTGCAGCCGCGCGCCGTCGCGCCGGATCGCCTGGTCCTCCCGCAGGATCGCCCGCATCAGCCCCGCCACGGTGACGACGACGATCGAGACGAGCAGCAGGTCGCTGAGGGCGTGGTTCGGCCGCGGCCCCTCCGCCGCCCCGCGGCCGTCGCGCCGCACGACGAGGTACGCCGGCATGGGGCTGGCGGGGATCCTGGTGGCCGTCGCGACGCGACCGCCGCCGTGGCTGTCCAGCACCGTCACGCGTCGGCTGTGTCCGGGCGTGATCGGGCGCAGCTCGTCGGGGTCGACGACGGTCCGCCCGACCGTGGCGGCGTCGTTCGACATGACCGCCCGGCCATGCGCGTCGACGACGCTGATGGTCATGCCAAGGTCCAGCGCGGCCGCGCTGGCGGCCGCCGCGGTTGTTCCCCGGCCGAGGGTGCGGGCCATCTCCGCGGCCGGCGACCCGTGCAGCGTCCGGCCCAGTACCAGGAACGCGGCGCTGCGTCCGGCACGCCGGACGGGCACGACGCTGTAGATCCGGGCCCCACCGGACTCGTCGAGGGCCGGCAGGCTCAGGCCGCCGCCGCGGGCGGACGCCCAGATCCGGCTGTGCGCCGGGAACGGCACCGCCGCCCCGGGCGGCTGGACCGCCCGGGGGTGGCCGTCGAGGTCGACGAGGGCGAGCAGGGTGCCCGGCGTCGACAGGCTCGGCCCGGCGACGGCGGCCAGCGTCCGGGCGTCGGCCGCGGGGTCCGTCAGCGACCACGGCAGTCGGGAGACCGGGTCGATGAGGTACCGGGGCTGGCTCAGGTCGGCCGCGAACCCGGCGAGACGGAAGGAGAGGGCATCGCTGTCGGTCACCCGCTGGGCCTCGGCCCGCCGCCGGTTGGCGTTCTCGATCCCCAGGGTGACCACGGTGGTGGTCAGGATCACCGAGCCCAGGACCAGTAGCGGAAGCGCCCGGGTGAGGTGGGCGCGGACGCTGGTCCGCCGCTGCCGGGACCGCCGCCGCGGGTGCGTCCGGCTCCGCGGCCCGAGCTGGGACGGCGCCGCCGCACCGTCGGCCGTCTCGCCGGGCTCGGCGCCGGCACGGGGACCGGTCGGCTCGGCCGGGTCCGCTGCGGGCGCCGGCCGAGCCGTAGCGGACTCGATCTCGTCCACGGTGACGTCGAGGAGCTCGACCAGGAGAGGCTCGGAGATCGCGAACTCCACGGCGTCCACCCCGACCACACCGGATTCCGCGACGACACCGGACTCCGCGACCGAGCCGGGTGGGCCCGGCGTCGCCACCGCATAACGCCCCGGTCCGACCTGCTTCGCCCGGTACATCGCCTGGTCGGCCGCCCACAGCAGCTGCTCGGGTCCGCACGGGCAGGCACCCGCCAGGGCGATCCCCACGCTCGCACCGATCCGCACCTCGTCGCCGTCGACGAGGATCGGCTGGCCCAGCGCCTGGATGATCCGGGCGGCGACCGCCCGCGCGCCGGGCCCGTCGGTGCCTCGCAGCAGGATGCCGAACTCGTCGCCGCCGAACCGTCCGCCGGCGTCGCCCGCGCCGAGTTCGGACCGCAGCCGTGCGCCCACCGTCTGCAGTACCTGGTCGCCGGCGGCGTGCCCCAGGGTGTCGTTGACCTGTTTGAACCGGTCGAGGTCGACGAACAGGACCGCGACCGAGTCGGCCGGCCGCGCAGAGGTGGCAGAGGCAGAGGCGGCAGAGGTGGTGGCGGCAGGAGCAGTGGCGGCAGGAGTGGTGGTCGCAGGAGTGGCGGCGGCGGTGGCGAGCTCCTCCTCGAAGGCCGACCGGTTGAGCAGCCCGGTCAGCACGTCGTGGCCGGCCTGGTAACCGAGCTGATCGAGCAGCCGCTTGCGTCTGCCGACGGCGTGGCAGGTGATGAGGATCTCGGGTGCGCCGGCCTGCCGCGGCAGCCGGCGCGCGGCGACGTCGAACCAGCGGTGGGTGCCGGCGGCCCGCGTGAGCCGGATGTCGAGCAGCGATCCCGCGGTCGGATTCTCGATCAGGCACAGCAGCCGCGCGGCGTCGTCTGGATGGGCCAGCTCGGTCAGCGACCGCCCCAGCCAGGGTTCGTCCGGGTGGCCGAGCAGGGGGACGATGGCCGGGCTGACGAAGGTGAGCCGGCCGGCCGGGTCGGTGACGAGGACGATGTCGTGCGCCGCCGCGAACAGCGCCCGCAGCCCCGCCCGGCTCCGCTGGGCGGCGGCCTCGCGCAGCAGCCCGAGGAAGACGATGCACAGCACGCCGGTCAGCGCGACCGCCAGCAGCGTCAGGTTGCGCCGGTCGCCTCTGGCCCGCAGGTCGGCGTAGAGCGATTCGGTGGGCTGCTGGAAGTAGGTGAGATATCCGGTCGCCGGCTGCAGCGCGGTGATGTGGGTGATCGTCCCGTCGGGGCCGGAGGTGCGCCAGATCCGCGGGCTGCGGCCGGGGGCACGGGAGCGGCGCAGCTCCGCGGCCGCCAGCATCTGCCGGCCAGGCAGCGCAGGGTCGGTCGAGGCGATCGGGACGCCGTGCTGGTCGATCGTCGACACACTGCCGCTGCCGGCCCCGAGCATGGTCGCGATGCCGCTCGAGAGCCGAAGATTGATCTCCTGGGTGGAGACGGCCACCAGGACGGCCCAGGGCCGCGGCGACCCGACCGGAACCACGGTGGCGCGCACCGGCGCGTCGGCGAGCGTGAAGACGGGGGAGACGGCGCCCCTGCCGGCCCATGCCGACGACAGGGCCGGGCCGAGGGCGCGCGGGGTCACGACGCCGCCCACCGGGTACGCGGCGGTGACGGTGCCGGCCCGGTCGAGCAGGGCCAGCAGCCGGGTGACATCGCCCGACGGCGACAGCTGCAGGCCGGGGAGGAGATCCGCGTTGGTGGCGCGGTCGTCCGGGCGGAAGGGGACGCGCGCGACCGCGGCCGACAGCCCCGCGGGGGAGTCGGCGTCGGACTCCCACTGCGCGAGGCGCTCGACGAGCCTCGCCCGGGCCGCCAGCCGCGATCCCTCCTCCCGGTGCAGCAGGTTGGCACCCACGTGGAGGGCCAGGGTTCCGAGCACCAGAATGGCCAGCAGGATGGCCAACGACGAGAGGAATCGCCGCCGGTGAGCCCGCCTGCGGTGGGCCGGCCTGGAGTGGACCGCGACCGCGGCCGTGCCGGGGCCGAGTGATCGTCGCCCCCCGATCCGGCCACCTCTGATCATCTTTCGCGCCCCGCCCGACAACGCTGCCCGGACTCGACGGATCTCACCGTGAGTAAACGTATTCTGATTTCCGGGCGGCGAATCCTCCCGGTTGTGGGTGAGCATACGAGTATCCGCGCCGCGAGTTTCATCGGCCGCCGCGCATCCGGTATCGGCCGGGCCCGCGCGTGTGCGGCGCGCAGCAATGGGATGGATGTCGACGCATGCCGGTCCGCCGGAGCGGATTCCCTGTCGGCAGAATGACGGATACCGAGAGTCGTCTCGTCGATACCTGCCGTCGCTCCCGAGGGGAGCCGGTCCTGATAGCGTCAACCATGTGTGTTCGACCGTGACGCAAGGTGTCGTGTCGACGGCGAATTGTTGTCGTGATGCTGCCACCGCTCGCGATCGTGCCGGCGGGGCCGCTGTTACTTTCGGTGTTCCTCGGGACTCTCCGTAGCACCCGGGAGGTCTAGCCCGTTCGAGCATCGCACAGCATGATCACGGGATCACGGCGTGCTCCGAGCCTTCGTCGGAGATCCGGTCGGGCCCGGCGGCCTCGCCCCGCGACGGACCCGCGCCGGCGGGCGGGCGCCCTGGTCCGCGCGCCCCGGGCGGGACGACGCCGGAGTGGGCTGCCCGGCCGCCCGCGTTCGTTCCCGGCGGTTCGGATCCATCGCGCTCCGGTCGTCCGGTAAATGCGCGATCCGGCCCCCGAAGATGGGCTGCGAATTGTCCGGAAGGCGGTTATATACCGCCGGGAGGGCGGTTTCCCTGGTGGCTGTCGGGCACCGGCAGCCAATATGTTGTTCTCGTTTGCGGGATCGGTGGACCGTCGAGGGAGGGCACGCCGACCGCCGACCACCGACCACCGGTCTCCCGTGCCGAGGGAGCGCCGTGGCGGGGCGCGAGAGGAGGAGCGGAGATGAGCTCGTCGATCGAGGCGCGGCTGCCCACCGGGGCCTCACGGTCGTCCCCCGGTCGAACGCACGAGGTGACGAACCAGCCCCCGCCGCTGGTCGGCCACGACGCGTCCGCGGACCCGGCGCTGCTGACGGCCCTGGTCCGGGAGGGCGCCGGCTGGCACACGGATGCCCTGCGCCGCCTGGGCCGGCTGGCGGGCACCGAGCAGGCTCGGCGCTGGGCGGAGGAGGCCGACCGTTTCCCGCCCGAGCTGCGCACCCACGACCGTTACGGCAACCGCGTCGACGAGGTCGACTTCCACCCGTCCTGGCACGCGCTGCTCGAGGTGGCCGTGCGGGAGGGGCTGACCGGGGCGCCGTGGCGGGACCCGCGCCCGGGCGCGCACGTCGCGCGGGCGGCGAACATCCTCGTCTGGGGCACCGTCGAACAGGGCCACCTCTGCCCCGTGTCGATGACCTACGCCGTGGTCCCGGCGCTGCGGGCCGCGCCCGACCTCGCGGCCAGATACGAACCATTGCTCGCCAGCCGGATCTACGACCCGGGGCTGCGCCCGCCGGAGGGCAAGGCGGGGCTGCTCGCCGGCATGGGCATGACCGAGAAGCAGGGCGGTTCGGACGTCCGGGCGAACACGACGACGGCGACGCCGGCCGCCGACGGCACCTATCGGCTACGAGGCCACAAGTGGTTCACAAGTGCGCCGATGAACGACGTCTTTCTGGTCCTGGCGCAGGCACCCGGCGGACTGTCCTGCTTCTGGGTGCCGCGGGTGCTCCCCGACGGCAGCCGTAACACCTTTCGCATTCAACGGCTGAAGGACAAGCTCGGCAACCGCAGCAATGCCAGCAGCGAACCGGAGTTCGACGACACCGTGGCCTGGCTGGTCGGGGCGGAGGGGCGTGGCGTTCGCGTCATCATCGAAATGGTGGCGATGACCCGGCTCGACGCCAGCCTCGGGTCCGCGGCCGGGATGCGGGCCGCGGTCACGGCGGCCGCGCACCATGTGCGCCATCGCCGGGCCTTTGGGACCCGTTTGATCGACGCCCCGCTGATGCGCAATGTGCTGGCCGATCTCGCCCTGGAATCCGAGGCGGCGACCACCTTGGTGTTGCGGGTCGCGGGAGCCGTCGACCGGGCGGCGCGCGGCGACCGCGACGAGCAGGCGTTCAAACGCCTCGCGACGGCCGTGGCGAAGTACTGGGTGTGCAAGCGGGCGCCGGGCGTGGCCGCGGAGGCCCTCGAATGCCTCGGGGGAAACGGCTATGTGGAGGAGTCGGGCATGCCACGGCTCTACCGGGAGGCGCCCCTCAACGGCATCTGGGAGGGCTCCGGCAACGTCAATGCGCTCGACGTGCTCCGGGCGCTCGATCGGGAACCGGACGGCCTCGACGCGCTGTCCCGGCAGATCGAGGCGGCCCGCGGCGCGGACGCCCGGCTCGATCGGGCCTGGGACCGGTTGCGCGCGCAATTGCCGAAGGCGGCGGCCGACCCCTTCGCCGCGCGCCGTGTGGTCGAGCGGTTGGCACTCGTTATGCAGGGTTCTTTGCTTGTCCGGCATGCGCCGCCCGCCGTTGCGGATGCGTTCTGCGCGAGCCGGTTGGCCGGTGACGGGGGTCTCGCTTTCGGCACGTTGCCGTCGGGGGTTGATGTCGCAGGTATCCTCGACCGGATTGCTTCGGTGGATACGCCTACCGATTCAGTCGGTGATATCCGTCACGGGCAGGATGATGGCAGAATCTCTTTGTAATTCCCTTGCGACGAATAGCGATGGATCGCCCCTAGCCTGGTAGGCGACTGCGCCCGGGGGGTTTCCATGATGTACTTCTGCCTGGCGGTTGCCGGGCTGATACTGATTGCAGGAGTTCTCGGTCTGCTCCGCGGACGAGCCGAGTGGGCATGGATCCACGATCGCCGTCGGGCCGGGATTGTCACCGGCGCCGGCTCGGTGGCTCTCGTTGCGTTCGGGTTGCTCGCGACGCACGGTGTCGGGACCGGCGACGGCGGCGATCACGATCCGGCCTCGAACAGCGTCTTCCTGGTTCCGCCCGGGTCCGGCTCGTCCTCGTCCTCGTCCTCGCCTGGCCGCGGCGGCCAGGCGGACGTCCAGGTGCAGCAGGATCCGACGAAGGGCGACAAGGCCTATGCCCAGCCCACCGACGACGTGACCAACGGCCGCGCGCCGGGCGGCTCGAATCACCCGCCGGCCACCCCGGCCAGCCGGGCGCGGGCCGGAGCTGCGGGCCTGGTGGCGGGCGTGCCCCGGGCGCCCGCCGGACCCCAGCGCGCCGGCGGCGCGAGCACGCCGCAGCGTGGGACGACCGGCCAGCCCCCGAAGACGGACCGGCCACCGGCCGCCTCCCCCGCACGCCCCGGTGGCACGGCCGTCCGGACCACCTCGCCGCCGCGCGGCGGCGGGGCGGGCTCCGCACCCTCCACTCCCACCGGGCCCAAGGGCGGCCAGACCCCGACCGGCAACGGCAACACGGGTGGCTCCGGTGGCTCCGGGGGCTCCGGAAGTGGTGGCTCGGGTGGGTCCGGTGGCTCGGGCGGTTCCGGGTCCGGTGGCTCGGGTGGGTCCGACGGTTCGAGTGGTTCCGGTGGTTCCGGTGGTTCGACTGGTTCGGGTGGTTCGGGTGGTTCGGGTGGTTCGGGTGGTTCGGGTGGCGCGGGCGGCGCGGGCGGCGCGGGCGAGTCCGAGGGCCCTGCCAGGCCCGTGCCGAGCAGACCAACCCCGAGAAGGCCCGCAACGAGCAAACCTGCACCGAGCAAACCTGCCCCAAGCAAGCCCGTGAGCCGGCCCGCACCGACCAAGCCCGCGCCGACCAGGCCTGCAACGAGCAGACCTGCACCGACCAAGCCCGTGAGCCGGCCCGCACCGACCAGGCCCGTGTCGAGCAAGCCCGCGACGGGGAGACCTGCAGCGGGACGGTCCGAGACGGGCAGTCCCGAGACGAGCAAGCCCGTCACAGGGTCTTCCGGCGGTGGGGCGCCTCGCCCCACCGCCGGCTCGTCCATTCCTCGCGCCTCGGCGCGTCCCCAGCCGATCCCGCCGAGCGACGACGGCTCCCCGCCCGGCCGGTCTGAGGACGAGACCGACGGTCCGTCCTCCACGAGGTCCTCGGCCGGAACCTCCCGTCACGACGGCAACCGCCCCACCTACACCGGGCGTCCGACACCCCCGCCTGCGCCGACCGGCGGCGGGGGCGTCGGATCTGGCGGTTCGGTCGGATCTGGCGGTGCGGGTGGGTCTGGCGGTTCGGGCGGGTCCGGCTGGCCCGGCGGCGGAGGTGGGGCGGGTGGCGGAGCTGGATCGGATGGCGGAGCTGGGGCGGGTGGCGGAGCTGGATCGGGTGGCGGAGGTGAGCCGGATGGCGGAGCTGGATCGGGTGGCGGAGCTGGGGCGGGTGGCGCGGGCAGATCTGGTGGCGCTGGTCGTTCTGGTGGCCTGGGTGATTCTGGGGGCGTTGGCGCTGGTTCCGATGCCGGGACGGGAGGCTCCTTCGGCGGAGGAACCGGCACGGCCGCCGGTGCATCCGCCGGCGCCGGACGTGCCGGTCTGATCGCGCGGCGTTAGGCGGCCGATCTGTCCCACCGCGCTCGCAGCCGGCGCCGTCGAACCGCCGGTGCGGGCAACGGTCCGCCTGGGGCTCGGCGGGTACGGATCGTGCCGCGCCGCGTCGGCGGGAGACCGGTTGGGCGCCGGCACCCCGACACGGCATCCACGGTATCGGTGGTACTACTCTGGGTGAGTTACGGTTCGGGCTCCCGTGGAGACGATGCGACCTGGGGGCCTGATGTCGGTGTTTGCCATGGCCATGGCGCTGCTCGCCGTCGCGGTGATGCTCGTCGGCATCGCCGGCACCCTACGCGGGCGGGTGGGTTGGGCCCGCATCTCCGGCCGGCGCCGCGGGTTGACCGTCGCGGCCGGCGGGTTCACGGTCGCCGTGACCGCCTTCGGCTTCTCCGCCCCCGCCGGTTCGGGCGGGGACGACGTCCGGCTCGGGACGACCAGCGCCGCCGACACCCGGCTCGGGCTCGGCGACCAGCCACAGCGCGACGATCCGCGCTGGCAGCCGGGCGATCCGCAGATCTCCCCCCTGCCGACGCTGCCACCGTTCCCCGGTTCGCTCTACGGCTCCTCCCCGGAGGCCACGGACGGAGCCACCGCCGCGGACGGTTCCGAGCAGGCGGCGCCGACGTATCCGGGCTCGTCCCGGGACGGTGCGCTCGACGAGAACGGCCTGGCCGCCGGCGATCCCACCCGCGTCGACCGGGGCGGGGACACCGACCAGGACGAGGAGCGATTCGCCGCGGACCCGGACGGCGGCGACCGCGACGGGTGGGACGACCGGCCCGGTCGCGGACGCACCGGTTCCGGCCTGGACGGAGGGTCGGCCGGTGACGACCCGGACGGCTACGCCTACCGGGACGAGACCCGACGCGGCGCCGCCGCTCCCGGGGCCGACGGCTATCCCGGAACCGGCGAATATCCCGGAACCGGCGAATATCCCGGAACCGGCGGCCACCGCGGAACCGGCGGAGATCCCGGAATCGGCGGATACTCCGGAACGGGCGGATATTCGGATACCGGTGGGTACCTCGGCGCGGGCGGCCATCCGGGGGCCGGTGGGAACACGGGGGCAGGCGGGTATTCGGGGGCCGGTGGGTATTCGGGGACGGGGGGGTACGTGGGAGCCGGCGGGTATCGGGGCGCCGCAGCCCGTCCGGCCGGTGTGGACGCCCCCGCCGGCACCGCGGCGCAGGGCGCCGCGCCGCGCGCCGGGACGCGACCCGGGTCTCGAGGGCCGACCGGCGCCGGGGGAGCGTCGGAGGCGGGCGCGGGCACCGCGACGAGCGGTCCGGGCGACACCACCCCGCGCACGCGGGGGCAGAACCGGCCCCCTGCGGGCTCCGGCTCGACGTCCGCTGCGAGGTCCGTGTCCGGCGCAGGCCCCCGCAGCCCGGAGGCTCCCGATGGGCGGGCCGCCGCAGGCTCCGCCGGGGCCGGGGCCGGGAGCGGGGCACAGCCCGCGGGTCCGGCGGCGCCGGGCGGCGGTCGGGCGTCGGCGCAGTCCGGCGTGGTCGTCGGGCAGCTGCCGCAGGTGCGGGTCGACCCCGGGATCGCGGGAGTCGGTCACGGCTGAGCCGCGAACGGAGCCGTACCGCCGGTCGTGGTCGGTGCCGCGGAGTGCTTGATCGACCGCCAGGCCGGGACGACGGTCAGGCGGTCAGGCGGACGGCGCCGACACCGCGCGCCGGGCCGCGACGAGGGCGCTCACCGCCGGGAGGTTCACCGAGCCCCAGGCGTCGAGCTGCGTGGGGAGCTCGGCGAGCGCCGAGTCGAGGACGAACAGCCCGGTGGTCGGGCAGGCTGCGCCGATCTCGACGAGCACGGGGCGCAGGTGCACCTCCACCGCCAGGGCATGCTGCGGCGCGGCGGCCACCTGGACCGGGATGGCCGGCAGGCCGGCGAGCTCACCGCCGCCGATCTGGTCGAGGAGCAACTTCAGCAGCCCGGTGTAGGTCGCCTTGTAGGTGGGCGTGGCGATGATGAGGACGTCGGCCGCCCGGATGGTGGCCAGGGCCGCCCCGACGGTCGGGTCGCCCCAGCCGAGGAGGCCGGAACCCAGCTCGCCGACCTCGATGACCTCCGCGGACGTCTCGAAGCCGCTCGCGGCCAGCGAGGTCGCGACGCGGCCGGCCACCGCCTCGGCGACCTGCCTGGTCCGGGACGCCGCCTTCGGGTTCCCCACGACGCTGACGATGCGGCACGGCTCCATCGGGCTGCCTCCCTGTCCGGTCGCGGGCCCGCCCGCGAGTCGCTGGAACCGACGGCGTCTGTTCCCGGTGTCGGCCGGCCGCAGTCTATCTGCGATCCGTCGGTACACGGCAACAGTCAGGCCTGCATCAACCCGGACGGTTACACGATGATGGCCGCTTTGTTGCGCCACCCGCGGCACCTCCGGGACACCCGGTGGCCCGGCCAGATCGGGCCGCGCGGCGCACATGCCGATCCGGCCCAGGCATCGGTGCCGGAGCCGGATGGGCGTGGTGCGGAAATGCCGGGTTTGGCGTTCGTCGAAGGCGGGAAGGTCGCGTCCGCCATCCTCGATGCCGCGCCGGCGGTCAGCGGGTGTGGAGGGCGAAAGTGTAGAAGATGGCGAGCGGCCACAGCAGGGTCGCGACGAGGGCGGTGAAGAAACTGCTCAGCGCGTGGCCGTCCCAGTCCGTGAAGTTCCAGTAGTCCTGGCTCGCGGTGATGACCACGCCAACGATGAGATAGAGAAGCGTACCGAGGCTGATGCTGCTGGTTCGGGTCCCAACCCGGGTGGCCATGACTGCTCCTTCGGCGGGGGCGATATGTGACTGTCGCAGGATTACCCGCTATCAGCCCACCTACACGCACCTGTCCGGTTAGGCCTTATGCCGGAATACCCCTTCGGGCGCCAGGAGGGCCGGGCCGGCCGGGGGCCGCTCGGGCGAACCGGCGAGGCGGGGCAGCGCATCGAGTGCACCCCGGTGGCGGACCGTCCAGGCCGCCGCGGCGAGGCCCGCTTCGACGGCGGCCAGAACGATGCCGGATGGCCGGGTGGCCGAGGCGGGCACGTGGAGCCGGCCGGCGTCGGTGGCCGGAGTGTTGGTGTCCGTCGTGTCGGTGTCGGTGTCGGTGGCGGTGGCGTGGGTGTCGGTGGCCGGGGCGTCGCCGGCGAACAGGACGTGGGTGAGCGCGGCGGTGAACGCGTCCGAGGCGGCGGTGGTGTCGACGACGGTCGTCGGATGGGCCGGACGGGCCCAGGACCGGGTGCCGTCCCAGACGGCGACACCGTGCTCCGCCCGGGTGACGCACACAGTGGCGTCCCGAACCGATGACCGAACGCGGCCGCCAGCTGAGCCCCGGGACCGTCGGCCGCCGGATCGCCGGCCGCCGCCAGCAGCAGCCTGGCCTCCTGTTCGTTCGGCGTGGCGACACTCACGCGGTCCCAGGGCAGGTCGACGAGGGCCGCCGCGGCTGCCCGCTCGGGCGGCGCGGGATGGACGACCAGCGCCGCGCCGGCCGCCAGGGCGTGGTCGACGGCCGCCCGCACGGTCGCGGGCGGCGGGTCGAAGGTCACGATGACCGCGCGGGCGGAACGGATGGCCTCCCGAGCGGGGGCCAGGTCGGCGGGGGTGAGCTCGACCGCCTCCGCCCAGCGGCAGAGGAACGCGGTGCGGCCGTCCGGGTGGGCGAGCACCACGCAGACGGGGGTCGCCGCGCCGGGACGGACGGCCATCGTGGCTGCGTCGACCCCCTCGGCTCGCAGCGCCGCGAGCAGCTCGCGGCCGGTCGTGTCCCCACCGACGACGCCGACGGCGCGGACCGGCACGCCGCGGCGGGCGAGCGCCACCGCCTGGTTCAGGCCCTTGCCGCCCGGCCGGGTCCGCACGGCGTCGACCCGAAGATCGTCCCCCCAGGCCGGCAGTGTGTCCGTGGTGACGATGCAGTCGAGGCAGAACCCGCCGATGACCACCACGCCCGACCCGCTCACCGGGTTCACGGTAGCCGGCCGACCCCGGGGACGGCGTGCAGATACCGTGCAGTCGGCGCGGAAGCCCGGGGGACAGAGGATACTCAGACCACGGATGAGCCGGAGTCCCGGGGTTGGAGTGTAACCCGGGTGTGGGCTGATACGGCCTTCTTTGTGGCCTTCTCCTGTCCCGGTCGGACCTTTTTGTGGGTATGTGCAGTGCCGCTCGGAACCTTTGCCGCGCCCCGACCTGCACACCATTGTCGTCCACCCGATAACGTACCGCCGTGCCTATTTCCTATCCCGTCGCCGCGCGGGCGACCCCGCCACCGCTGCCGATCGTCCCGAATATTGCACCATCAAAATCCGTGTACCTCGGTCCGTCGAACGTCATGCCACATTCCGACATATTCCCGTTCCTGGCCGTTCTGGTCGTCGTCCTGGCCGGCCTGCTCGTCGCCCGGGCACTGCGAACCGCCCTGGTCCGACGGCGGGCCGGCTGGTCCGTCGGCGGTCAGACCGGTGACCATTCCTCCGCCTGTGCGACCAGCCCGGACCAGTCCGCTCCCTGGCCTCTGGCCCGCTTCGCGAGCGAGAGAATGCCGTTCGACAACCAACTGCTCGGCCGGACCGCCGAGGCGGCCAGCGCCCTCGTCGCCAGAATCTCCGCCTCGTCCAGATCACGCGACCGCATCGCCGCCGACGCCTGGTAGAGCCGCACGGCGGCGAGCGCGCCGGACGCCCGGGAGCGGCCGAACAGATCGGCGGCCTCATCGAGGCGCTGTTGGCCCTCGTCCACAGCGCCCGCGGCGACGAGCGCCGCACCCCCGAACGTCGGCAGATAGCCCGGATGAATGCCGTCGAGGCTGTAGCCCAACGAACCCTGGGGCAGCTTCGCGGCGATGGCGTCCGCCGAGCGCAGCACGGCCACGATGCCGTCCGTCGGCATGTGCCGGCGGCCATGATGTGCGCCTCGGTGGTGATCGCAAGGATCGCGGTGTGCGCGTGCGGCGCAGCGGCCCGAGCGGTCCGGGCGAGCTGCAGGCCGTCGAAGGTGCTGTCGAAGGAGTAGGCCGCCAGTTCGGCCAGCACGACTCCGGCGTGGGCGGCGGTGGTGGCGTCCCCGACGTGTTTCGCGAGGACCAGCGCCGCCCGCGCCGCGATCGTCGCCCGGTTCGGCTGCCCGCTGTCGCCCTGGGCGACCGAGGTCATCAGGAGGATCCGGCCGTGCGCCCGCAGCCAGTCCTGACGCAGGGCCGAACCCAGCCGCCAGCGCCCGATGGTGCGGGCGTGGTGCTCGAGGGTGGCGAGCCGTTCGACGAGCTCCGCCGGCGGGGTGGTCTCCCAGCGGCGGGCGAGGGTCTCCAGCGTGGACTCGACCTGCTCCAGGGCTACCCGGCTGTCCGCCGCCGAGGAACTCATGTCGGCGGCACCGCCACCGAGGAGTGCACCGACGACGAGCGCGCTCGAGGTGACGAGCGTCCGGCGGTCCGTCGAGGCGTCCATGCGGCACTCCTGACGGTCGCGACCTGGCGGACCCGGCACGTGTACGGCATACCTGCACGTGCAGCCATGATGTTCTCCGCCCGAGGATCTCAACTCAGTTAGCCAACGATAACCGCTCAAAGCTTGTTATGTCGGCTCGGCGCTCACTTCGGGACTTTCGTCGGCCGTTTTCCACCACCGTGGTGGTGTTGTGCACCGGCTTTGCCCGCGCCTGTCCGCGGTGGAGCTAAGCGGAACGGGTCGAAAGTCCGTCCAGGGCGCGGCGCAGATCGGCCGCGAGGTCGTCGGCCGATTCGATGCCGACCGAGAGCCGGACGAGCTCCGCCGGCACGGCGAGCGGCGAGTTTACGACCGACGCATGCGTCATGCTGGCCGGATGCTCGATCAGGGATTCCACTCCGCCGAGTGACTCGGCGAGGGTGAACAGCCGGGTCCGCCCGCACAGTTCGACCGCGGCCCGCGGGCCGTCCCGCAGGGTGAGCGAGACCATCCCGCCGAAGTCGCGCATCTGTTTGGCGGCGATGCCGTGCCCGGCATGACCGGGCAGGCCCGGGTAGTACACCGTCGAGACGGCCGGATGCGCCGCCAGCAGGGTGGCGACACCGCGGGCGTTGGCGCAGTGCCGGTCCATCCGCACGGCGAGCGTCTTGATGCCGCGCAGGACGAGCCAGCAGTCGAACGGTCCGGGGACGGCACCGGCCGCGTTCTGCAGGAATCGCAGCTGCGTGCCGAGTTCGGGATCGCTGACCACGATCGCGCCGCCCACGACGTCGCTGTGGCCGCCGAGGTACTTCGTGGTGGAGTGGACCACGGCGTCGGCGCCGAGGGCCAGCGGCTGCTGAAGGTAGGGCGAGGCGAACGTGTTGTCCACGGCGAGCAGTGCGCCGGCGTCGTGGGCGAGCGACGCGAGCGCGGCGATGTCGGCGATCGTCAGCAGCGGGTTCGTCGGCGTCTCGCACCACACCAGCCGGGTCACGCCCGGGCGGACCGCGGCCCGGGTCGCCTCCAGGTCGGTGAGGTCGACGCTGCTGTGCTCGACCCCCCACTCGCCGAGGACCCGGGCGATCAGCCGGTAGGTCCCGCCGTAGGCGTCGGCCGGGATGATCACATGATCGCCGGGGCGGCACACCGCCCGCAGCAGTGTGTCGGTCGCCGCCATGCCCGCGGAGAAGGCGAGGCCCACGCGGCCGCCCTCCAGCGCGGCGAGGCAGGTCTCCAGGGCCGCGCGGGTCGGGTTGCCGGACCGGGAGTACTCGAATCCGCCGCGCAGGCCGCCCACGCCGTCCTGGGCGAAGGTCGAGGACAGATGGAGGGGGGGCGCCACCGCGCCGGTGCCCGGATCGGGATCCTGCCCGGCGTGGATCGCGATCGTCTCGAACCCGTCGGCGAACTCGTCGGTGCTCATGACGCCACGCTACGGCGCCACGGCCAGGAAACTCAGCAGGTCGGCGCGCGTGAGGATGCCGACCGGGCTGCCCTCGTCGTGGACCAGGACCGCCGGATCGTCGCCGAGGACCGCGACGATCCGGGACAGCGGCTCGCCGACCCCCACCATCGGCAGCGGCGGGGACAGGTGCTCGCTCACGGGGGAGTCGACGGCGGACCGGTCGGCGAAGACCGCGGCGAGCAGGTGACGTTCGATCACCGAGCCCGCCACCTCGGCCGCGCGCAGAGGTGGTTCGTGGCGGACCACCGGCATCTGCGAGACGTTGTACTCCCGCAGGTAGGAGATGGCCGCGCCGACCGTCTCGTCCGGATGGACGTGCACGAGGTCGGGCGGCCCACCGCCCCGGCCGCCCTCGTGGCCCTGGTCGGTCGGCCGGCTCTGCTCGCTCTTGTACCGCAGCGCGTCGGCGACGGTCGGGCCGCTCGACGGCGGCTCCAGGAAGCCGTACTCGTACATCCACTCGTCGTTGAAGATCTTCGACAGGTAGCCGCGGCCCGAGTCGGGGAGCAGGACCACGACGACGTCGTCGGGCCCGAGACCGCCGGCGACGCGCAGCGCCGCCACCACGGCCAGCCCGCAGGACCCACCGACCAGCAGCCCGCACCGCCGGGCGAGATCCCGGGTCATCAGGAACGAGTCGCGGTCGCTGACCGCCTCCACCCGGTCGACGACCGTCTTGTCGTAGGTCGTCGGCCAGATGTCCTCACCGACTCCTTCGACGAGGTAGGGCCGGCCGCTGCCGCCGGAGTAGACCGATCCCTCCGGATCGGCGCCGATGATCTGCACGGCGCCGCCGGACACCTCCTTGAGGTAGCGGCCCACACCGCTGATCGTGCCGCCCGTGCCGATCCCGGCGACGAAGTGCGTGACGCGGCCGTCGGTCGCCCGCCAGATCTCCGGCCCGGTGGTCGCCCGGTGCGCGGCCGGGTTGTGGGGGTTGGAGTACTGGTCCGGGCTCCACCCGCCCGGGGTCTCCCGGACCAGCCGGCGGGCCACCTCGTAGTAGGAGCGGGGATCGTCGGGGGGCACCGCCGTGGGGCAGACGACGACCTCCGCGCCGTACGCGCGCAGGACCGCCCGCTTCTCCTCGCTGATCTTGTCCGGCATCGTGAACACGCAGTGGTAGCCCCGCCGCGCCGCCACCAGCGCCAGGCCCACCCCCGTGTTGCCGCTGGTCGGTTCGATGATGGTGCCGCCCGGCCGCAGCGCCCCGGCCTCCTCGGCGGCGGCGACCATCGCCAGCGCCACCCGGTCCTTCACCGAGCCGCCCGGATTCAGGTATTCGAGCTTGCCCAGCACCGGCGCCGGGGTCTCGGCGATTCCCGGCGTCAACCGGACCAGGGGCGTGTCACCGACGAGGTCGACGACGTGGTCGTACACCTGCATACCGGGCATCCACCTATCGCTGCGGTCGGAACGCGGGCGGGTCGTGCGTGGTCCGGACCGGTCGGGCGTTGCCCGGGCTGGTCGGGCGAAACCCGGACCCTGCCGTGCCCGGGCCACCACCGTCGACGGTAGCGAGTCGGGGCCGCCGCCGCCCGCCACCCGCCGGATCCGCCGGGTGCTGACGGTGAACTCGCCCCAAGTGGGGTAAAGGTCGCCGCCCCGTGGGTAAAGTTCCGCAGGCGCTATCCGCCCGCGTTGCACCCGACGCCGCGGGCCTCGGCGACGACCGGTCCCCGATTCCGGGAGAGAGTGCGGGTGGGTCAATGCGCGTCCTGCTCAACGTCATCTGGCTGGTGCTCTGCGGCATCTGGCTGGCCATCGGTTATGCCCTGGCGGCGCTGATCTGTTTCATCCTCATCATCACCATTCCGTTCGGCATCGCGTCGCTGCGGATGGCCAACTACGCGTTGTGGCCGTTCGGCCGGCGGGTGGTCGATCGTCCGGATGCCGGCGGGGCGTCCCTGGTGGGCAACATTGTGTGGATCGTTTTCGCCGGCTGGTGGCTGGCCCTCGGGCATCTCACCACCGGGATCGCGCTGTGCCTGACCGTCATCGGTATTCCGCTCGGCCTGGCGAACTTCAAGCTGATCCCGGTGTCGCTGATGCCGCTGGGCAAGGAGATCGTGGACGTGGACAGCCCCGTCCCCGTCTGAGGGGGCCCGGTGCGGCCGGCTCCCGGCCGGCCGGGACCGCCCCCGCTCAGGCGGCCCGGCCCAGCGGCTCAGCGGCCCAGCGCCGCCTGTAGGTCGCGCACGTGCTCCTGGGTCTGTTCGAGCAGCGGACGCAGCGCCTCGGCGACGTCGGCCAGGCCCAGCTCGTTGGCCTGGCCGAACCGCTCGCGGTAGCGGTCGAGCTGCTCGGACTCCAGCCGCAGATCGTCCCGCAGCGCCTCCTGGGCCCCGCTCGACGGGTGGACCTGGGACACGTCGACGGTCGGTGTCCCGCCGAGGAAGGAGATCTGCTCGGCGAGGATCTGGGCGTGGCTGAGCTCCTGCGGCAGGTGCCGCTTGATCTCGTCGGCGACGTTGAGGTACTCGGCGCCCGTGATGACCGCGCCGTGCTGGATGTACTGGACGATCGACTGGTACTCGGAGCTGAGGTCGTCGTTGAGCAGCTTGACGAAGGTCTCCCGATCCATGCCCTGTGGCCTCCCTGTCTGCAGTACTCCGCCCGGACGGTGCGTCCGGGCGGTCTGAGCGGGATGCCCGTTCTCGGGCCAGTCATGCCTGCACGGCACCTCGGTGGCCGGCCAGGGACCCGGACGGCCGGGCCGCCGGCTCCGGCTCTGGCGGCGGAGCGGGAGCCGGAGCACCGTCATCGTCCGCGGCCGCGCCGCTTGCGTTCCGGCCCGGCGAGGATGTCGGGCTCGGCGCCGGACGCCGTGGCGGCCCGGCGCCCGCGGGCGTTGTCGGCGGGCGCGGCGGCGCGGGTGGCCGCGGCCGCGCGCGTGGCCTCCTGGGCCCGTCGCTGGAGCGCCTCGATCACGGGGGTGGGGCCGGTCGGCGCCGAGTGCAGGGCGTTTTCCGCTGGGTAGGGCAGCGGGCCCCGCACGTTCCAGCCGGCGGGACTCGGCTGCTCGGCGACGAGGTCGCTGAACGCGACGATCGGCCGGTCCCGGCGGTGGTGATGGCCCCCGCGGTGGCCCTGCCGCCGCTGGATGGGCGCCGTGACCGGATCCCCGGACTCGGTCGGCGGGCCCGGCGTCGGCTCGGACTCCTCGGCCGGTCCGCGGGTCTGGAACCAGCCGAAGTGCGCGTTCTTCCCGCGGAGCACCGCGTTCTCGGAGCGGACGATCACCAGCAGCGCGGTGGCGAAGGCGGCGCGCATACGGGCCTCGACGAGCTGCCGTTCGAGATCGGCGACATAGGTCGGATCGATGGTCCCGTCCGACCCCCGGTCGGTCTCCGGGTCGCCCGGCGGGCCGAACGCCTCCAGATGCAGCGGCCGGCACCGTTCGAGCTGCGCCGCCCGCTGCGACTGATCCTCCGGATAGAGCAGCTCCACGTAGTTCTCGATGACGTTCCAGTCGATCTGTTTCTCGCCCCGGAACTGACGGCTGAGATCGCGTGCCCGCGCGCGCCGGATCTTGATGTCCTCGCTGTCGGACCAGACTTTCCGTACCACCATCTCGTAACTCACCCGATAAGGGCGGTTGAGTTCATGAAGATGGTGCAGCAGCGTGAGCTGGCTGCTGTTCTCGAGTTCGGGTCTTGGTCCTCGAGGGCGAGCACCGGAAAGAGTCATCGACGGTCCATCCGATTGTAGTGACGGTGCGCCTGCGAGCGAACTGGCGTCGGCCTCCATTACCCCTGCGACGTCACTACGGGTCACCGGCGTCCGGTCCCCCCGGGGGGCGGCGCCCCGGGCATCGGTCGACGCGCAGCTCGCCCTGACACTATCGGTTCCTTTCCGCCATGGACCGGTGGTTGCGCACCTACGACTACGCTCGCCCATGCTCCGGTGTCAACTGTCCTGGCCCGGTGCTCCCGGGCCGGAATAACATGGCTCGTTGTGCCACTTCACCGAAATCTGTTGCATCGACAACTCTGCTGGCGGGTCGAGGGGCACGGGGCGAAGTCGCGTATCGGCGGCCCGCGCCGGACCCGGTACGCCGGCGTCGGGCCGGCCGCCGTGGGCCTGCGGAGCATCCGGCCCCGGCGTCGATCGCCTTCGCTCTTCCGGAGTGGTCGGACGGACCCAGGCTATCGTCGGCCGCCACCATCGACCCGGGAATCACCGCCCGCGCAGGAATGCGGGTCCGGAATGACATCCGCCGCCGGCCGGCGGCAATTCGGTGTGCGTTGGTCGCGGCAGGTCGTCGCCGGTCGCGGCGGGTCGCGGCGGGGTCGCGGCGGCGTCGCGGCGGGGCGTGGCGCGCGGGGTCAGTGTTCGGTCGGTCGATCGACGGCGGCCGCGGCTCGCGAGGCGGTCACGCTCGATCGGAAACGCCTTGACCTGACGTTGGGTTGAGGCCGTAAGGTCGCCACGCGTCCATGGCGCGTCACCCGTCGTCAGGCGGGCTGTGCGACCGCCGTCCCGTCCTCCGCCACCCGGTTGTGGATCACGGGGGTCGCCGCCCGTCGTGGCCGTCATGACGGTGGGGGGACCTGCTCGGTGTCCCCGCGACGGCAGCGGGACGCCCTGGTCGACCGGGTATCGCCGCTGCAGAGAGGGACCGCATGCTCATCCGACTTCTGCGGGCGCATCTGGCCCGCTACCGGCGGCCCATCGCGATCCTGGTGACCCTGCAACTGGTCTCGACGATCGGCATGCTGTATCTGCCGACCCTGAACGCCGACATCATCGACCACGGGGTCGTGGTCGGCGACACGGGTTACATCCTGCGTATCGGCGGGCTCATGCTCGGCGTCAGCATCGTGCAGCTCGTGTGCGCAGCCGCGGCGGTGTTCTTCGGCGCGCGCACGGCGATGGCCATCGGCCGTGACCTGCGGGGGGCGGTGTTCGACCGGGTGCAGGCGTTCTCGGCCCGCGAGGTCGGTCGCTTCGGAGCTCCCTCGCTCATCACCCGGGCGACCAACGACGTCCAGCAGGTGCAGATGCTGGTGCTGCTCAGCTTCACGCTGATGGTCTCCGCGCCGATCATGTGCATCGGCGGGATCATCCTCGCGGTGAACCAGGACGCCGGGCTGTCCCTGCTCCTGGTCGTGATCGTCCCGGTCCTCGCGGTCATCATCACGCTGATCGTGCGCCGGATGCGCCCGCTCGGGCGGGCCATGCAGGAACGGCTGGACACGGTCAACCGGATCCTGCGCGAGCAGATCACGGGGCTGCGGGTCATCCGGGCCTTCGTCCGCGACGACCACGAACGGCAGCGGTTCGGGGTGGCCAACACCGAGCTGACCGACGTCTCGCTGCGGTTCGGCCGCCTGATGGCACTGATGTTCCCGCTCGTGCTCACGATCGTGAACTTCTCCAGCGTCGCCGTGCTCTGGTTCGGGGCGCACCGCATCGACGCGGGCCACATGCAGATCGGCGCGCTGACCGCGTTTCTCAGCTACCTCATGCAGATCCTCATGTCGGTCATGATGGCGACGTTCATGTTCATGATGATTCCGCGCGCCGAGGTCTGCGCCGAACGCATCCAGGAGGTGCTGGCGACGGACTCCTCGCTGCGGCCGCCGGACAACCCGGTGCGCGAGCTGCGCGCCCACGGCCTGCTGGAGCTGCGGGGGGTGGGCTTCCACTACCCGGGGGCGGAGGACCCGGTCCTGCGCGGCGTCAGCCTCACCGCCCGCCCCGGCCAGACCACCGCCGTCATCGGCAGCACGGGCAGCGGGAAGACGACCCTGCTCGGCCTCGTCCCGCGGCTCGCGGAGGCGACCGAGGGCGCGGTGCTGGTCGACGGCGTCGACGTGCGCGACATCGATCAGGCCCTGCTGGCCCGCACCGTCGGCGTCGTGCCGCAGCGGCCCTACCTGTTCTCCGGGACCATCGCGTCGAACCTGCGCTACGGCAAGCCCGACGCCACCGACGACGAACTCTGGCAGGCCCTGGAGACGGCGCAGGCGAAGGAGTTCGTCGAGGCGATGCCGGACGGGCTCGACGCGCCGATCGCGCAGGGCGGCACGAACGTCTCCGGCGGGCAGCGCCAGCGGCTCTGCATCGCCCGGCTGCTGGTCCACCGCCCCGAGATCTACCTGTTCGACGACTCGTTCTCGGCCCTCGACTACGCCACCGACGCCCGCCTGCGCGCGGCGCTCGCCCGGGAGACCGCCGACGCCACCGTCGTGATCGTCGCCCAGCGGGTGGCCACCATCCGCGACGCCGACCAGATCATCGTGCTGGAGGGTGGAGAGGTGGTCGGGGTGGGCACCCATCACGAGCTCATGGCCGACAACCCGACCTACCGCGAGATCGTGCTCTCGCAGCTCACCGAGCAGGAGGCGGCGTGAGCGGGACCGCTCCCACCCCGGCACCGCGGCGCGGGCCGGCCCCGATGGCCGGGCCGGCGCGATTCCTCGGCGGTCAGGGTGCCGCCGAGAAGTCCGCGGACTTCGCCGGTTCGAGCCGGCGGCTGCTGCGCCTGCTGCGGCCGCAGCGGCTGCTGCTGACAGCCGCCGTCGGGTTGGGGGCGGTAAGCGTCGGGCTCACCGTGACCGGGCCGCGGCTGCTCGGCCACGCCACCGACCTGGTGTTCGCGGGAATCTTCAGCCGGCGGCTGCCCGCCGGGACGACGAAGGAACAGGACGTCGCCGCGCTGCGGGCCGCGGGGCACGGCACCCAGGCCGACCTGCTCGCCTCGCTGCACCTCACCCCCGGCCGCGGGATGGACTTCGGCGCGATCGGCACGGTGCTGCTGTGGGTCGCCGTGATCTACGCCCTCGCCGGGATCTGCGGGGTGCTGCAGGCCCGCCTGACCAACCTGGCGATCCAGCGGGTGATCGGCGAGCTGCGCGGGGACGTGCAGCGCAAGATCTCGCGGCTGCCCACCCGCTACTTCGACGGCCAGCCACGCGGGGAGGTGCTCAGCCGGGTCACCAACGACATCGACAACCTCGGCCAGAGCCTCCAGCAGAGCGCGTCGCAGATCGTCGCCTCGGGGCTGACCATCCTCGGCGTGCTGGCGATGATGTTCTGGATCTCCTGGCTGCTCGCCCTGATCGCGCTGGTGACGGTGCCGCTGTCGGTCGTGGTGGCGACGCGGGTCGGCAGGCTCGCCCAGCCCCAGTTCGTCGCCCAGTGGAAGGTCACCGGACGGCTCAACGCCCACGTCGAGGAGATGTACACCGGGCACACCCTCGTCCGCGCGTTCGGCCGTCAGGAGGAGTCGGCGCAGGCGTTCCGGGAGTACAACGAGCAGCTGTACGCGGCGAGCTGGCGGGCGCAGTCCATCTCCGGGTTCATGCAGCCGGCGATGATGTTCATCGGCAACCTCAACTACGTCCTGGTGGCCGTGATCGGCGGGCTTCGGGTGGCCTCGGGGGCGCTGACGATCGGCGACGTCCAGGCGTTCATCCAGTACTCGCGCCAGTTCAGCCAGCCGCTGTCGCAGGCGGCCAGCATGGCGAACCTCCTCCAGTCCGGGGTGGCCTCCGCGGAGCGGGTGTTCGACCTGCTGGACACCGCCGAGCAGGAGCCCGACCCGCCTGCGCCGGCGCGGCCCGAGCGGCTGCGCGGCCGGGTCGCGTTCGAGCACGTCGCGTTCCGCTACAAGCCGGACAAGCCGCTGATCGAGGACCTCTCCCTGGTCGCCGAGCCGGGCCACACGATCGCGATCGTGGGCCCCACGGGGGCCGGCAAGACGACCCTGATCAACCTGCTGCTGCGCTTCTACGACGTGACCTCGGGGCGGATCACCCTCGACGGCGTGGACATCGCGGCCATGACCCGCGACGGGCTGCGCGCCCAGATCGGCATGGTGCTGCAGGACACCTGGCTGTTCGGCGGCACCATCGCCGAGAACATCGCCTACGGCGCCGAGGGCGCCACCCGGGAGCAGGTCGTGGCCGCGGCCCGGGCCGCCCACGTCGACCGGTTCGTCCGCACCCTGCCGGCCGGTTACGACACGGTGCTCGACGACGAGGGGACCGGCGTCAGCGGCGGCGAGAAGCAGCTCATCACCATCGCCCGCGCGTTCCTCGTCGAACCGCTGATCCTGGTCCTCGACGAGGCCACGAGCTCGGTGGACACCCGCACGGAGGTCCTCATCCAGCAGGCGATGTCGACGCTGCGCGCGGGCCGGACCGCCTTCGTCATCGCCCACCGGCTGTCGACGATCCGCGACGCCGACACCATCCTCGTGATGGAGCACGGGGCGATCGTCGAACAGGGCGATCACGCCGGCCTGCTCGCCGCGGACGGCCCGTACGCCCGGCTCTACCGGTCTCAGTTCGCCGAGGCCGCCGTGGAGATCTAGCGCGCGGACGCCGGCAGGCTGGCCCACGACCGGCCGGTCTCCAGGTGCTCCTTCAGGCTGGACAGCGTCGAGGGCCACCCGCCGTAGAGGTCGTGGTCGGCGCCGTCGCGGATCTGGTCGTGCACGACGGTGAGGCGGCAGGCGTCGCCCACGGTCTCGATCACCCAGGTCACGCGGGTGATGCCCGCATCGCGCACGTCGTCGCTCCACAGCGCGACCGTGCGCTGGACCAGCCGCCGCGGCGGCACGACCTCCAGGTTGACACCGGAACCGAGCCGCGCCCCGGTTCCCGGGTGGCGCAGCTCGAAGCCGGAACCGGGGGTCCAGTCCGAGGTCATCCGCGCGCCCAGATCACGGGTGACGCTCGTGTCGGGCGTCGTGATCGCGGCCCAGAGGCGGCACGGCGTGGTGCGGATGTAGATCTCGAACACCTTCTCCATCGGTCTCTCCCGACTGCGTGCGCGCTCGCTGTGCGTGACGAATCGGAGCGGCGTCCGCTCCCATCCTCCGGAGATGGCCGGGCGGCGGCAAGGGACCGGCGGGGGGCACCTTCGGGCCATTCGGGCCCCGATCGCCGGCACGACGGTGTACGAGCCGGAGTGGGGGAATGACGCCTGCGCGCCGAATGTCGGTCTCCGGTCGATTACCGCAGGTCAGGAGGATTCATGGGCCGCCTTCAGGGTTCGTACCGACCATCGTTGGGGACGCCCGTCGGGCCGGTTCCCGACGATCAGCCGATCGACGTCACGGTCGTGCTGCGCCCCACCGCCGCGGATGACTTCCGCGCCGACCCGGACGACGTCGCCGCGGTGCGCGCGTTCGCCGGGCGGGCCGGACTGGACGTCGCCGAGGTCGACGAGCCCGCCCGCACCGTCCGCCTGCGGGGCCCGGCCGCCGCCGCGCGCACCGCCTTCGACACCCCGCTGGCCCTCTACGACTCCGGCGGTCGGGCCATCCGTGGCCGCGAGGGCGACCTCGGCCTGCCCGACGAGCTCGACGACCGCGTCGTGGCCGTGCTCGGCCTCGACGAGCGTCCCGCCGCCCGGCCACGCTTCCAGCCCGCCGCCTCCGCGCGGCAGGGCCTGACCGCCCTGCAGGTCGCGCGGGCCTACGACTTCCCCGCCGCGACCGGCGAGGGCCAGACCATCGCGATCATTGAGCTCGGCGGCGGGTTCGGCCAGGCCGACCTCGACACCTACTTCGGCGGCCTGGACCTGCCGACCCCGGCGGTGTCCGCCGTCGGCGTGCAGGGCGCCGCCAACGTCCCCGGCGGTGATCCGGACGGCGCCGACGGCGAGGTGCTGCTCGACATCGAGGTCGCCGGGGCGGTCGCCCCCGGCGCCGCCCAGGTGGTCTACTTCGCGCCGAACACCGACGCCGGCTTCCTCGCGGCGATCAACGCGGCCGCCGCCGCCACCCCTCGCCCGGCGGCGATCAGTATCAGCTGGGGCGGCCCCGAGTCGTCCTGGACCGCGCAGGCGATGCGCGCCTACGACCAGGCATTCGCCGCCGCCCGCGCCGCCGGCATCACCGTCCTCGCGGCCGCCGGGGACGCCGGCGCCGACGACGCCACCGACCGGCTCGTCGCAGACTTCCCGGCCGGCTCGCCGAACGTGATCGCCTGCGGCGGAACGAAGCTGACCCTCGACGCCGCCGGCGCCCGCGCCAGCGAGGTGGTGTGGAACGAGGCCGCCGACTCGGCGACCGGCGGCGGCTACTCGGCGACGTTCACCCGGCCGGCCTGGCAGCCGGCCGCCGTCGGCCGCTACCGCGGCCTGCCCGACATCAGCGGCAACGCCGATCCGCAGACGGGCTACCGCGTCGTCGTGGACGGCCAGCCGACGGTCGTCGGCGGTACCTCCGCCGTCGCGCCGCTGCTGGCCGGACTCGTCGCCCGCCTCGCGCAGCTCACCGGCGCCCCCGTCGCGGATCTCGCCGCCGTCGCCTACGCCAATCCCGCAGCCTTCACCGACATCACCGCCGGCGACAACCAGGGCTACCCGGCCCGCTCCGGGTGGGACCCGGCGTCGGGCCTCGGCAGCCCCGTCGGCACGAAGCTCCTCACCGCGGTCGGCGGCCCGACCCCGCCGCCGACCACTCCGCCCCCCACGACTCCGCCCCCCACGACTCCGCCGCCGACCATCCCGCCGCCGACCACCCCGCCGACGCAGACGGTGGACGCCGCGGACAGGGCGCTGTGGTCCGCCGTCGCGACCTGGGCGGGCGGCACCCACACGGGGGCAAACGCCAGGGCCGCAAAGGCGGTCCGTGCCTGGGCCCAGGCCAAGAGCCTCGCCTGACCGCACCCGTTCCACGAGGCGCCAGGTCCGGCATCAGGGAACTGTCCCGAGATGTCGGACCTGGCGCGTAAGGGCAGGAGACTGTCAGCCGTCCGGCCGCCGGAATCCGCCCACAACCTCCTCCCTCTCGGTCACCTCCCCCTCGGTCACCTCCATCTCGGTCTTCTGTACTTCGGCGACCTCCGACTCCGGGCGGCGGGCGGTCAGTTGATCAGAGTGATGAGCTGGCGGCCGTCCTGCCAGGTGCCGGTCACGTCGGAGAACGCGTTGTTCTTCCAGTGCAGCAGCCGCACGGCCGTGTTGCAGATGGCCGGGAAAATGTCGATCTGCTTGTTGTCGCAGGTGTAGGGATGGGCCATGACGCTGGGCTGGTCGTGCGTGGCGCGCAGCGCGGTGAGCAGGCCTTCCGCGCTCGGCTGCGGGGTCTTCACCAGCAGGGCCCGCAGGTCGAGCACGGTGGAGAAGGCACCCTGCGACGCCGAGGTGCGATCCGCCTCCGGCACGGCCTTGCGGTAGGCCACCGCGTCGGCGTCCCCGCCGCTGGATCCGACGGGAACGTAGCTGGAGGCGAAGTAGAGGTTGTCGGTGCGGCCCCCGGCGGCCCGTGGCACCGCGGGCGTGGCGCAGGCGCCGACGAAGTAGATGTCGCTGTGGATGTTCAGTGCGGCCGCGGCCTGTACGATCCGCGCGCACGCAGCCGCCTGGAACACGACGATGATGGCGTCCGGGTTGCCGGCGGCGGCCTGGGTGAGTGCCGGCGCGAAGTCCGCCGCGTCCGATTTCTCAGCGATCAGCCGGACGTCGGTGACACCTTTCTTGCGCAGGATGTTCTGGGATCCCTTGATGGCGGCGGTGAGCAGCCCGGGGAGATCGACATACAACGCGTGTGCGCTGCGGATGTGTCGGGTCGCGGTGAGGTAGTCGGTGATGCCGAGCAGCTCGGCCACGCTGCCACCGGAAAGCGCGAACGCGTTCTTGGAGTCGAGTTCCCCGCTGAGCTGCGGAGAGCCGGTGACATAGGGGATGCGGGCCGCCTCGTATATCGGCATGGCGGCCTGCGTACCGAAATCGATGCCGCCGACCACCGCGATCGGCTTTTCGGCGACCAGTCGGTTGGCGCAGTTCTGGGAGGATTCTGGGGAACCGTCGGTCACACAGGTCGCCAGCCGCAGGGGTCGCCCGCCGACGCCGCCGAGCGCGGCATTCGCATGGTCCACGGCAGCCTGCGCCGCGCGCCGGGTCTCCGGGTATGACCCGAGAGTGCTGTTCTCGACGGTGACGAAGCCCAGGGTCACCGGTGGCCCGCTCAGGGGGGTCGACGAGGCGCCGGCTGCTGCGCCACCCGACGAGCCACCGCGTTGGCTCGTGCATCCGGCGCCGGCGACGGCGACGGTCAGGGCGACGGAGAACGCGAACAGGACGCGGGAAGCTTGTCTCACGGGCGCTCAAGCTACACTCCATCTCACCCGGTTCCTGGGTGAGACCGCCGGCCGGCGGGACGGGAGTGATTCGGTGACCGCGCGCCCACACTTCCGAGCCACCGCCCGGCCGTCGGCTTCGATGCTGGACATGTGCTCGGGAGCCCCGTGACCACCTATGTAGCCGCAATGCTGCTGGGCCTTGGCCCGGGCGCGGTGTACGCGGCGCTCGGACTCGGCCTGGTGCTCACCTACCGAGCGTCCGGTGTCGTCAACATCGCGCACGGTGCCTTCGCCATGTACGCCACCTATCAGTATGCCGAGCTGCGCGAGGTCGGTGATCTCGTCCTGCCCGTCGTCGGCCTGCCACCGCGAATTCACCTTACCGACACCCCCACGTTCGGGTTGGCATTGTCGGTATCCCTCGCGATGGCCGCCCTGCTGGCATTGGCGTCCTATCTGCTGGTCTTCCGGCCGTTGCGGCGCGCCCAGCCGATGATGACCGTCGTCGCGGCCGTCGGCCTCACCATCGCGTTGCAGGCCGTCGCCGTCGTCCAGTTCGGTTCGGACAACCGCTTCCTCGCCCCCGTACTGGCCCAGTCGCCGCTGCACCTGCTGGGCGTCACCGTGCCGAGTGACCGGCTGCTGCTGGCGGGCCTCGTCGTCGTGGCCGCGGCCGGCCTGTGGGCGATGTCGCGCTGGACCATGTTCGGCCTCGCGACCCGGGCCGTGGCGGACGATGCGGAGACCACCGCGCTGCTCGGCCGCCGGCCGGGCTGGATCGCCGCAACGAACTGGATGCTGGCGGCGGTGCTCGCCGCCCTGGCGGGCATCCTGGTCGCCCCGATCAGCGCGTTGAACCCGACGAGCTACTCGCTGTTCGTCGTGCCCGCGATCGCCGCGGCCCTGCTCGGCGGGCTGTCCTCGTTCGGCCTGACCGTCGCCGGTGCGCTCGGCCTCGGCGTCGCGCAGGGGTTCCTGCTTCCGTTGCAGCAGGACGTGGGCTGGCTCAACCAGCCGGGGCTGCGGGCGCTGCTGCCGATGATCCTCGTGCTCGCCGTGGCGGGTCGGCGCGGGACGCTGATCCCCGGCCGCGCGGCCGCGGCGGTCGTGTCGGTGCCGCTGCCCGTGGTCGAGCCCGCGCGGCGTCCGCTGGGCGGGCTGCTGCTCGGCGTGCCCGTCGGGGTCGTCGCGCTGCTTCTGCTCACCGGCTCGTGGCGGCTCGGGCTCGAGCGCAGCCTCGCCGGCGCCGTGGTGTGCCTGTCCTTCGTGGTGCTGACCGGCTACGTCGGCCAGCTCTCGCTGGCGCAGATGTCGCTGGCCGGCGTCGCCGGCTTCCTGCTGGCCCGGCTGGAGGGTGAGCTCGGCGTGCCCTTCCCGATCGCTCCCCTGATCGCCACGTTCGCGGCCGCGGTCGCCGGACTGTTCCTCGGGGTGGTGTCGCGCCGGCTGCGCGGCGTGGACCTGGCCCTGATCACGCTCGTCGCCGGGGTCGCGATCCAGGAGGCGGTATTCGGCAACCCGCTGGTCACGGGCGGGCTCGCCGGCTCGTCCGTGCCCAATCCGAAGATCTTCGGTCTTGACCTCGGGCTGTCCGGGGCCGGCTTCCCCCGGGTCCAGTTCGGCCTGCTGGCGCTGTCCGTGCTCGCCGCCGGCGGCTACGGCGTCGCCCGCCTGCGCACCGCCGATCTCGGGCGGCGGATGCTCGCGGTGCGGGCCAACGAGCGCTCGGCGGCCGCGGCCGGGATCGACGTGCGCCGGACGAAGGTGCTGGCGTTCACGTTGTCCGCGGCGCTCGCCGGTCTCGGTGGCTGCCTCATCGGGTACGGCCAGGGCCGGTTGTCCTTCGACTCGTTCGGGGTCACCGCCTCGCTGTTCTTCCTCGCCATCGCGGCCGTCGGAGGGGTGACCAGCGTCGGCGGGGCCCTGGTCGGCGGCCTGCTCGCCCCGGGCGGGCTGGCCTTCACGGCGCTGGACCGCGTCGCCGGCCTCGGCGAGTACCAGCAGTTGCTGTGCGGTCTGGCGGTGGTGGTGCTGGCCGTCCTGCGGCCGGCCGGGCTCGTCTACCGGCCCGGCCGCGCCGGCCGCCCGGCGCGGCCGGGCCAGCCCCGACGCAGCACCGGCCGGACCGGCGGGAGCCTTCGGAGACCGCGCAGGCTGGCGCCCGGCGGGGGTCGGCGGCCCGGCGGGGACGGGGGGCCTGGTGGGGACGGGGGGCCTGGTGGGGACGAGGCCGAGGGCGTCGACGGCAGGCCGCCGCGTCCCGCGGAGGGGAACCGGCCGGGCCTGACCGCGTTCCCGGTCAACCCCGGCGGTGTGCCGTGACCGCAAGGCTGTCCGTCGACATGCTCGCCGCCGGGCAGGGCGGCACCCGGATCGTCGAGGACGTCTCCTTCGGCCTTGCGGCGGGCAGCGTCACCGGCCTCATCGGGCCGAACGGGGCCGGCAAGACGACGCTGATCGACGCGCTCACCGGCTTCGCGACGATCTTCGCCGGCAGCGTGAACCTGGACGGCACCGCGCTGACCGGCCTGCCGGCGCACGAGCGGCAGCGGCTCGGGCTCGCCCGTACCTTCCAGGCCCTGGAGCTGTTCGACAGCCTGGCGGTGGCGGAGAACATCGCCGTGGTGGCGCGTCCGACGTCCGGGTCGATGGATGCCGATCGGCTGGGACTCGCGGCGATCGCCGACCGTCTGCCCGCGACGCTCAGCCATGACGAGCGAGCCGCGGTGGCCCTCGGCCGCGCAATGGCGGCCACGCCGAAGGTCCTGCTGCTCGACGAGCCGGCCGCGGGGCTCGATCCCGGGGACCGGCGCGAGCTCGCCGCGCGCATCCGGCGCATCGCCGGCCACGGCGTGGCCGTCCTGCTCGTCGATCACGATGTCCAGCTCGTCTTCGACGTCTGCGACCAGGTTCTCGTCCTGGACGGCGGTCGGATCGTCGCCCGCGGGCTCCCCGCACAGGTCCGGGCGGATCCGGCCGTTCGCGCGGCCTACCTGGGCGGCTCCGACGGCCCCGAGCCTGCCGCGCCGGTCGAGCCTGCCGCGTCGTCCGAGCCTGCCGCGTCGTCCGAGCCTGCCGCGTCGTCCGAGCCTGCCGCGTCGTCCGAGCCTGCCGCGTCGTCCGAGCCTGCCGCGCCGATCGAGCCTGCCGCGCCGCCCGAGCCGACCGCCTTGGCCGCGCCGGGCGCGGTGACCTCCCCGGCCACCTCCTGGATGCCCGCAGGGCCGCCGGGGGCGGCCACGGCGCCGGCGGCAGGCCCCGAACTGCTCGTGTTCGAGCGGGTGAGCAGCGGCTACAACGAGGGACCGGTGCTGCGGGAGGTGTCGCTGGTCGTCCGGGCTGGCGAGATCGTGGCGCTGCTGGGGGCGAACGGCGCCGGCAAGACGACCCTGATCCGCACGGCCGCCGGCCTGGTGCCGGCGAGTGCGGGCCGGGTCGGGATGTTCGGCGAGTGGTTCCGGCGTCCCGCGCCGAGCACGCTGGCCCGGCGGGGGCTGGCCGTCGTTCCGCAGGGGCGGGGGGCGCTGGGCCGGCTGACCGTCCGGGAGAACCTGCGCCTGGCGGCCGGCCGCAGCCACCGCGGCGAGATCGAGCGGGTCCTGGGCTGGTTCCCGGCGCTCGGCGGCCTGCTCGACCGGCCGGCCGGGGAGCTTTCCGGCGGCGAGCGCCAGCGGCTCGCACTGGCCGTCGCCCTCGTGCGCCGGCCGCGGTTGCTGCTGGTGGACGAGCTGTCGTTCGGCCTGGCGCCCGGCGTCGCGCCGCGGCTGCTCGAGCTGCTGCGCGAGATCGCGGCCGAGACGTCGACCGGTGTGCTGCTCGTCGAGCAGTTCGCCGCTCTCGCGCTGCGGGTGGCCGACCGCGGCTACGTGCTCGACCGCGGTCGGGTCGCGCTTGCCGCGCCCGCCGCGCAGCTCGCCGCCCGCCCCGACCTCATCGAGGCGAGCTATCTCGGCGAGGCACCGGCCGCGCCCTGCGAGTCGCCCTCGTAGGACGTGTCCTTACCGGTGCTCAGGGGCTGGTGTGTGGGCGCCGCGTGGTGGCCGGTTTCTGTCGTGGTTGCGTCGGCACGTGCAGGACGGCTGCCCCCTGACGGCCTGCGCCTGCCGCCGGCCATGACCGGTCGGCCGCAGTCGTCCTACCATGCCTGGGCCGCGGCCGTCAGCGACAACCGTATCAGAATCAGTACCCTGATCAATCCGTCATACCTGCCCAGTTCGTGGACGGCCTAACGTTCATCCAGAGTGACGACGGCCATATGAAATATCTGGGTGCCGGCCTCGGCGGCCTCGTAACGACATGGGAACCGCGGGCAGTAGACGCGTCCGTCCCGGTCGGCACGAGGAAGGTGCTCGGAACGAATATCTGACGAAAAGCAAAGGATTCTCGCCGGGGTGCCCGGCTGGTTCCTCCCTTCTTTCTGCATGGCAGCGATCGCCGAGATCATCCGGGGCCGCCGGAAACGTGCGCGGACTCCCGCCGGGGTGCGCTGTCGTCGACCTCATCACCTGCGTCGAGCCACATCACCTGCGTCGAGCCACATCACCTGCGTCGAGCCACATCGTCCATGTCGACCTCGCCAACTGGTCGACAAGGGTTCGACACCGGCGTCCCTAGCGAAGGTCAGATCGATGGCTGTCAATTTTGCCAACCTGTTCACAAGAAAGTCCACCCCGGCTGACGACAGATCCTCGGAGGCGCGTCACCCGCCGTTCGCGGAGCAAACCCGGAGGCGAACGTCGGGCGCCGCCGAAGAAAGCCGGGACGGCGCGTACGGACCAGATCAGGCGGTCCGCCCGCCCGGCTTCCGCCGGGATCGCGTGGACCCCGATGACGCGGCGGTCGAGACGCTGCGGGAGGGCCGCCGCCGGCTGCGGCCGCTCGGTGGCGACTGCATCGTGGGTCTGTTCTACCTGCCCGAACTCGACCCGCCCGACGGCGACCCGCCCGACGGCGACCCGCCCGACGGCGAGCTGCCGGACAGCGACAGGACGAGCGGCGACCGGGCGCGCAGTGACGTCCCGCGGGCGGCGCCGACCTCGGCCGGGCAGCGGGCGCTGCTCGACCAGGTCATCGCCCTGGTGGGCGCCCGCCACCGGCGGCGCGGCGCGACGGTCGGCCGAGGCGGCCCCGGCGAGGTGATCGTGGTCCGGCCCGCCCGGGCGGGCCGGTCGGCCGAGGGGGCGCTGGACCAGATCGTGCGGACGATCGCCGGCCACGAGTTCGCCGTCGAAGGCCGGCGGCTGCGCGTCACCCCGGCCCCGGGCTACGTCCAGGTCGACGAGGCCGCGGACGACGTGATGGTGATCCGCCGGGCCCGGCTGGCGGCCCAGCACGCCGCCCGGCAGCTCGACCTGGTCCCCGTCGGCTACCACCCGGCGATGGAGGCACGGGCAGGGCGGTTGCGACGCCCGCTGCGGGATCGGCTTCGGCCCGGCGAGGGCCTGCAGATCCTCCTGTCGACCGCGCTGTGCGTCGGCGTGCCGTTCCTCGTCTACAGTGCGCTGTTCGCCCACGGCATCGACCCCACCGCGGTGGTCTTCGGCTTTCTCGTCGTCGCCCTGGTCGGCACCGCCCTGACGATCTACCTGGAGCAGTTGGCCGCGCTCGAGGCCGAGCGGTGCCCGGCCGCGCCGGCTGCGCCCTTCCCGCCGGCCAGCGCCGTCATCGCCGCCTACCTGCCCAACGAGTCGGCCACGATCGTCGACACCGTCCGAGCGTTCCTCCGGCTCGACTACCCGGGGCCCCTGCGGGTGATCCTCGCCTACAACACCCCTCGGCGGCTGCCGGTCGAGGACGTCCTGCACCGCATCGCCGCCGCCGATCCCCGCCTCCTGCTCGTGCACGTCGCCGACAGCACATCCAAGGCGCAGAACGTCAACGCGGCCGTTCCCCTGGTCACCGGCGAGTTTGTCGGGATCTTCGACGCCGACCACCATCCCGCGCCGGACTCGTTCGAGCGGGCCTGGCGCTGGCTGTCGAACGGCGCCGCCGTCGTCCAGGGCCACTGCGTCATCCGCAACGGCTCGGACTCCCGGGTCAGCCGCACCGTCGCCGTCGAATTCGAGTCGATCTACGCGGTCAGCCATCCCGGCCGGGCGCGCATGCACGGCTTCGGCATCTTCGGCGGTTCCAACGGATACTGGCGTACCGACCTGCTGCACCAGATCCGCATGCGTGGCTCGATGCTCACCGAGGACATCGACGCCAGTCTGCGCACGGTCCTGCGCGGTGGGCGAATCGTCTCGGACCCGGAGCTGGTCTCCTACGAGCTTGCCCCGACGACGGTACCGGCGCTGTGGCGCCAGCGAATGCGCTGGGCGCAGGGCTGGTATCAGGCGTCGCGGCGGCATCTGCACCGGGCACTCGGTTCGGGCGACCTCAACGCCCGCCAGAAAGTCGGCCTGTTCTGGCTGCTCGGCTGGCGGGAGATCTACCCCTGGCTGTCGCTGCAGATCTATCCGCTCATCGTCTTCAGCCTCCTGCACCCGAAGGCCGGGCAGGGCTTCCGGCTGAATATTTCCCTGTATGTCGTGGCCGCCTTCTTCTCCACCCTGGTAGGCCCGATCCAGGCGGTGTTCGCGTTCGCCCTCGCCGATCCGTCGATCCGGCGCCATCCGGGCTGGTTCGTCAGGTTCGCCATGGCGAACATCGTGTACAGCGAGTTCAAGAACGTGATCGCCCGGCTCGCCCCGATCAAGGAGTTGCTGCGAGATCGGGAATGGCATGTCACACCCCGTACCGAAGCGGCGCCGCACGGGGCCGGCGAGGGCGCCGGGTTCCCGTACGCCGACGAGGCCGAGCGGTACGCGCAGGCCCCGTCGTGACCGCCTCGTGGCCGCCGCCACCCCCACCGCCGCCACCGCCGGGGCCGGGGCCGGCTGCCCGCGGCGAGACGGAGCGGGCCACGGTGGCGACGGCGCACGGCGATCGGATCCCGCCGCGACCGCGCACGCCGCCTCCCTCGGAACGCCCGTCCACGCCGGACGCGGCGCACGGCGATCGGATCCCGCCGCGACCGCGCACGCCGCCTCCCTCGGAACGCCCGTCCACGCCGGACGCGGAGGTCACCGGCGGGGACGGCGCGGCGCCGAGCACGCGGGTCGCCGCCGGAGACGGCGCGCAGCCGGGCAACGCCGCGGCGGAGCTGGCGGACCTGGGCGGCTTCCGTGGAGTCGCCGCCGTGTCCGTGATCGTCTTTCACGCGTACCAGTTCTGCCGGGGAGGCGGCCGGACCCCGTACCAGGGCACGTTCTTCGGCCACGTCCTGGGCGCCTTCGACGGGATGATCAGCTGGTTCTTCCTGGTCTCCGGCTTCCTGCTGTTCCTGCCGATGGCCACCCGCGTCCGGGACGGGCGCACCCAGCGCTCCGCCCGGCAGACGCTGCTGCGCCGGGGCCTGCGGATCCTGCCCCTCTACTACACGGCGCTGATCGTCGTGTGGGCCGCGCGGAACCCGGGTCTGCCGGGCGACTGGCTCGACCTGCTCGAACATCTCACCTTCACCCAGGTGTTCGACAGCAGGCGGGTGTTCTACACGATCGGCCCGGCCTGGTCGCTCGCCGTGGAGGTCTTCTTCTACCTCTACCTGGCCCTGGTCGCCGCCTGGCTGCGCCGCCGGCGGACCCACCGGGTGCCGCTCGAACACCGCTGGCGCCTGCTCCGCCGGCCGGCGTACGTGCTGATCGCGGTGTCCGCGGTCTGGCTCGGCTACGCGGCCTGGATCGTGCACGCGCAGCACGATCAGTGGGCGTACTGGTTCTGCCCGCAGAACTATGCCGACAACTTCGGGTTCGGGATGCTCACGGCGATCGCCTACGTCCGGTGGGGCCGGGAGCGGCCGCTGCCGGCGGACCTGGCGTGCGCCCTGCGGTTCGCCGCCGGCGGGATCATCATCGTGGCGGCGTTGGTGCGGGGGAACGACGCGGCGTCGTCGGCGGCGTTCTCGACGCTGAACTCGGTCGGCTTCGCCCTCCTGTTCGCCGCGTCGGTGCTGGCGCCGCGCGAGTCGCGGTGGCGCCGGTTCTTCGCCACCCCGGTCTTCGTCTGGCTGGGCATGATCAGTTACAGCGTGTACCTGTGGCACGAGCCGATCCTGTTGCTCGTGCTCGACCGGTACGGCCTGGTCAGCCACGCGCCGTCCGCGTTTCCCTGGGTGGCGGCGGTCCTGGTGGCGGCGGGCGTCCTCGGCGGCTGGCTGAGCTACATCGTCCTCGAACAGCCGGGACGGCGACTGGCCATCCTGGTGAGCAGGCTGCGCTGGGGCCCGCCGAGCGGCAGGTCCGGCCCGCCGAGCGGCAGGTCCGGCGCGGCGGTCGGTGGGGCAGGCGGCGCGAGACCCGTCCAGCCCGTCTCCTGACGTGCGCCGTCCTGGTGGGCCTCGTGCCGGTGGGCCTCGTGCCGATGGGCTTCGTGCCGGTGGGCGTCGTGCCGGTGGACGTCGTAGTGGTGGACGTCGTGGTGGTGCGCGTCGTCGCCTCGTCCTCGCCGTCGTGCCGATGGTGCTGTTCGCGGTCGCGCTGACGGTCACCGTGGTCGTCCGCCGTGGGGGAAGCTCGGTCGGCCCGACGCCCCCGCCGCGGCCACTCGGCGCCGCCGATGCCGGCGGACCGGCGTTTCCCGCGGCCCGGCCGATCGCGGCGGTACGCGGCCTGGCCGGCTGGTCGACAGCGCCGGACGGCAGGCGGCTGGCCATCCTGGACGCTGCCCAGGTCACCGCCGACGGGGTTGCCGCCGGCCCGGGCACTGCCGGCCCGGGCACTGCCGGCCCGGGTGCTGCAGGAACGGGCACCAGTGTCGGCGCCGGCGGGGCGGGCGGCGGGTCGGGGGTGCGGCTGGCCGTCGATCCCGCCGCCCGGGGGCAGCGCATCGACGGCTTCGGTGCCGCACTGACCGAGTCCTCGGCGCGGCTGCTGTGGGGGCTACCCCCCGACCAGCGGGCCGCGGTGCTGCGCAGCCTGTTCGACCCGGTCGCGGGTGCCGGCCTGAGTGTGGTGCGGGTGCCGATGGGCGCCAGCGACTTCGCCACCGGCCAGTACACCTACGACGACGTGGCCGCCGGCACCGCCGACCCGCGCCTGGCCCGGTTCTCGGTCGCCCGCGACGACCGGGTCGTGGTGCCCGTGCTGCGGGAGATTCTCGCGGTCGACAGCCGGGTCCGCATCGTGGCGAGCCCCTGGAGCGCACCCGCCTGGATGAAGTCCTCTAGTCGGCTCGGCGGCGGTTCGCTGCGGCCGCGCTGGTACAGAGCCTGGGCCGAGTACTTCGTGCGGTTCGTCCGGGCCTACGCCGCCCGCGGGATCACGGTGTCCGCGGTGACGGTCCAGAACGAGCCCGGCCACGGCGACCCGTCCTACCCGACGATGACCATGTCCGCGGCCGAGCAGGCGCGGTTCGTGGCCACCGCGCTCGGGCCGGCGTTCGCCGCCGCCGGGCTGACCACCGACATCGTCGGCTACGACCACAACTGGGACACCCCGGCCGTCCCGACGCAGGTGCTCGGCGACGCCGCGGCCGGGCGTTACCTCAGCGGCATCGGCTGGCACTGCTATCGGGGTGACCCGTCCGCGCAGTCCCAGGTGCACGCGGATTTTCCCGGGAAGGCGACCTGGCTGACGGAGTGTTCCGCGGGGGACTGGCACGGCCGCCCGGCGGACGGGTTCGGCTGGTTGGCGGACGTCGTGGTGGACGCGCTGCGCAACTGGGCGTCGACGGCCCTGCTGTGGAATCTCGCGCTGGATCCCGCGGGCGGCCCGCACCTGGGGGGCTGCGGCGGCTGCCGCGGGGTGGTCACGATCGCGCCCCGGGCGGGGACGGACCTGCGCGAGGTCGATCGGTCGCCGGAGTTCGACCTGCTCGGTCTCGCGGCCCGGGCGGCGCCGCGCGGGGCGGTGCGGATCGGCGCGCGGGCATCCTCCGGGGCGGTCGGTGCGGTCGCCTTCAGCCTGCCCGACGGCCACCGGTCGGTGCTGGCGCACAACCGGACCGACGACGAGGCCGTGCTGACGGTGGACGACGGCGGCGGCGCGTTCACGGTGCGGCTGGCCCCGCACGCGCTTGCCGCGTTCCGCTGGCGGCGCTGACCGGCGCACCGGCGCACGGGCGCACGGGCCACGCCCACCGGCCCTCGGCCCTCGGCGCATGGCGCATGGCGCATGGCCGCGGCGCGATGGGCGCAATCGACTGACGGCCGATAGTCGGGTGGTTTATGGTGACCATGCGCGAATTGATCGCGGGAGCTCCACCGAGGGGCTGAGAGGGTGGCTGGGGCCGCCGACCGCAGAACCTGTCCGGGTAATGCCGGCGTAGGGAGTTCCAACGATGTCGCCATTCAACCGTGATGTGTCGTCCCCTTCTTCCGGGAAGGGCCCCGATCTCGACGGGGAAGATTCCCGGCCGGAATCCGAGCCCGTCTCGGTGGAAATCCCGAGTGTTTTTCCGGCGGCCTCGCCAGGCGGGACACCGGGCCAGCCCGCGTCCCAGGCGGCGCCCGGCGCGCCCCAGGGGTCGCCTGCCGCGCCCCGGGCGACGGCCGTCTCGACCGGGCCGCTGGCGGGCAGTCGCAAGACCTGGCTCGTCGGCGCGGATCCCGACCTGCGGGTGCCGATGCGGGAGGTCGTCCTCACCACCGGCGACAGCGTCGTGCTCTACGACACCTCCGGCCCGTACACGGATCCGGCGGCGGACGTCGACGTGCGCCGGGGCCTGCCGCCGCTGCGGGCACGGTGGATCGCCGAGCGGGGGAACACCGCCCCGGCCGGCGGGCGGGGCGCGCTGCGGGCCCGGCCCGGCGGGGGAGCGGTCACCCAGCTCTCCCACGCGCGCCGGGGCGAGATCACCCGGGAGATGGAGTTCGCCGCCCTGCGTGAGGGGCTGCCCGTCGAGACCGTGCGGGCCGAGATCGCCGCCGGGCGTGCCGTCCTGCCGGCGAACGTGAACCATCCCGAGTCCGAGCCGATGGTGATCGGCCGGTCCTTCCTGGTGAAGATCAACGCGAACCTCGGCAACTCGGCCGTGACCTCCTCCATCGAGGAGGAGGTCGAGAAGATGGTCTGGGCCACCCGGTGGGGTGCCGACACCGTCATGGACCTGTCCACCGGCGCCGACATCCACCGGACCCGCGAGTGGATCCTGCGCAACGCCCCGGTCCCGGTCGGCACGGTGCCCATCTACGAGGCGTTGGAGCAGGTCGGCGGCCGGCCCGAGGCGCTGACCTGGGAGGCCTACCGGGACACCGTCATCCGCCAGTGCGAGCAGGGGGTGGACTACATGACGGTCCACGCCGGGGTGCTGCTGCGTTACGTGCCGCTGACCGCGCGGCGGCGGACCGGGATCGTCTCGCGCGGCGGTTCGATCCTGGCGTCCTGGTGCCTCGCCCACCACGAGGAGAACTTCCTCTACACCCACTTCGCCGAGCTGTGCGAGATCCTCGCCGCCTACGACGTGACGTTCTCGCTCGGCGACGGCCTGCGGCCCGGCTCGATCTCGGACGCCAACGACGACGCCCAGCTCGCCGAGCTCGCCACCCTGGGGGAGCTGACCCGCGTCGCGTGGGAGCACGACGTGCAGGTGATGGTGGAGGGGCCCGGCCACGTCCCGCTGCACCGCGTCGAGGAGAACGTCCGCCTGCAGCGGGAGATCTGCCACGACGCGCCGTTCTACACGCTCGGGCCGCTCACCACCGACGTCGCGCCCGGCTACGACCACATCACCTCGGCGATCGGCGCCGCGGTGATCGGCTGGCACGGCACGGCGATGCTCTGCTACGTCACCCCGAAGGAGCATCTCGGTCTGCCCGACCGCGACGACGTCAAGGCCGGCGTCATCGCCTACAAGATCGCGGCCCATGCGGCGGACCTCGCCAAGGGGCATCCCGGCGCGCGGGCCTGGGACGACGCGCTGTCGGACGCCAGGTTCGAGTTCCGCTGGGCCGACCAGTTCCACCTGGCGATGGACCCGGACACCGCCCGGTCCTACCACGACGAAACCCTGCCCGCCCCCGCCGCGAAGACGGCCCACTTCTGCTCGATGTGCGGACCGCACTTCTGCTCGATGAAGATCTCCCACCAGGTGCGGGCCGCCGGGGACGGCGCCGCCCCGGCCGTCCGGACCGGTCCAGCCGCCGTAACCGGTCCGGCCGCTCTGACCGACCCGGCCGCTCTGACCGACCCGGCCGCCCTGGCCCCGCACCCGGCCACGGCGGACGAGGAGGTCGCCGCGGGACTTCGGGCCAAGGCCGCGGAGTTCGCCGCGGCCGGCAACCGGATCCACCTCCCGATCGCCGGCCCCTGAGCGTCGCGGCGGCAAGCCGGGCGAGCGACCGTCGCTCTGGGTCGTCGCCGCGGGTCGTCGCCGCGGGTCGTCGCCGTTGGCGGTCGCCATCGGGCGGTCGCCATCGGGCGGTCGCCACTGAGTCGCCGGGGGTCAGGTCCGCGCGGGCGAGCCGGGGAAGGGCGGCGGCGTGGTCGGCCGGTAGCTGCCCTGGATCGCCCGCTTGATCTGCTCGACGAAGGTGCGTCGCGCCGTCTCGTCGTCCAGGTTGACGAGGTCGATGTAGCTGATGCCGCGCAGCAGCCCCTGCGTTTCCGGGGGGCACACGGCGACCCGCACCGGAATCAGGCGCCGCTTCATTCCGGTCGGGTCCGCCCACCATGCCGCGTGCCACTCGGCCTGGACCTTCGCCGAGGCCAGGTAGTTCTCGGAGAGGACCACGAGGGTCCGTTTCGAGTGGGACACGGCCTCGTTGAGGCGCGCCACCAGATGATCCCCGGCGACGACGTCCCAGGTGTCGAGATGCACCTGGAAGCCCTGCTGTTCGAGCAGCCAGGCACACCACTCACCCCAGGCGCCGTCCTCCTCCGCGGCCGAGACGAGAAAGTCCCATCCGGCCGTGGTGCGCGGCTCCTCGGCGACGATCGGCGCCGCCGTCGGCGGAACCGACTGCTGCTCCGCCTCGGGCACCCGAGGGTCGCCGGCCGCCCCGTCGCCCGCTGCCCGGTTGTCCGCCGGGGGCAGCTGGACCCAGGCGGGGCCGGTAAGGCCGGGAACGTCGGTCTCGACCCGCCGGAACGAGTCGGGATCCAGCTCGCGCTGCCGCTGCTGCCGCCGCCGATCGACGGCGGTCGCGAACAGTGCGCCCGAGATGATGACCCCCATCTCCGCGGTGGGGAACTCCCCGAGCAGGCGGCTGAGGGCGGGCGTGTCGACGAGGCGCGAGGCCGCCTGAGCGGCGTCACGCAGGGCGGCGTCACGCAGGGCGGTGGTACCTCGGGCGGTGTCACCTCGGGCGGCGCCGGAAGCGGCGGGAGCGGCGGCGGTGTCGTCGGCGACGGCCCGCCCCTGGTGCAGCGCGACCCGCAACCGCACGCGACCGCTGTCGTTGCGCGGCCGGTTGTAGGCGTGCAGCATGCCCCCCAGCTCCCGCACGAGATCCGCGACGACCCGTTCCGCCGGCACGTCGTCGCGGACCACCCCGAGCAGCCCGCCGCCCCGGTCCTGGACGCGGACCGCGTCGGCCGGCAGGTCGCAGCGCTGCGCGGCGAGGCCCACGAGCTGGCGCAGGCCATCCCGCCAGGCCACGGGCACCCCCACCCCCGCCGGGCCGAACCGAACCGGATCGATGGCGAACAGGACACTGCCCGCCGGCGCCCGGACCCCCTCGGAACCCGTCCCGGACGGGCCCGCCGCCGGCGCTGCCTCGACGCTCGGGGAGCCCGCGCCGGCCGCCGATCCGCCCGCCGCCGTTCCAGCCGTCGCCGACCCGGCCGCCGCCGTTTCGCCCTCTGCCGTTCCGGTCGGCTTGGTGGCCGCGGTGAAGACCTTGTTGGCGGGGTAGGCCGCCGCCGCCGCGGCCAGGATGTTGACCCGACCATCCGCCAATATGCCCAGGTGAAGGTAGTGGTTGATCTCGTCCCAGAACTCCAGCGGGGTCTGCGTCGTCCAGGACGGCTGCCGCCCACGTTCCAGACCGGCCCGTTCGAGTATCGCCATGGCGTTGGATGGACGGTAGAAGGCTCGCGCGAGCATCTCCACCTCGATGTCGGTCAGCCGCTCCGTCACCGCTCCCCCAGAACCGTCCCGCCGCACCGGCAGCCAGACCTGACGAGCGCCGCGCCGCCGCCGTCCGCACCGGGTTCCGCGACTCCCGCCGGATGCTGCTGGCCGATCTTACGTTGCGACCGACTCGGGCGCGCATAGCGTGCGTTCACCGGCACAATCGGTCAGGCGTCAGGCGTCAGGCGTCAGGCGTCAGGCGTCAGGCGTCAGGCGTCAGGCGTCAGGTGGCGGTCGGCGCGGTCCTCGCGTGCGCGGGTTCCGCAGAGGGGACCCACCGATGCCACGCCGGCGTCGTGCCGTGCGCCGCAGGAACAGCGCGAAGCGACCCGCGGCTGCGTCCCGGCACCGGCCAGGCAGGGATGCCCCACGACCGCCACTCACCACGAGCATCAGACGAACTACAGATGGTCCCACCTCGACGCGGCCCGTGAGTCGCTCCGGCGGTGCTGTAAGCTGGCACCGCCGGCCACCACGGTGGCGGGCGCGCGCTCGTAGCTCAACGGACAGAGCATCTGACTACGGATCAGAAGGTTGGGGGTTCGATTCCCTCCGAGCGCACGCAAGGTTGAGACAGGCCGGAGCCCCGCACCCCCATCCAAGGTGCGGGGCTCTGCCGCTTCAGGAGCCAGAACGACCGGCCATGCGCCCGAGCGCGACCAGCGCCAGGCCGCCGAGCAGCAGGCCCAGGCCGAGCAGGCCGAACCAATCCACGAACAGCAGCACGCCGATGGTCGCGGCGACCACGCCCCGATGCCGCCAGCAGCCCCGCACCGCCAGCCACAACCCCTTTCCGGCCACCGCCGCCACCAGCATCCACACCGGCACGTGTATCTCCTCGGCCCGTGTCGGCATCCGCTGGAAACGCTGGTCACCGTCGATTCTGGACATGGCAACACCACCCGCTTTTCGGACGTGCGAAATCAAGGGCAGGAGAGGTAGGGAAATCTCGGGCGGCCCGGATCCCGGAGAAACGATCCGGCTCCCCCGATTGGACCGGCGGGGTCGAGCTACGACGCCCGCGGACCCGTCACGCCGGCGGCATCCTCAGCGGCGAAACGGATTTGCTCCGCCACGGATCCCCCTTCCTGAGATCGTCCCCACCGGCCGGACCAGCCCCACCGGTTGGGTACGGATCGAGAATGCTCCGCCAGAAGAGCGCTTTTCAAGCGGTATATCGGCGGTGCATGAGCAGTCGGGATCGAAAAAGGCCGTGACGGCATGAAGCTATGCACGCCATGCCGGGTCGATATGGCCATTGACCAGGTCAGCTACGGGCAATGCGAATTCGCTAGCATGCCGTGCATGACTGATCGTTCCGGTCCCGTCCGTGTTCCCGATTCCGGTCGGGACTCCGACGGCGAGGATTGGACGGCCGTAGCGCAGGCCATCAACACCAGGATGACCACCCGCCGTATCGGGCAACAGGAGCTCGCCGACCGGGCCGGCATCGCTGTGTCCACGCTGCGGCTGGTGCAGCACGGCGCGACCCGCCGCGTGCGTACCAAGACCCTGTCGGCCATCTCCCGGGCTCTCGACTGGCCCGACGATCACCTTGTGCGTGTTCTGACCGGTGACCACGTGGCAGCGCCCGCGGCAGTGGACGAGACCGCGGCGCTGGGGCGGCAGATCCTCGAAGGCGTCCGCGACATCCGCGACGACCTACGGGCACTCGTTCGCCGCCTGGACGACCTCGACGGGCTCCAACGCTGACGTGCCGCCGCGGCGCTCACTCCCGTGGACTTGTTGCCCGCCGGAGTCCTGGCGCACCGCGGACGTCCGCGCACAGGCGAAGACCCCGGACCTCGGTCGGAGGGGAGAGGCCCGGGGTCTTCCTGTGGCCGGCGGTGTGCGACCCGTCGGATCACCGGCCACGTTCAGGGTGGGAGGACCCCACCGCCCCCGGATGGGAGGAGGTGGAAGGGCAGGGCCCTCCCGGGTGACAGGTCGGACGGTCGATTCCGGCCGGTTACCGGCTCAGGTGGGGAGTGTCAGCTCCCACACGGTGTGTTCGGTCCAGGACCCGGCGGCGCTCACCCGCACCTCATGCGGTCGGCCTCGATACCCACGCTGAAACCGGGACGCGGCGACGACGGGAGCGCGTTGGCCGATCGGACCGCGTCGGATCGATGGCAGATCCTGGGCGTAACACAGCGCCACGGTCGTGCTGGCGAACGGGGTGCCCTTCCGGTGGATCGTCACGGTCGCGGCGGTCCCCAGGACCGCGGCCGCACCGCGGCATCTTCCAGGAACGGCGCTATGACGGGCTGGAACTCGGCCACGAGAGCCACCAACGGCCCGCCCCGCGTGGACTCCACGGCCTCTGACGGCTCCGCGATCAGCAGCCCGTCCACGTCCGGCACGCCCAGCGGGGGTAGAGGGCTCCCCAAAATCATGATCTTAGGCACCGGGCAGCAGCTCCCACGCCGTGTAGTCCACGGTCCGACCGCCGGTCTCCATCCGCATCCGGTGCGGCACCGGTGTGACGGCAACATCGAGATCCTCCGGCCCGGGGGCCACGCCGACCGTCACCACGGTCAGATCCCGATCACCGGCCCACTCCCGCTCCCCGCGGATGTACCGGCCGATCAGGAACGCCACCCCGGTCTCCATCACCGTCGCCCCCGACGGCCACACCGTCACCGTCCCCCCGCCGGTATCGGCCACGGTGCTCAGCGCCCAGCCGACCAACCGCCTCCCACCACGCGCCGGCAGGAAGTCGGTGTGCACGCGACCGCCGCTGTCACGGGCCACCAACGGCCCGGCGACGAGCAGCCCGGCGCGGCCGGGATGGAGCAACCGGGGGATGTCCTCGGCCGGCACCTCCCACGTCCGCGGCCCCACCCGAGCTCCACTCACCGTGCCGTCCCCGCGGCAACAGACAGGCCCGGCAGCACGAGCGCGTTCGCATAGCCCTGTTCCCGCGCGTAGTCTCTCGCCTCTGTTCCGGACAGAAACCAGCCGATCACGCCCGCCAGGGTTCCGCGGGGACTGCGCACCACCAGCGCCCACCGGATCCGGTGCACCCTGGACGCCGCGTCGGCGGTGTTTTCCCGGCCCCGCCGTCCTCCCTGTGGCCGGCTTCCGCGGCAGGAACAGGTCCCGCCTGGAACACGTCGAGCTCACCCGGACGGGCGTAGGCGCGGCATCCGCAGCCGCATCGCTGACGCTGCCCGCCTCGCCACACAGATCAAGACGCGGCAGCGCGGCAATCGGCGTGCCCGTCCCGCGTGCCCGTTGCCTGCCGTTCATCGCTGTCCCCTTCGTCGTCTCCTCGCCCACGCCACCCACCCCGACGGGTCGGACGCCCGCAGGGTCGCCCGGCGACCAACCACGGATCGGCGCGGATGTCGTGACCGGCACTGGTGTCGACGCCGCCCGCGGAGGAACACTCGGCACGGACGGCGCCGACTGCGGACAAGACTCACCGGAACCGGGCAGCCACGGAATGTCGAGACGGCATGGAGCGACGGCATTCCAGCGCCGCCGTCTCCGCAGCACTATGGGCAGCTCAGCGCCGGTCCGGCGCCCTTTGACCGCTCGAGCCGGACTTGTGATGCCGAGACGACATCGGCCCAGCTATGCTCACCGTGCTGATCTGCTTACGCGGCTTGCCCTGATCTGCCACCGACCGAAGAGCGATGCATGACCGCCGATCCCGAATCCGCCTGGCAGCGCTACACCGTCTCCGCGGAGCTGCTGCACCGCGACGACATGGCCGACGCCCTGCGCGGCCGGGACTTCGGCGCCGCGTTCCTGCTCATGCGCAAATGGGATCACGTCAGCCAGGACCGCATAGCCTCCTCGATCGAGGGCTTCAGCCAGTCCAGGATCAGCCGCATCGCCGGGGGCAAGGCGAAGGTCGAGGAAGTCGAGGTCGTCGAGCGCATCGCCGACGGCCTACGCATCCCCGGTGCCATGGTCGGCCTGGCGCCTCGCCCCTGGGAAGTCCCCGGCGCCGCAGGCGTCGCACCGCGACCGCCGCGGGAGACGCTGCGGGTGCCCACCCACCTTCGGGAACAGGCGGGTGGGGCGTTCGGGGCGCCGCCGGTGATGCCCCGGCGCGACGAGGTCACTGACTCCATCCGCCAGCTTCTCGCTTGCATCGAACCCCCCGCTGCCAGCCGAGGCCGCCGGGTCGAGCTTCCCCCGATCGACCTCGAAGCGAAGATCCTCAATGCGTGGAGTTCGGGTCGGCCGCGGGAGGGCTCCCCGGTCCTGGTGATGGTGGCGGGGTTTCCTGGGTCGGGGAAGACGGAGTTCGCCCGGTTCATCTGCGAGATCACCGGCTGGTCGCTGCTCGACAAGGACACGATGAGCCGCCCGCTGACCGAGTCCCTGTTGCTGTCGATGGACACCGACCCGAACGACCGCCAGGGCGAGGTCTACACGGGCCGGATCCGCCCGTTGGAGTACCGGGCGATGTTCGACACCGCGTTCGACAATCTGCGCTTGGGCCTGCCCACGGTCGTGACCGCCCCGTTCGTGCGTGAGCTGACGGACGCGGCGTGGATGGAGCGGATGAAGAAGCGGTGCGCGAAGGCCGGCGCGGCGATCGCCGTGGTCTGGCTACGCTGCGACATCGACTCCCAGCGCGACTACCTCGAATCCCGCGACGCCGCCCGCGACACGTGGAAGCTGTCCTACTGGGACGAGTACGTGGCCACCATCGACCCCGACCAGCGTCCCGTGTGCACCCACTATGTGGTCGACAACAGCCGCCACGCCCGCAGCAACCTTGCCGAACACGCCCGCCGCCTGGCCAGCCGGATCCGCGATGCGTCCTGACGCCGTCATCCTTTACGGCCCCCCCGCCGCAGGGAAGGACACCGTCACCGCCGCCCTCACCGCGCTGGACGATCGGTATGTGCACTTCGACCGGCTGAAAGTCGGTGCCAACGCCGGTGCCCCCTACCGGGCGGCATCCGCCGACGAACTTGACCGCCTCCAGGCCGAGGGGGCGATTCTCTATGCGAACGAGCGGTACGGGAACGTCTACGCCATCGACCGGCCCCGCCTCGACGACCTCACCACCGCCGGCCGCGTGCCAGTCGTGCACCTCGGCCAGGTCGCCGGCATCCACACCCTGCATGCCGAATATCCAGCCCGGTGGGTGACGGTCCTGCTTTGGTGCCCCCGCGAGGTTACCGCCACCCGAGCCCGCCAGCGCGGGAGCACCGACGTTGCCGAAAGACTGACCGTCTGGGACGAGACGAAAACCGATCTCGCCGCCGCGGACATGGACGTGTTCGACGTGGTGCTACGCACCGACCAGCGACCGCCCGACGAGGCTGCCGTTCACATCCACCGCGCTCTGACGGACCGGGCCCGAGCCGTCCCGCCGGTATGGGACAAGGTGGACTGACCGCGATGCAGCTTGTCCTTCCCGCCCTCACCTTCCGCACCCCCGACGGCGCCATCGACACCGCCGCCACCGTCGCCTACGCCCGGCGTGCCGCGGGAACATGGGCGCACCGCTTCATCCTGTCCGGCACCACCACCGGCGGACACCAGGCCAGCGAAGCCGACCGCGCCGCGGTCGTCGACCTGTGGGCGGACACGATCGGAGTGGACCGGCTCACCGCATGCTGCTGGACTCCCGCCGACATCACCCACGCCACCCACGCCGGTGTCGTCCCGATGGTCGTCCTGCGAGACCTCGCCAACGACGCCGAGGCCCTGAGCCTGTTCGCCGCTTTGCCGAGGCCGAGCTACCTGTTCAGCCACCCGGAGTTCAGCCCGACCACCCTGACACCCGAGCTTGCCGCCGCCGCCCGCGCCGCCGGTGTCCTGCCCGCAGCCGCGAAGGTCTCCAAGGTCCCACCAAGCGGCATCGCTGCTCTCCGCACCGCGACCGGCCCGGACTTCACCCTGTGGGACGGCACCGCCCGCCACATCAGCGCCAGCCTCGACGCCGGAGCCGACGGCATCGTGACCGCACCCCTCAGCCACCTACCCGACCCGTTCCCCGCCACCCAGGCCGACCAGCTCCAAGCCGCCATCGACGCCGCCCAACACCACCTCGACACCCAGACTGGCCGAGACGCTCGGACCGCCGCCCTGTTCGTGATGGCCACGGCTGGACACCCGAGCATCGGCACCTGACGTCGTGTCTGCCGAATTGCTCGTTTTAGGATCAAGTCGCGGTGCGGGCCCGCGCCGCGCGGCCGCCTGCGCGCGGCCGTGAACGGCCGTGCTCGCCGGGCGCGTCGCGGCCCCCCCAAAAATCTCCCTAAGCCAAGTTCACGTACGAACAGAGATCTCCACAACAGGCTGGAGCACCTCAAGCCTTCCAGCATATGCGCGAATTACGGCATCATAAATGTCGGTCTTAGTGCTGCGAACTGCAACAACAAGTGCATACCTAATCTTATTAGCCGAGTTAGTGATTCCACCACCCATGCGCGCATTATAGTGAATATCGAACATGGGGCGATACAGGGTGTTCCCGCGAAATCTCTGCTTTGCGTTGAGGACCGTGTCCCACTTCTGCGCATCCCGGCGCAGAGTTTGCTCCGAATCATAATTAGTACGTTTAAAGAAGGACTTACTCTGAGGATCGGTACTTTCGTCCTTCGCGAAGCGACGAGCATCGGGCCGGAACGTCACCTCGAGCCCACTCCGGGTGTAGCTTCCTGGATCTTGTGGATCTACAGCTGTCGCATAGCAGAAAGTTGCGCTAATTTCTACCATTCCATCCAGCTGCTCATCGGGCATCGGAATCAGCGCGCGAAGATACTGGCTCGGCTCCAGCTCGCCCTGATAGATCACGCGTACAGTGTTCTCTGGGCAGGTGACAAGGCTTTCCAAATCGCCTCTTAGTCGGCCCCAACCGACCTCAGACCTATCGTTCATAGCCCCGTCTGCACCATGGATAAGGAGGGCCTTCAGCGCAAGAGGATTCAAACGACTACCAAAGTGTGCGCGAATTCCGGAGGCCAGACGTAGCGCCGCAGGTGCTGCGAACGACGTGCCGCATGTCGACGCTATTTGCGGAGAACGATCCGTGGCGTAGACCATGAAAGGCTCACGATCTTCGCCCCCAAAATGTAGGAGATCCGGCTTCACTCTACCGGGGCTGCGACCAGGACCAAACGCGCTGTAGCTGGCGCGCTGCCAACCCTCTCGCACACTATCCGCAGCGCCTACACCAAGGGCATTGACGCAATCAGAGGGTACTTGGATCTGCGCCTCACCAAGGTCGGAGTCGCCCTCCCCATTGTTTCCGACCGCTACCGCTGCTAGTGCGCGACCGTCGGCGAGATACTCATCCAAAAGCGCCGTCCATGCATGAACTTCGTCGTCCTCAACGGGGAGAGCTGGACCGATGCTGAGGCTGAAAAGTTCATAGCACTCCTGCTTCAGCACACTCTCAATCCGTTTCAATACATCGTAAAGCTCGTAGGGGTCACTATCAGTCTTCTCGTCAAGGACCCGATAATGATCAATTCGACTGTACGGCCGCGGCGCCGGTTTACCGACCACAAGACAGCCGAAGAGAGCAGCTGAAGTGACATCATGGCCGTGTTGTAGAAGCATAGGTCGGGAGGTAGACACCCCTTGAGTGTCTAGAGCGGTTACCCATCTACCAAGCTCACTCGTTTCGTCAAATCCTCCATCGAAGATCGCCATTCGGAGATCGGGGTCAACCGGTCCCTCGGACGGCAAGGGGGAAATCGGTGAGTTCGGGAGTGGGACCGATCGTTCTATGGGCATCAGCCTGCGCAGTCGAGGCATAGCGCGTACAACCCGGAGAAACGAAAATCGTGCAAGATCGGAAACCGCATGAATCGGGGCCTCGACAGGCATGAAGCACAGACCACCTGCGTACACTCTACGATCTAGATCGGGCTGTACACCAAGCGACAACGCGTATTCTTCGAATGCCAAAATAATGTACTGTGCCGCAGGAGAGTTACTTGCATGTAGGCCGACTTCGAGTACAATTGCTTCGGCCGAATTTATCTGGGGAGCTCCAGAAGTGTTGCGTATCTTCTCAACACTGGTGGGCGCACGGAAGTCTTCCAATCGTTGGATCTGTTCACTAATTCGATGTGGGGAATGACCAAGATCGATGGCCCAACGCTCGAATGATTCACGTTTCCCTGCGACAAATATATCCGTGCTTGGCAGCGGCTGAGGATTCCCCTCTCTAGTCCATCTTTCCGGCTGGACAGTGACAGGACGGCTTCCTACTTGTCTGAGATTAAACTCGTCGAATAGCTGCTGCGGATGATACGATTTTGCGATAGACTGAGGATGGAGTGTTACTATTCCGATAGCTTCATTCTCCGGACATGCCGAGCGTGGCAATGCATCCAAGATCGCTGCAGCTTCCCTAACCCTCGGGTGCAAACGCTCTATTGCCTCCTGGTAAGAGTAAGCGGGTTGCGGACCCCCGCCGCCACCAGGCGGAGGGATACGTTCCGTCAGGCGCTCACCGTAACCGAGGAGAAAGCGCGGCTCATCCGGCATCCCCAATTTCCTCTCTTTTAGCGCTGCTACTTGACTGATTTGCCATATATTTACGAATCGTATCCCTACTTACGCCAGTCATTTCACTTGCTCGCCTTTGAGACATTCCTGTACTTCTGATTATTTCGGCTACAAAGCGTCCGCGCTGGGCGGCTGGCAGCGTTCGGATGCGAATCTGGGCTATCTGGAAAAGCGCCTGCTCGATGGAGGTCCCGTCCAAGACGGCCGCTCGACGGGCTCGCATGACCTCACGTTCTACGTCATTGAATGACGATCCCACATAAAGTTGTGCAAGCATGGAAAGTGTTTCGTTCCCGATTTCATTTCCGTCAAGATAGCGCTGAATCGCCGCTGCAAGTTTCTCTGGCTCAGGTAGAGGGAATTCGACGAGAAGCTCAAATCTTCGCCACACTGCCGGGTCGAGTAGTTCGGGGTGGTTAGTCGCGGCTAGAAGAAGAGATCCCCCCGGCCAGGAATCAACTTCCTGCAGAAGTACCGTAACCAACCTCTTTAGCTCACCGACATCCGTTACGTCATCACGCTTCTTTGCAATAGCATCAAGCTCATCGAGAAGTAGAATACTCTTCGTGCTCTTGGCGTAATCAAGAACCTTGCGAAGATTATTTCCTGTCCGACCCAGCAAACTACTAATAACGGTCGAAAGATCGAGCACTATCAAGGGGACGCCAAGTTCCCTGGCTAGCCAACGCGCAGCGAGAGTTTTTCCAACACCAGGAGGACCCGTAAAAAGTGCAGTTCGGGTAGGAGCTATACCCGCCTCGAGTAGAGGTTCGGGCATTCGATATTCCCGAAGAAGTTGTTGCAGCGAGGCATTTGTTTCCGTATCAAGTACTGGCTCAACCGAGAGTACTACATGCTCCTCTTCGCGAACGAGAGGAAGGCGTGACTCCGTGTCGATCGGCTCCGCCATTACCGTTGCGCGACCAGCACTACTTCTAAGGGGGCTTTCGCGAAGGAGCATGACGAGGTCCGATGCCAGCGCCGGCCTTCTGTCCCTGTATCGCCGAGCAAGGCGCCGGAGCGTGACCTGCGCGTGGGAGGAGTTCGAGGCGAGGGCAAGTCGCGCCACATGGACTAGATCTGTCTCTACCTCCGAGAGCTCGTCCGTCTGAGGGTTGGATGGGTTCGAGGGCATGGCATCAGCCTACCGGGCTGGTGGACTAGCAAACAGGGTCAGGACAACAACTAGTCCACATCGTAGCAGTCTCCTTGTGATCCGGTGACGATCACCTGACCCTGCCGATACGGCGGGCACTCACTGCACGGCAAGGATCAAGACCTTCCTGATCTTTGGCGCGAACGAGACGCCCCCGGCGCTGTGGCGTGACAGTCGGGCAGCCAACACTTAATGATCTTCAGGTGATCGCGTCAGCGAACGCTCGGTGACTGCAACAGGCAGACGATCCGTACTGCAGTCGTACTGCAACCGGGACAGACACCCGCAGACGTCCGTGGACATCACGCAGCCTCTGACCTGCTCCGATGGACACCTGTGGACGTCCGTGGACGGTGCGCCGAGGGCTACGGATCAGAAGGTTGGGGGTTCGAGTCCCTCCGAGCGCACGCAAGGTTGAGACAGGCCGGAGCCCCGCACCCCCATCCAAGGTGCGGGGCTCTGCCGCTTCAAGAGCCAGAACGACCGGCCATGCGCCCGAGCGCGACCAGCGCCAGGCCGCCGAGCAGCAGGCCCAGGCCGAGCAGGCCGAACCGATCCACGAACAGCAGCACGCCGATGGTCGCGGTATCAGAAGCGGCCCGAGCGCCAAGAAAACCGCCGGTACGTTAGGGTTCGCGGAAAACGAAGGAGCGGCTAGGACTGCGCTGCCATCCCGAACTTCTCCACGGCCAGACGGCGGGATTCATACTCGTCGAGCCACCGCAGGTGGTAGATTTCGCCGACGAACCTGAGGCGCCCCAGATCCCAGTCGTCGAGCTCCTCAGGGAGGTCGTCGGGTATCACGATCGTGTCCGTGAACGAGATCTCGCTTCCCGGCAGCACCAGGTACAGCATGGCTGCATGGCGGCCCGCTGACCACCGACGCCACCATAGGGCGCCGCCGGTCTGCTCCGAATAGACCTCCGGCACGACAAGCAGGAGTCCGATCTCGACCGGGCCATCGCAGATCCGCGCCACGCGGTGGCTGTACCGTTCCAGCCGCGGGTCAGCCACAAGGGACTCACGCGGCGGGCGCCAAGGCACCGGCTGACCTTCCTTCCGGATCGGATGAGAGACAGGCCGTGGACAATCCTCGGACGAACCGGTGACTGCCGCCAGCAGGCCGAGCGGCGGGAGCGTACGCCCCGAGACATCCGACTTCCGGACGGCTGGAAATGGAGAGGTTCCAGTGGGGCCTCATCAGGACGACCGACGTCACGGGTGGGCTCGCAGGTAGGCGAGGACCGCAAGGACCCGGCGGTGATCGTCAGCTTCCAGGTGCAGGCCCAGCCGGGTGAAGATGCTGCGCACATGGGAGTCGACCGTCTTCTCCGCGAGGTGAAGCCGCCGGCAGATTCCCTGGTTGGATCGACCCTCGGCCATCAGGGCAAGGACCTCGCGTTCCCGCCGGCTCAGACTGCCGAGCTCGCGGCGCCGGGCCCGCATCAGCAGGTCGACGATCGCGGGGTCGACGACATGGCCGCCCCGGGCGACGCGGCGCACTGCGCCCACGAAACCCATGCTGCTGACCCGCTCTTTGAGCAGGTAGCCCACGGACCGCGGGTCGTCGCCGAACACCGCGTCGAGATAGTCCGACTCCAGGTACTGGGAGAGCATGAGCACGGCAGTGCCGGGATGGGTCCGGCGGATCTCGACCGCCGCCTGCAGCCCTTCCGTCGTGCCGGTCGGCGGCATGCGGACGTCGACGACGGCGATGTCCGGCCGAACCGAACCGACCGCTGCCAGCAGGCTGACCGCATCGCCGACCTGCGCCGCCACGTCGAAGCCGTGGTCGCGCAGCAGGACAGCCACCGACGCGCGGATCAGCTCCGCATCGTCGGCGAGCAGCACTCGGATCGGCCCGTCCGGCGGTGTGGGCGGCATCAGGTCATCATCGGGTGTCACCGTGACGGACGCCGTCGGGTTGCGGGGCGCCGTCGGGTTGCGGGGCGCCGTCGGGTTGTGGGACGCCATCGGGGCCGGGTACGTCGTCATGTCGCGCGTCCCCTCTGTCGTGGCTCGGATTCCCGGCGTGCCGGCTGGACTTGGGCGCAGGGGATGACCGCAGCGATGCGGGTGCCGGCGCCAGGTTCGCTGCGGACGGTCAACGTCCCGTCCAGGGCAGCGACGCGATCGCGCAGGCCGAGCAGGCCGGAACCGGAGCCGGAACCGGAACCGGAACCGGCGCCGCCGACCCCGTCGTCGGCAATCTCGACCCGCAGAGCACCGCAGCTGTAACCAACGGTAATCCACACACCGGTCGCCTGGGCGTGCTTCAACGTGTTGGCCAGCGCCTCGGCGACCACGAAGTAGGCAGCCGCCTCCGCCGACGGGTCCAGCCGTCCGAGCACCGGTGGAGGCGCGGGACGCAGGTGGACGTCCAACGGGCATCGCTCCGCCAGGCCGCGCAGCGCGGGTAGCAGGCCCGCGTCGGTGAGGATGGCGGGGTGCAGGCCGCGGGCGAGTTCCCGCAGCTCGCCGATCGCCGCGTCGAGTCCGTCGGCGCAGTCGGCGAGAAGCTGTGCGGCGCCCGGGTCGGTGGTGCCACCGAGGCGGTGCCGTGCCCGCATCAACGTCAGCGCGACCACCACCAACCGCTGTTGCGCGCCGTCGTGCAGGTCGCGTTCCAGTTCGCGGCGGGCGGCGTCGGCGGCCGCGACGATCCGCCCGCGAGACGCCCGCACCTCCACCAGCTGGGCGCGCGCCTCGGCGGTCAGCCGCTGGTTCTCCAACGCCAGGCCCGCGACCGACGTCACCGCGTCCAGCAGGGCGGTGTCCTCCCGCAGCGCCGGGTCGTGCAGCAGCACGGCGACCCGTCGGCCGCCGCGCTCCACCATCCGGGTGCAGCGCTCGGCGTCCGCCGCGGGCAGCGTCATCGGCTGGCCGTCGCCGTCGACGAATGTCCCCGTCTCGGTCTGGGCGTACCCGACCTGCAACGACAGGTCGCCCAACGCCTGGGCCAGCTCGGTGCGCAGCTGCGCGGCGCTGACCGGCTCCCGCAGCCGGACGAGCAGCCTGTCGACCGGGCTGCGCCCCATCCGCAGCCGCAGCACCCCGACGACGAACCCCAGCGGCAACAGCCACAGAGCCACCAGGGAGATCCACATCGACTGTCCCCGCCACGGGTGGCCAGGGCCGAGCAGGCCACCGGCGGCCGTCGCCGCGCCGCCCAGCGCGGTGGCCAGGTAGACCGGCGCCAGCACTCGCCGCAGCGGCCGGCCGGCCCCCGCCCATTGACGGGCCAGCATCACCAGCACGGCGACGGCCACGGCGGCGGTGAGCAGGCTAGCGGCCCGGTCGAGCTGCCCGCTGAGCTGCTCGCTGTCGACGACGAGCAGAAGGTTGCGCCGTGGGATCGGCAGCCCCTCGTTGTTGGTGAACAGTGCCCGGATCGGCGTGAGCCCGAAGGCCACGGCGTAGGCCGTCGCGGCCAGTCCGCGCCGCGTCCGGGTGGTGAGCCTTCCGGTGGGGAACGCCAGCACCAGGTGGGTCAGCACCGCACTGGACGCCCGGGGGAACAGCAGGCCGGCGGTGTGCACCCACGGGGTGGTCGACAACTGCAGGTCCTCCGCGGGCAGCGCGACGCCGACGAGCACCATGAGCAGTCCCATTCGGGTTTCCGGCCGGCGCAGATGCGCGACCACGCCGGCGCAGAGGAAAAGCATTCCGCCGGCGCCGCTCGCCACCGTGTCAGCCGCCGAATGATAGTGCTGGTCGACCTTGAACGTCAGCGCGGCAGCGGTGAGCGGCAGACCGACACCGGCCGCCAACCACAGCGGCGCAACGCCCCACCACTGCGATTGCCCCCGCGACTGCACCTGCATTCCCGCACATTCACACCGGGCCGGACGCGGTGTCAACGGGCCCTGCCCGGTCTGGTTGGTCTGGTCAGACTGATGGGTCTGGCCGGGAAACGGCCGCGGAAGACCGCGACCGCGCGGACGTTTTTCAGGGCCAGCCCTGATGCCGGGCGCCGTCTCCGCCGGCACGCTGAATCCGCATCCCAGCCGTCCTCCGCATCCCGTGTTCCCGGAAGGTGACAGATGGAGCTTTCCCGCAGGCAGTTACTGACCGCCGCATCCGTGGCGACGGCAGGCGCGTTCGTCTCGACGGCCGGACTCACCCCGGCAGCGGCGGCAGCGGCGACGGCGACGCTCATCGGGACGACCGTCGCCGCTCCCGCCATCGTCGGCCCCGGGCCGTCCGGGCAGCCGTTCCAGATCGCCTTCGCGGGCGGCGGCGGCTATGGCGCAGGCGCCCCCAACCATCTGATCAACATTGCTCACGGCAACGACCTGGCGCATCCACGGGTGCTGCCCTACCGGACCGGCGACGCCCTCGGCCTCGCCTGGGACGGCAGTGGCATGAGTACCAGCCTCACCCTCGCCTGGACGCACTACTACGACCGCACCCGGCGGCTCAACCTCGGCCGGTCGGCCAACGGCGCGACCTTCGACCTGTTCCCCGCGAGCAGTCACACGTGCCTCGGTGGGGTTGCCCTCACCCGGCACGACAACGCCGTCATCGTCGGGTGGGCCGGCGGCGGTGGTCCCGGTGGCGGCGCGCCCGACGGCCGGGTCAACGTCGCCGCCCTGGGCGGACGTCCGGTGACCCTGCCCTGGCGCACCCCGTCGGCGCCCGCCCTGGCGGGCGACCCGGGCGTCTTCTGGCCGGACGGACGGCCACGGCTCTACGTCTGCTGGAGGGACGCCGAAGGCTACCTGTACTTCACCTACTGTGGCTATCGCGATTTCGGCGAGTTGCTGGACCGCAGGCGCGTTCAGCGGGTGGAGACCCGCGGGAAAGCCGAACGGAGCTCCCAGAGCCCCGCCCTGGCATTCAGCGGTGACCGCCTGTATCTCGCCTGGCCAGCCGTCGACCGTGCACATCACATCAATGTCAAGATTATCGCCGGTGCCGGCGCCGGGCAGAAGATGACCGGATCGGAGACCGCCTCCTCCGCCATCGCTGTGCAGTCCCACTACCGAGGGTCGGCGAGGGGATGGACAGGACGATACGTCTACCGCGGCACCGACCGGATCGGCGGCGTCTACCTGACTGACGCGATGCCCCTGTGATCCACCGACCGGCCAGAACGGGCACGGACGTTGCCGAAGCCGCGGTCGGGGGTGAACACGACCACCCAGGCGGCGGCACCAGGTGAGGGAGGCGTTGTCGCCACCTCGGGTGCCTACGGCGGTTCGCGACCCCTGACGATGAGGCCGTGGCCGCCCGCGTCCGTCTGGACCACTACCTTCAGCTCGTCCGCGCGGAACTCCACCAGGCCATCAACGTCGGGAGGTCCATCGCCGACTGCGTGGCCCACGCCCGGGGTCGCGTCCCGTTCTGGTCCGACGACACGATCGCCGACGCCCTCACCGACCGCGGAGCCGACCCCCTGTTGCGCTGTCACCGCCGTCCTGCGCACCGCCTACCACCAGCCCCTCACCCTCGCCGACCTCGCCGAACTCTGGCCGGGTGGCCCGGTCCCGGGCAGCTCAGGCCCATGAACCGAATGACCGGGCGACGAAGCCGAAGACGTGCCAGCGGCAAGATTTTCCATGCCTACTCCGCGGAAGCAGCGACTATCCACAGCCTGTGGATAGTCGCTGTGCGTAATGAAAATCGATGGGATTGGGCGGGATGGTGCAGCGAACCGCCTATACAACGGTTGGCGGAGAGTGGCGCCGGTACTCGGAATTTCCGATTTAGAAAAAGTGCCGCGTGTGGTCAGTATCCACGCCGACTCGATGGCCTGACCTGCGTTCCGTGAACCCACTGGCTAGGGTTGCCCTCGCGCCATCACCGCACGAATAGCAATCATGACGAAAGGGTTCACGAGATGACTCAGCAGGAGCAGCAGCAGCAGCGTCAGCAGGTTGAGCAGCAGCTCCGCCAGAACTGGCGGCAGCTTCGCTACCGTCTGCTCGACCAGTTCGGTCAGGTCAGCAGCTCCGACCTGGACGCAGCGAGCGGCATCAACGACCTCATTGCGCGGATCTCCGACAAGACGAACCACAGCGAGCGGTACGTCGAGAACCGTCTCCGGGAACTGGTTGGCGTTGGCGCTGGCCAGGGCGGGCAGTTCGGTGAGCGTCTCGGCGGGCAGCAGGCCGGTCAGGGCCAGCCTTTCGGCGCCCAGTAACAGCCACTCTCCACCGGGCAGGCGCAAGCAGGGAAACCACGGCCCCCACCCGGCGCGCCTGCCCGGCCTTCGCCCGTTGAGAGCAGCCGGGTGCTGACCCGTCCCGAGTCGGCGGCGGGTCGGAACCGATGCTGACGGATGGCAGCCACAACGGCAGTCAAGGCCACGCCCGGCGGTGGACGGGCGACGGCACTCGGCGGACGAGGCTGAGCGTGCGACCGCAGCGGCGGACGCTGGCGGACGAACCTCCGACGATGAGCTGGCTCACGAAATGACGGGGCAGCCCAACCGGATGTCTCGCTCGAAAGCCGCTCCAGGAGGGACGCGCACGGTTGAGAAAGGCCAGAGCCCCGCACCCCGATCCAAGGTGCGGGGCTTTGCCGCTTTGGGATCTTCGGTACTGCAATCAGGGCTGCAATGGCGGCACGGTAGTCAGCCGTCCTCGCGGCGGATGCGGAGCAGACCGCCTCGATCGCCGAGATCACCGTGCGGGCTGCCTGGTCGTCAACGCGGAATACCACGATCCCACGATGGGACCCGGGCGGATAGGCACGGACGTTGCCGAAGCCGCGGTCGGGGGTGAAACAATCCGGCCATCGTCGCCTGCAGCGGCGAGCATCTCAGGGTTCGTCCGTCCCGCACGCTGCTCGCTGAACACGGTGTCGGCGTCGATTTTGAACGTGGCGAGCCGTTCGGCCAGCGAGACCGGTAGGGCGAGCAGGCCGCCCCGGCGGCCGACGTGCTTGTCTGGCATCCCTCCGAGGCAACAGCCCTGGCCACCGCGGCGGCAATGGGCGCACGGGGCCGGGTCGAGATCCGTGACAACGGCACACCCATCGACCTGACCGACCGCAGCGCAGGCATCGACTACCTGACCTTCCGCCGTCTCGCCGAGGCACTGAACGTCAGCCCCGGCAAGCTGGACCAGCTACGCGCCGAGCTCCACCAGGGCCAGCCCGCCGACGAACGCTTCCCCCTCTGGCCAGTCCAACCCCGAATATGCTGAGAGCGGGCTGGAGCCGGTGGAAAGACCGCGGCCGAACAGAAGGCCACTGTCATCGCAACGCCGCTACCAGGCCCCCTCAAAACAGGCGGCCGGCAGGTCACAATCGGCCGGCAGGTCACAATCGGCCGGACGTCTTCCGGTCATCGCGTGAAACGCCGGCGGGGGACCTGGAGACGTACCGCCGTAGCCTTTCCGGCCCGCGAAGGACAGGGCTCCCGGAGCCCAACCGCCAGGACTCTGGACCTGAGCAGGGCCGCCGACGACCCTACAACGGGTCACCAGTCATGACGGCGAGCTACCTTGCCGAGGCCCTGGTTTGTACTACCTTCGGTGGGCGCCGTCGTGCCCAGGTCGGGGTTGGTGCAGTTGAGACGAGAGGCGCAGAGTGAGAACTCGTGTCGGTACCCTCGCGGCGAGCGCACTTCTGGTGTGGTCGGAGCCGACTTCCTGGCCGGTCAGGACATGGCGCTGGAGGCGCCCGGTGTTCTCCTGGCAGCGATGGGGCCTCAGTGTCGTCGTCGGATGCGCTCTCCTCGGTGGGGCCATGGCGCCGGCGGGCGCCCGTTCGAGCCGGCAGGCGACGTGATCAAGCGATGAGGAGTGCGGGTACGCAGCAGGAACCGGATCCCGAGCGGGGACTGACCGAGCACCAGCGCGAGTTGTTCCAAACCCTGGTCGACAGGTGCATGGATTTCGGCATGCCGACCGACGAGACCTTCCAGGCGCTCCGAGCCTGCGTGCTCAGCATCAGGACCGACATTCAGGGAATGACTCGCTACCAAGTCACGAAAAGTGACCGGTAGCGGGAAATGCCACGGCTGCCACCCGAGGGGTGGATAGGGGACGACTCGAACTCAACGCCGGCGACGAGTCTCGGAGCCGGAACGACCCAGCACCGGGGGTAGAACGTGGATCCGACGCCTGCAGTCGATGGCACCGGCGACTCCGGCGATGCTCGAGGTGGCGGCCTACGCGACGTCGTGCGGCTCACCATCCCCGCCGCCGGCGCCTACCTGGTCGTCCTGCGCACGGCGACCGCGTCTCTGGCCGCGCGGGCGGACTTCACCCTCGACGACATTGAGGACCTGCGGATCGCGGTGGACGAGGCCTGCGCCCTGCTGCTGGTCTCCGCGGTCCCGGGATCGGCCCTGGAGTGCGTCTTCACGCTGTCGCCAGGCCTCCTGCGGGTGACCGTCTCGGTCGACAGCTTCGACGGCGAGCCGCCGTCGAAGGACACGTTCGCCTGGACCGTGCTGAGCGCGCTGGCCGGCGAGGTCGCCAGCTCCACCGGGCCGGGCCGGCGAGTCACGATCGCGCTGGCGAAACGGCGCGGCGACCGTGGCTAATAGCTGATCCCGCGGCTGCCGTCCAGCTTCCCGGTCGCCGTCGCGGCCTCGCTCGCTCGCGCGAGCCGGCGACCTGACGGCGTTGAGCTGCGAAGGCGGCAGCGCCGTCCGATTATTGTGGCGGCATGGGATTGCTGGGGGATCTGGTCAGGATCGTGTCCGACCTGGTGACGGGCGGCCGGCGCCAGGGTGAGGCACCCCCGCGGGAGGCGGGACGGGAAGGCCGGCGGCGGTCGGTACCCACATCGAAGGCCCCTTCCCCCGCCCCTTCCTCCGCTTCGCCCTCCCCTTCGTCCTCGGGGGCGGCCGCGCGCAGTCACCCGGCCCGGGAGCGGGCGCGGTCGTCTCGCGCGAACGAGGAGGGCTCGCCGGGTGAGTTCGGGCCGGATGCGACCGTGGAGGTCGATCCGGGGCGCATCGGGTCGGTACGGATGAGCTACGCGCCGCAGTCGGACGGGGCCCCGGATCCCGGTGAGATCGTCTGGACGTGGGTGCCGTTCGAGGAGAACGACGGGCGGGGCAAGGATCGGCCGGTGCTCGTGGTGGCCGTCGAATCCGCGGGCACCTACCTGGCCGTGCAGCTCACCAGCAAGGAGCATGACGGCGAGGGCGACTTCGTGCCCGTCGGCGCGGGCGGGTGGGACAGCGAGCGCCGACCGTCCTGGGTCAACCTGGACCGGGTGATCCGGGTGCACGAGGGCGGGATGCGCCGAGAGTCGTCGGCCCTGCCGCGCGAGCCGTTCGAGCGGGTCACGGACCGGCTGCGTCAGCGCTACGGCTGGCGCTAGGCGCTGTCGGGTTCTCGGCCGCCAGGTCACCCTGACAGCCTTACCCCCGAGTCATTTTCGACTCAGTATTAAGGATTGTCTCCCTTTGTCCAGAAGACCTGAGGTGTTATCGGCGCCGGTCGACTTACGACGATGCCACTGACATAGTTCAAGCAGCCTTCCTGTCGGATGCCGACGTGCAGACTCGCCACCATGAGGTAGCTGCCCGCCGAGGGGTGCCTGGCGTGGAGTCATTATGGCCGAAGTGGCCGCGAGCTGGCACAGCGGCTGAATCCCCGGGCCGCATCGTGATCTCCTCGCCGAGCGCGAAGAAGCCGCCGGCGCCGGCCACCACGCAATCACCGCCGACGGAGAGCAGCGTCACGGTGGCATCGCGGGCACGAACGACGCCCATTGCCCTCGAATTCCGGCGAGGTCGTCGGAACATCGCGAGCACCTCCGTCGGCCATCGTCACTCTCGGAGTTCGACTGATCGCTCCTGTGGTGTGCCGTACGTCTGCGGCGTATCTGAGATCACGAAAAGGTACAGGGGTGCAGCGAACAAGGCGTGCCGTCCCTTCACGCCAGACCCTGAGCGGGGACGTGGAGAGACGCACCACGAGGACTCCCTCGCTCGGGCCCGGACAGCACTTGCGACACAACTCGGTCGCAGTCAGTTTGACCCTGCCTTGGACGCCGCTACCCGCTTTGACAAGCCATACGATCCGGCGCAGGCAACAGTGCGTCCTGGACTGCCTGCACCGACCGGCCCGGATCAGTCGCGCTGGTGGACGACCAGGACCGCGCCGGGGGCGTGGGCGACGACGGAGGTGGCCACGCTGCCGAGCAGGTGGCCGGCCAGCCGGGAGTGCCGATGGGCGCCGAGAACGATGAGGTCCGCCTGGCGCTCGGCGGCGGTGGCGATGATGCCCTTCCAGGTCGGTGCCGCCTGGACGGTCGCGCTCTGGGCGCGGAGTCCGGCGGCGTTCGCGAGGTGAGCACCGTGCGCGGCGATCTCGGCCGCGGCCTTCTCGACCTCGGCGGCGCTGTTCGCGTCGAAATGCTGCGAGCCGACCGGGGTGAAGCCGACGTCGGCCGGCTGCCAGGCGCACACGATGAGCGCCTCGCGTCCGGGCGGAAGCTGCGTCGCGGCGAACTGGATGGCGTGGCCGGCGACGTCACTGCCGTCATAGGCGAACAGCACCGGACCGGGGCGGCCGGCTCGAGCACCGGGCTGCACGGCGTCGGCGTTGGAGTCGGCGTGGGGTGAGGACATGTCAGTCGACGCTTTCCGGGACGGGGAGGGCGATGTCCAGATCATCGAGATGGGGGGTTCGGCGGACTCTGGCCAGCAGCGGGGGAGAGTACCAGGCCGGACGCAGGGCCCCCAGGAACGTGTCGACGTCGGGAGTCTGCGGGCGGGCACCGCTCAGGGCGTAGATTGCCACGCCGATGGCGGCGCCGGCGAGGGCCAGGCCAAGGCCGATCCACAGGGCGATGTTCGTTCCCTCGTTGAGGTCGCCGGTCACCGTGGCCGCGAAATGGGCGAAGATCGGCGCAATCATGAAGGCGGCGACCGCACGTAGCAGTTCGACCAGGGCGAACACGCGCTGAAGGTTGGCGGACGGCAGGGAGAAACCGGCCACGAACAATGCCGGGGCGACCGTGGCGCCGAGGGCGAGCCCGGTCAGTCCCGAAGCGACGAGCGCCAAGGGCTGGCTCGCCGGCATCGCGAACCAGAAGACCAGGATTCCGGCGGCGAGCAGGACCATGCCCACGAGCGGCATGTAGTGCACGGAACGCCGGGTGACGACGAAGCCGAACGTGACCGCGGCAATGACCGCGCCGCCGAGTTCGGGCAGGTAGAGCAGCCCGACGCGCACCGGGCCGTAGGTCTCCGCGAGCACCGAGGCGGTCAGTCCCGTCGCGGACACCGACGCCGCCGCGGCGAACAGCGCGATCACCACGCCCGCGACCGGAATCGAGCTGGTGAGCATCTCCCGGACCATCAGCAGCGGCTGCGTGGCCCGGTACTGGTAGACGACGAGGACGACGATCAGTGCCAGACCGCCGAGCAGCGGTGCGATCACCTCGACGTCCAGGAAGCTGTGGCTGGTCAGTTCGGACGCGCCCAGGAAGGCCGCCAGGCTGCCGACCGCGGACAGCGCGATCGCCGGCAGGTCGCGCGGGGCGTCGGGGTTCGCCGGCGGTGCGTCCTCGAAGGTGAGCACGACCAGCAGCAGCGCCAGCACCGAGACCCCGGTGACGATCCAGAACAGCGGTCGCCAGGCGTTGGCGTCGGCCTGCAGACCACCGATGAACGGGCCGAGTGCGACCGCACCGAAGATACCCATATTCATGATCATGACGGTGGTACGCAGCTTCTCGCGCGGGTAGCCGATTGCCAGCGCGGGGGCCGCGGCGATCAGCAGCATGCTGGTGGCCAGGCCCTGCAACAGGTGGCCGATGATGAACATGGCCGCGTCCTGCGCCGCCGCCGTCAGCACGGATCCGACGACGAGCACGACCGCGTAGACGAGCAGCATCCGCCGTTGCGGCAGGTGCAGACCCAGCTGGACGGCGAGCACCGTCCCCAGCGCGTAGGCCGCGTTGCCCAGGCCCGAGCTGATGCTCATCGTCTGCGCGCTCATGTGCAGTTGTTTGGCGACGATCGGCGCCAACGGCTCCAGCGCGGCCGACAGCGCCAGGTAGGGAATAAGCGCGAATATAACCATGGCTGCGGACGCCGCGTATCTGCCAGCAAGAGGACCTTGACGCATCAATACCTTCTGATTTAGGCGTGCGGAATCCGGGGGAAGGATCGGGGCGTGGGACTACGGACTTTCCCTCCGATACCTTTACTCGTTCCCCGCCGGACGAACAGAGGGGCAGACGGACTGTGAGAATCGTTACCATCGGCTAAATACTGGCTTTGCCAGGAATACCGAACGCGCCGCCGGTGTCGCCTCCGGCCCGGGGCTCGGCTTCGGTCCTCGCTCTGGTCGGTCCGGACCTCGGTCCATGTCCCGGCTCTGGCCTTGGCGCTGGATCCGGCTGCCGCGCTGGATCCGGCTCTGACCTCGGCTTCCGTTCGGCCGTGCCGTCGCCTCGGCGGGACGGGAGTCGTACGACTGGGCGGCCGGTGGACGGACTGGGTGCCGTCTGCGTCCGCCGGCGTGGTGTCGGCGGACCGCCGGGTGGTCCCGGCCGACCGGGCCGATGTCGCCCGGAGTGTGGTCCCGCGCGTGACGTACGGCCAGCGGTGATCGAGCGTTACGGCACGTTCACCCAGTGATGGGGAAGGTCGCCCAGGGGTCTTGATGATCTTTAGATCGTCGTCGCCTGGCGGTGAGAATCCGGTCCGGGTAGCACGGCGGGGTTGGACGCCCCTGCGCGCGCCGGCGCGCACCGCCTACTGATGCCGCTGCAGAGCCGGCCACCACGTCCGGCGATCGTCACCGCCTGACCGCCCGACCGCCTGACCGCGTGCCGCAGGACGCGCGGTCAGGCGGCTCAGGCATCAGGCGATGTTGCAGTTGGTTCCGGCTGCCGCCGCGGTGTAGACGGCGGGAATGAACACCAGTCCCCCGCCGGCAGGTGCCGGGGCAGGCAGCGCAGGCAGGGGCAGTATGCCCAGGTCGGGAGCCGGGGCGGGAGCGGGAATGATCCCCCGGTTGCCCTGGCGGTCACACTCGTCCGACTCGTAGTGATGGATGATCACATCGATGCCCTGGTCGGTGAGGTAATCTCGCAGTGGCTTCGAGGGACCCAGCGTGTCCTTCTGGCCGGGGAAGAAGTGCCATTCGACGTGGAATCCGTAGGCTGCCACCAGCTTCCCGTCGGCGGTTGCCTGCGGTTCGACCTCCTGTGACTTCGAGACCTTCCCGCTCTTGACCTCGTAGGCGATGCGCTGTGCCGTGTTCGCGAAGTCCAGGATTCGCGCCTCGTTCGCACCGCAGGTCTGGCCGCTGTTGCGGGGCAGCGACGTGTCGACGTGGCACTGCCGGGTGAAAGTGGGGGAGGCGTGCAGCACGGTCGCCCAGAAATAGTCCTCCGCCCAGGTCCCGCGGTTTACCGCAAAGGCCTCGTAGGCGTTCCGGCTCACGTCGGTGACGTCGTGCACCGCTCCCTCGATTGCACCCAGGTAGACCTCGTCGATCTGGAGCCACACATCGGTGCCGGGAGCCCAGAATCCGCTGTAGACGGTGACCGACGTGTTGTCCTCTGAATTGAACTTGACGACAAGATCGATATATCTGCCGCCGGTCGGCCCGAACTGCGTCTCGGCGATCGTGGCTCCCGACTTCGTTCGGACACCGAAGACGCCGGTAGCAAAGTTGTCGGAGGTGCGTACCTTGACGGAGATCGCGTAGGCGTGGTGGCGGTCGACGGAGGCGCTCTGGGTGATGGCGTTCCAGTCCTTGCTGGCGGCCCGGATCCAGGCGTTGTTGTCGCCGGCTGCGGAAAATCCCTTACCGCGGTCAATACCCTTGCTGTCCGGCCCTTCGGACCCCCAGGGCCTGGATACGGATCCGCTGTGCTGGCTTTCGAACCCACCGTCCTTCAACAGCTGCTTCGATGCCGCCGAAGCGGCGGGGACGGCGACGAATGTCGCGGACAGTAGAAATCCGAGGACGGCGACCAGGATGACGGCCGGGCGTGCCCTCGGTAGTTTTTGGAACAATCTTCCCTCCGTAGTAATCTCGCTGCGAACAGTAGTGGATTTGACAGAATGCCGACATCCTGGTCGCGAACGGCTAACCCGGCGCGATCGGGGGCAGACCACGACCCGGCCGGTGTGTCGCCGACGCCGGTGCGGTCATGACGCTGTCCGACGGGCGCTGCCGTACCGCACGGTCGCCGCGGTCGCGGAACCCAGGCGCAGCTGGGCGCCGTCCGGCAGGTTCGACCAGGTCGTGCCGAGCCGCCGGCCGTCGACGAAGGTGCCGTTGGCGGTCGGGTTCTCCTCTCGTCCCTGGGCGGTACCGTCCGCCGCCACCCGGATCAGGACGTGCCGGCGCGAGACGTAGACCCGGCCGTGCAGCACCCGGCCGCTGTCGTGGGTGCCGTGCCGACCGATCACGGCGGTCTCCCCGGCCGGGATGACGACCGTGCCCCGGTCGAACCGCAGCTCGACGCCGCCGGGACCGCCACCCCCACCGGCCGCACGGCGCAGATCGGAGGCGCAGAACGGGCAGACCAGCTCGCCGGGCCGGATCGGCGAGCGTTGGCAGGTCGGACAGGCTGCCTGCGGCCCTGGCTCGGCCGACGTCGCGACCTCGAGTCGAGTTGCCGGGGGAGCGTCGGCCGCCGGGGGGCCGCCGGATCCCGGCGAAGCGTCGGGCGGTCCGGGACTGTCCGCCGGCGGTGGGTCGTCGCGGATCCGGGACTGGTCGGTGAGAACCGTGCCGCACCCGCCGCACACCACGGCCGTCCGCGACACGGGCGACCGGCAGACCACGCAGACCCAGCCGGGGGTGCTCACGGCCGCGGCCGCCACGACACGTCGGCCAGCTCGACGCCGCGGCGGGCCAGCGCCTGCTCGATGCGGTTCAGGTCACCGGGGGCGGGGACGCCGATCAGCCACCAGCGTCCGTCGTCCAGCCCGACCTGTAACGGACGCGCGGCGCCGGCGCCTTCGCCGACGGCGCCGAAGCGCTCGCGGCCCAGCGGGGTGAGGATCTCCAGCCGCTGGTTGGCGGAGCCGCGCCACGCCCCGCCGGGAGCGCGCCGGGCAACATACGGGCCGGTGACGACGACGTCGCACCACTGCATCGCCGCCGCCCGGCGTGGGCTGCGGCGCAGCGCGGCGGTGGTGTAGCCGGAGTAGACCAGCACATCGACCGCGGGCAGCTGCGCCCGCAGTCCGCGCAGCAGCGCGCCGAGCGGCTCCGGCTGCTGGAACGGTTCGCCGCCGGAGATGGTCACGCCGGTCAGCCCGGGCCGCTCGCACAGCCACGCGAGCAGCTCCGCGATCGGCGTCGTGCTGCCGCCGGCGGGATCCCAGGTGTCCAGGGACATGCAGCCGGGGCAGCCGATGGTGCAGCCCTGCACCCACAGGCCGGCGCGGATGCCCGGCCCGAGCGACGTCACCGGGAAGTGCCGCCGGCTCATCCGCAGCGTCGCCCCCGACGGGCCGAGCCCCGGCTCCGCGCCGGACACTCCGGGGCCGGACGGTCCAGGGCCGGACGGTCCAGGGTCGGACGGCGCAGGGCTGGGCGGTTCAGGACTGATCACGGTGGCGCACCTTCACCAGGCCGGCACGGAGGGGGCCGCCGCCCTGGGATCCCGTCGGGCCGGCGTCCGGTTGCGGCGGAGGCCCGGACCGGCGCAGGGTCAGCGTGCGCCGGCCCGAGCTGCCGCCGAGCTCGGTGACCTCGACGACGGTGCCCCGCGGGAACCCCTCCCGGAACAGCGCGTGGGCCAGGGGGTTGACGAACGCCGACTCCAGGAACGACCCGATGCCCCGCCCGCCATAGGCCAGCACCGTGTCCGAGGTCGCCTCCCGCACGAGCGCGGCGCGCACCGCGGCGGACGGCCGCACGTCGACGGCGTGCTGCTGGCGCACGCGCGCCAGCACCCGGGCCAGCTGTTGCTCGAAGATCCGCGCCCCGGTCGGCTCGTCGATGAAGCCGAACACGACGATGTTGTCGCCGAGGCGGTTGAGCAGTTCCGGACGTCGCAGCGTCTCGACGAAGTGCCGGCGGATCTCCGCCTCGACCCGCCGCTCCAGCTCCGCGCGGTCGGTCTGCGGGGTCAACGGCGGCCCGTCGGACGCCTGCATCCCGAGATTCGAGGTGAAGACGATGATGCTCTCGCTGAAATGGACGGTTGACCCCGTGCCGTCCGTCAGTCTGCCGTCATCGAGAACCTGGAGGAACTTGTCCAGGATGCGGGGAGCGGCCTTCTCGATCTCGTCGAACAGCAGCAGGCTGAAGGGGCTCTGGCGTACCGCGTTCGTCAGCTCGCCGCCGGCGTCGTAGCCGACGTAGCCGGGCGGCGCGCCGGTCAGCCGGTCGGCGGAGTGCTCGGCGGCGAACTCGCTCATGTCGAAGCGGATGTAGGCGTCCGCCTCGCCGAAGACGAGCTGGCTGATGGCCTTGGCGAGCTCCGTCTTGCCGACGCCGGTCGGCCCGGCGAGGAACAGCACCCCCCGCGGGCGCACGACACTACTCGCCTGCGCCCCGGACAGGCCCATCACCGACCGGACGAGGATGTCCACCGCCCGTCCGACGGCCTGCTGCTGCCCGAGCACCGCGGCGTTGAGGGTTTCCTCGGCGTCGCGCAGCCGGCCGCGCAGCTCGTGCTGGCCCCACGGGTTCTCCCGGACACCGAGGCGGTAGCTGCGGGCCGCCGCCTCCATCGAGGACACCTCGGGGATGCCGGAGCGGCTCAGCTCGACGATCGCCGGCAGGCTGTTCAGCGGCAGTCCCTGAACGCTGTCGGCGAAGCGCCGGGCCAGCGCCGCACGCTGCTCACCGGTGAGCCCGGCCGACTCCGGTAGCAGCGGCAGCAGCGCGGTGGTGGCCGTCAGCCGGTCGTCGAGCTGCGGGACCGGCACCGCGATGCGGCGCAGCGGAACCGACGGCGACATGAACGACGCAGGCAGCTCCTGTTCGTTGTGCACCAGCCAGATCAGCGGGTTGTACCGGGCCCGCTCGTCCGGCCAGACGAAACGCATCGCCTGGTGCGCGAGCTTCTCGGCGGCGGTGAAGAACGCCTGCTCGTTCTCCATCAGGTTCGCGGGATTCGTCACCAGCCGGCCGGCGTAGTCGATGATGAGCGCGACCGGGGTGTCGACGATGCCGGGCGGACGGATGTCCGGCCCGTCCTGCGCCTCGGCGCCCTCGGCGCCCTCGGCGCGGTCGGGATCCGGGCCGTGGACGACGTGGCGCATCCGGTCCGCGAGGGCGGCCAGGTCGAGTTCGCGCTGCGGGGCGCGGATGCCGTACCGGGCGCGCAGCACCTCCTGCTGGGCGCGCAGCCGCTCCTCCCGCTCGGGCCGCGGCATGGCCCGTGGCAGGTGCAGGCGCAGCCCGTCCACCGGGTCGGCGACCAGGACGTGGTGGTAGCCGCTGGCGTCGAGGGTGTACCAGAGTCGGTCGAGCAGCGACAGGAACTGCATCGGCCCCCGCGGCGGTGTCCACAGATGCTGGTCCCGGACATTGCCGTGCAGGACGAACTGCGGGTGCGTGAACACCGAGGACTGCAGGTCGCGCAGCCAGCCGGGGACCCGTGGCCCGTCGACGTCCGTCCCGGCGTTCCTCGGTTCGGCCGCCTCGGCGCGTTCGCTCATGTGCCTTGCAGCGTGCTCGCCGCGTGGGTGTGACACGCGCGTACCTCCTGCCCGTACGACCCGGCCGGCCGGGTCGTGTCCGTCAGTGCTTCAAGGGACGGCCGGTGCGTCCCGGGGATGTCCGGTGCTTCCGAGGGGAGGCCGGTGGGCTCCCAGGGATGACCGGTGGGGTCACAGGGACGGCTGCGCGTCCGGGAATGGAACCGGCGCAGACAGACCGGATCCGGGGTCGGAGGAGGGGCGCTCGATGGCGAGCGAGCACGATGCGCCGCGGCCGGCACGCCGGTCACCTGGTCGGGACCGGGGTTGGCGTCGGCGCTGGTGCTGGTGCCGGCGTCGGCGCTGCGGCCGGGCAGTCGAGCAGGCCCTGCCGCTGCTTGCTTGCGAGGACGGCCGTCGCGGCGTCCGCCAACCGGCGGGCGAACACCGGCGAGCGGTGGGCTTCGGCGGCGAGCGCCGCAGTCATCGGTGCGGCGTCCGCGCCGCGGACGGACAGCACGAGGTCGCCCCCGGCGGCGACGAACCGGACGGCCCGTTCGCCCACCGGCACCGACTGCACCGCGACGGCCGAGCCGAGGTCGTCCGACACGATGACGCCGCGGAACCCGAGCTGGTCGTGCAGCAGCCCGGTGACGACCGGCGCGGAGAACGCCGCGGGCGTGGCCGGATCCAGCTTCGGGTAGCGGGCCAGCGAGACCATCACCGCGGCCGTTCCGGTGGACACCGCGACCCGGAACGGCTCCAGGTTCGGGTCGGTCGTGGTCGCCGCATCGTCGACGGCGGCGGCCGACGTGTCGGTGTTCTGATGCACCCGGCCGAGGCCGGGGAAGTGCTTGGCCGTGGCGAGCAGGCCGCTGTCCTGCATCGCCGGGACGACGACGCCGATGTCGCCCGCGACCGCGCTCGCGGCGGTGCCGAAGTTGCGGCCGTAGGCGCCGATCGGCGGGTTGGACCGCGCGGTGCCGGCGGCGACGGTGTCGGCGACCGGGGCGAGGTCCAGGGTCACCCCGGCGCCGGCGAGGACGCCGGCCCAGGCGGCGGTGCGCGAGCGCAGGGTCGCCGCGTCCCACCGGCCCTGCTCGACGGCGCTCGGGATCGTCCCGAAGCCGGGGCCCTGCAGCGTCTGGACCTGCCCGCCCTCCTGGTCGACGGCGATGTGCGCGCCGACGCCGACGTCGCGGCGCGCCGCGTCCTGCACAGCCCGCAGGTCGTCGCGCAGGCCGGCGGCCGACTGGGTCGAACGGCCGGCGAGGAACACCCCGCCGAGGCGCGACTGGCGGATGAGCGCGATGGCGGAGCGCACGTTGGTGACCGGGACGCCGATCATCATCACCTGGCCGGCCTGCTGCTCGATGCTCATCGCGGCGGCCCGGGCCGGGGCGCAGGACGCCGTCGGGCCCGGTCTCGCCCCGGACGCGGCGAACCGGTCGGCGACCGTCGCCGCCGGCGCGGTCGGGCCCGGGCGGCCGCCGGTCCCGTCGCTCGCGCTGCTCCCGCCGGACTCGCCGGACAGGGCACCCAGGGCGTCGAGGTCGGCGTCGAGGCCGGTGGGGAGGCCGGCGGGGAGACCGGAGCCGGACGGGTCCGGCGCGAGGGTCGGCCTGGTCGCCGTGGCCCGGGTGGCATCGCCGTCGCCGGGCGAGCCGTGTGCCCTGGCGACCACGACGACGAGGCCGAGCACCGTCGCGAGCAGCGCCGGCAGCAGCAGCCGGAACGGCACCACCTCGCCCAGCCCGTACAGCCAGTCCGGGATCGGCAGGTACCACCGCCGATGCCGGATCCCGGGCGCGCTGGCGCGCCGGCTCAGTCCGAACACCGCGACCTCCACCTCGCTGGCGACCTCCACCTCGCTGGCGACCTCCACCTCGCTGGCGACCTCCCCCTCGCGGGCGACCGCCACCTCGCTGGCGACCGCCACTTCGCGGGCGACCTCGGACGCGCGGATGCACCCCCTGAGCCCAAGGGAGTTGATCGTGAAGGACGTGACGACGAAGGAGGCACAGCGTGACCGAGGGCAAGCCGTATCCCGGGTACCCCGCCGGGCCGAGGCCGCAGCTCGCGCCGGGTGTCGCGGCGCTCCTCGCCGCGGCCCTGTTCCTGCTGGTCGTCGGCGGTGGCTACCTCGTGGCCCGGACGACCGGCGTGATCGGCGGCGGCTCCGGCCGGACCGCCACGCCGAGCGCGGCGCCCGTCGCCGCGGTGCCGTCCGGGGCATCCGGCTCCGGTGGTCGGGGTGGGTCGTCCGCCGTCCCCGCCCTGCCCGGCTTCGCCACCCCGGCCCCGCTCACCCGGACCCCCGTCCCCCCGGCCACCAGCACGCCGGACGAGATCGCCCTGCTTTCCGAGACGCGGGCCGACGCGGTGCTCACCCAGCAGGCGGCGCTGGACCGGCCCCGGGTGGAGGCACTGCGCGGCTGGTGGGTTCCGCAGGTCTCCAGCAAGTGCGTCGGCCTGCAGGTCGACATCGAGCCGGACTGGACCCCGGACGGCACCCCCGACGTCCCGAGCGTGACCGAGGCTCAGATCGCGGCCTTCCACGTCGCGCTGCAGCAGCGCTACCGCACGCTGACGACGAGGCAGACCACGCTCGGCATCGACGGCGACTTCGCCACGAAGGGCCCGTGCAGCGGCCGGATGGTGTGGATCAGCATCGTGCCGCAGGGCTTCAGCAGCGCGGCGGGAGCCAACCAGTGGTGCACCGACAGGAACATCCCGCTCGTGGAGTGTGATGCGCGGCTGGTGGCACCGGGTGGCGACAGCTACCAGGTGCCCCGCGGCTGACCCGGCCCGGCCAGCCGCGGACGGCCGCCCCGGCAGGGTCACGAGCCGGGCAGCCGGCGCCGCAGCGGCTGCGGCGCCTCGTTGCGCCGGCGCCGCTGCGCGCGGCGGCGGGCCGCGGCCTGCTCGCTGGTCTCCGTGCCCCGGGTCTGCTCGGCGTCGACGGGCAGTTCGGCGCCCGGCGCCCGGCGCGTCTCCTCCTCGTGCTCGACGCCGACGACGGCAAGGCGTTCGGCGACCCGGTCCACCTCGTCCGCCGCCGCCGCGCACGCCACGCTGTCCGCCGCCAGGACGGACGGCTGCCGCCCGCCCGGCGACCCGATCTCGCCGGGAACGACGGTCTCGCCGGGAACGACGGCCTCGCCGGCCACCACCGTGCGCACCGTCGTCCAGGCCAGCGTCGCCTGGTGCGGCCGGCCGTCCCGGCGCAGGGCCATCCGCAGCTCGTGCTGGCCGCCGAGCTCGGCGCGGACCTCGACCGTCCCGTCCTCGGCCGTGACGACCTCCAGATGCTCGGGGTCGTCCGCGAGTTCGCGGATCGCCTCCCGCAGCGCCTGCGCCTGATGGCGCCGGGCGACCTCGGCGAGCATCGCGTCGACGGCGGCGATCGCCCGGCCGCGCAGCGGACCGTCCAGCGCCCGGCGGCCGGCCAGCACCGCCAGCAGCTCCGTGCGCACCTCGGCGCCGGCCGAGTCGACGGCGCTGGCCCCCGGACCGTCCGGCAGCAGCGGCTGGATGAGCACCGCGGCGTCGGCGGCTGCCGCCTGACGCCGCCGGACCGCGTCCCACACGTCCTGCGCGGTGGCGTGCAGCCCGGCCAGGCGGGCGTCGACATCACCGGGCAGCCGCCCCCGCGCAACGGCCGCCGCGGCAGGGGCGGCCGCGGCGGGGTTGGCTGCGGCGTCGAGCGCTCGGCGCAGTGCACGGTCGGCGGCGGAGGCGGCGTCGGCCAGGGCCGCCCGCTCGTCCACCGAGGCGAACGCGATGCGCGCGTCGGTCAGGACGGAGCGCATCTCGGCCTGGACCGAGGCTGCGAAGTCCGGCACCCCGGCGGGGGCCGCCGGGGGAACTCCGGCGCCGCCGGCACCGCCGGTGGCGCCCCTGCCGCCGGCCGGCTGGGGGAGCAGCCGCACCCGGCTGCCGCCTGTCACGGTCCCGCCTGTCACGGTCCCGGCCGCCACGGTTCCGGCCGTCGAGGGGGCGGCCAGGGGGCTCACGGCGGGGGCGTGCAGCCGGGACAGCAGCGCCGCGCCGCGACGGCGGGCGAGCTCTCCTTCCAGGTCGGCCAGACGCCGGTCCAGCTCACCGCAGCGGCCGAGCACCGCGTCGGGCTGGTCGCTGCGGCCGAGGGCGACCAGCGCCAGGTCGACCGGGATACCCTCGGCCACCGCCGCGGCGGTGAGCTGGCCGATGCGCGCGTTGCGTTCGGCGACGGCGTGCACCGTCGACTCCCAGCGGCGGGCATCGGCGACGGCGGCCTCGCAGGCCGCCGCGGTTCGCGCCGCCCGGTCGGCGCCGAACCGCAGGCTCTGCGCGACGGCCCAGCTCATCCCCGCGCCGGCGGCACCGGCGACGGCGACTCCGGCGGCGACGACCACCACCGTGCCGGCCGCCGCCACCGCCGCGGTCTGCGCGGCGCCGAGCGCCGCGTGCGCCGATATCGTTGGGGCGACGCTGACAACGCCGATTCCAGCACTCATGATCCTTCTCCTGTGGACCGTCGGACGGTGGATTGCGTGCCGCCGGGGCGCGGGCCGCCGGAGGGGACGCTGCCGGTCGGGATGCCGCCGGTTGGGATGCCGCCGGTTGCGATCCGGACGACGCGGGGCCGCATCCGGCCGGGCTGGTCGCCCTGGGCGTTGCGCCGACGCTCGCGGTAGTCGCGGGACCAGTCCGCGCGCCGGACGGCGACCCCGCGGGTGGCGACGACGAGCTCGACCGCCTGCCACAGCGGCGGCACCGCGACGACCAGGACGATCACCACGGCCAGCGCCGCCAGCATCGCCAGCCCCGCGAGGACACGCGGACCCGTGTCCATGTCCTGCAGCCGGCGGGAGGCGTTCGCCCGCCGCACCTGCTGGGCGCGGGCCCGGGCGGCCCCGGCATCGCCGCCGGAGCCCGGCCGCCGGTAGTCGCCGGCGAGTTCCGCGGCCAACCCCAGCTCCCGGTAGACGTGGACCGCGAGCACCCCGGCCGCGACCGTGGCGAACAGCAGGAACCACGGCAGTGACCAGGGTCCGCCGCCGCGGGCGGCGCCGGCCCACAGATGCAGGCCGAGCAGGACGAACGCGCCGAGTGCCCACGGCACCATCCGCCCCGCCGCACGCCGGCGCGCCGCGGGACCGCCGGCCTGTCGCCGCGCGTCCTGGCGCTCCCACTGCTCGCGGCGCGCCCGAGCCGCCGCCGCGTCGCGTTCGTACTGGTCCCGGGCGGCGTCGGCGGCCAGTCCGGCGGTGAGTGCGTGCAGCAGCGCGGCCGCCAGGTCCACCGCGCGGCGCAGCTCACCCCCGGACACCGGACTCACCTCCGGTGGCGGTTCCGCGCACGCGGACCCGCGACGACGTCCCGGTGGCGCGCACCCGGCGCTGCGGGCCGGTGGATGCGGCCGGCGAGGCGGAACCACCGGGCGGCATCACCCCCACCGCCCGCATCAGACCTGACCATGCGCGCGGCGCCCACGGGCCGAAGCGGGCGGTCTCGGCACCCAGCACGTCGGACAGCTCCGCGGCGGCGGCCGTCGGGTCGGCGGCAAGCCACAGCCCGGTCGCGTTCGCCCATTCGGGCAGCCAGGTCGGCAGCGGCCAGCCGGAGGGCGCCGGGGCCAGGTCGTGGGCCCGGCGGGGCAGCGTGCGGGCGGCGAGGTCCCAGCCCTCGGCCACCGCCGCGAGCCGCCGCCGCGCGGCGGCGACCGCGGGCCCGGGATCGACGACCCGCCCGTCCGCCGCGGTGAGGACGGGCTGCGCCAGCAGCGGCAGGACGCGCTCCCGGCGCAGCTGGTCGACGAGCTGGCGTTCCTGGCCCTGCCGACCCCTGGCGATCATCCCGCGGGCGTCGTAGGCGATCGACCGCAGGGACTCCGGAGTGATCGCGATGCCGCGGAAGCTCGGCGGTGCCGCCGGGTCCAACCAGCGCACCAGGTGCAGCAGCCGCACGTCCGCGGAGATGCCGGTCCGGCGCAGGCGATGGTCGAGCAGCTCCGCGAGGTCCTCGTCGCTCCAGCCGGCGGCGGTCCGCGGCCGCACCGCGCGCAGCCACTCGACCAGCTGGCGCCAGCCCTCGCCGCTGTCGTGGCCGCCGTCCACCGGCAGGAAGCGGCGCCGGGCCGTCGCCCAGGTGACCGGATCGGCGCTGATCGCGGCGGCGAGGCCGGCCGGCTCCTGGAAGCGGCGGGCGCGCAGGCTCAGCGTGACCTGCTCGGCGTCCGCGGGACCGGCCGCGGGCGTCCCGCCGGCCAGCCACCGCGAGATCTCCTCGTGGCCCCAACGGTCGGCCTGGTCGCGGGTGAGCAGGCCCTGGCAGAGCAGCCGGACGCGGTCGTCGACCACCATGGACACGTCGACGCCGCTGCCCGCGAGCTGCCGCGTCCAGGCCGCGTCGTGCACGCGGCGGTAGCCGCGCACCCCCGTCGTCAGTTCCAGCACGACCATGCCCAACGCCCAGTAGTCGCGGGCCGGGGAGTCCCACACCAGGCCGGCGACATGTGCCTCCGGCGGCATGAACCGCGGCGTGCCGAGCCGGCTGGTGAACCGACCGGCGCCGTCGATCAGCAGGGCGATCCCGTAGTCCCCGAGCACGACGTGCAGGGGGTCGCGGCACCGCACCAGGATGTTGCCCGGCTTGACGTCACGGTGGACCAGGCGCGCGGCATGTAGGGCCGCCAGGGCCGAGTCGAGCTGGCGGACCAGCTCGCGGATCGCCGCCGGCTGCCACGGTTCGAAGGTCTCGCCGTGGGAGTCCACCGTGGCCCGCACGGCATCCTCCAGGGAGCCGTCCGGCCAGTACGGGGAGATCTCGTAGTCGTGCCGTCCGGCGGTGCCGGTCTCCCCGAGCGTCTGGACGTGATCGTGGCGCACGCTGCTCACGGCGGCCCACACGGCCCGCCGGTCCTGTTGCTGCTCCGGGTCGTCCGGCCGGCGTTCGGGGTCGTAGAGCTTGAGCACCCAGCGGCGGCCCGCGTCACCGACGAGACGGATCCGGCCGCCCGGCGCCTGCGCACGCGGGCGGACCAGCAGCAGGCTGGCCTCGCCGCCGGCGGGAAGCCGGCCGCAGAGCTGCCAGCTCACACCGAGGTCGCCCGGCAGCCCGTCGGTCAGGGTGATGCGAGGCCTGCCGCCGGCCCGGCCGAGCAGCGCGGCGGCCTCGGCGCTGCTCGGCTCGATCCGGGTCACGTCCTGCTGCTGCGCCGCGGCGGACTCGACCCGCGTCAGGTCCTCGCCCGCCGGCGCGGCCGGGTCCAGCCGGGTCACGCCGGAACCCGGCGGCGCGGAAGGCTCGAACCGGGTGGCCTCGGACGCCGGCCCGCGCGGCTCGAGGCGGGTGACCTCGTCGTCTGCCGCCGGTTCGGCAGGGGCGTCGTCGGGTTCACCGGAGCTGGTCAGCGCGCACCTCCTCGGCCTTGGGCGCCACGGTCACGGTGCGAGCGCCGCATACGGGACAGACGGACCAGAGCCGTCACCGGGGCGCGTCCGTCCGTCCGTATCCAGCGGCGGGGGAAAGCGGGCCCGCGGAGGCATCCGGACGGGGAGGGATGCGTCATGGTGTTGGCACCGTGCGGGCGGCGGCGCGGCCGCGCCGGCGACGGGTCGTCCCGGCGGCGATGTTCACGCGAACGGGCCTTGCGGCGGTTGCGCGGAACCGTCCGGGTCGTCGGGCTCCTCCGGACCGGCGTCGGGTTCGCCGTCGGGTTCGGCGTCGGGATCGTCGTCGAGGTCCGGGAGATCCTGCACATCCCGCGGCGGGCGGTAGCGGCGCCGCCCCACGTCCTCGTTGTAGAGCTGGCGGGCGATCACCTCCCGGAGGAACCACTCCCCGGTGACGGGGTCCGCCAGCATGTCCTTGATCAGTGCCTCCAGGGTCGCCCGGTCCCCCGGCGTGGATCGGGCGTCCGCCAGCACCTGGGAGTAGGGGTCGACGGAGCCGCGATCGAGGTGCCGCAGCACCTCGAGCAGCAGCTGGATGCCGCGCGGGTGGCGCTCCCGCAGTCCGTGGAACAGGACCCGCTGAGCCAGATCGCGTCCGGGCTTGACGGCCCAGCCGTGCCGCTGCGCGAGCACCGAACGGCGCGCGTCCCCGACGAAGTCGCAGGTCCGCCGCATGGCGTGGACGTCGCCCGCGGACGGCAACAGCTGCGTGGCGACCGCGTGCACCAGCGGCAGCAGCGGATCGTCCCCGGGAAGGTGCCGGAACAGCGCGGTCCGGACCGCCACCACGGGCGTGTCGTCGTGCGGCGGGCTCTGGACCCAGGCGAGAATGCGGACCCAGTCCCGCACCGGCTCGCCGCGGGTGGTCGGCGGCCCCGTGCGCAGGCACCGGTGCAGCTTGTTCGCCGCCCACGCCGCGTGGTGCAGCGCGATGTCCCAGCACAGGTCGCAGGACCGCCGGCAGTGCGGGCCCAGGTGCAGCTGTCGGGCCCGCTCCGCCCGGGTGAGCGCGAGGAAGCGGCGCGACAGCAGCTCCACCATCGCGTGGTAGGCCTGGTCGGACGGTCGGTCCGGACGGGCCGGGTCCGATTCGGCGAGGTGCCGCAGCCGCCAGTCCGCCGTCGGCCCGCGCGCCGTCCGGTCGTCCCCCGCCGACCGATCGTCCATGGTCGAGCTCCTCTCCCAGCCCTGCCCCTGCCGGTGCCACCGTTGTGTGTGCGATGCCGTCGGGTGGCTCCGCTGTCAGGTGAGCGTCGTCGGGGGGACAGTTGTGACTTCTAGGGACAGGCCTACCGGCCGAAATGGGAACCGACGATGACGGTGCACAAGATGTCGCTCATCTGTCCTGTTCGCGGGTGCTGGCCGGCCACCGGAGCGGCGCCGGCCCGGGTAAGTAACAGTTCTGCAGGCGACAGGCGACACGCCATCGGGCGCTGCCGACCGGCGCTCCACGGACACCCCGGCGCGCAGCGCCACCCGCGCCACCCCGGCGCGCAGCGCCACCCGCGCCACCCCGGCGCGCAGCGCCACCCGCGCCACCCGGCGCGCAGCGCCATCCCGGCCACAGGGAGCGGACGATGGATCGGAACGAGTCGCGCCACGCGTCACCGGCTGGAGCAGAGCCGCCCGGCCCGGCGGAACCATCGGGACCGTCCGGCGCCGCGGAGCCGCCCGGTTCCGCGGAACCGCCCGGCTCGGCGGTGCAGGAGGACCTCGCCGCGGTCGTCTGGCGGCTTGCGTGGACCAGCCGGCCAAGCCTGCGGGTGGACGTCAGAGCGGAGGCCGACCGGCTGCTGGTGACCGGCCAGCCCGGGCCGCCCGACGTCGAGGTGGAGGTGGGCGACCGGCTGTCGGCGGGTTTCCGCGCCTCGGTGCTGACCTCGCTCGGTTTCGCCGGCCTCGCCGACTGGCACCAGCACACGGCTGAGGTACTGCTGGCCCACCGGCTCGTCGGACCGCGGGCCGCGCGGACCATCGGCGAGCTGCTGCCGGGCGGCGGGGGCGCGCGGGTGGACCTCGACACCGCCGAGGGCGCGGACCTGGTCGCCGTCTGGACGGGCTACGTGCACGACGTCGAAGCCGGCCACGGCCCGGACTGACCCGGGCACGGCGGCCGGTTCCAGCACTCGCGGGTCACCAACGGTCGTCGGCGTCGAGGAGTTCTGCGTCGAACTCCATCGGTTCCGGTTCAAGCCGGCCGAGATGCTCGAAGATCCACGGCTTCTCCAGTCGTTCGGCCTGCTCGTAGGCGGAGCGGTCGGTGGCGGCGGCGACGGCGTGCTCGCCGAGCGTCCGCCAGCAGGCCGCCGCCCGGCGCCGGGCGAGCGCCGCCATGTCGGGTCGGTCGGCGTCCATCCAGCCGTCGTCGCAACGCATCCACGCCTTCGCGGCCAGCTCCCACTCCCGGCGCCGCTCGTGGGAGCCCGCCCGCCGGCCCGCCGCCAGCGCCTCGAAGCGCGCCTGGGACGTCGAGGACACCACCCGTTGCAGCGGCCGGTCGGTGACGTCGAGGCGCAGCCGGTGGGCCGGCACCGCCGGCGGCACGAGCAGCCGGGCCACGCCACCGGCAGCCGCCGTGTCCGGCTCGGGCGCGAAGGCGCCCAGGTGTCGCACCCGTGGCAGCGCGTTCGGCACGTCCTCGTGCGCGCGAGCCCAGTGGCCGGTGACGTCCGCACCGGTGACGACGCGTACCCGCACCTCCAGGATGCCGCGCTGGCGCGACCAGGCGATCTTCGCCCCCTGGCGCCACTGCACCACGTCCGGGTCGACGAGGCGTTGGTCCAGATCCACCAGGTAGCGTTCGACCGGGTCTGCCATGCCGAGCCTCCCGTTGCTCGCGGCCGCCGGGCCGGGCGCCCGCAAGCCGGAGGGCCCGTCGCCGTCCTCGCCGTCGCCCCGGTCGCTCGCAACCCGCGTGCTCGCGCCATGAACCTCGCCCGCGCGCTTGCGTTCGGCGTCCAGCAGGTCGGCGAGCTGGGCCAGCCGGCGGACGGCACGCGGGCGGGAGCGGTGCGGCACCCCGTCGAGGAGATCGCCCTCACCCCACGCACGGACGGACGACCTCGCCTGCGCCCCAAGTCCCGCGGAACACTCGCCCAGTCCGACCGACGCGGCGAGCAACGCGGCCTCCAGGGGCCGCCAGGGGGCGTCCACCATCACCGGCATGGACGACAGCAACAGGCACAGCCGGCCGGCCCGCCACTGCGCGGCGAGCACCGAGCTCACCGCGCAGACCACTGCGGACGGCTCGGCGCCGGCGGGCGGCCGCCGGCAGATCAGCCGGGCCGTCTGGGCGCCGAACAGCCGCCCGACCAGCCGGAGCGCACCATGGCTTGGCGCTGCGTCGGGATCCCCGCCGGGCAGCTCGACGGAGATCCACAGCAGCCTGGGCGAGGTCCCCGCGTCGGCGCTCGCGACGACATCCGGCAGGAGCCGCGCGGCCGCGAGTCCCGCGGGACCGGCCCGGCCGTCGCCGACGACGAGGTCCCAGGCGGCGCGTTCCTCGTCGAACTCCAGGGTCAGGTCCAGCCGACGCACCGGGACGTGCACCGTCTGCTTCTTGGGTTCGGCGCCGACGGCGGCCCGGCGGGGACGCAGGCGGGGGAGCAGGCGGGGGAGCATCACGCCGCCCCCAGCACGCTCGCGTGCACCTGGTGCAGCAGATGGCGGCTGCAGTCCCGCAGCCGTTTGCCGGCCTGGCGCGCCGCGGCGCTCTGCGGGGCGGCGTCGAGGGGGAAACTGGTCGGCGCGGCCACCGCGGCGACCAGCCGCCTGGCTGTCCGGGGCGGGTACTCGTCGGCCAGGCCCGCCGCGGTGACGGTGCCGAACGCGATCGAGAACACCTGCTCGGGATGCGGGCAGCCGCCGGCGTGACGCGGGCACCGCGGCCCGGCGGCGGTGAACATCAGGCGGGTGAGCTCGTCGAGGCAGGCCGCGTCGAGCGCCGGGTCGTTCCCGCGGGCCTGGTCGGCCGGGTCGGGCACGGTTCCGCGGCCGGCCGCGTCCTCGGGCAGCTCGTCCGGGAGGACCTCCCGGTCCTCGACGTTCCACGTGCGCCGGCGGGCGCGAAACTCGTCGACGACGGCGTGGCGCAGGGCCCGCAGGCCGAAGGCGCGCAGGTTGGCCTCGTGCCGCGCCGGGCCGTTCTGGAACGTCCGCTCCAGCCGCGGGTAGAGCTCGCCGATGGCCTCTGCGGCGACCTCCCGGTCGCCGTCGGCGAGCCGCACGGCCACGCCCCAGGTGCGTCGATACCGTTCGGCCGCGTGCGGGTGCTCGCACATGCCGAGCTCACAGCAGACGATGCGCAGGTGCTCCCGTCCGTCGAGTTCGGCGGTGGGTGCGGCGCTGTCGGCCGACGCCGCGGTGGTCGCGCACGAGGCGGTTCCGGCGGTGTGATGGGTCGTCACGACGGGACCTCCGACGGCGGGGCGGGCGCCGCGCGGGCGCCGGGCTGCCGGGCCTCGGCCCGGTGGTCGAGCCGGCGTGCACAGGGTCAGTACAGGGAGCAGGCGTCCGACGGGGTCCCGGCCTGGTCCTCGAACGGGTGCGCGCGCGACGGGTGGCAGGCGGCGGGCGGCGGCGTGGGGGACCGGGGCGAGAACGAGTCGTCCGCGCCGTCCCCGAATCGGGAGTAGGCCCGGTAGGTGACGTAGGCGAGCAGCAGGAGGGTGAGGACGGCGGCTGCCAGCACCGTCCACTCCCAGCGCCAGCGGCGGGAGCGCGCGCCGACGAGCCGATCCGGACCGGCCGGTGCCGCGGAACCGGGCGCACCACGGTCGGCTTCGTCGGGGTAGGGCGCGACGGGCCGGGCGGACCGGGTAGGCAGGCCGAGCCGGCGTCGCCCGGCCGGTGCGTTTCGGCGGCGTAGCCGAGGCCGTCGTCGGACACCCCGCGGACGCCCCTGCTCGGCGGCGATCTCTGCGGAACCGTGGGCCGCGGAGCCGTGGGCCGCGGAACCATGGGTCGCGGAACCGTGGGTCGCGGGGCCGTGTGCCGCGGGGCCGGGCGTGTCCGACCTGGCCGGGCCGGATGGGTCCGCCGGGACCAGCGGGTCGAGGGATGCGGGGTGCACCCGGGCCGGGTGCGGCTCGGGCGGTTCGGCGGTGCCGTCGGGCGACGTCGGGTGACGTTGCGACCCTGCGTCGCGGACGCCCCGCGCGTGGCTGCCGCCCCCGTACGGCCGGCCGCCCCCGTACGACGGGCCGCCGCCGGGCTGCGGGCGTCGGACCTGGCCGAGGCGGACGGGTGCCCGGTCATCCGTCGACGGTCGCAGCGCGATCTGAACATCGGGCTGGTACGGCCGGGTCGGTGCGCCGCCGCGCGGGCCGGAGGTGAACACGCCCAGCTGGCCCGCGTTCGGATCGGCCACGAGCGCGACCTGCCCGGGCAGCCCGAAGAAGCTCCCGTGCAGGAACGTGTCGTATGCGGACAGGAAGATCCCCAGCCCGGGGTGCGTGTGGTACCAGCCGACCAGGCACTGGTCGGGGCGGTCCTCCAGCCAGTGCTGCAGGTCCACGAAGGATTCGGGCGGGATCTCCAGCCGCGCGCGGTTGCCACGGGCCTGCAGCGCTGGATGCGCCTGGCGCACCGACGTCCAGGGCCCGTCGACGTCCTCGCCGATCTGGCCGGTGAGGAAGCCGCCCACCTCGTCCGTGGTGGTGAAGGCGTGATCGCTGATCGTGACCAGCGGTCCGGCCGTCAGGTAGAGCGCGCCGCGCCCGGCCGGGAGGCTCCAGACGGGCGAACTGGTGTCGGCCGCCGGCCGGACCGGGGCCGGGGCTGCGGGGACGGCGGGACTGCGGCGCGCCTGCACCCGCACCCGCCGCCGTGCCGGATCCGGCGGTCGGTCCGCGGACGGCGGCCGGTAGGCGCGCCCGAGCAGCTCGGATGCGCCCTGCTGTGAGATCGGCCCGATGTCCCGCGCTGACCCACCACCGCGCGCGCCGCCGGTGTCGCGCGTCGTCGCGGCGCGAGGAGGCGGCTCGGCGTCGGGAGGCAGGCCGGTGAGCGCAGGCAGGTCGGTGCGAGGGGGCGGGTCGGTGCGAGGGGGCGGGTCGGTGTGAGCAGGCGGGTCGGTGCCAGGAGGCGGGTCGGCGTCGGGCGTCCACCCGTCGTCGCCCGCCGCGCCGGTGCCGAGGGGTGGGCCCGCGGGGCGCGCGGGGCCGGCCTTCTCGTCCGGCCAGGGGCCGCTGACGGTCATCTCGTCGCGTTCCGGGGGGCCAGGACGGGTCATGGCTGGCTCCGGGAGATGCGGATGCGCGGGGTGGTCGGCGGGATCGGCGGCGTGGTCGCGGAGCGGACGCGGACCCGCGGCGCGGTCGTCGTCGGAGACTGGCCGGCGCTGTGGTCGGGGCGCAGCAGCGGGCGCGGATCGACGGGCCGGGACCTGGAGAAGTAGCCGGCGCGCTCCGCCTTCAGCGCCCACTTCGCCGCCTTGTTGTCCAGCGGGTACGGCGGCACCATCTCGGCGTGGTAGTTCTTGTACTGGACCATCTCGCCGAGCATCAGCACGACCGTTTCGAGGGTCCGGCCCACGTGCCACTGGGCGATGCAGACGCGCTGGGCGCCGTGGCCCTCGATGTTGGGATGCAGGATCGGGGTCAGCCAGCGCAGTCCCGGCGCCTGCCGCGGATACTCCCGGCCGAGTTCGATGCGCACCCGGTGGTAGTCGCCGTACACGGGGCGCCCGTCCCGCTCGGCGCCCACGATGCCGCGGCAGCGGAAGGTCACCTCCCAGATCTCCGGCGGCCGCCCGGTGCCGGCGTCCACGATCCGGGCCTCGATGAGGTCGCTGTTCTCGCTGAGCTCGAGCACCTTGCGGGCGTCTGCCGCGAGACGCCGGTCGCGGGGGCTCAGCTGTCCCCCGGCGGTCAGCTCCACTGTCTGCTCCGTTCGATCAGTCCGTGCTGTTGCGTCGATGTGGTGACCGCCGACCGCGCCCGGCCGCTGGTCAGCGGATCTCCGCCCCGCAGTGCGGCACCGCGCACTCGCGGGCGTACTGCCCGCAGGCGCGGTGATGGGTGTGTCCCGCGGCGCACCGGACGTAGGCCTCGCCGGACGTGATCGGGTCGGCGCAGACCGGACAGCCCGGCGTGCCGTGCTGCACCTGGATGTGCGTGCCGGTGCCGCCGGCGGCGCTGCTGCTGGCGGTGGGTGTGGTGCTGACGTTGGGGGTGGTGCTGGCGGTGTTCGGCCGGGGCGGCCGGGTGCCGGGCGGGGAGGCCGGGTCGATGATCCGGATCCGGCTGCCCGGGCGGGACCCCGCCCGCCGCCCCGTCGGTCGTTCGCGCCGTGCCGGCGGCGGTTCGGGCCGTCCCGGTGGTGGCAGGGGCCGTCCCGGTGGTGGTGTGGGCCGTGCCGGTGGTGGTGCGTACGGGGCAGGTGGCGGAACGCGGCCGCCCGGCCGCTGCGCGCCGCGTCCCGCCCGGGAGCGCTGGTAGCCGAAGACGGAGATGCCCACCAGGACCGTCAGGATGGCGATGACGACGGCGGCGGTGGCGTCCATCAGGGGTGGCTGTCCCTGTCGGTACCGGTGGGCACCGCCTCGGCACGGTCACCGGCGAGCTCCAGCCACGCCGAGCCGGCGGGCCCGCGGACCTCGACGACATCCAGGGGCGGGATGCCGACGGCGGCGAGCGACAGGCCGGCGTCCTCGGCGCCGAGCCGGTGGCGGAACACCGGGCGGCGTTCGGCGCCGCAGTCCGGGCAGGTCGCCGTCGAGTGCGGGACCAGCCCGCGGGCCCGCCGGACCGGGCTCGTCCGTCCGCAGCCGGCACAGTCGAACTCCCACACGCTGTCCCAGCGCAGCTCCACCGTGGCGGGCTCGCCGACCGTCGGGGCGGCGGCGGCGAGCAGATCGCCGACCGTCGCCGTGCGCGCCGACAGTGCGGTGTCGAGCACCGGTTCGAAGCGGGTGTGGGCCTCGCAGGCGGGGTTCTCCGGTCGACCGCTGACCATGAGGTCCGGGGCCTCCAGGTTCACCAGCAGCGATCGGCCGCCGACCACCGGGCGGCCGTGGAGCAGGTCCATGGCCAGGTGCACCTGGGCGGCGGCGACGATGGACGCCGCTGTCGGCGAGGTGGCCACCCGGCCGCGCACCGCCGCGTCCAACGCCAGCTGACGGCAGGAGGCCACGTCGTCCAGGGCACGCCAGTCCTGGTCGGTGAAAGTGCACTCGTAGCAGGGGCCGGCGCCCGGCAGGAACGCCATGGCGTGACCGTGCGGACCCTGGGTGGCGCCCTCGACCCAGGGCACCCCGAGGGCGCGCGCGGTGCGGTTGAGCCACCAGCGCACCCGGCGGCTGTCCAGCCCGGCGAGGATGACGTCCTGCCCGCGCAGGTGGCCGAGCCCCGTCTCGTGCACGACGTCGGCGTGCAGGGCGTCCACCCGCAGCGCGGGATTGAGATCGGCGAGGGTGTCGGCGGCGGCGGTCACCTTCGGTTGGCCCTCGTGCCGCGGCCGGAACAGCACCGAGCGACTCAGGTTGGACCGCTCGACCGTGTCCCGGTCGATGATGGTCACCTGCCGGAAGTCCAGCAGCGCCAGGTTCTTGAGGATCTCGTTCCCGAGCGCCCCGACGCCGACCACGGCGACGCGGGCGAGGTGCACCGTCGACCGGTCCCACCACCCGTCCAGCCAGGCGAGCCGGGCGTTGCGGTCGCGGGGGTCGGGGATCCGGCGGCGCGGCTGGGCCAGCGTCATGCCCGCGCACCGGCCAGCGCGAACGGGGCGATCAGCAGCGGGCTGCCCTGCGGAACCCCCGCGCTGGCCAGCGTGTCCGTGCCGGTGAGCTCCCGGCCCAGCGACTTGGCGTGAATCCGGTAGACCACCGCGGAACCGTCGCTGCCCGTCGTCGGCAGACCCAGCTCGGTCACGAACTCGGGGATGAGCTCGCCGATGGGCACGTCGTCGGGCATTTCCACATCGGTGCGCGCGCCGGACGGCTGGATGAGCGTCATCGGGACGTCGGCCATGTCGGTTCCCTTCGGTCCGGTGTTGCGTCGCACGGTCAGCGACGTGCGCCGACCGCCGTGACATCCGGAACTGACGGACCGGGTCCGGTGCTCGCCGGACGTCGGGTCAGCCGGTCCAGCGCAGGCCGTACCCGCGCCCCTGGCGCAGGTCGCGAAACAGCATGCGGACCTCGACGGCCCGGTGCGGCGCCAGCCGCGGCTGGCGGGGCGGATAGTCGTCGACGACCCGTGGCGGCACCCCGTCCAGCACGAAGACCTCGACGCCGGCCGCGACCTGCCGCCGGGAGAACCGCACCCGGATCTGGAACTCGGCCAGCCGGGACAGCGGCACGCACATGTAGTGCGGTGCCATCGGAGCGCCGTCCACGAGGCGCAGGACGATGTCGAGGTCGTGGCGCTCGCCGGCCTGCAGCGGGCGGGGCAGGGCGACCTGCAGCCGGTAGTAGCTGGGGCTCGGCTGGTCCCAGCTGAGCAGGGTGCCGCCGTAGAGAACCTCGGCGCCGAGCTCCCGGCCGCGCCCGCGGTGGTCGTCGCCGGGCGGGACGCTGAGCTCCAGCGTCACCGTCTCGACGCCGTCGGCCGTGGCGACGATGGTGCGCCGTTCGGTCACCTCGGGCAGATCGCGGTCGAGCAGCACCAGGGCGGACAGCCGCTCGGTGTACCAGGAGGCGTCGGCGGCGAAGGGCGGGATTTCTTCTCGGTTGTCGAAGGGCGTGCCGGTGTCGAAGGGCGCGCGGGCGGGCGGGATCGCGTCGGGGGCGGAGGTGAAGGTGGCGGGTGCGCGGACCGCCGCCTCGGCGATCAACACCAGTGCCTCGTCGGCCCGCCGGCGCACGGTGCGCCGGTCGCAGCGCCACTCATGTCCGAGTCGGTCCAGCCGCTCGCCGAGAAAGCGGTCCTGCGCCTCGCGATGCACCCCGAAGAAGACCTTCGCGGCCTCGGCGAGGTCGACCGGCAGAAGGGGGAGGCGCTGGCGCAGCCAGCGGATCACCATGGCCCGATCGACCCCCGAGCCGTTCGGGCCGGCCCCGTTGTTCGGGTTGGCCGCGGACCGGGATGACCCGTTCGGGCTGGGGTTCGTGCTGAGGCTGGGAGGCTGCGTGGAGCCGAGGCCCTCGTCGCGGCGGATCACCAGCGTGAGCATCGGGCCGATCCGGCCGTCCAGGTTGACCGCGTTCAGCCCCCGGCCCCGACCCAGCCGGCGCAGTTCCGCCAGCAGCGCGTCCTGGGTGAGCTCCCCCTGCCCGTCCGGGCCAGGTCTCTGCCCGTCCGGGCCAGGTCTCTGCCCGTCCGGGCCAGGTCTCTGCCCGTCCGGGCCAGGTCTCTGCCCGTCCGGGCCAGGGCCCGGTCCGCTCGGGCCGGCCCGCGACCCGTCCTTGCCGGACGTTCCGCGCCCTGCGGAGCCGTCAGTCGGCACGCTGCCTCCTCCACCGTCCTGCCGCGGCTGTCGTCGCGATCCGGACATCGCGACGACGCCTGTAGCACGCGCAACAGGCCGGGTGTCCATGATCCGGTCGCATCCGAAAGGCCGGCGCGGGCGCGAAGAATGAAGATGATGTCGTCGTCTGCCGGTGGCGGCGGTCCGGGCTGACCGCCAGCCGACCATCTCCGGACGGTCGACCACGTCGCCGTTCGGTGCACGCGCCCCGCCCGCGTCGCGCGTCGGCTGCGTCAGCGGTGGCCGACGAGGTTCTGATTCCCCACGATGTTTCCCCCGATTGTCAGTTCTCGTGTTCCTGCCCTGGCACAGGCCGGCCGGGCCGTGTTCGTTTCCTGTCCGAATCGGGCGGAGCCGAAACCCGGCCTGGATGCTCGAAGCCCTGCCCGTAGTATGCCGCCGGCCGTGGCCCATGTCCGCAGGTCCGGCGCGACATTCCAGCGCGACGTTTCTGGTGCGCAACCGCGGTGCGCCAGGGGATGTCGTCGGCCCGGGGGCGCCGCCCGAGCGACGTCCGAGTGACCGCGGGCCCCGGGGGAAACAGGACAGAAAGTGAAGGATTCGTGGACAGCATGCCGTGCGCCGTCGCGGCCCGACGCCCGGTGGCCTACCGTCCGTCCGTCAACGGTGTGTCCAGCGTCGGAGCAGCGCACTGCTCGCGGCGGAGGCTCTGGCAGCGGAAGGCCAAGGCGCATGACCCGGCGGCGAGGACATCGAGCGGAAAATAATTCTGTCCAGCGCGGATCGGAAAAAAGAATTTCGCGATGAGTGGCTCGGGGGTGGATCCGCCGGAACCGTCGGATCCATTGCTGCGCGTACTGGCCAGGTACTGGGACGACGTGCTGGCGCTCGCCGACCCCGAACAGCGCGCGAAGCTGCAGGGCCTCGTCGACGGCACGCTGGAGCCCGACCCGATCGACGCCCGTGCCGCGCTGGCCGAGGAGCTGCTGGACCTGCTCCCGCCGGGCCATGAGGTGGTCGACGTCCTGCTCGCCGGCTCCATGCTGGCCGGGAGCTCCGAGAGGTCCGTCCGTGACCTGTGGGAATCCGGCCTCCGACTGCTGCGGGCCAGTGACCCCGCCGCTGGCGACAAAGCCGGCGGTCCGGCCGGCGACGCGGCCGGTGGCGGTCCGGCCGGCGACGCGGCCAGTGGTGGTCCGGCCGGCGACACAACCGGGGGAACTGGTGACACCGCCGGTTCTCCCGGTGGAGCGTCCGTCGGCGGCGGCCCGCGGCCGGTGGACGCTCCGGCGCCGGCGGACGAACGGCCGGCGGACGAACGGCCGCTGGACGAGCGACCGGCAGAGGAGCGGCCGCTGGACGAGTTCGACCGGCTGGTGCGGTCCAGATTGCTGGCGATGCCGTCGCTGGCCCCGGAGGAGCTGCGGGGCTGGGGCGGCGACCCGGACGACACCCACCTGATCCGACTACGCGACCCGCGCAGAGGAGACCAGTTGCCCGCCTTCCAGTTCACTCCGGCCGGCCGGCCCTGGCCGATCGTGCGGCAGGTGAACGCGCGCCTCGGCGCCGCGGCCGACCCGTGGGGGGTGACCTGCTGGTGGGTCGACCCGCACGCCCGGCTCGACACCTCGCCGGCCGCGCTGCTGGGCCAGGGGCAGGACGCCCTGCTGCTGCGTGCCGCCGCGGCCCTGGCGGAGGACTGATGCCCACCGGCGTGCCGCCCAAGGGCGACCGGGCCGCCCCGCGGTTCCACGAGGTTCCCCCGGGGACGCTGCTGTGGCGGGTCACCGCTCCCGCGAAACCGGCCACCCCGGAGGCCGAGCAGCCGCTGTTCCGCGCGCCCGCCCGCGAGGTGGAGTCCCATGGTGGGCGGTGGGGCGGCCGCTTCGACGCGACCCCGGACTGCCCCTATCCGTTCTGCTACGCCGCCTTCGACGATCTGACCGCGCTGTGCGAGGTGCTGCTGCGCGACATCCCGTTCGGGGCGGAGGAACGCTACCTTCCCCACGCCGTGGCGGCCGGGCGGCGGCTGGTGCTGCTGGAGACGCTGCGTCCACTGTGGCTGGTCAGCCTGCTGGCCGCCGCCGACCTCGCCGCGGCCCGGCAGGACACCTGGCTGGTCCACACCGACGACGTCAACTATCCGATCACCCGGCTGTGGGCGCACTGGCTGCGCGACGGTGACGGACCGGCCGGCCAGGGGCCGCCCGCGGGGTTGGTGTGGCCGTCGAAACGACAGCCGACGGGCCGGGCGGTGCTGCTGTTCGGCGACCGGTGTGGCGACGCGGTGCGCTATTCGCCGCTGGGATCACTCCGGCTCGACCAGCCGCCCGGCCTGGACTGGCTGAACCGTCGCCTGGCACTCGTGCGGACCCGGATCGGACCACCCTGGCCCGGCCCGTCCGTCTGAGCTTCAACGGGCACGCCTTGCCGCCGACCGGGAAGCCGGCCGGCGCAGGTCCTGTCGACAGAAGGGATGGCCGGTGGCACTCGGACCCGAGGAGTTCTTCGCGTCGGACCCGGACCAGTTGCGGTCGATGATGGCGGCCATGGAGGGGCTGCGGCGGACCCTGCCGACGCTCACGGCGCATCTCCCGCCGCATGACCCGACCCGTCGGCGGTTCGCGGTGCTGACGGCGTCCGCCACCCTGTCCGACGCGATGGTGCAGGGCCGGTGGTCGGAGGAGGAGGACGAGCTCCTCGCCGAGTTGGAGCGGTTGGCGCCCGAGGGCCTGCGGACGGACTCCGGTGAGGACGACACCGTCACGCTGCGCTTTCTGATCGCGATGACACGGGCGTATCGCTGCCAGGTCCTCACCGCCCGCCCCGGGCAGCAGCCCACGGTCGCGGAGATCGAACGGGCCGTCGAGGAGCTGGAGGCTGCGTTCGCCGAGATTTCCGCCGGTCCGTTGCCGGCCACGGCCGCCAGTCTCGTCGCCGTCGTGCCGGTGGGGCACTGGCTCGTCGCGATGCTGCTGCTGGAGCTTGTTCGCCGGGGGCCTGTCGGCGCCGGCAGCCGGGAGCCGCAGGACCGGGCGGCGGCCGAGCATCTGCTGGACCGGGCGCGCCAGCACTGGTCGACGGGTTCGGTGGCGGGGCTGCCGTTGAGTCAGGACAACAAGGACATGATCGACCTGCTGTCGCGGCGGTTGTCGAGCGCCACCGTCGATTCCATTCCCGTCGATCCGGTCCGAGCGGCGCAGCGCGGTTCCACCCCCGTCCCGGACCCATCATCGGCCGCGCCCCCCGGCTCGGACCCGCCGGCTGCGCCGTCGCCCTCCGGCGAGCAGGCGTCGCCCGCGGACCCGGCTGCCTCCGCCGAGGCGTCGAGGCTGGCCGCGCTGGAGGAGGGCGTCCGCCGGCTGCGTGAGATGTACGCCGAGGCGGGCGAGGCCGACCGCGGTCGGGCCGCGCTGTCGCTGGGGTTGGCGATCGCGGACTTCGTCGATCACCTGCCCGCCGGTGACACGCGGCTGCCCGAGCTCGCCCGCGAGGGTGTCGGGCGGCTCACCGAGGCCGAGGCGGACGAGCACTCCGCGGAACTGGCGTCCGCCCGGGCCCGGGCACTGTCGCGACTCGGCCATCGGCTGCGCGTTGCTCCGCCCACTGCGACGGTCCAGCCATCGGCCGATCGGCTGCCCGGCGCACCCTTCGACTTCGGGCCTGGCGTGGATGTGAACTGGCCCGCCTGGCGCGAGGCCGAGCAGTGGACGCGCAGCGGGTTCGACGTCCTGCGTTTTCTGTCCGCGATCGCTCCCGGCGAGTACGAACCGGTGGTGCAGGCCGCCGAGCGGCTGGCGAAGGTCTCCGATGCGTCCGGTCTGGGCAGTGAGGCGACGCGACAGGCCGGTACGGCCTACCTGAACGAGGTCCTCGCTCATGCGGACACGGTCGGGCTGGACGACGGGCAGTCCGTTCTCATCCGGGCGTTCCTGCTGATGTTCCGGATCGTGCGGGCCACGGAGGTCGACGGCGGCGGCCAGCCGGTGGACTGGCCCAGCGCCGCCGAGCTCGACACCGCCATCGCCGATCTGGAGGGTGTGGACCATCAGTCGCTGATGGCGGTGCCCGCGCCGATGGCCGGGATGACGAACGTGCTGCTCGCCGGGCTCATCGTCAGCCGGGTGCAGATCGACATCCGGGACGGTGTCGATGGTCGTCCGGTGTCCTGGTACGACGACACGATCCGGCGACTCGAGCAGGTGCGCGGCCATCTTGCCTCCCCGCCGCCGATGTTCGGCGGGATGGCCCAGACCCTGCGGGACGCCTGTGACCGCGCAACGGCGGATCTCCGTCTGGCACGCGACGTCGTCGCCCGCCTGCGATCCGCCCCACCTCGACCCCCCGCGCCCTCGCCCGCTCCGGCCCCGTCGCCGCCGCCCGCGCCGGCCCCGCCCCCCGCTCCGGCCGCGTCGGCGCCGTCCGCCCCGTCGCCTCCACTGGGTCCGGCGCCATCGTCGATCTCGCTCGAGGATTCGCCGTCCCTCGTCGAGTCGCCGTCGCCCGCTGGGTCGCCCTCGCCGGCCGACCCGATTCGGCCGGGCCGGGGTGGCGACGCCGTCGCCGCGGCGCTGCTGGACGAGGTCGGGGGCAGCCACCCACGGGCCGAGGAACTCGCGCGGCGGGCGTCCGCGAGCCGGCGGCCCGAGGACATCACCGCCGCGATCGAGATGCTGCGGGTCGTCCGCCGCGGCCTCGCCGCCGGCGATCCGACGCACGCTCTGGTGCTGGCCGAGGTCGCCCGCATGCTGGGTCTGCGGGCGCGGGTGACGGACTCGCCGCAGGTGCTGTCGGAGGCCATCGACGCCGGCGTGGAGGCGGTCCGGGCCGTGCGCGGCAGCGCGTCCGCGTCCGCGGTCGGGCATCTGGTGGCCCTGCTCGTCACCGCCATCGGCAGCCGGCAGACCATCGGGCCCGTCGACCGGGCGCAGGCCGCCCTGCTCGAAGCGCAGCAGGCGCTCGACCCGGCCGACTCCCGGGGCGCGGTCATCCTCGCCGTCGCGATCGGCGCGGCGCGCAGCCTCCAGACCTGGCAGCGCGGGCCCGCTGCCGCCCGGACCGCGGCGGCCGCACCCCTCCCGTCACCCTGCGTCGACGTCGAGCGGATGCTGCCGGACGGGGACCTGGCTGTCGCGTGGTACGGGCCGGCCCGTCAGGTGTACGTGTGGGCGCTGGCCGAGTCAGTCGGCCATCGGGACCGGGCCGCCGTGGATGTGGCGCTGCGGGTGTCCGCCCGGCTGGAGAAGCTCCTCGCCGCCGATCCGGCGGCCGTCGGGCAGGTGGACCGCGATTCCGACGCGTTCGCCGGTCTGGCCAGTCTCCTCGGCGCGGGCACGTCCGACGAGCTCGCGGGGCTGGGGCTGGCGCGCGAGATGCTGACGATGCTGCGGCAGGGCGGGCCGTTCGCGGCCATGCTCGACCAGGCCGTCGAGCAACGGTCCGCCGGACGGACGCCGTCACCGATGCCGGCGGCAACCCCGGCCGCGGCGCCGCTGTCGGGGAACGACAGCGAGCTCTTCGCCCGGCGCGGGTTGGCACTCGCCAGGCGGGTCCTGGGGCCGCGCCAGCCCGGCGGCCGCCTGGCGGGGACCTCCGGAGCGGGTGACCGGCCCCAGCCCGATCTGCTACGGGCCGCAGCGACGGACCTGCACGCCGCGTTGGGCACCGGCCTCGCCGACGCCGAGCTGCGGATCGAGTCGAACGCGACCCTCGGCTGCTGCCTCGCCGAGCTCTACTGGCAGGCGGAAGCCGACTCCTCGGCGGCGGTGTCCCGGTGCGACGCGACCGCGAGCGCCGTCGAGGTCGCCGATGCTGTCGCCGCCGATGCTGTCGCCGCCGCTGTCGACGACGCCGCTGTCGACGACGCCGCTGTCGACGACGCCGCTGTCGACGCCGCCGACGCCGACGACCGGGTCCTGGTGCGGACGCTGGTGGACGCCGTCGAGCACATCGGCCGGGCGCTGGCGGTCAGCGCGCACGCCGAGCCGACGCTGCGCCGAGCGGATCTCCTCGAGACGTTGGCCCGCTGCTACCGGGAGCTCTACGAGCGGGAGGTGCGCCCGGAGGGCTGGCTGGACGCGCAGCGCACCGCGTCGGCGGCGCTGCGGGAGCTGTCCCGGCTGGTGATGGTCGTCGCCGACCCGGCGCAGAGTGCGGCCGCGGCGAGCCGGGCGAACGACATCGTGGCCCGCGCCGTCGGCTGGAGCCTCGCCGACGACCGGCCCGATGCCGCTGTGCGCATCGCCGAGGCGGGCCGCGCCCTCGTGCTGTCCAGCACCGCGCTCGCCGGTGACCTGGAGCATCTCCTGCGGACCGCCGGACGCGATGATCTCGCCGACGCCTGGCGCAGCGGTGGCACCGAGGGACGGCTGGCAGCCCTCGACGGTCTGTGGGAGCTCGAGCACCGAATCGGCCCGCTGTCCACGCCGTCGGCGAACGAGATCCAGGTGGCGCTGGCGAGAACATCGCTGGACGCCGTCATCTACCTCATCCCGCCGGCCGCGGCTGACACCCCGGCGGAGGATGCCGCCGGCGCCGGCGCCGGCGCCGAACCTGGCGCTGGTGGTGGTGGCGCGGCTGGGGCCGGCGGTGTCCGGGCGCGGGCGATCGTGCTGCGGCCGCTGTTCGGCGAGGCGACGGTGCTGGAGCTGGCCGGCGTCGACGTCGGCCCCGACACCCCGCTGGACCGCTACCTTCGCGCGTTCCGTGCCGCGGTGGACCTCGCGCAGGCGAGCGGGCGCCGCGAGTTCTTCCTGACCTCGCCCGGCGGACCAGCCTGGGCCGACGCGCTGGAGGACCTCGGCCGTTGGGCGTACGACACCATCGTCGGGCCGCTCGTCGAGCACACCCGAACCTGGCGTCTCGGCCGGGAGCCGCGCGTCGGGCTGGTGCCCGTCGGCACGCTGGCCGCCGTCCCGTTCGCCGCGGCGTGGAAGCCCGACCCGGACGTCGCCGGCGGACGGCGCTACGCCGTGCACGACCTGGTGCTCAGCTACGAGGCATCCGCCCGGCTGCTGGCCCAGACCGCGCGCCGGCCCAGGCAGGAACTGGGCCGCCGGGTGGTGTTCGTCACCGATCCGACCGGCGAGTTCCCGTTCGCGCGGCGGCTGGCCAGGCAGCTCCGACAGCGGCAGTACCCGGGCGCCGAGATGTACGGGCTCAAGCGCGATCCGAGCGGTCTGGCCGACACCGCGGCCGTGCTCGGCGCGCTGCCCGGGGACGAGCAGCCCGGTGCGTCACTGCTGCACCTGTCCATCCACGGCAGCGCGTCCGCCGCTGGTGCCGAAGGCCGCCCGCCGGAGCCGGCGCTGCTGACGGCCGACGGCTGGCTGCCGCTGACCAGGATCCTCGCCCAGGCCCGCAGCCGTCCCCCGGACGCGCCCGGCGGCCTGATCATCACGGACGCCTGCCTGACCGACACCACCAGCCTGCACTTCGACGAGTCGCTGACCGTCGCCACCGCGCTGCTCGCCGCCGGCGCCACCGGCGTCGTCGCCACCCGGTGGCCGGTCGACCACGCGCCCGCCGCGATCCTGACCTACCGTCTGCACTTCCACCTGCATCGAGGTCACCCCGTCGCGCAGGCGCTCCGGCTCGCCCAACTGGACCTGATCGCCCCCGCCGACGCCGTCCGCCAGGGGCTGGAACCCCATCTGGCGGCGCTGCCGGACAGCCTGCTCGCCCACCCCGCCAGGTGGGCCTGCTACGTCCACCACGGAGTCTGAGGGGAGCCAGACGGCTCGACCGGCGAGGAGGGTGACGGCGTCGTGGCCGTCAGTGCGATCGCCGGCGAGTCGCTGCACCTCGACAACGTCGCTGACCTTGATCAGATCGACGACATGCTCCGTCGGACTCTGCCTACGCCGTGTGCTGCGGCGTCGGTCGACTATGCAGCGTGATGCCCTCGGGCGGGTGCCCGAGCGTCACCCGGCCCACGCCCGGCATCAGCCCGGCCCACGCCCGACCGTCGCCCGTTCGCCCCGGGTTCACTCGATGTCGGCAGGTCGGATGATGGAGGTGGCAGATGGAACCGCACACCTGACACGGGCGGTGACGGTAGGTGCGGGTCCCGGCCCGTCCCTGCCGTCGCGGCCACCCGGGCCAGATCCGCGACAGCTGCCCGGCGGCGAACGTAGCTCACCGCCGGGCAGCCCGAGCCTTCCGTCAATCAGGGCAGTACTCGCCCGGGGGCGGGCTCAGGCCCATTTCTGGTAGCTGCCGTCGTTGCAGTCGAGCGTGTACACCTGTCGGGAAGCGTTGGAATCGAGGCAGAAACCCGTCGCCAGATTGCGGAACGAGTACGTCCCATAGTCGTTGCGGGTGACCTGCCACTTCTGGTAGCTGCCCACGTTGCAGGCCAGAGTGTACACGCGCCTCGCGGCATCGCTGTCGAGGCAACGGCCGGTGGCCGCATCTCGGAAGGTGACCGCCGTAGCGAACTCGGTGGTGCCGACCGTCCATTCCTGGAAGTCCCCACCGTTGCAGCCCAGCGTGTAGACCTCGCCCACATCGTTGCTGTCGAGACAGAAGCTGGTAGCCAGATTCTTGAACGTAAGGCCGGACGCCGCCTGCGCGGTTCCCGCCAGACCGACACCCAGGAGCACTGCCGCCGCCACGAAGACCGCCATGACCGGCCGCATGGCCTTCAGTGCCGCGAGCTCGCGGCAACGCCGACGAGAATTTATGCGCATGATTGTCATTGTCCCCCGTATCGCGCTGACAAGTCGGAAATTATGGTTGCAGGTCACAGCTGGAGCGTCAACGCGTCCTGGATACGTATCGCTGTCCAAAAACGTGACAGATAATGCGGACGACTGGCTGACCGACCACGCGCAGACCTCCGGCACGGTGTGGATGGCCTGGGAATGGCGGCCCTCGGCGCGGACGAGAGCCCGTAGGGTGGAGTGATCGAGGAGACGGCCCGGTCAAGCACCGTCGCCGGGGTGGGATCGAAGCGGGTGTGCCGTTGTCCGGCGGCGTCCGAGTAGGAGTGACAGCGTCAGGCCGGTTTCGACGCGATGCCCTCGTAGGCGAAGCCGAGTTGGGCTGTGCCGCGCATCGGAAAGGTGCTGGCCGACTCCAGCGCCAGTCCGGCCTTCTCGACCAGGTCGTCGATCCGGCGGTTGAGGCGGCAGCCTCCGGCGATCCTGCTCCAGGCGGGTGTGATCCGGTCCTGCCAGCGGGCGACGGTGGGCCGGGGTGAGCGGCCGTGCTCGGTGAAGTGCAGTGTGCCGCCGGGCCGCAGTACGCGATGGATTTCGCGCAGTGCCCGTTCGGTGTCGGGGATGGTGCACAGTGTCCAGGTGGTCAGGACGTGGTCGACCGACGCGTCGGGAAGCTGCAGCGCCTGACCGTCGTCGCCGATGAACTCGACCGTGACGGGTGCGGCGGCGATGCGGGAGGCGGCGAGCGTGCGCCCCACGGAGGCGGGCTCGACCGCGAGCAGGCGGGTGACTCCCGCCGGAAGGTACGCGAGATTGCGTCCCGACCCGAAGCCGATCTCCAGGACCTCACCGGACAGGCCGGCCGTGACACGCGCCCTGGCCTTCTCCATCGGCCGGCCGAGGACGAGATCGACGATGCGGGGCAGCACCTGGTCGTCATAGAAGCCCATCACGACTCCTTATCGGGGCCTGGCCTGGGCGGCACCTGCGAAAGTCAGAGCCACCCTCGGCGCTGTCGGTGGAACCACGGGCCATCGGGGTTGCCTCGATGATGGCCGAGACAGGCCGGACGGCTGCAGGATAGTCGCGACATCGACGGCCTGATCCCAGATCTGGAGCCGCTCGGGCCGAGGAGGGCAGCCACGCCGACCGCTGCGCGACAGCTCTCTTACGGCCCCCGGCCGGTGCCTGCGGAGGTGGATCGCTCGTATGCGTCCCCCTTATCCTGCGGAGGTGGCTGTCACTCGCGTCCTGATCGTCGGTTTTGACCCCAACGCACTGCCGGGTGTCGACGCCGAGGCGATTGCGCGCGGTCTCGCGCACGGCCTTGAGCGCGTCCAGGCGGCTGGCTGTCTGGTCGAGCAACTCCTCGTCCCACTCGACGAGTCGGCCGTGGACCGGATCAAGCGAGCGGTTGTCGGCCAAGCATGGGATGTCATTGTCATCGGCGGCGGTATTCGCAAGCCCGAGCCGCTGCTGGAGTTTTTCGAGACCGTGGTCAACCTCATTCACAGCGGCGCGCCGGCCGCCAGGATCGCCTTCAACTCCGACGGTGGATCAAGCCTCGAAGCCGTCCAACGGGTCCTGTCCTGACAAAATCCGCGGCCATCACCTGGTCCAGGTGTGCTGACCGAGGAATTTCGGTAGAATCATGCGCACGCACCTGCAGGACGGAGTGGACGGTGCCATGGCGGTCACGATGCAAAGGCGGTTGCCGTGATGTCGCTCGCGAGGTGAACCGACTCGTGGCCGTAGACGTCGGGTCGGTCCAACCGCAGGACAAGGCAGAACCTGCGGTCGGCGCCGTAGGCTCGGCGCAGCTCCTCGAACCGGCACCGCAAATAGTGTGCGGCGGCAAGGTTGGTGACCCCCGTCTGGCCGGCAATCAGAAATAGCGGCCGAGCGCCTGGGGAAGGGAAGACCCTGGCCATTATCACGAATTCCCGCAGTCCGGGCTCTCGAACAAACTCGGAACCGCCGGCGACTATCGCGATCGAGTCGGGCTGATCTCGGCGGTACGGTGTGAAACCTGCGCCGGGGAGGTAGGTCGCGATATGCCCTGCTGTTCGGTTGTTGGCAAAGGGGCCACCGATGCAGAACTCAACCCGACCGCCGGTGCCCTCCCGAAACTGGTCGGACTGGAAAATCTGGAACCCCGTGCCTCCGTCGTTGGCGATACTCGCCACCTCGACTAACGCTCTGACATCGGAGCGCTGCACGCCGAACGGGTTGTTCATCTGCTGCCCGATGACGACGGCACACTCCCCGGCGCCGGAGAGGCCGAAGAACGCTCCGTACCGACCTTTTCGTCGAAGAAACTCGACTCGCCGCCAGCTCCAGACCAGACTCCCGGTTACGACGCTGGTCGGAACGCCGATCGCGACATTGACCACTATCGATGACATGTGACTCCCGAGAGGAGACGGCGCGGTCGCAGAGCCGCGGCGGTCGGGTGCCGTGCGATCATCGACCGCCTACTGCGGATTTTCGCTTTCCTCTGGTGTCTCATCTCGCCGCGTCACGGCGAGACCCAGGCGACGGCGCACCACCCGGCGACCGAGGTCCAGCACCGAGGGATCGTCGTACATCACGAAGCTCGTGTCGGCCGCCAGGAGCGTGCCGTTGAGCTCCAGGGCGAGCGCTGCCGGATCCTCGTCGGGCGGCAGTTGTCGGAGTTGGACCGCTGTTCGCACAACGTCGCGGATGAGCTGGACGAAGCCGGAGTGGAACTCGGCGACCTTCTCCTGCACCGGTCCGCGGTGCGTCCCCATCTCCAGCGCGGCGCCCGCGAAGAAGCACCCGCCGGGGAAGACCCGCCGTTCGAGATGATCGAAGAAGCCGTCGCAGAACGCGAGGAGCTGTGGCACGCCGGGGTCGGCCGTCAGCGCGGGCTCGATGACCTCCGACCGGAAGATGACGCCAGCCGCCTCGACGGTCGCGAGCTGCAGGTCCTGCTTGGAGTCGAAGTGGGCGTAGACACCGCCCTTGCTCATGCCCAGGTCCTTCGCGAGGTTGCCGATGCTCAGGCCCTCGAGGCCGTCGACGGTCGACAGTCGCACCGCCGCGTCGAGGATCGCGGCGCGGGTGCGATCCCCGTCCGCTCGTCGCTGGCGCGTGCGCGTCGCCCTCTCCGCCATGACCCACATCCTAGTTGACGCGAGAAACGATCGTTCGTACTATCGCTCTATAAAAACGAACGTTCGTTCTTATACTGCGGAGGAGGGTTCGCCGATGGCGAGCAAGGCGGTCATCAGCCTGACCACGGGTCTCGAGGACCTCGAGAAGGTCACCGTCGCGTTTCTCGTGGCGGTCGGCGCCGCGGAGACCGGCAGGGAGACGCTCATGTTCCTGACCCAGGAGGCGGTCCGGCTGGCACTGCCCGGGGAGGCGAAGGGCGAGGGTTGTGCCGGCTGCCCGCCGCTGGAGTCGCTCGTCGAGCGATACAGGATCGCCGGTGGCCGCTACTTCGTGTGCCCGATCTGCGTCGATGCCCGCAACATCGACGCCAGCCTGCTGATCGAGGGCGCGGAGCTGAACGGCACCGTCCCGATGTGGAACTGGATCGGCGACGACGGCGCGACGACCTTCAGCTACTGAACCGGCGTTCTCTGCCCGTCGGCATGCGGGCTGGCCCGCGTCAGTGCCCGAGGACGCGGCGCAGGATCTGGTCGGCGCGTTGCCAGGCGTCCTCGCCCGGCACGACGGGGCAGACCACGACCCGGCCGGTGTTGGCCGTCCTGTCGACCCAGGCGCGTCAACGGCCGCCGCTACCGCGACGCGGTCGTCCCGATGCACGAGGTCGGGGTGATGCTTGAGTTCCGTGCCTGGTCCGCCCGTCGGACGGCCCGCCCCGGCCGGAGTGAACGGTGGTCCACGACTTTCGCGATTCTTCCGACTGAAAGGACCCTCGGTGGAGATTGTTCGCGCTGCATCGGTGCCGGACCTGGGGCCGCAGCATCAGGGACTGTCCTCGCTGTGGCTACGCGGTCCGGGGCAGGACGACTCACTCGACGTCGCCATCGTCGGATTCGAGCCGGGATCCGCCACGCCCCCGCACGTGCACCACGGTGGTCAGACGCTTGTCATCCTCTCGGGCCAGGGCTTCGTGGAGGTCGATGGAGTGCGGACCGAGGTGTCGACCGGGGACATCGTCGTCAGCCCGCCCGGAGAGTCGCACGTGCACGGCGCAGCGGACGACACTGCCATGGTGCACGTCTCGGTCACGACGGGCCGTAACGAGCTTCTCCGGGGCCTCGGCCCTGCTGCCGCCGGGGATACGGCAGTCGAGTAAAGCGGCGGGCAGGTCGCCGCGGTGCGCACCCTCAGCCCAGCCAGCGTCCGAAGGGCTGCATCGTGTGGTGGGCGGCCATGGCGGAGCCGGCGGGGCCCATCAAAGCCTTGTAGCGCTGCCAGCGGCGGTTGAACAGGACGACGAGTTCCGCGTCGTGGCGACCCTCGTCGGCGAGGACGAAGTTCTCCAGCGCCGTCTCGCATTCGTCCCAGCTCTTCGGCGCGCGGCCGACGAGCCGGGCGAGGTCCTCCCGATCGGCCTCGGTGACGGCCGCGCCGATCTGGTCGGCGCGTTCGAGGTGGCGGGCCAGGCGGAAGGCGATGCGGATCTGGTAGGTGACGTACGGGTCCTCGACCGAGATCGACCGCAGCGAGCGGGACAGGTGCTGGTGCGGGATGGAGACGGGGGAGGAGACCGGCTCGGGGATCTCCACGGGTTCGAGGTCGATGCCCAGGTACTCCGCCATGGTCTCGACGGCGTGCAGGTTCGTCTCGCTGACCCACTGGGCGTAGGTCATGTAGTCGGTGTCCAGGGTCGGGCGGGCCAGCGGGCCGTGGAAGGAGAGCTGGTTGGTGAGGGTGAAGAACAGGTGGTGCCACTGGATGGCGGCGAGGTCGACGGGCCGGCCGGTCAGCTCGGCGTACCGGTCGTACAGCACGGGGAACTCGCCGTAGGGGATGACGGTGTCGCGCATCCGCCAGGCGGCGAGGTCCATCATCGGGTCGCCGATGTGGCCGATCTCGACGTCGACAAGGGCGACGAGGTGGCCGTCGGCGTGGTGGAACTGGCCGGAGTCCCAGACGATGGGCGCCTCGCGGTCGGAGGCGGGCAGCGGGTGGCGGCGCAGCCAGCCGAGGACGAACTCCATCAGCGGGTCGGGGCGCGTCTTGCTCGATCGGTAGTGCTGCTCGAACCGGCGTACTCCGATCATCGCGGAGTCGCTCGGCGACGTCCCGGAGATGACCCCGGCGGCCTTGAACGGCTCGACCGGGAGCTGGTGCATCCTCGCCAGTGCCTGCAGGTACTCGTCGACCACCACGTGGCGTTCGTCGTCGGTGGTGCCGGCGAAGTCGGGCCGGCCGGGGACGGCGGCCATCGCGTACGCCCTCGGTTCGTCGCACCAGCCGTGCACGCGCGGGACCGGGACACCGTGCTCGTCGAGCAGCCGCTGGAACAGCATCTCGTGTTCGAGCGGGAAGATCAGGGACGTGTCGGACCGTTCGCCCCGCACGACGACGCGTTCGGTGACGCCGCCGCGGTCGATGTCGACGAACCACATGGGCCGCCATCTCGGCTGCCGTTCCCACGACACGACCTGGCCGCCGAGCAGGGACTCCAGCCAGGCTATGACGCGACCGTCGTCCTTTAACTCCGTGTCACGGGCATCCGATGCAGCCATGATCATCCTCCGGTGTCCAGCAGTCCTCGGCGCGGCTCCCCTCACCCTCGCACGGACAGTCGCGCCGGTCTCCTGACATGCGCGGCCGGCACGCGCCGGCGGCTCGTCGACGACAGTAGCCCGCGGGGCCCCGGACGGGCCCTGGGAGCGGACCATCGACGCGGCCCTTCCCGTCCCGCTCGCATCTCACCTCGGTCCCCGGGAACGGACCGCCGTGGGCCCGCGCGCGAAGGCAGGCAATGTCGCCATGGAACCCCGGAGCCTGGGACGGTCCAAGCCCGAGGCCCCATGGCTCGGCATCAGGCTCCCCGCGCGGCCGGTGAGGCCATCGCTGACTGACGGTAAACCCGACAGGCCAGAGACCGGGACCCGTCACGTCTCCACCCGTCGCCGGAATATCCTACGACTCCCTCCGGGCTCACCGACCCATTACCTGTGCCGGAGGGGCGATCTGCCTACGTGGCCGACACCGGGGGGTGGGAAGTGGGATCAGGATCGACACGGACCTTCGACGAGTTCTGTGAAAGTTTCGAGATTTCGTCTTTCAGGGGAAACGACACCGCTGCCTTTGGGATACCAGGTCGAGCCGCAGTGGATTTTTTTGTGCCACCCGTACTGGTGGAGAAGGAGAACGAAGAATACCCGCCGGTGACGCTGGTGTCCGCCCGAGGAGCGGCGGGTAAGAGTATGGCGGCGGTGGAAATAGCGGCTCGGCTCGATGCCCCGCTTTGGCGTCTGGAACTCGACAAGGCGGTGAGCGCGACTTCCCTGGAATACGCGCTCGGCCAGTACCTTGGTAGCCACGATGTGAGGAGTCGTCTCGATAAGGACCGGCATCAGTTCATTGTCGTCGACTCCCTGGATGAGGCGCGTGCTCGGGTTTCGGGTGTGTCCTGGACCGAGTTCATTGAGTCTCTCGGACTACTCGCCGAACACGGTCTTCGATATGTGCTTTTCGGGCGTGAGCGCACATTAGAGGACGTCTGGGTTGGGCTGTGCGATCTCAATCTCCGGGTGGCCTGGTGGGAGATCTCCCATTTCGCGGCACCTCAGTGTGCCGAGTACATCGATGGCGTGGTGCAGAAGCGCGATCCGGAAGCGACCTGTTCTTCGTTCGAGTATCGGGCTGCACGTGACGCGCTGGTGGCATCACTGCGGAGCGCGGCAGAGGGCCCCCACGCCGGGGCATTTGTCGGGTACCCGCCCGTTCTCGACGCGGTTGCAGCCATGCTGATCAAACGTCCAAATCTGTTGAGTATACGTCAGCAGTTCGAGCCCGACGGTCTTCCGGCGGAAGGCCGGATCGAGCTGCTGCAGCGCATCCTCGGTGGACTACTGGAAAGAGATCAGACCAAGATCAGTTCGATGGCCGTGGAAATCGGGGTCGACCCGAAGCTCACCTACCGGCCGCACGAGCAAACCCGCTGGCTCTGTCACTTCTTGGAGGGAGCTGACCCGCCGGACCTCGCCTACATCGCCAGTGCCACGGCCCGGCAGGATTATGTCAAGCGTATCTCAACGTTCGCCTCTGAGCATCCGTTCCGGACCGAGAACAAATGGGCAAGCCCGGTATTCGAATCCTATGTGGCATCAGTCGAATTCGATAACTCGGTGTTCTCGCCGGCACGCCTTGTGGAGATCGGTGACACCTCGGGGTTGCTGCTCGACTTCGTCGGCGGGCAAAGCGATCTGCTGATAACCGAGACTCAGTTTGCGGCGCTACACGCCTCAATCATCGCCTCCGAGTCAATCAGATCGATGACGAACACCAGTATCAAGCAGGAGTTGGACGGCACGTTCGATGGAATGTTCGCAATTGATCGGGGTGGTGAACCGGCACGTGTGACCAATTTCAAGCTGATACCCGACTCGGCTGATGTCCTGGAGATCCTCGGCCCGCTCGCCGAACTTTCGGTGCGCAGTCAGGGCGCTGTTGTGATCAAAGGGAAGCCTCAGGGAACCGTGCTCGGCCCCGACCTGTTCATCCACGCCGGAGCCGTGCGATTCGAGGGGCCTGCGCTGGAATTTGCCCGACGGTCCGAGGTCGACTCGGCTGGTGGGGAGTCGGAGCCGTCGGTGGTGATCGAGGCGCGCGACTCGCTGCAGCTTCCGCCAAGCTCGACCCAGTTGCCGGCAACCAGCGAACTTGAATTCCGAGTGTCATCGGAGATGAAGTTGCACTATCCTTGGTTCGAATATCGGGTAGAACTGGTGGACGAAGAGGCTCCCGACAAGAAGGTGGTTCGCTTCCTGAACAAGTTGATGAACCTCACCCGGGCTCATGGACACTCCGGTGAACGAGGCACCTATATCAAGAAGTTCGAGGGGCGGCAGCCGTTCCCGCCCGCCGAATTCAGCGCAGCCCTCGCCGCGCTCGTCGCGGCCGACGTCGTGCGGATCGAGGGCGAACTCATCTTTCTCCGGAACGAATGGGAACGATATCGGTACAGCGGCAAGGCGTTGCAAGGACAACGGCAGTTGTCGGACGTAATCTCCGCCTGGGGGCCAGTGATCTACGCGATCGAGCAGAGTGTCTGGGGGCGGTAGCGAGGCCGCTCCGGGAGGTGCCGGCAGGCCGCCGGGGCCTCTCCGGCTCGGCGACCTGTCAGATCGGGCCCGGCCGACGATGCGGCTGCGGCGGCCGGGCTGTGGGTGGTCAGCCGACGTGGGTGGGCGGTAGGCCGCGGGCGGCCACCTCGGCGCGGACGGCCGGGATGATCTCGCGGGCCACGAGTTCCTGTTGGGCGACGGTCGGGATGGCCAGCAGCAGCGCGGTGAAGCCGACCGCCAGGATCTCCAGGAGCTGGTCGATCACCTCCTGGACACCGCCGGCCACCGCGCCGGCGCCCGGCTGCGGCGGCGCCCCGACGCGCACGATCACGTTGCAGGCGCAGGTGATTGCGGCGGGATCGCGGCCCGCGTCACGGGCGGCCGCCAGCACGGACTCGCGCATCCGGCGGGCGCCCTCGAGGCCGATGCGGCCCACCGACGGCAACCAGCCGTCGGCGAGCTCACCGGTCAGCGCGAGCGCCCGTGGCCCGTACGACCCGAGCCAGATCGGGATCGGATGGTCGGGGCGAGGCTCGATGCGGGCGCCGTCGACGGAGAACTCGCGGCCGCGCACGGTGGTTGACTCGTTCGACCAGAGCCCGCGGATGATCGTGATGGCCTCGCGCTGACCGGTGATCTTCTGCCCGGGGGTCCGGTCGGGCAGGCCGAAGGCGCGGAACTCCTCGTCGTATCCGCCCCCGCCCAGGCCGAGGACGAACCGGCCGCCGGAGACCCGGTCCAGCGTCTCGGCCGTCTTCGCGACCACCGCCGGCGGCCGGTAGGGCAGCGCCAGGACGTTCGTGGCCAGCTCGATGCGGCGGGTCTGGCCGGCCAGCCAGCTCAGGGCGGACAGCGGCTCGACGGTCCGGCTGTGACCGTGCAGGTGGTCGCTCAGGCTGAAAAGGTCGTAGCCGAGTTCGTCGGCGCTCTGGGCAAGATCCAGGGTTTGCGACGCGGACAGCCCGCTCACCGCACCGCCGGCGCCGAACACCAGCCGGGACCCGTCCAGGCGGCTCACCGCGCACCGCCCCCGGCGGGGGTCGGGGTGATCGCTGTGGTTGGTGGGGTCAACGTCAGTCCTTCGACGGATGTGTTCGGCCCGCAGGTGCAGCAGAGGCGGCGGCGCTCCAGCGGCTCAGCGCGCGGGTGCGCTCGCCGGGCCCGGTGTGGCTGGCAGTGAGGCCGCCTCGGCGGCGTCGGAGACCTCTTAGTTTGGATCACATATAGTATGTATCACGAATCAATAAGGTCGGCAATGCCAACTGCCGGCGGTACAGTGTTCGCACGGCGACGCGAGGGAGATCCGCGGTGGGCGCGACGTTCACGACACCGGTGGCCCTGGTGCGGCTGTCCTACCTGGTGAACTCGATCTACGCCGACGTCTGCGCCGGTCACGGCCTGTCCGTGCCGCAGGCCCAACTGATGTGTGTCCTCAGGGACCAGTCCCGCGGCATGGGTGAGATCAGCGTGATGCTCCGACTGGACAAGTCCAGCGTCACCGGCCTGGTCGAGCGGGTGGAGCGCCGCGGCTACCTGGGTCGCGCCATGTCGGCGACCGACCGGCGCGCCGTCACCGTCTCCCTCACCCCGGAGGGCAAGCGGCTCACCGACGCCTTCTACGACGAGGTCAGCCAGCGGCTGACCGACCTCGTCGCCCACGTCCCGGCCGCCGATCGGGATCATCTGGCCCGCATCGCCACCGAGATCGTTGTCGACGAGGGCGTTCCCGACGTGTTCGGTGCCCTCGCGTCCTGAGCGGAGCAGGTCCGACCCGCGCGGGTCGTCTCCGCGTGCCGTGAGCCTGCCACCGGCTCGCGGGGCGATGACGATCAGAAGCGGCAGCGCAGAGGGGTGGCGAAGGTCGGGGGCGGGGCGGCGAGGGCGGCGCGGATCGAGCGTTCGAGCACCGAGTCATCGGCGTCGTCCTCGCGGTCGAGGCGCAGGGGAGCGCGCAGCCCCGCCTCGGTGTTGCTGATGAACCTGGGTGGTCCGGTTCGTTTGAACCCGCGGGTGTGGAACAGGAAGGGGTGGGCGAGGATCACGTCCCCGGCCGCTCCGGTCAACTCGGTGAAACTACCGATGGGCTCGGCGAGGACGGCCTCGAACAGCTCCAGGTGGGTCAGGCCGCCGGGATGCTCGGCGAGCACCCGCGCGGTGCGCAGGTGGGAGCCCTCCGCCACCAGCGTCGCGCCGCCGCCCGGCTCGACGTCCGAGAACAGGCCGATGACCAGCAGACCCTGCCGGGACGCGTCGAGCGTGTGCCGGAACCAGTTGCCGTCGACGTGCCAGCCGGTGGTCGGCACTTCACGCGGGTCGCCGGCGCCGTGACTGAAGTTCACCGGCCAGAACCCCCAGCCGCGCTCGCCGCGCCACCGGCCGGGTCCGACGAGGTCCGAGATCGCGTGGGCGAGCGGGTCGGTGAAGCAGGCGAGCACCTCCGGCACCGCCAGCCGCTCCTCGATGTCGTAGCCCGGCGGCCAGGTGCTCGGGTCGTCCTCGCGGATGCCGGCCTTCTGCGTCATCCGCCGCCAGACCGCCCGACGGGCCGCGGCCGCCTGCGCGGCGGTGAACGCCGCCCGCAGCACGCAGAAGCCGCGTTCGACGAACGCGTCGCGATCCGCCGCCGTCAGCACCGCCATCCGACTGCTCCCCCTCCCCGGTCCGGGCAGCTTCACCAGTAGAGCAGCCAGGAGTCGCCGCTCCAGATGCCGTGCCCCTGGAGGGTCAGCCGCTCGTCTCCCGGGCGCACCGATGCCGACGGGGCGATCTGGTGCAGCAGCAGCCCGGAGTGCACGACGAGCTCACCGGGGCTGTACGGCACGTACTGGAGCGGGTGGAAGCGCCGCAGGTCGCCGACACTGTCGATCAGATCCCGCCGCATCGCCTCCAGGAACGTGGCGTGGCTGACCGGCCAGGTGTTGAGGCCGCCGCCGGCCGCGGGCACCCGCAGCGGCAGGGTGAACGAGAACACCCGACTCGCGTCGACCTCATCGGGCCAGTCGAAGAGCCGGTACTGGAGGTCGAAGTGCACGGAGGCGCGTGGGCGGGTGAACACGGCCTCGGTGAACCACACGTGAAACCCGGGCAACGCGAACCACTCGGTGAACCGGACCGGGGCATTGAGGACGTCGACGAGCGCGGCGGCGAGCCGGTTGTAGAGCCAGCCGAACCGATCCCACAGCAGCGGCCGGTGCCGCGCGGCGCGATCGTGGTAGTCGCCCGACTGAGAGTTCGGCGTGAGGTCGAGATAACTGGGCGTGCCGAGGGTGTGGAAGCCGGCGCCTCGCTCGATCCAGCTCGGCCGCTCCCGGTGCACCGCGTCACGGACGTTCTCGGCCTCCCGCGCCGACAACAGCCGCACGGTCGAGACGTCCGGCCGAGCCGCGGACCTGGCCGCGGTCGTCCTCGCGGTCGTGGTCGTCCCTGCGGTCATGGTCGTCCCCGCGGCCGTGGTTGCGATCGTGGTCATCCCATCCTCCTCGCAGCGGGTCCGGGGGTTGTCGTGACAGGTGCGGCGTGGTCGACGGTCGGCTGGTCGGCGGTCGGCTGATCGACGGTGGGCCGGTCGACGGCGGGTCCGAAGGCGGCTGGGCGGCGGGTGAGCAGGTCGACCAAGGAGGCGGTGACGACGCCGCCGGCCCGGCGGTCGTACCAGTCGTAGCCGGGCATCGGGTTCGCCTCCAGCACCCAGTACCGGTCCCCGTCGACGCGCAGGTCCCAGCCGGCGAGCAGCAGGCCGGACTCGGCGGTCGCGGCGACGAGCAGCCTCACCAGGTCTCCGGGCAGGTCGACGTCGCTGAACTCGAGGTCGGCGGCATCGAGTTCGCGGTAGTCGACCGCCGCGGCGCCCTGTCCGTCCCCGTCGGATCGGCGTCGAACGATCTGCTGGGCGTGGACGGCGCCACCGCAGACGTGGACGCGGACGTCCACTCCCGCGACGTACCGCTGGAGGTGCACCGGGCCCCGCCCGGTGCTGAAGCCGGCGGCCACGGTGAACTCCCCCGGGGCGACGCGTCGGGTCCGGGCGCGCACCCCCGACAGCGGCTTGACGATCGTCGGTCCGGCCGCGGCGAACGCCCACAGCCGCTCGCCGTCGGAGCTGGTCAGACTCTCCGGTACCGCGAAGCCCGCCCGCGCGAGTCGAGCCTCGTGCAGCGGCTTCGCGCCGTTGTCCGCCCAGGCGCTCGGCCGGTTGGCGACGGGCCCCGGCACGTGGTCGAGCCACGCCGCCAGAGCGCCGACGAGCGCGCGCCACCGGGCCGCCAGCCGTGGGGCGGCTTCCAGACTGGACAGGTCGGCGAGCCGGACGAAGTACCCGCCCGCCGGGTCCAGGTCGAGCGCCTGCCGGCCGGTGACGAGCCGACTGGCGCCGTCGTCCGGAATCGCCAGCCGCCAGTCGCCGGTGCGCACGACGTCGGCGAGGTCGATCGCGACGACGCCGGCCCCGCGCCGGCCCGCCCCGTCGACGAAGTGTCGCCAGGTGCCATCCGAGCCCAGCCCGATCGCGTAGATCGGTGCGGCGACATGGTCGGGCGGGCCGTCGCCTGCGTCGCGCGGCGGCGCGGCCTGGCTGCCGGGACTCCCCACCTCAGGCCTCCGATCCGGGGAACAGGACCGTGAGTAGATGCGGACCGAGACCGAGCCAGGTCATGCGAACAATGTCGAGCCCCGGGAACGGATCGACGTCGACGAGGTGGGCGCTGCCCCCGTCGTCGCCGACCCGCCAGATCAGCGCGGCGAGGGTGAGCCCGAGCCGTTCGACCACCGCCAGGCTGCGGCCGGGCAGGTCGAGGTCGTCGATCTCGGCGGTCGTGCATCGCCAGGCGGACCCGGCGAGGACCACCACCACCTCGAAGACCGGGTCGGCCGCCGACCACCGCGCCCGGAACGGACCGCCGGCCGCGGGCGGCTGCGGCCAGCGCGCCGTCTCCCGGGTGACGGCGTCCTGCACCCACCACGCCTCGTCGGTCTGGCGGGCGGGGTCGGGGTAGGTCGAGGAGAAGACCTCGATCGAACTCACCGGTTGCCCGGCCGCCATGTCGGTGAGGGCCGCCGAGCCGGAGACGGCGCTGCCGAACGCGACAACGGACGGCCGGTTCACGACGGGCAGGTCGGTGAGGGCGGCCGCCGCCCACAGCAGGGCGACGCACTCCTGGTACTGGAACTGCGCGTCGGGGCGCGCACCGGCGCCGACGACGGGGGGCGGGGGAACCCGCAACAACATCGGCACCCGGGGCGTCACGAGGGCGGACCTGCCCGACACCGCGACGGTGAACAGTTGTGCCGCGTGGAAGGGGTCGAGGACGACGGCACGCCGGCCGACCTCGTCCAGGTACTCGGCTACGAAGGAGGCGACCGCGTCATCGGGCTCGGCGACGATCAGCAGGTCGTCCTCGTCCAGCGCGGACGTGAGACCGGGCGTTGGCGTTGGCGTTGGCGTGATCCGGGCTGTCGGCGCGAGGGAGGCGGGGGCTGCGGCGTCGGTCTCGGCGGTCATCGTGGCGTTCGTTCAGATCACCACGCCGGCCAGCCGCAGGTAGCGGTTGATCCGGGAGGCGCGGAGCGTGGCGGCGACGTCGTCGGCGACGTCGTCGGGGTCGTGGCCGGGGTCGTGGCCGGTGCGGCCCGTCGCCGACGCCCGTGCCCACTCGGAATCATCGAGGTGACCGTCCTGCGGGTTGCCGTCCTTCGCATATCGGTCAGGCGGGTGCTCGACGCTGGGCGAGCCAACGGGTGAGCGGCCGGACGTGTCGTTCGGGAAGCGCGTGGTGGGCGCGCCGACGCCCGGATCCGCCCGATCCCACCGATCTTTCCCGTCTTTGGTATCTTTTGTGTCTTTTCCGTAATCCTTGGTGTCCTTGAATTCCTTCCCGTCCTTGCGGTCCTTGCCGTCCTTGCCGTCCTTGACATCCTTCCATTCCTTGCTGTCCTTCCCCTCCTTGCCGTCCTTGCTGTCCTTCCCGTCCTTGCCGTCCTTGAAGTCCTTGAACTTGCCGGACGGGCTCCTGGCGAAGGTGCCGGGCAGCCCGGCGGTCAGCAGTTCGGAGGAGGTCTCCTCCGGCGACTCGGTCGTGTCCTTCTGCAGTCGTGACCACAGCACGGCCATCACGTTGTGGCGGTCGTCAGCCGTCAGGAACGGCATCACGCGGGCTTCGTCCATGGACCAGGGCATCGCCGGTCAACCTCCTTGGCGTTGCTGCTCTGTCAGCAGGTGCTGCTGCGTGGTGAGCTGGTGCTGCGTCGTGGGATGGTGCCGGCGGTGCGTCGCCGGGCGGGTGGAACAGGAGATGGTCGAAGACCCAGAGGAAGTCGAAGCCCGCGGACTCCGCCTGCTGCGCAGGATCTCGTACGTCGAGGTGGGATGGTTGTTTCCAGGGATATTCGGAGACTGGAAGCACCACGCCGACCTGCAACGTGGCGCCCATTGAAGCTCGACCGAACGTGACGGCGGCCTCCACGGTCTCCATCGTAGCCAGCGGCGGTTACGTTTTTCGAGCGTTGACGAACGTTTCCCCAGGCGCCGGCGGCCGGGTCGAGGCCCTGGCCGGGAAAGCGGGAAACTGCGGGACGGCGTTCGCCGGTTCCGGCGGTCGCCGATTCACGGGACGCCACCCGGACGTGTACGAATCCCGGCGCGGGCCACCGTCACACCCGGTGGGAATCCGACGGCTTCGTCGCCGCCGCTGTCGATTGCCCGAGGCGCCGGCCGGATCGAGGGGCGGGGCTCCGGGAACCGGGGACGAACCTCTCCTATCCTCTCATCAGGCACCTGGGCTGTTGTCGCCGATCGGGGCGGACGAGCGTAGTGGAGGCAGCGGTGAACGCGGAGATCGGCACGGATCCGCAACCGTCCGAGGGCTCGGGCGACACGCCATGGTGGCAGTCCGTGGCCGACGACCCGAAGCCGGTGGAGCTGCGAGTGGACCTGCCGCATCCGGCCCGGATGTACGACTACTACCTCGGCGGGAAGGACAACTTTCCCGCCGACCGGGAGGCCGCCGAGCAGGCTCGGGCCGTCGCACCGAACGCGAGCGTCGCCGCCCGCGCCAACCGGGCGTTCATGGCCCGGGCGGTGCGCCACCTGGCCGGCGAGGCCGGCATCGACCAGTTCCTCGACATCGGCACGGGGATCCCGACGAGCCCGAACCTGCACGAGATAGCGCAGGAGGCCGTCGAGGGCGCCCGGGTCGTCTACGTCGACAACGACCCGATCGTGCTCACCCACGCCCGCGCGCTGCTCACCGGCACCCCGGCGGGACGGACCGCCTACCTCGACGCCGATGTGCGGGACGTCAGGCGAATCCTGACCGCCCCGGAGGTCACGGACACCCTCGACCTGTCCCGGCCGGTGGCGCTGTCGTTGCTCGCGGTGGGCCACTTCCTGCCCGACTCCGACGACCCGGGCGCCATCGTCCGCCGGCTCGTCGACGCCCTGCCGGCGGGCAGCTACCTCGTCCTGTCCCATCTCACGCCCGACCACGACCCGTCGATCGAGGCCGGCGCCAAGGCCTACCGCGCGCGTGGCATCCCGCTGCGGCCCCGGACCCGGGCCGAGATCGAGGCGCTGTTCGGCGGCCTGGAACTACTCGACCCGGGGCTGGTCTGCGTGCACCGCTGGCGGCCCGACGCCACCGTGCCGACCGACCTGACCGACGCGCAGGTCAGCGCCTACGGGGCCATCGGCCGCAAGGGCTGACGCCCGCCCGCTCGGCGCTTGGCCGGCCCCGGTCCGGCGCGGCGGGCGGGGGTCAGCAGGGGCGCAGTGCGGTCAGGCCGGAGCCGCGGGGGAGGGGACGGCCCGAGGGGGCGGTCGCGGCGACCGGGAGGCGGCCGCGCGGCGGGGCTGCGCCGGTGAGCACGTCGGCCAGGGCCGCGAGGGAGGCCGGGTCGGCGGAGTAGGTGGCCAGCCACGCGGCGGCGGCGGTCGGCGGGTGGTAGGGCGTGGCCGTGGAGACGACGACCGTGCCGGGGCCGGTGCGGGCGGGCGGCCCGGCGCCTCCCGCGAGGACGATCGTCACCGGGGCGGTTTCAGCGGCGCCGCCGGGGCCCGCGGCGGCGGATCCGCCGGGGGGCGGCGCGGTGGTGCCCGGCGCCGGGGCGACGACTCCCCGGGCGGCGAGGGCCGCGCGCAGGCGGGCGGCCGCGGTGGACGAGCCGGCGACCGTGACCGGGGCGCCCGCGCGCAGGGGGAGGATCCCGCAGTCCTGCGTCAGGAGAGTGACGGACCGGGACGCGACCCGGGCGGCCACGGCGGGTCCGTCACCGGCCGGCGCCGGGGAGGCATGCGCGAGGCGCCACTTCAGGCGCAGCACGCGCCGCGCCGATTCGTCGATGCGGCCGGCCGGGATCCGGCCGCTGCGCAGCGCGGCGAGCAGGCCGTCGCGGGCCTCGACGAGCCGCGGCGGCATCAGCAGCAGGTCGTCGCCGGCGAGCACGGCCCGCACGGCGGCCTCGCCGGGCGAGTACCGCCTGGTGATGGCTGCCATGTTCAGCGCGTCGGTGACGACCACGCCGTCGAAGCCGAGCTCCCGGCGCAGCAGCGAGGTCACCACCGACGGGGACAGCGACGCCGGTGACCCGCCGTCCAACGCGGTGGCGAGCAGATGCCCGACCATCACCATCGGCGCCCCGGCGGCGACGGCGGCGCGAAACGGTGCCAGGTCGACGGCGTCGAGGCGCTCGCGGGAGGACGCGACCACCGGCAGGTCGAGGTGGCTGTCGACCGACGTCGAGCCGTGCCCGGGGAAGTGCTTCGGGGCGGCGGCCACCCCCGCCGAGGCGAATCCGCTCACGGCCGCGGCGGTGAGGCGGGCGACCGCGGCCGGGTCGTCGCCGAACGACCGCTCGCCGATCACCGGGTTGGCCGGGTTGGTGTTGACGTCCGCGTCGGGGGCGAAGTCGACGTTGATGCCGAGCGCACGCAGGTCCGTGCCGGTCACCCGGGCGGCGTCACGGGCGTCCTCGACGCGGCCGCTCGCGCCCTGCGCCATCGCGTCGGGCAGCAGGGTCACCCCGTCGCGGATCCGCATCACCGGCCCCTGCTCCTGGTCGGCGGCGACGAGCAGGGGAATGGCCGCGGCGCCCTGTAACCCGGCGGTGAGGCCGAGGACCTGGCCGGGGGCGATGACGTTGTCGGGTAACGCACCCGGCCCGGCGCCTGCGGCGTCGAACAGGACGACGCCGCCGAGGCCGAGCTCGCGCACGGCGGCGGCGGCCGTGTCCGTGCCCGCGACCGTCCGGTTGCCGGCCAGTGCGGCCGGCGTGCGGTCATCCGGCGTCGTCCCGAACACGTAGCCCATGAGTAACTGGCCGATCCGCTGCTCGGGCGTCATCCGCGCGAGCGTCGAGTCCACCCACGCCGTCTCCGCGTCGTCGGTCGCCGACCCCGGAGTGGGGTCCGCCGTCGCGGCGGTCCCCGGGGACGCGGTGGGGTGCGCCGCGTCGACGGCCGCGGCGAGCGCGTCCGGGGCCGGGGGCGTGGCGCCGCGGGTGCCGTCCCCGCCGGTCCGCTCCGGATCACGCCCGAAGCAGCCCGCGACCAGCAGGAGGCAGGCCAGCAGCACGACGACGGCCCGCGGCGGCCGGCGCCGCCGTCTGGTCACCACCGACCCGGTCACCACCGATCTGGTCACCACCGATCGGGCCCCGCGTCCGGAGTACCGGAACTCATCGTGTCGATGAGTGATCGACCGCCTTCCTGATCATCCGAGTGAACGAGGACGGCCGTGAGTCCGCCCTGCACGGGCCGACTTGACTGGATGACTTCAGGTGCCTGGTGGACTTCAGGTGCTGGGTGACGTCAGGTGCTGGGGCGCAGGCCGCCGTCGACCTCGATGACGGTGCCGTTGACGAACGACGAACCCGGCGTGGCGAGGTCGCGGACCACGGTGGCTATCTCGGCGGGCTCCCCGCCGCGGCCCACCGAGATGCCCGCGACGATCCGCTCGTGCCACTCGGTCGGGATCGCCCCGGAGTACAGCTCGGTGTCCGGCACGTAACCGGGGGCGACGGCGTTGACCGTCACCCCGTCGGGGCCGTAGTCGTTGGCGAGGCCGACGACGATCCGGTTGAGCGCGGCCTTGGTGGCGGCGTAACCCGGGTCGCCGCCGGCACTGCGCGCCGACCTGGAGCTGATCATGATGATGCGCCCGCCCGGCCGCCGGATCGCGGGGCCGAGCGCCTGGGTGACCAGCAGGGCGCTGACGACGTTCTGCAGGTAGAGCGTCGTGTGCCTGGTCGCCAGGTCGCGCAGCGAGGTCACCGGCGCGGGGTGGGTGCCGCCCGCGTTGTTGACCAGCGCATCGAGGGTGCCGAACTCGCCGGTCACGAACTCGGCGAGGCGTTCGACCTGGTCGGGGTCGGTGACGTCGGCGGCGAAGGACAGCACCGGCGGGCCGCCGACCTCGGCGTTGATGTCCTTGGCCGCGGACTCCAACCGATCGGGGCGGCGCCCGACGATGACCACCCGGTCGCCGCGTTCGGCCAGCGCCCGCGCGATCGCCCGGCCGATCCCCGTCCCGCCGCCGGTCACCACGGCCGTCCCTGCCTGCTCGCTCATCGCAACGCCTCCTCGCGCCGGTTGATGTCGCAATGCATCGGCTTGTACCCAGACGTCCCCAGTCTCGTCGATGCCCCGACCCCTGGCGCCCATCACCCCCCGCCGACCGCCGCAGCAGCGGTGTGGGCGTACTCCGCGCCGCTTGCACCGTCTTCTCGGCGCGCCCGGCCACCGCCAGGCCTGCGCGCGCCGGTCAGGCCGAGGCCGGCTGGTCCGTGCCGCCGGGGACGCGCTCGCGGAACTGCGGGGCGCGCTTCTCCCGGCGGGCGGCGACGCCTTCGTCGAAGTCGAACGCGCGCAGGCCGGCGCGCATCACCGGCACGGTCGCCGCATAGTGCGCGGCGAGTGGCGAGACGGCGGCGTCGTCGATCATGCTGCGGATCATCGCCAGCGAGTCCGGCGAGCAGTTCAGGGCCAGGTCGCGGGCATATTCCCAGGCTGCCGGCAGCACCTCGGCGGCAGGCAGGACCCGCTGGGCGAGACCCAGCTCGCCCGCCTCGGCGCCGAGGAAGACCCGGCCGGACAGCAGCAGGTCCGCGGCGGCGCCGGCACCGATCAACCGGGGCAGCAGCCAGGCCGACGCGTACTCCGAGTACAGACCCAGCCGGGAGAACGGCAGCGACAGCTTCGCGTCGACGGCGACGAACCGAACGTCGGCGGCCAGGCTGACCGCGAACGCCAGCCCGGCCGCCGGACCGTTGATCGCCGCGATCACCGGCAGGCGCAGCGAGCGGATCATCGCGGGGCCGTTCTCCGGCGAGACGATCAGCGAGTCCCGACCCTCGACCGGGGTGTTCGCCAGCATGGCGAGGTCCGCACCGGCGGAGAACGCCCGCCCCGCTCCGGTGATGACCACGGCCCGAACCCGAGGGTCGGCGTCGGCCCGCCGCAGCAGCGCGAACAGCCGGTCACCCATCGCCACGGTCAGCGCGTTCAGCTTGTCCGGACGGTCGAAAGTGATCGTCGCGACCTGGTCGGCCACGTCGTACCGGACCGGAGCATCGTCATGCTCCGCGGTCGTCCGGGTGTCCACCGGCATCGTCCACCTGCCTCTGTCGCTCCGGTCACATCTGGCTGCCGTCCCTTCATACCGCCCGCGATGTTCGCGTGCGCGCCGTCGCCGGGTCCGCGGGTCCGGCCGGCGACCTGGGACACGACGAGCCGGGTGCGGTCGGCCGACTGCGCGGGGTCGAGCCGGGGTGCCCGTGAAGCGGTCCCGGTCGCCGTCCGGTGTGAGATGTAGCGCCCGCGGCGCCCGAACGGGGACGGATGAACGACCGCTGACCGCCATCCGGCCACCGGCATGACACCCTGTGGGGAACCGGCCGTCGACGGGCCGGGCACACGCCGGGGGCCGGCGTCACGAGGCGACGGACGGACCGTCGCCGGCGGGCGCGACGGGACCACGGCGGGATCGAGGAGGCGTGGCGACCTATCTGCTCGGCCTGGGAGCCGCAGTGTGCTTCGGGGTGGCCGCCGTCATCCAGCAGCGGGTGGCCTTCCGCGCGCCCCCCGGTGACGTCCTGCGCCTGCGACTGCTGCTGTGGCTGGTGCGCCGGCCGCTGTGGGACTTCGGCGTCGCCATCGGCGCCCTGGGCAGCCTGCTGGCCGGGGCCGCGCTGACCCACGGCGCCGTCGCGCTCGTCGAACCGCTGCAGATCTGTCAGCTCCTGTTCGCCCTGCCGCTCGCCGCGTTGCTCGCGCGCCGCGTGGTGCCGCGGCGGGACTGGACGGCCGCCGCCGCGACTGCCATCGGGCTCGCCCTGTTCGTGTACGCCGGCAACCCGGACGCGGGCGATTCCGAGGCCGCGACCTCCGGCGGTTGGGTGCTGACCGGAGTCCTCGTCGGGCTGATCGTGTTCGGCGCGGTCTGGGGGACGCGGGGGCTCGCGGCCGTGCGGCGGGCGCCGTTGCTGGCCGGCGCCGCGGGCCTGCTGTCCGCGCTGCAGGCCGCGCTCGTCAGCGCCGCCGGCCACCTGGCGACCGCCGACGGCGTCGACGCCCTGGCCCGGTCCTGGTTGCCCTGGGCGGTCGCTTCCGTCGCAGTGATCAGCGCGTTGCTCGCGCAGAGCGCCTACGAGATGGCCCCGCTGCCCGCGTCGCTGCCGGCGTCGGTCAGCGTCGAGCCGCTTGCCGGCGTCGCCATCGGCGTGGGGCTGCTCGGCGGTGGACTGCGGTTGACCCCGCTCGCGCTCGCCGGCGAGCTGCTCGGTCTGATCGTGATGACGGTCGGCGTCCGGGCGCTGGCACGCTCGCCGCTGATCACCGGCCAACTCTCGCGGCTGGCGGCGCGGCAGGCGCAGGGCCGGCTGTCCCGGCTGGAGGAGCAGGTGCACCACGATCTGGAGCGGCTGCGCCACGACCTGCGGCGCAGCCGACAGGCCGGGTCGAGCGGCCCGGCGGTGCGGCGCCTGCGCCGACGCCTGCAACGCGACCTGGACCGCATCGGCGAGGAGCTCGCGAGCCTCGCCGACGAACGGGACCGCTTCGAGGAACAGCTCCGGCCGCGGCGGCCGGCGCGGGCGGTCGCCGCGGTCCAGGCCGTGCGCCCCGATTCCCACCGGCGGCGCCCGATGCCGCGCGCCGCCGGTGCTCCCGGTGCCGCCGGTCCGGCCGGCGCCGGTGTGGTCTGGGCCGGCGCCGCCGCCGCCCGGACAGACCTCGCCGCCCGGACAGACCTCGCCGCCCGGACAGACTTCGACGCCCGGTCAGACCTCGACGGCCGGGTCGTGAGCGCCGGTGCCCACGTGCCGATGCCGGGTGGGCTTCCGGCCGATTCGACCGTGCCGGCGTCCGCGCCGGTATCGGTGCCGGCGCCGGTGCCGCGAGACGTGCTCGGCGGCGACGCGGTGCCCGCCGCGGGACTGATCGCGGCGCGGCGCGAGCTCGACGCGAGAGCTGAGGAACTGCGCCGCCAGGCCGACCGGTTGCGCCGCGCCACCCGCCGGATCCTCGCCGCCGACGCCGGTGGCCGGAGCCCCGACCGGCCGCGTCGTCGTCTGCAGGGAGCGCGCCGCTAGCGGGCGCCGGTGACGCGGTGGTGCAGGTGCACGACGCCGCCGGCGAACCTGTGCTGCCCGAGCAGCTCCAGCCGCACCCGGACGCCCTCCGGCAGCGCGCGCACCCCTGCGCCGACCACGACCGGTGTGAGGAACAGGTGACACTCGTCGACCAGGCCGGCCCGGATGGCGTGGCCGGCGAGGGTGGGCCCGCCGATGGAGACGTCGCCCTCGGCCGACGCGACCAGCCGGCGGATGGCGTCCGGGTCGAATCTCCGCTCGATCCGGGTGCGCGACGTGGAGGGGCCGTCGAGGGTCGTCGAGTACACCACCTTGTCGGCCGCCTGCCAGATCCGCGCGTAGTCCAGCATGACCGGACGCCTGTCGCCACCGGTGGGCCTCCGATCGCCGTCGGCGGGCCGGGCGTCGGTGGGCCGGGCGTCGGTGGGCCGGGCGTCGGTGGGCATCGTCTCCCAGGCCGCCATCACCTCGTACAGGCGGCGCCCGTACAGGTAGGTGCCGATCGTCCGCTCCAGGTCGTTGACGAAGGCGTGCACCTCCTCGTCGGGTACCGCCCAGTCGAAGCGGCCCTCGGCGTCGACCACGTAGCCGTCGAGCGACGTGATCGCCGAGTAGATCAACCTGCCCATCATGCGCTCCCTCGGTTCACCCGACCGGTCGGCAGCGGGTGCAGGACGACGTCGTCGAGGCGACCTCGGACGACCATCGCGGTCATATAGGTGGGCGCGGGCTGGCGGCGACGGTCGGTGGGGGAGCCGGGATTGAGCAGGCGCAGTGGGCTCGCCACCGTCGACGGCGTCCGTGCCCCCGGGCCGCCCGCACCCGCCGGCCCGGGGGAGCGCTCGACCGTCGAGTCCCACGGCACGTGCGAATGACCGAAGACCAGCACGTCGGCGTCGGGGTAGGCGGCGGCCATCCGACGTTCCCGTCCCCGGGCCGGGCCGGTCTCGTGGACGACCACGAAGCGCAGCCCCCCGAGCGTGGCCCGGGCGATCTCCGGCAGGACCGCGCGGACGTCCGGGCCGTCGTTGTTGCCGTAGCAGCCGATCAGCCGCCCCGCCCGCGCCGCGAGCTCGTCGACGGCGTCCCGGCTGATCCAGTCGCCGGCGTGCAGCACGACGTCCGCCTCCTCGACCGCCGTCCAGATCTCGGCGGGCAGCGCGCGTGCCCGCGTCGGAAGATGCGTGTCGGACAGCATGACCAGCCGCATCCGGCCAGTATCCGATGCAGCGTCGGAGCCGGCCGGGTGACCCCGTCGCCGGGCGGCCGGTTGGAGACCGGGTGACGGGATGAGGCGTGCGGCCGTGACCGGCGGGAACAGCCCGTCGCGGCGTCGGAACCTGAGCCGCGCTCGGGTCGCTACCATGATCGCGCTGTTCGTTCTGGCTCTGGTGTTCGCGAGCTGGGCACCGCGGGTGCCACAGATCAAGACCGACCTGCGCCTCGGCGACGGACGGCTCGGGTTGGCCCTGCTCGGCGCGCCGGTCGGTGCCGTCCTGACACTGTGGCTCGTCGGCATCGCGGTGGCCCGCTTCGGCAGCGTCCGGGTGGTGCGCGCGGCCCTGCCCAGCTACTGCGCCGTCGGATCGTTGTTTCCGCTGGTGGGCGGTCAGTGGTCGCTGTTCGCGCTGCTTTTTCTGTGGGGCGCCACCAGCAGCGGCCTCGACATCGCCGCGAATGCCCAGGCCATCGGGATCGAGCGCGGGTACGGTCGGCCGATCATGGCCACGGCGCACGCGGCGTGGACGGCCGGCGCGCTCAGTGGAGCCGGGATCGGCACCGCCGCCGCGGCGCTGGCGGTGCCCGTCGGCGCCCAGTTCGCCACGCTCGGCGCGGCCGGCCTGGCCGTCGCCCTACCGGCCACCTGGTGGATGCTGCCGGACCTGGCGGGGCCGGTCGCCGAACCGTCCGGCGAGCGGTCGGGGGCGCGGCCCGCTGCCGACCAGTCGGTGCCGGCGCGGGTGGCGGCAGGGGCGGCGGCGGCAGGGGCGGCCGCGGCGACCGAGCGGTCGCGCGTACGGCGCGGCCGCCGGTGGTCGGGGCGGTTCGCCGCGCTGTGCGCAGTCTCGTTCGGAAGCTTCCTGTGCGAGGGGGTGGCCGCGGACTGGAGCGCCGTCTACCTTGCCGAGGTGACGGGCGCGGCCGCCGGGGTCGCCGGGGCGGGCTTCGTGGCGTTCACGGTGTGCATGTTCGCCGTCCGCCTGGTCGGCGATCGCGCGATGGCGCGCTACGGGCCACCGCGGACGGTGCGAGCCTTCACCGCGGTCGCGGGCGTGGGGTTCACGGGCGCGCTCGCGGTCGGCGCCCTGCCGTTCGGCTCCGCCGCCGGGGTGATCGGGTTCGGCGCCCTGGGCATCGGCACCGCCTGCGTGGCGCCGGCGGTGTTCTCCACCGCCGGCCGGCTCGGCGAGTCGGCGGGAACCTCGATCGCCGTGGTCAGCACGGTGGGCTACGCCGGCTGGCTGACCGGACCGCCCGTCGTGGGCGGGCTCGCCGAACTCGTCGGCCTCCACCGTGCCCTGACGGTCGTGCTCCTCCTGCTCGCGACGATCATCGTCTTCGCGCCCGCGCTGCGCGCCCCCCGTGCCGACTCCGCAACGGACGGGCGAGTCTCCGCCCCGCCGGCGACCGACATCGCCCCGCCGGCGACCGACATCGGCGGGCCGGCGACCCCGTGAGCCGCCCGCGCCTTACTTCCGCGCACGCCTGAACCCGGGCAGCAACGTCTGGACCAGAGCGTCCGTCTCGGCCTCGGCCCGGCCTCCCCGGCGGCCTCCACCGGCACCGATGGTCCGATACATCTCCGTGGTCACCGCCTCCAGAGTGCGGCGATCGCCTCGGGCCGACACGGTGCGCAGCAGGTCGCGCCACAGCGCCTCGGACGCGGGCACCGCCCGCAGGCCGGTGCGGCAGGCGGCCATGGCCGTCATCGTGTCTCCGAAGCCCAGGGTGAGCTCGGCGAGGCGGTGGGCCACGTCGACGACGCCGGCCCGGGTGCTGCGCGCGATGGGGCCGGTGGTCGCCCACCGGTACCGGCCGGTGGGCAGGTTCGTCCACAGCGGCCCGCTGACCATCCGCAGAGCCGTCGTCAGGTCCGCCTCGGTGTCGCCTCCGGGCATGCCCGCCCGATGGGTGTAGGCGACGAACAGCTCCCAGTCGCAGCGCACGTCCGAACTCAGTCGCCACCGGCCCTGCGGATCGACGGACAGCCGGGGCCGTCCCTCGACGTCGGCTCCCAGCCAGCGGCGGGCCTCTCCCAGCGCCGCGTCCACGGCATCGTCGTCGGCCTCGGCGTCGGCGGGCCAGATCTCCTCGGCGAGCAGCCGGCGGTGCGCGCCCTCACGGTGCAGCGCGAGGTACACGGCAATTTCGGTGAGCAGATCGAGGTCGTCCGTCGGTTGCCGTCCGGGCCCCTCGACGGTGGGCACCCCCAGGACGCGGACCTGTGCCTCCCCCGTGGCCATCGGCTCGTCGGGGCGCGACTCGCGCACGGGTCGTAGTCCGGTGGCCGATGGCGGTTCTGGCGCTGCGGTCGCCGGCCCTGCGGTCGCCGGCCCTGCGGTCGCCGGCCCTGCGGTCGCCGGCCCTGCTGACGCCGGCCCCGCCGACGGCGGCCCCACTGACGGTGGGGCTGTCCCCGGCGACGGCGGGACCGGACCGGCTTGCCACGTGCGGCCGCGCGGAGTGGTCGTTTCCCCGTCGGAATAGCTGACCGGCGGCTGCGGGCGCGCGATCTGCCCGGACGGCGGCCCGGAGTGTTCCGGCGGTGCCGAGGATGGCTCCCGGGGCGGCGCGGCGGTGGGATACCGCCCGCTCGGCCTCTCGTTGGGCGGTGGAATCGGCGGGCGCGGTGGGGGCGCCGCAGGCGGCGAGGGAGTTGGGCGTGGCGGGGTTGGTACCCGCTCGGGGGGTATCGAGGACCGGGTGGACCCGAGCGGAGTCCCGGGCATCGCGGTGGCCGGGGCTGGCGCCGCGGGCTGCGGCACGGAGGCGGGCAACGCAGTGGCAGTCGGCGCTGTTCCGGGCGGCGGACTCGCACCCGGGACTGTCGCGGCCGGTGGTGGTGGTGGTGGTGGTGGTGGTGGAGACGGCGTCGCGGCGCCAGCGGTTTGGGCTCCCCGGGCCGCCGGAGCCTGGGGCTGGGCTTGGGCCGCACGGTTGGCCCGCATCCGCGGGGTCTCGAAGTAGAGCACCGGGGGCACCCGGGGAATGTCGGTGGGCCGGATCAGCGGACTGCTCGGATGGGACAGCAGCATGGCGTCGGTGTCGTGCGGGCCGGCGTCCCCGGGTGCTGCCAGGAACGGCGTGGGCGCCGGGGCGGATGGCGTTACCCTTCCGGGCGCGGGCTCAGCGTCGGAGGCTGCGGAGTGTGGCGACGCCGCCCGTTCGGGCGACGCCGGACCACCGGGAGAGATGAGGGGAACAGGCGGCGGCCCGAGCGGCGCCCGGCGACCGTTCGCCGGGGGCCGGGTGAGATCCTCGTCCGCCGACGCCGGAGCGGAAGCCTGCGAGCCGGTCGCGGGTGGGATCGCCGCGAGTGGCGGCGTCCACGGCAGGACGCCGGGAACCGAGTCGGCTCGAGCCGGCGGTCGCGTGATCTCGTCGTCCGGAGTGGGTTGCGCCGGCGCGGGCACCGCCTCGCCCGGGTCTGCCTGCGCCGCCCCGACGGCGCGGGCAGGATCGGTCATCGCCGGTGGTGGCAGGGGTGGCGGCGCCGGCGGGGCCGCGATGGACGAGGCGGGCGCAGGCGTGGCCTGCGGCGGCGGTTCGTCCTCGGCAGGTCCGGCGGGAGCCGGAACGGTCGCCGCGTCGGCCGCGCGGAACAGGGCCGCGATCGCCCGGCATTCGGGCCCGGAGATGGACTGCGCCCACACCTCGACACCCAGCACGCCCAGCGACATCCGGCGGTCCGGTCCGACCGTGAACCGCCACCGGGCGGCCGGGGAGTCGCCCACCGTGAGGACGCCCACCGCATGCCGGCGTCCCTGCGCCATTCTCGCCAGCCGAGCGATGTCGGCCTCGGCCGGCGGCTCCGCGAGGACGAGCAGGTCCGGGGCCAGGGCCCCCGGATTGCCGGCGATCCGCTGGCCCGCTTCGAGGGGAAAGTCGTCACCGTAGGCTCCGACGTCGAGGACCGCGTCCTCGTCGTCGGGACCGGACAGTTCGTCGAGGGCCTCCGCGACGCTGACCGCGGTCCACAGCCGTTCCGGGGCGATCGTCAGCAGCTCGTCGAGGTCGTCGTCGGCGGGAAAACCGATCAGGCAGACCCGCAGGTCATCCGACCAGACGTTGGTGGCCAGCTCGAGCGCGACGGCGATCACCACCTGCATCGCGATGACGCGGTCGCCGAGGAGGCTGATCACACCGGGTGCGCCCTCGAGGTCGACGAGAATGCGCGACCCGGCGTCGTCATGGCCGAAGCTGACCAGTGCCGGGAACGGCGCGGGCACCCCAAGGACCGGCTGGGCGAAGGAGCCGTCCCCCGACACCGCCAGAAGTTCCGGAGTGCGCTCGATCCACCAGGATCCGGGAACCTCACCGACCGCCCAGGGTGGCGGTGGCGGCTCCTCCTGCGCCGGCGCCATGTGCAGGATCAGCGCATCCTCGGTGAGGATGGCCGCGTAGACCGCGGGAAGCAGACGCGCCTGCTCCGTGAGCGCGGCGGACAGTACCCGCAGTGACCGGTCGATGAAGCGGGCGGCCTCGGTGTCCGAGGCGAGCAGCAGCGCCCGTTCCGTGGCGTCCTGGGGTGGCTGGGCCGGACCGCTTCGGCGCCCGGACAGCGCCACCATCACCCCGGCCGCGAGCAGGCCGGCGGCCGCGACGCCCAGGAAGTCCTGTGGCGGTGCGAGGGAGGCGGCCAGCATCGGACCCGCCGCCTGTTCCGGTGCGTCCGGCCCCGAGGGCAGGCGCGATGACGCGAACGGGTTGTCCGGTGCGTAGCGATCACCTGCTGTTTGCCGGTCATCGGCTGTGTCCCGGTCGTGGGCTGTGTACCGGTCGTCGGCCGCGCCGGGCCAGGCCTCGAAGGCGGCGTCGTCGTCGGCGTCTGCGGCGTCGCCGAAGCTGTCGTGATCGAAAAGCTCGGCCAGTTCGCCGTCGCCGGCGGGGTCAGCCGCAACCTGCGGCCACTCGGCGGTGCCTTCGGGCATCCGCAGGACGCGCAACCCGTCGCCCTGGGCGTCGGCGGGCAGTAGCAGGACCCACCCGGCGTGGATGAGGGACGGCTTGGACAACGTCCGGCCGTCCGGTTGGGTGCGGCCCTCGTTCAGATCGAAGATCTCGCGGTACCGCAGCCCATCACCGAGAAAGCGCTCGGCGATGCCCCAGAGGGTGTCGTGATGACGTCCGTCCGCCGGGCGCACCTCGTACAGCTTCACCATGCGCTCGCCGAGGACCAGGCGGCTGTGCTGGTCCGCGGCCGGGCTGATCAGCTCCGGGCGGTCGCCAGGCCATGGTGGCGGCAGCTCGTCCTGACCGGCGACAGGCTGCTGCGCCGGGAGAACCGGCCCTGCGAACTCCGCCGTCCGCACCCCGGCCAGGCGACCGACACGGTCAGCGCCAGCGACACCGTCCGAACGACCCACGCCGTCCGGGCCGACGCCGTCCGGGCCGGTGCCGTCCGGGCCGGTGCCGTCCAGACCGTCGGGATCGGCCACGTCGCCATACCGGTCGCCGGGATAGGGAGCGTGTTCGTATCCGCCGTCGCCCGGGAGCTCGTCAGGAGGCGAGACGCCAGCACGCGGCGAGGCTCCATCGAGGGCCCAGGTGGGGCGCGCGGCAGGTGAGACGGGCAGGGTGGCCCAACTGCGGGAGGCCTGGGCCGTTGAACCAACGCCGTCGGGCGTGTCCGGATGGTCGGGCGAATCCGGGTGGTCGGGGGCCCCAGGTCCGTCCAGGCCGTTCGTGGTGCCGTCCCGCAGGCCGGTCCCGTCCGCGACCCGGGGCGGCGCCAGTTCCGGGCGCGGACCCGGTGCGGGCATCCCTCGCAGCACCCCGCCTGGTCCGGGGCGCTGCCCACGTGCCGTCTCCTGCCCGTAGGTCGCCGGAACCACGAGGGCTGTGGTGCCCGAGAGCAGCAACGCGGTGACGACGAGGCGGCGGGCGAGCATCTGGGGGGCACCGCCGAACGGAATGCGCGGAGCCAGACCGCTGCCGCGAACCTCCGCGCGCCACTCCGCGACGAGACAGGCGATGAAGTGCGCCCACGCCGCCCAGAAAAGCAGGGAAAGGATGGCCCGGACGACCCCGCCTGCCCCGCTGCCGCTCCGGATCGGCGGACCGAGCACCAGCGCGAGGACCACGGGGATGCCGAGGACCGCCACCGTGATCGCCGCGAGCGCGCCCGCCGCCTGCAGCCGCTCGCGCGCGCGATCCTCGGGCGGGACCATAGGCACCGCCTGCCGGGTCGGCACCGCCTGCCGGGTCGGCACCGCCTCGCCGCCGGTGGCGCGCCGGCCGGCCGCACCCCTCGCGGCCGGGCCACGCCGCCGCTTCGCATCCGGCTGCGGCGTGCCTGGCCGCACGGCGGATTCCGGCACGGACGGTGGGGTGCCCGTGGGGTCGGGCGGATGCGAGGGCGACGGTGCCGAGGGCAACGGTGTGGTCGACATGGTTCGTCCCCGATCAGGCGCAGGGTCGGGCGCACGTGCGTGCCGGGCGAGGGGCGTCGTCGGTCCGCTGGGCACGTCGCGTGGCGCTCATGCTAGGTCGACTGCCGCGGCGATCCGGGGCGAAGTGAGAGTTCTCTGGCCTTCTTGTGACGATTAACCAGATCGAGATCCTGGGTGCCCTGATCGTCCAACGTGCAGGCTCTCCGGAGCGGCGGAGAGGAAACAGGGAGCGGCCGGAACGGCTGCCGGGCGGCGTCCGGGGCTCCCTACGCAGGCGGCGCGCAGTGGGCATCCGGCCTCCTCACGCTGCTGCGCCGAGACGGCGACAGCGGGACGAACCCGGTGTAACCGTACCAGTGCGATCGCAGAGCGGGAACGTAGGGATGACAGATACGGGATCTTTCACGCACGATGAGCATTCGGTACCCGATCAAACGCTAAATGTCCGGTTTGAACCTTGCGCTGAGTAATCTCCGCATCCTGAAGCTGCGGTACTGATCGGCGCGTGTCGAGCACAGGGATGTGGCTTGAGTGGATACGCGGCGGCGAGCCGGCGAGCTCCGGATCGTTTCGCCATCACGGTGCCCGAGAGCTGGTTCACGTTGGATCTGAGGTCCGGCCTGACCATGCGTTCGATCGATCCTCTCGTTCACGCCCGTATCCGCGGCACGCCGATGCTGGCCGACCGCCGGGCGGTCATGGCCGCCGTGCTGCGCGACGCGGCACGGCGCGCGACGGCGAGCGGCGCGGTCTACTGCGGCGTGATGGCGGAGGCCATCGACGGTGCAGGCCTGTCAGCCACGGTGTCGGTCAGCTCTTTCCGCCATGACGCGGGGCCGGGGGAGTCGGTCCCCACGGTGGGTGAGCTCGTGGTGGGACTGCAGGAGGAGTCCCTGCCGTCCCTGTCGGGTGCCTGGCGCAAGGTGCAGATCGTGGATCTTCCTGCCGTCGGCCTTGCCGCCCGCATGCTCGGTGCGTCGGCCTCCGGCGGTGGGTTGGACATCGAGCCGAGCCTGGTTGCGAGCATGCGCACGTTGATCCCCGTGCCGGGTGCGCCGCGCGTGGCCCAGGTCGAGTGCCGCAGTCCGAATATCGCGGTGACCGACGCGCTGCACCGTCTGTTCGACGCCGTGACCGCGACGTTCCGCTTCGTTCCCGACGGTCCCGACTTTCGCGCACCCGTCTGACCGCACGTCGCCGGCACAGGTCGGCGGCGCAGGTCGACAGGGGTGTGGCCAGATTCCGGTGCCTTCGCGGCTGCTGTCCGCGGTGCTGGAGCACCAGTCCGGGAGAGATCGGTCCAGCAGGTGCAAAGCATGACCGCCAGCTTGTGGCGCATCATCACCTCCTCCATTAAGTTAGGCGAACTTAAGTAAGGCTCGTGGTTCGACGTGGAGGCATGGATGACGGACCGGCGGCGACGCGTCGACAGTGCACCGATCATGGCGGCCCGGTCCCTGATCCAGGGCGCCCCGTACGGAAGCCTCGCGCTGTGGGGTGGCGCGGTCGCGCATGGCCTGCGTTTCGCGACGGCGCCTGTGGATGTGCCGTTGGACGCGCCCACCGGCCCGGTCGCGGTGCCCCGGCCGCAGTCCGGCGTCTCTCCTGCTCACCCGGTCAGTGGCCGGGTGTCACCGGCGGAGGAGCCGTACATCGAGTCGGCGCCGGGCGGCCCGGCGATTTCCCGAGTGCTCCTGCTCGCCCCGACGCCCTTTGCTGCGGGCCTCGGCGGGGGCGACCTCGCGACCCGGCTGAACCTGTGCGGGTCGGCAACCGAAGGCGGGCGCTGGGTCTCGGTCGCATTCGGGGGATGGGTCTCCCCGCTGCCGGCGCAGGCGTGGCCGGTCGCCGCCGTCGGCTTCTCCCTGCGACATCCGACCGCCGATCTGCTCGATCTCGGCGCCGGCTGGTCGCTGCTGCAGATGGAGGTTGCCGAGGCCGTGGTGCGGACCGCTCGCGCCTGTGTCCTGCTCGCCACCGCTGCTGCCGTCGGTCTGCTGGCGGAAGCGTCCGGGACTTGTCCGTGAACCGGCGGGCTCCCCGAACTGGCGGGTCCCGGGGTCCCTGTGGCGGCGGGGTCCCTGTGGCGGCGGGGTCCCTGTGTCGACGAGGTCGCTGAGCCGATGGGCCCGGTTCGGTCATCCGGCGCTCTGGATCTCGCTCTGGATCTCGGCAAGGCGGGTGCGCAGCTGGTCGAGCCGGGCGTGCAGCTCGGTGAGCGTGCGCTCGTAGCCGGGCCAGACGGTGGTCCGGAACTCGGTCGCGCCGCGGCCGTCCCAGCTCTCCGGATCGGTGAGGGTTCTCGCGGTGGACCGCAGCTCGTCGAAGTGGGTGAGCAGCGGTCCGTTCACAATCGAGGCAAGGTCCGAGATCGCGGCCACGGCCTGCGGGGTGCTGCGAACGGTGACGTCGGACGACAGGGTCACGGTGTCCTCCACGGGGATTCTGGTCGATGGACGAACGGCGCCGGGGGGTCGGGGAACGATGATCAGCTTCCCGCCGCGGCGGTCCGCCTGTTGATCTCGGTGATGCCGCGGGCCAGCTCGGTGAGGTTGGCGTGCAGGTCCGTGAGCGCCTGCTGCACCTCCGGCCAGATCTGCGCGCGGAAGACCTGGGCCTTCGGGCCCTCCCAGTTGCGCGGGTCCGCAAGGGTGTTGCCGTGGTCGATGAGGTTCACCGCCGTCGTCTGCAGGCCGGGTAGTTGCTGACTCATCCGTGCGGCGGCCTGCAGGGCCGCCGGCGTCGTGACAGTTCTCATCCGATTCCCTTCGCACTGTGTCGCGGATGGGGCAGTTGTCGAGAGCGGTGCTGGAGGTGGGGCTGATGCCGGGAGCGGGGCCGGTCGCCAGGTTGAAGGTCGACGGGAACGGTGGCCGGTGGGCAGGCGACCTGCACGGGGAGTAGGAGTCCACGCCGGATGAGAACTCCCCGACCCGGCGGTACGGGGCCGGGGCTCGTCCGAGGGAGCCGGACACCGAGGAGCTCCCCGTCGACCGGTCGTCTCGGGGCGAGGAGCAGTCCGTGCCCCTCACGACGGACGTCGACGACGAAGCCGCGGTACTGCAGCACCAGCTCCTCCGTCGACCCGGCGATGACGAGCGCGCCCCCGGCGTCGCGTGCCTGCTGCCAGAAGCTCGCAAGCTCGGCGGCCGCCTGCTCGCCGATCAGCTCGGCGTCGTCGACGAGGACGACCGGCGGCCGCCTGCCCGGCGGGACGGCCCAGGGCGCGGCCACGCCGGCGCCGAGGTGGGCAGTTCCGGGAGGTGGGATCGGCCGCCCCGGGCCACCCTCGTCGCCGGCCCCGCCCCCGGCCAGGTGGCGCAGAACGGAATCCACCACGGCCAGAACACCCGGTTGGCCCGCCAACGCACGTAGCGCCGAGGGGCGCGGTGTCACCGCGACGACGTCGACACCACCGGCCAGCAGTGACAGTGCGAGGGTGAGCAGCGTCGAGCTGCGTCCCGATCGCGGCGGCCCGCCCACGACGAAGCCGGGCTCCTCGTCGAGCGCGAGGTCGACGACGTCCAGTTCGTCCCCGCCGAGTCCGAGAGCGGCCCGCAGCCGGGGCCCGGGTGGGCGGTGGGGAGCGGTGGCGGATCGACGAGCCTGGGCGGTCGCCATCCGAGCGCTGGTGACGCACTCCGGGAGCGCTTCGACGCGGAAGGGGCGGTTGCCGTCCCGTGCCGGTCCGCTCGTGTGGACGTCGGCCCGCACTCGCGCACCCAGGGCCCGAAACGCCGCCACCTGCGCCCGGCCGGTCGCTTCCAGAGTGAGCACGGCGACCTGAACCTCGACCGGAGCCGTGAAGCGGCCTCCGACCGCGACACCCCGCCCGGGAGACAGCCGCTCGGGCATGTCTGCGGCGCGGATGCCAGCCAGTGCGTAGTCGCCGGGATCGGCCATCCGCAGGATCAGCCGCTCATCGATGAGGGAGGCCAGCCGGCCGGTGAGCCCGCGCCGGTCCGTGGACAGGATCACCCGCAGCCCGGCAGCCGGGCCCTCCCGCAGCAGCCGGAGAAGGCACTCGACGAGTTCGCCGCCGTCGGCATCCTCGGACGCGGCGAGCAGAGCCTCGAAGCCGTCGACGAGAAGCACGAGGTAGGGCGGCCGGACGACGGCACCATCCGGGGCCGGGGCGACGCTGCGCCGTGCCTCCTGCAGATCCGCGACCCCGTTCGCGGCGAGTCGCCGGCGGCGCTGCTCGACGGCGACGGTCAGCCGGGCGAGCAGTCGTCCCACCCGATCGGGATCATCCCGCCCGACGAGCGCGCCGGTGTGCGGCAGGCTGGTCATGGCCGCCAGCGCTCCACCGCCGTAGTCCAGCCCGTAAAGGTGGACGTCGAGCGGGGACAGTGCGCCGGCGATCGCGCCCGCCACCGTCCGCAGGACCGTGGACCGTCCGGACCGCGGCGCGCCGACGACCATCAGGTGGCCGCCGTCCTCCAGGTCCAACGCGAAGGGCTGTTGCGCCTGGCGGTCACAGCGGTCGGACAGGCCGATGGCGACCGGGGTGAGCACCGTGCCGGGAAGCTCTGGCCTGCCCTGGCGGGACTCGGGGCGGCGCCGCCCTGGCGTATCCGCCGGGTGCGGGTAGAGCTCGTCGGAGCCGACGACGGCCGGCAGTGCGCCGAGCGCGATGCGCTCCGGCATGGGTGGAAGCCAGGGACTCGGCTGGGCGGGGATCCCCATGGCCGCGGCGGCCTCGCGGACCGCCCCGACCAGGACGGTCAGCTCGGTGTCGCCGGGTGCGGTATCCCGCGACGTCGCCGCGGGATACGGCCGGGCCGGTTCCGACTCCGGCACGTCCGGCCCGGGCCACGCCAGCAGGCTCACCCGCGGCGCGGCCCCGTCGGGGTCGTCGCCCTCCGTGCGGACCGGGCTGCCCACCCAGGCGGTCTGCACGGTCGTGACCCGCTCGGGCCCGGTGCGCACCACCGCCCGGCCGGGGGTGGCGGCATCGATCGCGGCGGCGTCCGGACACCCGACGACGTCCTCGCTTTCGGCCACGTCCGTGACCCGCAGCGCGACGCGCAGGTTCGTGTTCGCCCGGATCTCGGGGGAGACGACGCCGCTCGGACGCTGGGTGGCCAGGAGCAGGTGGATGCCGAGGGAGCGCCCGCGCTGGGCAAGACTGACCAGGCCGGTCACGAAGTCGGGTAGCTCGCGGGCGAGGGTGGCGAACTCGTCGACGACGAGAACCAGTCGGGGCGGGACCGCCAGCTCGCTCGGACCTGCACCCGACGCCGCCCGACGCAGAGCGTCGAGATCTTTGGCGCCGAACCGCGCGAGGAGCGCCTCGCGGCGGTGCAGCTCGGCGGACAGCGAGATCAGAGCCCGGCGCACGAGGTGCGGATCGAGATCCGTGACGAGCCCCACGGTGTGCGGCAGGGCGGCGCATTCGGCGAAGGCGGCGCCCCCCTTGTAGTCGACGAGCACGAACACCAGCTCGTCCGGCCGGTAGGCCACGGCATGCGCAGCGATGATCGTCTGCAGCAGCTCCGACTTGCCCGATCCGGTCGTGCCCGCGATCAGCCCGTGTGGGCCGTCCCGGGAAAGATCGAGCGCGAACGTGCTGCCGCCGGCGACTCCCACCGGGACGGGACGGCTTCCCGGTGGGGTCTGCGAGCCCGAAGCGAGCGACCATGCCCGCCGGATCGCCGCTGCGGCCTGCCGGCTCTCGCCGCTGATGTCCGACAGCCGCACGGCCACGGGGAGAGCGGCGCGGTCGTCGGCCGCCAGCCGAAGCGGCGCAAGTGCCCGCGCCACCGACTCGTACCAGCGGGCCGCTCCGGACGGAGTGTCGCCGCCGTCCCCGGCCGGACCGATGAGGTCGGGGCGGACGTGCCCGATCACCCCAGCCTGATCCCGACGCACGGTGAGAGACTCGCCGTCGGGTGTGACGACGGCCCGGCATTCAGCCGGGAGATCACGCACGTCGGACTCCAGGCAGATCACGTGGATGCCCACAGCCGGGCCGGCGCGCAGCACCGGGATCAGGCCGGCGATGGATCGCAGCGAACGAGCACCGTCGAGCACGAGCAGGATGTCGGGGCCGGTGGGGCGGCGGTCGGGCGGCAGACTCTGGCGGCGTTGCAGCAGGGACCGCAGTTCGGCGACCCGGGCGACCCGGCCCGCCGCGTCCGCCGCGAACCACGGCCCCGCGTCCCCGGCGGCGGTCCGGCAGTGCGGCAACCAGCGAGTCCACCGCCATCCGGCGGCACGCCCGGCATCGGCCGCCAGCACGCAGATCGCCAGCTCCTCGGGGCTGTGCAGAACGGCGGCCTGGGCGAGGAGCCAGCAGCCGATGTCCTGGGACCGGGCGCTCGCCACCCCGACGACGCCGTCCTCGCGCAGGGCGACCACGGCGGGCAGATCCGCGTGCATCGGCGCGGCCGGCAGGCCGGCGGCGGTGATCCTGACCGTGCTTGGCTGGTTCGCGATTCCGACGCGAAGTCGCAGGTAGTCGGCGTCGCCCTGACGACGCCGCCAGAGCCCGGAGTCCCGCCGCCAGGCCGTGGCGAACAGGCTCGCCGGGTCGGGCTGTTCGGCGTGGCGCTCGGCGCATTCCGTCTCGAGCGCCGCCTGCGCCGCGCGCTCCACGTCGGCACGGAGCCGTCGATGGCGCGCGGTGGCCGCGCGGAAATCGCGGCGGTCCCGCCGGCGCCCGCTCACCACGGACAGAGCGAGGTTCAGCGGCCCGAGGACGGCGAACAGCAGGACGTAGACCGTCCGCAGCACCGCGGCCATGCCCAGGGCGGCAAGCAGGGGGAGGAGGGTGGCCAGCACGGGGACGGGCGCTCGGCGGGGCTCCTCGGGCGCCGCGGGCAGAGCGAAGGCGGTCGCCCGCGGGGGTGGGCGCAGCCGCGGCGGGCGGTTGACGTCGAGCCGTCCCGCAACCGCGGTGGAGGGAAGGGCCAGGGGGGCGACCGCGGTGGGACGCAGGAGCCGCAACGCCGTGCTCGGAGTGTGCACGGAGGCAAGGACCGAGCTGTCTGCCTTCGGCCGGTCCCAGCCGACGATCCTCGCGCCGGGGCCGGGAGTGACCGAAAGGCGTCCGTCGGCGGCGACCCGCACCGTCAGCACGGGTTCATCGGTGGCGGGGCCGGCAAGCAGGATGGCGCTGCCGGGAGCCGAACCGACGGTGTGCTCGCCGACCGGCAGCGGATGGATGACGCCGGCACTGGGGCCGGCGGTGATCATCAGCTCGGCCAGGCCCGCGCCGGAGGCCCGCCGGGCCGGCGGCGCGTCGAGGATCACGACCGAGCCCTCGGTCAACGGTGAGCTGGCGAGCGGCAGATCCGGGCTGAGCGGGCGGCCGCCGCCGGCGAGGGTCAGCGAGGGGCTGGCCCTCGCCGCGGCCCGGCCGGGGCGGGGCGGCCGGACGGCGGTCGCCAGCGCGTCGGCCACGACGCCGAGCGGTGTGTCGGCACCGGCGCGCAGAAGCACGTCGACGTTCGTTCCGGTGCGTACATCGTGAACGGTGAAAGCGATTTGCATGGGCCGAAGATACGACCCGAAAAGCCTCCCGGCGACCTCGGGCGACGCTGCGTATATGAATGTGGCCCTGTGGTTGTCGACCTATTCTTGTCGGCGACCGCAAGGTCGAGTTACGGACCGGAGCGGGATCGGCGGTCGTGGCCGGCCCGTAGCCTGGACCGTGCGCGGGTCACCTCCGCTCCGGCTCGCGCGACCAGGGCGTCCCCCTCCTCGGCCGGGGCGCCGGTGGCCTGGATTCCTGGCTGGCGTCCCCGTTTGTGCTGGTCAGGAGGCTTGTTGCTGGGGTTGGACGGAGCCGCGCCCACGAGGGCGACCCCCACGCTCACCGACAGCCGCAGGCGGTGGCCATGCACGTCGAGCGGTTCGTCGAGGGCCGCCACCAGCCGCTCGGCGAGGTCGGCAACATCCGGCGCGTCACCGGAGCCGACCAGCACGACGAACTCGTCGCCATCCCATCGGCCGAGAATGTCGGCGGGGCCGAGTACGCTCGAAAAGCGGCGGGCGACGGCGTGCAGGGCGGCATCACCGGTCGGATAACCGAAGGAGTTGTTGATTCGACGAAATGCATCCAGGTCCAGGAAGAGAACGGCGGTCCCGGCCTGCTCCGGGGAGGGAGGCGTTCGTGCGGATGAGGCCGCGCTCACGGCACGTGCTCTGGTGGCGTCCAACGCGCCGGATCCGCCAGGGGTGAGCCTGGCCGCGAGCAGGGCTCGCAGTGCCGTCCGGTTCGCCATACCGGTGATCGGATCCGTCGTGGCCTGACGGCGGAGGTCCTCCTCGCGCTGGCGCCGTTCGGTCACGTCCTCGACGACGACGATCAGTCCGTCGCCGCGCATGAGGGTGCTCAGGCGGACGTCGAGCCAGCGGTGGCCGCGCGGCGCCGACTGCGGCAGCTCGATGCGGGCCCGAGTCCGTCGCCGGTCGATCATCTGCCGGGAGAGGAACGCCAGGGTGCGGACCGGCGTGACCGGATCGATCGCGGCGAGGTCGGTCAGTCCGGCGGCGGGTGAGGAGCGGGCCGGGTCCGCGGAAGCGCCGGCCGAGCGCGCCGCGGCCGCGGCCTCGGCCGCGTGATCGCATGCTGCCAACCAGCTCATACCGGGCCGCACGGGGAGCAGGGCCACCCCGGTCGCGGCGCTGCGGCGCCACGCCTCGTTCAGACGGACCACGGTGCCGTCCGGCCCGAGAACCGCAACGGGGGAAGGGAGGGAGTCGAACACGGCCGCCGCGACGTCATCGGTGGGCACGGAGTTGGAATCCTTCCGGCTGCCGCCCCGTGGCGTCGAAGGGGCGCGGGGCGCGACCTCGACCCGCACGGCGCGGGTGATGTGCCGTGGGACCGCCCCGGGCGGGTGTCTCCCGCGCCGAGCAGGGCTGCCGCGGCGGTGCCTTCCGATCCTCGGGCGGCTGCCGACGGGTGGATTCCGTTTTGTCGAACCGTGTGTGGCGAAAGGTGCGGGAGAGAGGAGCGGGTGATGGGGAGTAGTGAATGTGCGGCGTGTCGGAGCCGTCCGTGGCTCGATACAGGCTCGGGAAACCGTCGGCGGGCCCGGCGCGGCGGGAATGGTGGCCGACGTCGCAGCCACCATCCCCTCCTGCATCGGGCCGGTCAGATTCTGGTGAGCAGGTCCTGCATCCTGACGATCTCGGCCGCCTGAGTGCGTTGAATGTTCTCGGCGAGCTGTTTCGCCGGGGTGTGGATGCCGTCATGGATCTCGGTCTTCGCCATGGCGACGGCGCCCTGGTGATGCTCGATCATCATCGCGAGAAACATCTCGTCGAAGGCCGGTCCGGTCGCGTTCCGCAGGGCGGTCATGTCCGCGCTGGACATCATTCCCGCCATGGCGGCGTCCGGTGCCTCGGTCTGGACTCCGTGATCGGCCATGCCGTCGTCGCCCAGGCCACCGCCGGCCGTGCCGTGGTCACTCGCGGTGTGGTCAGCCGAGCCGTGGCCACCCGTGCTGTGCCCGGAGACAGCCGGGTCGGTCGGGGAGGCGGTGGGCTGTCCCCAGGCGGTGAGCCAGCCCGCCAGGGTTGCGATCTCCGGTGCCTGCGCCGCCCGGATCTCCTGCGCGAGGGATCTGACCTGCGGGTTCTGCGTGTGGGACGGGGCCAGCTCCGCCATCTCGATGGCCTGCCGGTGATGGGGGACCATCATCTGGGCGAAGGTGACGTCGGCCGCGTTGTGGCCGCCGATCGTGGTCGTCGCTGTGGCGGTGGGTGCACCGGCGCTGCCCCCGCTGCCGCAGGCGCCGACGGTGACCGCGGCGACAACCGCCGGGATGAGCAGGATGAGTCGTTTCATGCTGAAGTTCCTCGTCCTCCAGATGCGTGCGGACTCCGGCTGCGTGCTCAGCCGAATACCGGTCCACCGGTCGGGAGTCGTCGACGACCCACCCGGCGGAGCAGCGGGTCTACACGCGCAGCACGCAGAGGCGGGCGAGTGAAGGCGCGAGGGGGCGAGGCGGTCCCCACGGTGGTGATCGCTCGGGAGGGCGGGGTGCCGGGCGCGAGCGGGCTCGTGCGCCCCCGGCCGTCCGGACGGCGCGGGCGAGCAACAGGGCGACGAGCAGGATGCCCGTCAGGCGAAGGAACGCCAGGCACAGTTCGCCGACGTGCCCGCAGTGACGGTCCGCGGTCGGGTCCGACGCCATGGCCGCGGCTGCGCCCTCGAGGCCGGCCGGGTGGCCGGGGGCGGACCGCTGGTGCGCTGCCCCGCCGTGCGGCGCGCCCGGCCGGCTCCCCGCCGCGACCAGCAGCCCGTCAGAGCCGCAGAAGGCGCCCGGATGGGCGGGGTGGTCGTGGGGGCCGGCATGCGTGGACAGGCCACCGTGCATGAGCAGAATGCCGAGCAGCACGGGCACGAGGAGCACCAGATACGGCCCCCGAGCGGAGATCTGTCCGCGGGCCCCGACACTCACCGCGCCATGATGCCTGAGGGGGCGCGCGGCGACGGGATCCGACGCCACCTCCGATCCGCGCCCCCCGTGAATGGTCCGAGGGTCCGGCCTGGTCATCGGCACCGAGCGTGCCGGCCGGCCAAATGATCGAGGTGGTGGGATGCGTCACGAGATCAGCCGCCACTCGCCGGTGCATCGCGGGGACGGGACCCGAGGACGCCAGGTCCGCGGGCCCCGCCACCAGTCCGACCACCGGCGCCGCGGCCGGCGGGCGGCCGCCGGGCCGGCGTGCGGCCATGGCCCGTCGGCCTGCGTGGCACCGCAGGCTGCCGTCACGGGGACGACGTTTGCGTCTCGGGGTGCAGCCGCCGTCAACCGGAGGACATCGTCAGGCCGCGACCCAGCGCCAGCCGTTGTCGTTCGCGCAGACGATTGCCCTGCCGTCACCCGCGATCCCCTGCACGCCATGGTCGACATTGCGGCAGATCTGGCCGGGCTTGTAGCAGTTTCCGCTGGCGGCCAGTGGGTGACAGGCGGGAGCAGCCGCGGCCGGTGGAGCCGCCGCGGCCGGCGGGGCGGCTGCGGCGGGTGGCGCTGCTGCCGGTTGATGGTTGGCCGGTGGCTGTGCGGCCGGTGGCTGTGCGGCCGGTGCCTGTGCGGCTGGTGGCGCTGCCGCACGGGTCGCGGGCGGTGGGGCCGGGAGCTGGGTGGCGCCTGGGGTGGCGACCCTACGTGTGCTGGGCGCGGCCTGCCCCACCGAAGCCGCTGTCGCCCGAGGCGCCGGAACGGCCGTCGTCGAGGGAGGCATCGCCAACACCGGTGCCGCGGATGACGTCGGTACTGCCGAGGACGTCGGGGTCGACGACGACGTCGGGACTGCCGACGGCGTCGCTGTCGCTGACGCTGTCGGTGTGGCGATCGTCAGCGACGCCGGCCGCATCGACGCGGTCTGCTTCTTGGGCGGATCCGAGGCCGCACCGATGATGATGACGAACAAGGCGAGCAGGACGGTGACCGCCCCGCTGGTCTTGGGATGGCGCCGGCACCAAAGCCAGGCGCGCCGAAAAAAGACCACCGTTCCCCCCGAATGTGGCTCCCAGTCAAACCGGGGTGGGACGTTACGCTCTTCCCTGAAGGAAGTAGAAGAAAAGGCGCACCGGATCCCCTCGCGAGGGAAAATTTGGTGTGTCCATTGAGGTAGGAGGCAGGTTGTTGTGCCGTGCGGCGCTCACTCCTCGTGCGGTGACTCCGTCCGGTCCCACGACGCCGGGCGTGTAATCCCGGTCGGCAGCCGCGTCGGCCGGTGTTGGTGAGGTCTGCCTCGTCGAGCCAGGCGTGGGTCAGGTTCGCCCCGCTCAGTACGGCGCCGGTGAGGTCCGCTTTGCTGGGCAGCGCCCAACTGATACTCGAGAGATACCGCCGGTGTACCCGGACAGTGGTGGTCCGTGGCCGGGCAAGGGCACGATCGGGGCATGAACGAACTGACCTGGTCCGCGGACGCCTTGGAGCGGATCGACACGGCTCGAGAACTGGAGATCGCGGTCAGACGCGCCGACGGGGCCCTGCGACACCCGCTGCCGATCTGGGTCGTCCGCGTCGGTGACCAGGTGTACGTGCGGACCTGGTACCGGCGCGACACCGGCTGGTTCGGTCGCGCCCTCGCCTCACGCCGGGCCCGCATCCACGTCCCCGGCCTCGACGCCGACGTCACCGTCCAGGACGTCGGTGAAGGCACCGCCCAGCTGCGCGCGGACATCGACGCCGCCTACCGCACCAAGTACGGCGACGCGGGCGCCGAATCCATGGTCACGGCCTCCGCCGCGATCACGACCCTGCGGCTCGGTCCCGCGTAGGAGGCCCGGCGAGCAGGAGCGACAGGCCGGTCCGCGATCGCCACCCAAAGCCCGCTGCCGCCGAGAAGGGCACACGGCTTCTGGAAATCCTGGCCAGCCTGCCGGTCGACCCGACAGGCCTGGGCTGCCTGCTGCTGACCGGGTCCGCCCCCGGCTTCACCAGCCACCGCGGAACCGCGTCGCGCGGCGAAGCGGCTCCCCATCGGAAGGAGTTCTCGGCGAGGAGGTAAGGACAGTCAAGAAGGCTGATCTGATCTGCTCAGCGGGCCAGCCTGAGAGGCTGGCCGCGCGGACGAGGGGCGGAGGCTCCGGGATTTGAACCCGGGAGGGGGTTGAAGCCCCCAACCGCATTAGCAGTGCGGCGCCATAGACCGGACTAGGCGAAGCCTCCCAACGTGCTCGCCCATCATAGCGTCTCCCCTGAGGGTGCCAACGGCCCGGGTGCGGCGCGGGCGGGCGGGATGGATCACAGCCGTTGGCCGGCGGAGTCCACCGAGCCGGCGGAGCCCACGGAGCCGGCGGAGCTGGCGCGTTCGGCCGGCGGCGCCGGCTGGTCGGGGAGATCCTCCACCCCCAGCGCGGCGAGGACCGCGCGGGCGATCTCGCGGCGGCGGGTGTCGTCCGCCACCGGCCGGCCGTCGGCCTCCTGGACGTAGAAGGCGTCGACGACGTCGAGCCCGAGGGTGGCGACGATGGCGGTGGCGACGTCGAGCCGCAGCTCGGACAGCGCCCGCACGATCCGGAACAGCACGCCGGCCCGGTCCGGGGCGCGCACCTCGAGGACGGTCGTCGAGCCCAGTCCGTCGTCGAAGATGACCTGCGGCGGCCCGGGGGTGGTCCACTGCTTCGCGCCGGAGTAGTCGCGTTCCCGGGCCGCGAGCCGCTCGGCGATGTCGAGGGTGCCGGCGAGGGCGGCCCGCAGGTCCGCGAGCAGCTTCGCCTCCTCCGGCACCCGGCCGTGCGGGGCGGCGACCGCGGCCTGCAGCAGTGCGCGCCCGTCGGCGCTGCGGGCGGACGCCCGCCGGATGTCGAGCCGGTTGAGTGCGAGGACACCGGCGGTGACGGCCAGCAGCCCGACCTGGTCGGCACTGACCACGACGATCTCGAACATCCCCTCGTCGGGCAGCGGATTGACCTGGACGGTGTGCTCCGCCGCGAGGGCGAGCAGGCTGCGCTGACGATCGTCCAGCCGCGGCGGGCAGGGCACCCGCTCGCCACCGAGCAGCGCCCGGGACCGTTCGACGAGGTCGTTGATCAGGCGTGCCTTCCAGGCGTTCCACGCGGTTGGGCCGGTGGCCCGGGAGTCGGCCTCGGTCAGGCGGTGCAGCAGGGTGAGGATCCGGTCGCTGCCGGCCGCGGTGGCGACGGCCTCGATGGTCGCGAGATCGTCGATGTCGCGTCGGGTGGCCGTCTCGCCGAGCAGCAGGTGGTGGCGGACCATCGCGACGAGCACGTCGACGTCCTCGGGGGGCAGGCCGAGCCGGGGGCCGACGAGCCGGATCTGGTCGATGCCGGCGTCGGTGTGGTCGCCGGGGAAGCCCTTGCCGATGTCGTGCAGCAACGCGCCGAGCAGCAGCAGGTCGGGGCGGTCCACGTCGCGGGTGAACGCGGCGGCGCGGGCGGCGGTCTCCATCAGGTGCCGGTCGACGGTGAAGCGGTGGTAGGGGTTGCGCTGCGGGCGGCTGCGCACGGCGGCCCACTCGGGCAGCAGCCGGACCAGCAGGCCGACCTGGTCGAGGGATTCGAGCACGCCGACGGCCGCGTCGCCGGTGGCGAGCAGCGCGACCAGCGCGTCGCGCGCGGCGGGCGGCCACGGCTGCGGCATCGCCGGCGCCTCGGCGGCGAGCCGGTCGACGGCGTAGCGGCCCAGCGGCAGCCCGGTGCGGGCGGCGGCCGCGGCGACGCGAAGCACGAGGACGGGGTCCTTCGCCGGTTCGACGTCCAGGGCGAGCTGGATCTCGCCGCCCTGGTCGATCACCCCCTCGTCGAGGGGGCGGCGGACGGGCCGCCGGCCGCGCCAGCGGGAGGTGTTGCGCAGCCCGGCGGCGGTGCGGTACCAGGTCGCGTCCCAGGCCCAGGAGATCGTCCGGCCGGCGTCGGCGACCGCGTGGGCCAGCGCCATCGAGTCGGGGTAGCCGAGCGCGGCGGCGACCGCCGTGCCGTCCTGCAACAGCAGCCGGTCCTGCGGGCGGCCGGCGGCCAGGCGGCGGATCTCGCCGCGGGCGTCGAGCAGTACCTCGGCGGCGGCGAGCACCCGGTCGGAGGGGACCTCCGCGACCCAGGCCGCGGCGAGGGCGTGCAGGGCGTGCACGTCGCGCAGGCCGCCGCGGGACTCCTTGAGGTCCGGTTCGAGCAGGAAGGCGACCTCGCCGAGGCGGGCGGCGCGCTCGGCGACGGCGGCGGCGAGGTCGGGCAGCCGCTTCGGGGCGCGGGTGCGCCAGCGGGAACGGGCGCGGCGGGCGAGATCGGCGGTCAGCGCCGCGTCGCCCGCGACGTGGCGGGCGTCGAGCAGGCCGAGCGCGGCCTTCAGGTCGTCGTCCGCCACCGTGATCGCCTCGTCGACGGTGCGCACGCTGTGGTCGAGGCCGACGCCCGCATCCCACAGCGGGTACCAGACGGCGTCGGCGACGGCGGCGATGTCCCGGTGGGTGTCGTCGTGGAGCAGGACCAGGTCGAGGTCACTGCCGAACGCCGGCTCCGCCCGGCCGTAGCCGCCGACGGCGACGAGGGCGACCCCGGGGCCGGGCTCGCCCAGCAGGTCGGTCAGGGCCGCGTCGGCCAGGTCGGTGAGAGTGCGGCGCAGCGCCGGCCCGGTGGCCGTGGGCAGCGGCTCGGCGCGTCCCCTGAGGATCTCCAGACGGTCCTTCATGGCTCTGTGCCTCCTGCGGCGCCGGCCGCTCCAACGGACCCGGCCCGCGCGGGCCGGGCCGACACATGGCGCGGCACCGCGTCGATGATCGCGCGGTGCCGCCTCATGTGGTCGGGCGAGGAAGGAGACGCCCGGGCTGGGGCCCGGAGCGTCCGCGACCTCTGGTGCTTCCTGCGTGGTGCGGTTGCCGGGTGGTGCTGTGGTGCTGTGGTGCCGGGTGGTGCTGTGGTGCCGGGTGGTGTGCCGGTGGCCAGGGGTGGTACGCGGAGAGCATGGCGTGGCGCCCTGGAGCCGCCACGTGGTGCTACAGCGCGTCGGTGCCCCGCTCGCCGGTGCGCACCCGGACCACGGAGTCGACCGGGACGACCCAGACCTTGCCGTCGCCGATCTTGCCGGTCTGCGCGGCCGTCGTGATCGCCGCGACCAGGTCGTCGGCGGCCTCGTCGGTCACGACGACCTCGATCTTGATCTTCGGAACGAAGTCGACCTTGTACTCCGCGCCGCGGTAGACCTCCGTGTGGCCCTTCTGCCGACCGTAGCCCTGGACCTCGGAGATCGTCAGGCCGTGCACGCCCAGGTTCTCCAGCGCCGCCTTCACGTCATCGACTTTGAAGGGCTTGATGACGGCGGTGACGAGCTTGGTCATGCCTGGGCCTCCTCAGGCACCTTGACGGGGGTGACGCTGGTGGAGAGCGAACCGCTGCCACCGATGGTGGTGAACCGGTACGCCGTCTCACCGTGCAGCGCCTCGTCCATGCCGGTGAACTGGTCCTCGTCGCTCAGCTTCAGACCGATCGTGTACTTGATCGCAAGCGCGATGATCGCCGTCACGACGGCCGAGTAACCCAGTGTCGCGCCGACGGCCAGGGCCTGCTCGCCGAGCACGCTCCACGGACCGCCGTAGAAGATGCCGTCGTGGCCCGCCGAGTTGGTGTCCACGGTGGCGAAGAAGCCGGTGAGCAGAGCGCCGAGCACACCGCCGACGAGGTGGACCGCGCCGACGTCGAGCGAGTCGTCGATGCCGACCTTGCCCTTGATCGAGGTGGCCAGCGCGCAGACGACGCCGGCGATGCCGCCGACCGCGATGGAACCCATCGGGGAGACGAAACCACAGGCCGGGGTGATGGCGACCAGTCCGGCGACCGCACCGGACGCGGCACCCAGCGTGGTGGCCTTACCGTCCCGGATCTTCTCGATCGCGAGCCAGCCGAGGATCGCCACACCGGTCGCGATCTGGGTGTTGAGCAGGGCGAACCCGGCGAGCTTGTTCGACCCCAGCGCCGAGCCGGCGTTGAACCCGAACCAGCCGACCCACAGGATGCCGGTGCCGAGCAGGACGAACGGCACGTTGTGCGGGCGGAAGTCCCCGCTCGGCCAGCCGGCCCGCTTGCCCAGCACGAGGGCCAGCACGATCGCGGCGATACCGGCGTTGGCGTGGACGACCGTGCCGCCCGCGAAGTCCATCGCACCGCGCTTGAACAGCCAGCCGTTGGCCGACCACACCCAGTGCGCGATCGGCGAGTAGACCAGCACCGACCACAGCGGCACGAAGACCGCGAAGGCGCTGAACTTCATGCGGTCGGCGATGGAACCGGTGATGAGCGCGGGAGTGATGATCGCGAACATGAGCTGGAAAGCCACGAACACGACATACGGGATATTGTTGTCGCCCTCGGAGAGGTTCTGCAGCGCGAAGAAGTGGAATCCGCCCCAGAAGCCGTTACCCGCACCGAAGGCGACGCTGAAGCCCACCACCGACCACACGAGTGTGACGATGCCGATGCAGAAGAAGTTCTGCATGATCATGCCGAGGACGTTCTTCGCCCGGACCATGCCGCCGTAGAAGAACGCCAGTCCGGGCGTCATAAACAGCACGATCGCGGAACTGATGAGCATCCATGCGGTATCGCCCGTATCCATTTTGACCATGTCTCTCCTGTCATCCCCCCGCGCGGTGCGCGGACTGCGCTCACCCGGTCCCCGGCCACGCTGCGCTCGTCCCGGATCCTCGGGTCCGAAGAGTCGATAAGATCTGTTCCCGACCTGTGTCTTAGCTGTTTCTGGCGTGTGAAATCGCTAAATTGGGCGGCCTGTGGCCCGTTTAGGTCGCCTAGCGGTGGGCGTGCGGAGACTCTCCGCCCGGATCGGCGTGCTTCCGTGACTGTATAACTGCGTACAGTTACCGTCCGGCGGTGTGAGCAGTGTCCCTACGGAGGGCTGGCATAGCGTCGGCGAACCGGACCCCGAGACCCGCCACCGCAGCGCCGCCGGCCGGCGTGTCCCCATCGACCCGATTGGCGCCGCTGATCCCGGCGGATGCGCCGAGCCCGTCCTGCCCATCTCCCGACAACGACCGGGCCTGTCGCGCGCGCGCCCTGGCCGCCCGAAAGTCGCAGCGGACAAAGGAGCGCGCGACAACGTCGCGGGCCCGAAAGTCGCAGGCCTCTTTGTCCTCGGCCTGGTCGGCATTCTGTTCGCCGGTCCTGTGACGATCGGCGGCCCGGCGGGCTCCGCCTGGGCGGTTCCTGCGACGTCGGCCGCTCGCCCGACGTCGCAGAGTCTCGCCGACGTTCAGGCCGACATAGGACGTACACGCTCAAAGCTAGACGAATCGGCCCAGCAGGCGGCCAGCGCCACCGAGGCCTTCAACGCCGGACGGATCCGGCTCGCCGAGGCGGAACGGGCCGCCCGGGACGCCGCCGACCGGGTCGACCGGGCCGACCGGGCGGTGCGTGAGGCCGCGGATCGACACCGGGGCCTCGCCGTGTCGGCGGACCGGGCGGGGGGCTTCGCCCAGGTGTCCCTGCTGCTCACCGGCGATCCTCGCCGCGCTCTGGACCGGGCGGGCGCCGTCGAGGCCCTGGCTCGCCGGCAGCGGGTCGCGGACATCGGTCTGCGGCTGGCGCGCCGAGATCTCACCGAGGCCCGCCGCGGTGCCGACGCTGCCCTCGCCGACAAGAAGAAGATCATCGAGGATCTCGCCCGGCGCAAGCGGACCATCGAGGCCGCGGCGGACGAGCAGCAGGGGCTGTTGCAGCGGCTGGAGTCGCGCTACGCCGAGCTGGAGCGGCAGGCCAAGGCTCGGCAGGCGGCCGCCGCGCGGGCCCGGAAGGCGGCTGAGGCCGCCGCGGCGGCGCGGGTGGCCCGCGAGGCAGCGGCGGAGCGGGTCCGCTATCAACAGGAGACCGGGGTGGCCGCGGCGGCGGGCCGGGCCTTCGCCGCGGCGCCGGTCACCGCTGCGGCGGCCGCGCCGATGGGTGGCGGTGGTGGTGCGGTGGCCGCGGTGCGGGAGGCCTACGCCCAGCTCGGGAAGCCCTATGTGTGGGGGGCCGAGGGGCCGGCGACCTTCGACTGCTCCGGGCTGACCCAGTGGGTCTGGGGAAAGGCGGGCGTCGCTCTCAGTCACTACACCGGATCGCAGTGGGACGAGGGGCGTCGGGTGAGCCGCGCCGCGCTGGTTCCGGGAGACCTCGTGTTCTTCCACCCGGATGTCGACCACGTCGGGATCTACGTGGGGAACGGGAAGATGATCCATGCTCCCCGCACCGGAGAGGTGGTTCGAGAGGAGAACGTCTGGTGGTCGAGCTTCCAGGGAGGCATTCGGCCGGGAGCCTGACGCCGGCCACCCGGGGAACGGGTGGCCGGCAGGCCCGACGTCGGCAGGCCCGACGTCGGGGGTGCGGCGTCGGCAAGGTGCGGCGCCGAAGGGGGGCTGGGGGTGCGGCGAGGTCAGCGGTCCACGTAGACGAGGGCCGCCGTGCTGCGACTGATCTCCGCGTCGCTCTGGCCGTTTGGAGAGACGACGTGGATCAGGTCGCCGCGCGAGCCCGGCATGATCTGAGCGCCGGGCACGATCGCCGCATCCTGCAGGCGGCGCATGGCGACCTCATCGGTCTGCAGCCGTTCGGAGATCCAGCTCACCGTCACCGGCCTGCTGCCGTCCGCGGCTGCCCGATCGGCCGAGGCCAGCAGGCTCACCGGCGCGGACGCGGGCCGCGGCGCATCGCCTCGCTGGGCGGGCGGGATCTCGTTACCGAACGGACAGCGCTTCGGATCACCGAGCAGCACGGTGAGCCGGGCCTCGACCTCGTCGGAGATCACATGCTCCCAGCGGCACGCCTCGTTGTGCACCAGGGCCCAGTCGAGCCCGATGACCTTGGTGAGCAGCAGCTCGGCCAGCCGGTGCTTGCGCATGACGGCGGTGGCCCGCAGCAGACCCTTCTCGGTGAACTGGACGGTCCGGTCGTCAGCGAGGGAGACCAGCCCCTCGTTGGCCATCCGAGCGGTCGACTCGCTGGCGGCAGGCGCGCTCACGTGCAACCGCTCCACCAGACGCGCGCGTAGCGGGGGGATGCCCTCTTCCCTCAGTTCGTACAGGGTGCGGAGGTACATCTCGGTACTGTCGATCAGTCCAGTCACCGGTCTCCTTCGTCCCGTCCAGAGTACGCCCCGTCCCCAGGGTGCAAGGGCCATGCGTCCCGTGTATGCCGTGTCCCCCGGACAGTTTCCCCGTGGGTCCGGACCCGCCCGCACGCCGGTCAGGCGCCCGCCCGGTCGGCCGCCGCCGAACGGGGGCTCACCCGCCCGGGACGCCGGCGGTGTCCGCACTAGAATCAACACCATGAGCACGACTCAGATCGCACCTGAGACGTCGGACACCCGCACGGACGAGGGCGACGACCACTCCCACTACGCCCGCCGGGAGGAGATCGTCCGCGCGTCCATCGAAGGCGGTCGGGTCACCGCGCTCTGCGGCTACAAGTTCGAACCCGTCCGGGACCCCTCGCGGTTCCCGATATGCCCGAAGTGCAAGGAGCTCGTCGAGATGGCCCAGCAGTTCGGTTGACCGGGCGGGCCGCGCGAACCCGGACGAAGCGGAAGAATCGGGACGGACTTCCGATCTCGCGCGGCATATCGCGGTCGTGACGCGTCAGCCTGCCGTCGGCATCCCCGCCGGCGGCCGTAAGATCGCCCATGGCGTCGATTCGATGCCCCGTCCGCCCCAGTAGCTCAGTGGATAGAGCGACCGCCTCCTAAGCGGTAGGCCGTAGGTCCGATTCCTACCTGGGGCACGTTCCCGCACCGCGCAGAGAGTCTCCCGGTCGGGCCGCCTCTGTGGGAGGCGGTGTGACGCGTCGGCGCTCACCGCCCTGTCCTGCCGGCGGCGCGGGGGGCGAGGCACCCGGGCCGGGCCGCCGGAACGTGCTTGCACAGGTGGCGCGTCCGACGCCGCTCGGGTCAGGATCTCGGTATCGGTGAGAAAATCGGCCAACCGCCGGAAGTACGCATAATCCGCTCCCGCGAGCGGTGGCGCTTCGCCGCGGCGGTGGCGGGCCCAGCGATGGCGCGGCGTCTCCGCGTCGCCGGACCGGACCGGTCCACCGGCTCCGTCCCGGGTGGGACGATCATGGAGAGTGGCTCGTGACAGGGCGGGTACCAGGCCAGGGCGACGCCGGCGGGTCCGGGCCGGCCGCCGCGGCCAATCCGGCATACAGCGTCACGATCCGGGTGCCGCGCGGAGTCCGGGCGGACATCGACGCCGTCATCGCCGCAGGTCCCGGCGCGATCACCTGTTATGCGGACGAGCCGGACCCGGCCGGCCGCCGGATCACGCTCGACGCCGACAGCGGCCCGACGTTGACGTGGCTGCTGAGCGCCCTGCGCAACCGTCTCGGCGCCGACCTGCTCCAGACCGAGGACCCGGTCTTCGTCGTCGCGTCGACGGGCAAACTCACCCAGGCCCTGTGCGCGTCGGTGACCACGGGGCACGATCTCGCGCTCCTCGACGCGGACGCGGATCGTCGGGTGATCCGCCATCTGGCCACCCACCCGACCCACACCGACCTTTTCACCGGGCGACCCCGCCGGGTGGCGCTGCTCTCCGACGCCAGCGCCGTGCTGGACTTCGAGCCGCTCGCCGCCGAGGCGGCCCTGCCCGCGGTGGAGTCCCAGGCGGTCCACCTGCACCGGGCCACCGGTCTGGACGTCATCCCGATGCCCATCGCGGCGCGGGATGCCGCGGAGCTCGGCCGGGCGATCGGCATGCTGGCACCCGGATTCGCCGCCACGGTGCTGGTCCACACGCACGTCAGCCACATCGACGCTGTCCGCGCCGCGCAGCTGCCGAGCGCCACGCCGCTGCTCGACACCGTCAACGACGGCCTCGCCGTAGCCGCCACCGCCGCCGTCCTGACCCACCTGCGCGGCCGGGGAGTGCGGCCGCAGTCGGCCCGGGTCGCCGTCGTGGATCCCGCCCGCGGTGGCGACCTCGCCGGCCTGCTCCTCGCCGCGGGGATCCGGGACCTCACCCTCTACGATCCGCTCGCCTTCGGGATCCAGCCGCTGCATCGGCTCGCGGCCCACCTCGACCTGCTCGTCGACCTCATCGGCCTGGCCTCGCCGCCGGAGCAGGTACCGGTCCTGCGGACCCGGCCCGAGACACCCCCGCCGCTGGCCTCGGCCACCTCGGGTCCGCGTCCGCTGCACGCCCTGCCCGGCCTGTTGCGCGCCGCGGTGCGCACCCACCGACCGATCAGCGCGGCGGCGCGACTGGCCGCCGTCCAGGCCCTGGTCGACCTGACCCCGCCCGGCGGGCTGCTGCCGCCCGTCGACCATCCGCGCCTGACCCCGGCCGTCGCCGACGCGGCCGCCCGGGCACTGGCCGCGGACTGACGACGGCGGTGGTACGTGACGGATCGGCCGGATCGGCCGTGGCCGGATCAGCCGGACGAGGAGGGCACCAGGCTGAGCAGTGCCTGGGCGGCGAGCTCGTAGCCCAGCGGGCCGAGGCCGACGATCACTCCGCGGGCCAATGCCGACAGAATCGACTCGTGCCGGAAGGACTCCCGCGCCCAGACATTCGACAAATGGACCTCGATCCATGGATTCGGGTAGTTCGCGAGCGCGTCCCGCAGGCTCCAGCCGTACATCATGAGCGCCCCGGGGTTGACGATTGCGCCGACCGAGTCGTAGTTATCCTGAATCGCGTGGATCAGCTCGCCCTCGGATTCCCGTTGGACGGAGACCAGTTTCCAGCCGCGCTCGGCGATCCGGGCGGTGACGGCGGTTTCAATGTCGGCCAGAGTGGCCGTGCCGTACACCTCCGGCTGCCGCCGACCGAGTATGCCCAGGTTCGGACCGTTCACCAGAAGAAGCGTGCTCACCAGACCTCATCACTCGCGCCGGCACCGGTGCCGACCGGCCGGGTCGGTCGGCGTCCCGTGGACGATATCGCAGCTATGGCGCGGTCAGCGACGGGCCATATCGACCCGTAGACGACACGACCGAGCGCGTTGGTAGTGTCTCCGTGGCGTGTCGATTGCTCTCTCGTTGGTGAAGCGGTAGTCCCGTCCGGGGGACGACAGGCGAGTCCGAGGCGTTGAGGTACCGTCCGTCGCGCACCTCTCGCGTAAATCCTTCGGTCAGCTCACGGTAATGAACCGTAGACGGCCTGGATCCTTGCGCGAACCTTATCGTCACGTAAGAAAAGGGTGGGGACCATGAGCGGTGTAGTGCGACGCGCACCGGAGTTGCCGGCCTGGCCGCAGTACTCCGACGAGGAACGCGCCGGACTGATCCGAGCCTTGGAGCAGGGTCAGTGGTGGCGCATGGGCGGCAGCGAGGTCGACAGCTTCGAGCGGGAATTCGCCGACTATCACGGCGCCGACTATGCGCTCGCCGTCACCAATGGCACCCACGCCCTCGAGCTCGCCCTCCAGGTTCTGGGCGTCGGCCCGGGCACCGAGGTCATCGTTCCGGCGTTCACGTTCATCTCCTCATCCCAGGCCGCGCAGCGCCTCGGCGCGGTCGCCGTGCCGGTCGACGTCGACCTGGACACGTACTGCATCGATCCGGCGGCGGCGGCGGCCGCGGTCACCCCCCGCACCAAGGCGATCATGCCGGTGCACATGGCCGGTCAGGTCTCCGACATGGACGCCCTGGCGAAGCTGTCCGCCGACACCGGCGTCCCGCTCATCCAGGACGCCGCCCACGCGCACGGTGCCCAGTGGCAGGGACGCAAGGTCGGCGAGCTCGGCTCGGTGGCGGCGTTCAGCTTCCAGAACGGCAAGCTGATGACCGCGGGCGAGGGCGGCGCCGTCACCTTCCCGGACTCGGAGCTGCACGAGATCGCCTTCCTGCGGCACAGCTGCGGACGACCGCGCACCGACCGCCGGTACTTCCACCAGACCTCCGGGTCGAACTTCCGGCTCAACGAGTTCTCCGCCTCGGTCCTGCGCGCCCAGCTCGGCCGCCTGGCCGGCCAGATCGACACCCGCGAGCAGCGGTGGCCGGTGCTCGCCGAGGCCCTGTCGGCCATTCCCGGCGTCGTGCCGCAGAGCCGCGACGAACGCTGCGACCGCAACCCGCACTACATGGCGATGTTCCGCCTTCCGGGATTCAGCGAACAGCGGCGCAACGCCGTCGTGGACGCGCTCGTCGAGCGGGGCCTGCCCGCCTTCGCCGCCTTCCGGGCGATCTACCGTTCCAACGGGTTCTGGGAGACCGGCGCTCCGGCGGAGTCCGTCGACGACATCGCACGGCGGTGCCCCAACACCGAAGCGCTGAGCGCGGACGGCGTCTGGCTGCACCATCGCACCCTGCTGGGCAGCGAGGAGCAGATGCACGAGGTCGCGGCAGTCGTGGCCGACACCCTGGCGGCGCAGTGACGGCGCCGTTGCCGGTGCGGGTCGCCGTCGTCGGGCTGGGCTGGGCCGGCCGGTCCATCTGGCTGCCCCGGCTGCGCGAGCACCCCCGGTTCGCGGTGGCCGCGGCGGTCGATCCCGATCCCGCCGCCCGCGCCGCGGTGGCCGCCGAGCACCCGGACCTGGCGCTGCTCGCCGACGTCGCCGAGCTCGGCTCGGCCCGGTTCGACCTCGCCGTCGTGGCGGTGCCCAACCATCGGCACGCCGACATCGCCGAGCGGCTGCTGACCGCCGGCATCCCGGTCTTCCTGGAGAAGCCGGTCTGCCTGAGCTCGGCGGAGGCGGACCGGCTCGCCGCCGCCGAACGGGCCGGCGACGTTACCCTGCTGGCCGGCAGTGCCGCGCGGTACCGCGCCGACGTCAGCCGGCTCTACGAGGTCGCCGCGGGGCTCGGCGCGATCCGCCACGTCGACCTCGCGTGGATCCGCGCCCGCGGCATCCCCGACGCGGGTGGCTGGTTCACCCGCCGGGAGCAGTCCGGCGGTGGCGCGCTGGTCGACCTCGGCTGGCATCTGCTGGACACCCTCACCCCCCTGCTCGGCAGCGTCGAGTTCCGCCAGGTGGTCGGGACGACGTCCGACGACTTCGTCAGCGACGGCGCGTGGGCGGCATCCTGGCGGCACGGTGAGCAGGTCGCTTCCGCCGGTCCGGCCGGTCCGGCCGGTCCGGCCGCCGGCGGGGACGTCGAGGACACGGCGCGCGGATTCCTGGTGACCGAGAACGGGACCTCGGTGTCGTTGCGGGCGAGCTGGGCCTCGCACGAGGCCCGCGACCTCACCGCGATCAACGTCGAGGGGGCCGCCGGAACCGCCTCGCTGCGCTGCACCTTCGGCTTCGGGCCGAACCGGCAGGATCGGTCGGTCCTGTCCCTGACCCGCAGCGGGCAGACGACCGCGGTGGCGCTGCCCGACGAGCCGATCGGGACCGAGTACCGCCGCCAGCTCGACGAGCTGCCGGCCATGCTGACCGATCCGGCCTCCCGAGGGCGGGCGATCGCCGAGGTCCGGCCGACGATCGCGGCCATCGAGCGCCTCTACGACTCGGCGCGCTCGCACCGCCCGACGCCGCAGCTCGTCCGCGCGGGCTCATGATGTCCCGCAGATAAGGCACCGTTGTTCTCGTCGTCGAGCCCGGGGGGGCATGTGGGAACGGAACCGGGGGGCCGGCCGATGGCCGGCGGCGCGCACCGGCAGACAGTGATCTTCGATCTGGACGGCGTGCTCGTCGACAGCTTCGGCGTGATGCGGCAGGCGTTCACGATCGCCTACGCGGAGGTGGTCGGTCCCGGCGAGCCGCCCTTCGAGGAGTACAACCGCCACCTCGGCCGCTACTTCCCGGACATCATGCGGATCATGGATCTGCCGCTGGCGATGGAGGAGCCGTTCGTGCGGGAGAGCTATCGGCTCGCCCGCGAGGTGGTTCTCTTCGACGGCGTGGAGGAGCTGCTGCGCCGGCTGCGCGCCCGCGGCCACGGGCTCGCGGTCGCCACCGGCAAGTCCGGCCCGCGGGCCCGCCACCTGCTCGGCGAGCTCGGCGTGCTGTCGTTGTTCGACCACGTCATCGGCTCCGACGAGATCCCGCGGCCGAAGCCCGCCCCGGACATCGTGCTGCGCGCGCTCGACCTGCTGGGAGCGGCGCCGGGGGAGGCGATGATGCTCGGTGACGCGGTCGCGGACATCGACAGCGCCCGCGCCGCCGGCGTGATGGCGGTCGCCGCGCTGTGGGGCGAGACGGACGGCGTCGAGCTGCGCGCGGCCCGCCCGGACGCCGTGCTGCACCGTCCCGCGGAGCTGTTGGCACTGCTCGGCGACGCCGCCGTCGATGGGGATCCGCCGGCCGGGCCGCCGTCGCTGGCGGCCGCGGCCGGCGGGGCCGGGAGTCTGCTCGCGCGCGACTGACCCACGAGCCGGCGGGGCCGGGTCAGGACCCCTGGCGTGCCAGCAGGATCGCGCCCGCCAGGGACGACAGGCCGCCGAGCGTCGCCGCCCGCACCGGCGCGGGCGGATGACCCGGGCGGCCGAGCTCGCGGGCGCGTTCGTCGACGGCCTGGGCGAATCCGGGCAGCCCGTCGGCGAACCCGCCCCCGACCACCGCCATCGCCGGATGCAGCAGCTCGGTCAGCCCGACCACGGCGACGGCGGCCGCCTGCGCGCTTTCCCCCACCGCCCGCGCCGCCCAGCCGGTCCCCGCGAGCCAGGCCGCGCGTAGCTCGGCGAAGGTCACCTCCGCACGGGACGCCGACCCGCCGTCCCCGCCGTCCTCGGCGTCCTCGGCGTCCTCGGCGACACTGTCGACATCGCCGTCGCGGTACCGCGCTGCCCGGTGCAGGGTGGCGGGGCCACTGGCCGTGGCCTGCACGCAGCCCCGCCGACCGCAGGTGCACCGCGGGCCTCCCGCGGAGATCACCAGATGGCCGATCTCGGCCGAGCCGTGGCCGGGTCGCGGGCAGGGCCGACCGTCCAGCACGATCCCGCCGCCGACGCCCGTGCCGAGGCCGAGGTACACCAGGTCGGGGCAGCCGACCGCGTGCGCCTCCGCGAGCGCGGCGAGGTCGCCGTCGTCGGCGCAGGCGACGGTCGCCCCCGGCACGAGGTCACGCAGCGCCTCGGCCAGTGCCAGTCCCGTCCAGCTCGGCCGGCCCGGCCAGGTCGTCACCCGGCCGGCGGCGTCCAGGGTCGCGGGCATCGCGACCCCGACCGCGGTCACCGGCCCGGCCCACTTCGTCCGCAGTGCGGCGACGTGCGCGGCGAGATCGTCGAGATCCCGCGTGGCGCTCGCCGACGGCTCCCAGCGGAACGTCGCCTCGACCGGCGTGACGGTGCCGTCGGGAGCGTCCACGCGGCCTGGCCCGCCGACCTGGGTCAGGCCGCCGGTGGTGGTGGGCGTGGTGGTGGATGTCGCGGCGTGGGCGGGCGCGGTGACGTGAGCCGGTTCGAGGCGCAGCGCGACCTTGGTCCCGCCGATGTCGATGCCCAGAACGCCGGGCGTCACCGGCGGGGCGAGGGTGTGCATGTGCAGTGCATGTGCAGCCTCCGGGGCTCGTCAGGGGCGGTCCGCCGGGCCGAGTTGGAAGAACGACCGGTACAGGTCCACCTGATGGGCAAGCATGTGGATGCCCGGATGGGTCGCCAGCCCGAGCGCGCCGGCCGCGTCGAGCAGCCGGGTCCGCGGGGGCTTCATGATGATGTCGGCGACGACGCATCCCGCTGGCAGCGCAGCGGGCGGGAAGGGCAGCGGGTCTTCGGGACGCAGGCCGAGCGGGGTCGCGTTCACCGCCAGGTCCGCGTCGCCCAGCGCCGGCTCGGCCACGGCCACCGCGGCGGCCCGGCCCGGCCAGTGTTCGTCCAGTCTGGCGAGCAGGGCTGCGCACTTCGCCCGGTCCGGGTCGTGGACCGACAACGGCCCGCAGCCGGCGTCGAGCAGCGCGACCGCGATGGCGCTGCCGGCTCCGCCGGCCCCCATGAGCGCGACCCGCCGGCCGCGCACGGGATGGCCGGCGGCGGTCAGCCCGCGGACGAACCCGGCCCCGTCGAAGTTGTCGGCCCGCCAGCCGCCGCCGGGAATCGGGCGCAACACGTTGGCGCTGCCGCTGATCCGCGCGGCGGCGCTGTGCTCGGTGGCCAGGGCGCAGGCGGCGACCTTGTGCGGGATCGTGACGAGAACGCCGTCGAGGTTCCCGGTGGCCGCGAGCCCGCGCAGGACGGTGGCGAAGCTCGCCGGTCGGGCGTGCACCGGGACGAGGACGGCATCGATCGCGAGCCGGGCGAACAGCGGATTGAGCAGCGACGGCGCCTGCACCTGGGCGACCGGGTCACCGATGACGGCATACAGCCGGGTGGTGCCGCTCACCGGCAGCCCCGCCGGGGCCGTCACGCCGGGTCCTCGCGGGGCATCGCGGCGAGCGCCGCCAGCACCACGTCCTCGTCGACATCGGGCACGAGTTCCGGGCCGTGCGCGCCGTCGAGGACGAAGGTCAGCCCAGTACTCGTCGACTTCTTGTCCAGCCGCATCACCGCGACGAGCTCGGCGGGCTCCACCCCGGCGGGCAGCGCGGCGGGCAGCCCGTAGCCCTGCACGACGTCGAGGTGTTCGCGGATCCGCTCGGGCCCGATCCGGCCGAGTGCCCCGGCGAGCCGGCCGGCGAACACGGTGCCGACGGCGACGGCCTCGCCGTGGCGCAGTGCGTAATCGGTGGTGCGTTCCAGGGCGTGACCGAGGGTGTGCCCGTAGTTGAGGATGTGGCGCAGGTGGGAGTCCCGCTCGTCGCGGGCGACGACCCCGGCCTTGAGCGCCACGCTGGCCGCGATCTGCTCGGCGACCGGCCGGCCGAGCAGCCCGGGTGCCCCGATGAAGTGGGCTCGCGCGATCTCGCCGTAGCCGTTGATCCATTCCCGGCGGGGCAGGGTCGCCAGGTAGTCGGTGTCGCAGAGGACGGCGCTGGGCTGCCAGTAGGCGCCGACCAGGTTCTTGCCGGCCGGCAGGTTCACCGCGGTCTTCCCGCCGACGCTCGCGTCGACCTGGGCGAGCAGCGAGGTCGGCAGGTGCACCACGGCGACGCCGCGGTGGTAGAGCGCGGCGGCGAGCCCCACGACGTCGGTGGTCGTCCCGCCGCCGCAGGAGATGACGACGTCCCCGCGGGTCAGCCCGAAGTCCGCGAACCGGCTGCACAGCGCCTCGACGTTGGCGAGCGTCTTGTCCGCCTCGCCGTCGCGGGCGGCCAGCCGCAGCGCCGGCACGCCCGGGTCGGGCACGGCGTCGAGGGGGCGGGCGGACACGATGGCGGCCCGCCTCGCCCCGATGGCGGCCACGACGTCGGGCAGGGTCCGGCGGACCCCGGCGCCGATGTCGACCGGGTAGCTGCGCGGACCGAGTTCCACCGGGATGCGCCGGTGGTCGGCGGCGATCCGCTCGATCGGGCTGAGCGGAAGGGTTGCAAGCATGCCCGTCACGTTTCGTCTCCGGATTTGCGAGGTGTCGTGGCCGTCCGCCGTGCTCCCCGATGGTCCGCCGCGGCGCCTGCGCCCCAGTCTGCCGAAGCGCCGCCAGGACGCCCCACCCGGGGCACCCGACCCGAAGATCGACGTTGTGTCCCGGTCCGCGTGGCGGGTCCCCAGGCGTGTCCTGGTGTCCACCAGATGGCGGCCGGCTCGTGCACCGTGCACGCAGAGTAAGGTCGAGCGGTGGGATCAGAGGACGGCGCCAGGCTCGCCGCCGCGCTGGGGATGCTGCTCGCGCGGCCGACCCGGATGCGGCTGTTCGGAGACCTGCTGGCCGCGGGCGATGTCAACCTGGACGAGGCGACCTACCCCGTGCTCAGCGGTCTGGCGCGGACGGGCCCCACGACGGCGCGCAAGCTCAGCACGGAGATCGGCATCGACCGGTCGGTGGTGAGCCGGCACAGCGACCGGCTTGAGGCGCTCGGGTTGCTGCGTCGCTCGGCCGATCCCGACGACGCCCGGGCCACCCGGCTCACCCTCACCGACGAGGGGCACGCCGCCATCGAGCGGCTGCGCGGCCGGCTGGCGGGCGCGTTCCAGCGCAGGCTCGACGCCTGGCCGGCCGAGGACGCGCGGGCCTTCGTCGCGGGCATGGAGCGTTTCGTCGAGGAGAACCTGGCCGAGCGGGGCCGTTAGTCGCATTTCACCGAGGCCGCGGGCGACGGCGACCTATGTCACGGTCGGTGGCGCTTTCGGGTGGCCGATGCCTCCGCGCGGCGTGCCTTTCGGGAGGATCTGGGACACCGGCGGGATTCTGCGTCAGGCTCTGTGGCCACGGGCCGGTTCTCCGACCGCAGATCCGTCGAGAAACCCGGAAAGTACGTAAACGAGGAGTCCGTGATGACCAAGCCGACCCCGGTGACCAGCGCTGATTCCGGCTCGCTTCCCGCGGAAACGCCCGCCGGTGCACCGGGCACGGCGCCGGACGGGTGGACCGCAGCGCAGGTCGGGGATGGTCGAGGTCGCTCCACGCCGACGTCGAAGGAGCCGGAACAGGCCGGGACCGCTTCCCCCGTTCCCGCTGGGGCCCCACCTGCTCCGTACCCTGACGGTGGCCTGGACCAGGGGGAACACGCTGCGTCGGCGGTGTCGGAGGAGGCGGAGCTGCCCGGCGCCCGCGCGCTGTGGATCCTGGCGTTCACCTTCGCCGCACTCGGGCTGTTCTTCCCGCTCGCCGGGCTGATCGCGATCGGCTGCGGGGCGATGGCCTGGCGGAAGGGCAGCGGGCGAGGCAGGATCGCGACGTTCGTCGCGCTCGCGACGACCCTGGTCGGCCTGATCCTCACGATAGTCGTCGTCACCACCTGACCGGCGGTCTCCGACGGGATCGACGGGGCCCTTTCCTCGGCTGGCCTCGCTCTGACCGGCGGAGGGTTCTTTCCCGGCTCGCAATGTGCGGTGGGGAACGCGGCGCGGCTGGTGGGCCGACCGCCGGGATGCTTTTCGGGAGTTCCCCCGACGGCACGTACCCTGCGGAATTGTCCGTACCCGGCGGGCCTGCGCCGGGCGGCGCCTTCATGGCGCAGGTGAGGCCGCCCAGCTCGGGGGGTGCCGGGCGGCCTCTGAACCGATGATGACATTCAACGGGTCGCCGGCACAAGTCCATGGGATCGCGCCACGGCGTGCCGGTGGTCAGACCGGCCAGGATGAGCCGCTTTGGACCAGGTCGACCAACAGACCGGAGCCCGCGTCCAGACAGGCCTCGACCGGATGCCGCGCATCCGGCCTGACCTGCTCGATCCGGGCCCCGGCGGAGACCGGGACGCGAAGCTGGGCGGCCACGTCGTCGACGAGGTAGCCGATGGCGAAGAGGCCCTCGCCGCGCCGGTCGAGGGTCTCCCGCGCCGCCGACGGCTGGCAACCGGGGGCGATCAGCTCCACCAGGCCGGCACCGAGCCGCCCGATCGCGACGCGGGCGCCGTCGAGCGCGACGGGCCGGCCGCGGTACACGGCGGGCCCGGACAGCGCCCGGGTGTGCCAGGAGTCGATGCCGAGGGAGACGGTGTAGAGCTCGCGGGCGAGCTCCAGATCCGTCACCACGATGGCGAAGTGATGGAACGTCAGCCCGGCCAGCGCCGCCTCGACGGCGCCGAGACCGGTGAACGGCGCACCGGCTGGCGGGGGATCCATGGCGCCGTGACGTGCGGGAATGACCCCGGTCGCCATCCAGGCCCTGGGGTGAAAGATTGATTCGGTTGTCACGACGCCCCCTCCGCGCCCCGCCTGAACCGGGGGAGCGCGACCGGATCGTACCGTCGGCCGTCGCGACCTGCCTTCCACCGTCGCCGGGCCGGCGGCCAGGCACGATGATGCATCCCATGCCGACCTTCATCGAGTCCCCGACCGTCGTCGAGGCCGCCGGGAACCTTCCAAAGATCATTCGCGAGTACGTGGGCGGAGTGAACACGGGCACGCGGAGCCTGAGCATCGCGCACATGTCGAGTCCGGGCGGCTGGGCCGAGCCGGGGCAGCGGCCGGAGTTCGACGAATACACGATCGTCCTGCGCGGCTCGGTGACGGTGGAGCACGCCGACGGGATCATCGAGGTCGCGGCCGGCCAGGGGGTGCACACCGCCGCCGGGGAATGGGTCCGTTACAGCACGCGTGGCGCGGACGGCGCGGACTACATCTCGGTGTGCCTGCCGGCCTTTCTCCCGGAGACCGTCCACCGGGACGAGGGTGAGTAGGGCGACTGTTTGTTGCGTATGCAACGATTGTCGTAACGTTGGGGGATGAGTGGACCCGTTCTGCCCGTCGACGTCGCCCCCGTGCCGGCGGAACCGCCGGTGCCGAGTCTCCCCCCGTCACCGCCGTCGGGAGCCGACCGGGCCTCGGCGGTCGAATCGGAGCGGGCGGTCGGATCGGAGCGGGCGGTCGGATCGCAGCGGGCGGTCGGGCCGGAGCGGGCGGTCGGGCCGGCGCTGACGGTCATCGAAGGGCGGACCGCCGAGGTGGGCGGCATCCCGGTGCGGCGGGTCCTGCCCCGCCGGGCCCGGCGAACCATCGGTGCCTGGTGCTTCGTCGACCACCTGGGTCCGATGGCGATCTCACCGTCGAATCCGGTGTCCGTCGGGCCGCATCCGCACATCGGGCTGGCCACCGTCACCTGGCTGCTGAGTGGTCGCCAGGTCCATCGGGACAGCCTCGGGTCCGAACAGGTCCTACGTGCGGGCGAGCTCAACCTGATGACCGCCGGGCACGGGGTGACCCACGCGGAGGAGTCCGAGGATCACCGGGGTGACCTGCACGGCGTGCAGCTGTGGGTGGCACAGCCCGAGCACACCCGGCACGGCCCACCCGCCTTCACCCACCACGCCGAGCTGCCCGTCGCCCGATTCGGGGCGGCCGAGGCGACGGTGCTGCTCGGCGAGCTCGACGGCAACGTCTCCCCGGCGCGCACCGACACCCCGCTCGTCGGCGCCGACCTCGTGCTGCGGACCGGCGGCACCGTTCTGCCGCTGCGGCGCGACTTCGAGCACGGGCTGGTGGTTCTGGCCGGGGCGGTGCAGGTCGGCGCGCAGGTCCTGGGCCCCGGTCGGCTGGGCTACCTGGGCGCCGGGCACGACGAGCTGCCGCTGCGCGTCGGCGACGGCGCCCGCGCGCTGCTGCTCGGCGGGGAGCCCTTCGCCGACCGGCTGGTCATGTGGTGGAACTTCGTCGCCCGCTCCCGGGCCGAGATCGACGCCGCCCGCGCCGACTGGCAGGCCGGGGCGGACCGGTTCGGCGCCGTGGCGACCGCCACCGGGCGGATCCCCGCGCCCAGGCCCCCCTGGGCAGTCCGCTGACCCGGGCTGATCGGTGGCGGCGCGGGCTAGTCGGTGGCCCGGCTTCGGCGGGCGCCGAGACCCTGGACGACGAAGCCCAGTCCGATGCCGAGCAGCCAGACGTCCTTGGCGATGGGCAGCCCCTGCTGCGTCGGCCAGATCGTGCCCTCCTCGCGCATGCCCTCCGTGTGGGCGTAGAGCCCGAGCAGCCCCCCGGAGAAGGCGGACAGCCCGAGGCCGGCGAGTGCGGTGGGGACGACGGGGGTGACGAGTGCCGTACCCAGGGCGATCTCGGCGCCGGCGAGCACCTTCGTGAAGGTCACCGGGTCGAGCTTCGCCAGGAACGGATAGGTGTTCGCCGCCAGGCCGTGCAGTCCCTCGGCGGTGGCCCGGTCGGCCTTCCACTTGCCCAGACCCGAGTGCAGGATGAACGCCCCGGCCGCGGCGCGGCCGGGGACGTCACGTGCCTTGAGGGGCAGTCCCATGGTGGGCAACCTTCCGTCAGGCGGCGCTGCCTCCGCTGGCCGCTGGGTGCCGGACGGCTCGCGCCGGCCGACGTGTCATCCCAAACGTAACGTCGCCGGCGGCCGGACGGCGAGCGGGACCGCCCGACCGGCGGTACGGGCGGACCGCGCCCGACCGGGGCCCGGCGGTGTCAGAAGACGGCCGGTTGCGGCGTCCCGCCCGTGCGGGTCAGCAGCTCGTCGAGGTCGTAGTCGTACCAGCGCCGCAGCGGCGTCGGGGAGTCGGTCCGACCCCACTCGTACATCCGGCGCTGGGCCTCGAAGGAGCCGTCGTGCCAGCGTCGCAGCACGTCGCCGAGCCGCAGCGGCGCGGGCAGGAAGTCGGCCCCGCCGAGCAGGCCGGCGAGCCGTTCGACCGCGGCCGCCGGGGCCAGCCGGCTGGCCTCCACCTCGACCATCACCGCGCTCAGGGAGTCGAAGAACGGCTGGAACTCCGGCAGGTCCGGGCAGAAGGTGCCCAGGTGTGGGGCGTCGAGCAGCCGGTCGAACAGGGCTCGGTCACCCTTCTCGAGATAGCCGAAGTAGGTCCCGACGATCCTCGCGATGCCCATGTTCCAGCCGAGGAACCACACCTTCGACCAGGCCCGCCACAGGTCGAAGTCCCGGAACGAGACGTACGAGCCGTGCACGAGCTTGTCGTTGACGTCGAGGATCGTCTGGTTGAGCGTGTCGATGTGGCCGAACCGCTCGGCGGAGAAGTCGTCGTCGGCGAGCGCGGCCAGCAGCGTCGGGGTGAAGGCGTAGATCACCTGCATGGTGTTGGCCATGCCCCGGGAGAACAGCGCGTCGATGGCCCCGGCGGCGTGACTCATCATCGCCCAGCGGTCGCCGACCGTGCGGGTGCTGGAGTACTGGGTGCGCCCGGTGGAGACCCAGTCCCAGGCGGGTCGGGCGCCGGCGAACTGGCGGGCCACGCTGGGGAAGCGGTCGAGGTAGGCGGCCCACTCCTGCTCGGCGGTGCGCCCCGGCTCCTTCGGGAAACGGCCGGCGTCCAGGTTGAGCCCGACGCTGCACAGCGGGTTGGTGGCCCTGCGATGGTTGTCGAACGGGATGACCCACAGCCAGCCGCCGTCGAAGATGTGGTGCAGGGTGCCCTGGTGCCACAGCGACGGCTGACCGCTGGGGGTCGTCACGTCGTCGAACGGGGTGACGCCGACCATGTGGGTGAACAGCGTCCGGGAGTTCGTCCGGAACCGGCAGGGCTCCTCCCGCAGGGCGAACTGGTTCGCGAGCACCGAGTTGCGGCCCGAGGCGTCCACGACGTACCGGACCCGCAGCGTCTCGCCGGACTTCGTCGTCAGGGTCGCCGCGTCGGCGGTGAACTCGACGCGCTCGACCATGGTCCGCTGGCGGGGGTCCGCTCCGTAGCGGACCGCGGAGTAGAACAGGTAGGAGTCGATGTCCTGACGGTGCATGTGCATTTCAGGACCGTTCGGGAACTCCGAGACGCTGCACTGGGTGACCTCCTCGGGGTTCTGCACCTGCCCGTCCCGGTGGTACACGAAGCCGAAGTTTCGCTTGACGCCGCAGGCCGAGGTGACGTGCGAGCGCACTGCCTCGAAGCTGCTCACGTGGCCGAGTTCGGGTACGTCGAACCGCTCGGCGAGCAGTTTCAACAGGTATGTCGTCTCTCCGATCGTCGACTCGCCGAGCGCGAAGCGTGGGTGGGTGCCGCTGTCGACGAGGACCACGCTGTGACCGTGTCGGGCGAGGATGTTGGCCAGTGTCGAGCCGGCGATGCCGCTACCGAGGATGGCAACCGAATAGTCGTACCCGCTCATTACGAGACTCCCTGTACGCCGCTACACGAAGTGGGCCGGCTGCGTCCGTCCTCTCGTAAAGATCACAATCACCGCAACCGGTGCACAAATAACACCTAACCAGCTCGACGGATCATGGTTGAGGTAAACGGCGCATCAATGCCAATGCGTAAGCGATCATCCCGAATCTGAGCTTTTACCCGTATGTCGGAAAGTTGCCGCTTGGTCCGGATGGTCCGACGGGGACCTGGGGTGGCGGTGGCTGGTGACCTGGGCGGACGGGTGTCGGTCGTGTCGACGCCGGGTCGCATCGTGAACCGCGTGTTTCCCAACCATTGTTGAGGTAATGCAGGCGCGCGCACCGGCCGGACACGGATGATCGGATCTTGCTAGTGGTCGCCGACCCGCCGCCGCTCGTGCCCGGTGTCGTTCTCGCGGCCCTCCGGGCGAGGCGGCGGGTCCGCGTCCGAGCGGACCTCGATGAGTCGGACGGACCGCCAGTTGACCAGCATCGTCCGGCCGTCCGCGAGGTGGAGCTGCTCGACCTCGCAGCGGAAGACCGCCTGGGCGATCCGCCTGCGCAGTTCGTCCGGATCGGTACCCGCCGGCAGGAGGTAGGGCTGCCCGTCGATCACGATCTGCACTGCCACGGCCCAACACTCGCACGCCTGTTCGATTCACGCAAACGCCGGGTGGCCCGGACGGGTGATGCGTCCCCGGCGGGCGCGACCCCGGCCGCCGGCGGCGCCCTGGCCCCGTGCGGGTGTCAGGGGGCCGGGGCGGTGACCGGTAGGGAAGAACCATTCTGGTATCAGGTGGAGGCATTCGTCCGGTCGCGGACCCGTGTCGGGAGCACGCTCGTCGTCGTGATCCCCCGCCGGTGGCCTGCCGGGCCGGCGACGACGCGAGGGTCCGGGAGGGGGTGTGCGGGGGTGCGCGGGCATGAGGGGGCGTGCGGACGTGAGGGAGCGCGCGGACGTGAGGGAGCGTGCGGACGTGAGGGGCTCGCGGAGGTGAGAGGGCGGGTGGACAGGGGCGAGAACATGAGCCACGTCAGCGAGGTCGCCGAAGCCATCCCCCGATCGCCGCTGGCCCGGGTCTTCGACGACGCGCTGGTCACCGCGGGCTCCCGCGCCGACGTGGGCGAGCGGGTGGCGGCCTTCGTCGACCTGGCTCGGCGCTACCAGGAGCCGGGTAGGCACTACCACACCCTGCGACACGTCGCGGAGATGTCGGCCGCACTGCGGGTGCTGCTCGCCGCCGACCGCCGGGCGCCGGCGGCCTGCGCCGTGCACGTCTGCGTGCTCGCCGTGTACTTCCACGACGCCGTCCACGAACCGCGGCTGGCGGACAACGAGCGGCGGTCCGCGGAGTTGGCGATCGACGTGCTTGCGCGACTGGGCTGCCCCGAGCGGATCGGGGCGGATGTCGCCCGGCTGGTCCTCGCCACGGCCTCGCATCGCTCGACCCACGACGACGAGGCCCTGGTCAACGACGCCGACCTGCGGGTGCTGGCGCGACCACCGGCCGCCTACGACCGCTACGTGCGCCGGGTCCGCCGGGAGTACGGCTGGGTCGGCGAACGCGCCTGGCGCGAGGGGCGAGGGGCGCTCCTGCGCGGCCTGCTGGACGGCGGTCCGCTCTACGCGACCGCATGGGCGCGGCGGAACTGGGAGCCGCTGGCCCGCCTCAACGTGACCCGGGAGCTGCACGCCCTCGGCCGAGGCCTAGACGCCGGCCCGTGAGCGCGTCTTCGCCCCGGCCGGGTGGCTTCGGTCGGGTTGGCGGGCGCCGGCCGGCGGGGGGTGGCGCCGGGCCCACGCCGTCGCGACGACACTTGCCAGCAGCACCCCGCTGACGATCGGACCGGCGCTGAACTCGGTGGGTGTGGGTGCCAGGCCGGGCCAGGCCACCGCGAACAGCGCGAGGGAACCGGCCGCTCCCGTCCCGGTCGCGGCCAGCCGGTACCGACGCGCGACGGGCAGCCCGGCGAGTCCGGCCCCGCCGACGGCGTGGCCCAGCACGGCGGCGGCCAGCAGCACCCCGCTGACCGTCCAGACCGCCCAGAGGGGCAGCCACCCGAGCAGCTGCGTCTGCCCGTCCCAGCCGTAGCGCTCGCCCGGCGTGCCGGTCGGGGCGCCGGGCCAGACCAGCAGGTGGACCAGCCCGTAGCAGAGCAGGGCCGAGCCACCGGCCGCACCGGCGAGTCGGCGCCCGGCGTCGGCGACGGCGGGGATGTCGCGCAGCCGGGCGCGGCTCACAGCGCCCGCCGATCCGCTACGGCGATGGGCGGGATCGCCAGGGACTCGACGGTCACCATGTCCGCTGCCGCGACGGCGCCGCCCGGCGCCTGGATGCTGCCCGCCACCGCCGAGCCGCCCGCCACCGTCGGGATGCCGCCCGCCATTGCCGACCCGCCCATGCTCGCCGACCCGCCCATGCCCGCCGACCCGCCCATGCCCGCCGACCCGCCCACCGTGGCGACGGTGTCGGACGGCGCTGTGCCGTGCGGCTCGGTGGGGGCGTCGGTGAGGACGGCGGCGCCGGCCTCGGTCGCCGCGGCGAGGACGGCGGCGGCGAGCACCGGATCGAGCTCCGCCGGCACGGTCCGCAGGTCGAGCAGGCAGCAGCCCTGCTCGACGCGCCCGAGGACGGCCGGCTCCCCATGGCGCAGCGGCGCGGCGATCATCGCGTCCAGCGCGACCGCCGCGCTGGGCAGCTCGGCCCCGACGCACCCATACCCTCGTGCACCGCAGGCTGCTCGCCCGGCGGCCTGATCGACTCCGGTGGCGTACCCACGCCGACATCCGCAGGCGTGGATGTCCACCGTCGCGCCGGTGCCGCCGTCGACGAGCGCGCGGCTGGCGACGGCGGACGCCGCGATCCCGGCGCGGCGCAGCCAGGCCGCCAGCGTCTCGGCACGGGCGGCGAGGCGTTCCGGCCGGGCGCGCAGGGCCTGCCGGACCGGCGAGTCGGGGTGGCGCAGGGTCGCCTCCAGCGCGGCGAGGGTGAGCTTGCCGGCGCGCAGCGCCCGGGACATCGGATGGCGGCGCAGCCGGTCGATCAGGTCGGCCCGGCCGAGGAGAAGACCGCACTGGGGGCCGCCGAGCAGCTTGTCGCCGCTGGTCGTGACCACGCCGACCCCCCACCCGAGCCAGCTCGTGACGTCGGGCTCGGCGGCGAGCAGCGGCTCGTGATGGAGCAGGCCCGAGCCGCAGTCGCCGACGAGCGGCACCTCGAAGTCGGCGCAGAGGGCGGCGAGATCGCTGATGGCGGGGCTGTCGGTGAACCCGACAACCTGGTAGCTGGCCGTGTGCACACGCAGCACCAGGCCGGTGTCGGGGCCGATGGCGTCCGCGTAGTCGCCGAGGGTGGTGCGGTTGGTCGTGCCGACCTCGCGCATCCGCGCGCCGGTGGCAACCAGCAGTTCCGGCAGCCGGAATCCGTCGGTCGTCTCGACGAGCTCCCCCCGGCTGACCACCACCTCGCGCCGCCCGGCGAGCGCGGCCACCGCGAGGGCGAGGCCCGCCGCGTTGTTGTTGACGACGTGCACGCCCGCCGCCGCCGGCACTGCCGCGGCGAGGGCGGCCAGGGCGGTGCGCCCCCGGCGGTCGCGGCGGCCGGTGTGCAGGTCCAGCTCGAGATCGGTGGTGCCGGCGGCGAGATCCACCGCGGCACGCGCGGCCGCGGACAGCGGGGCCCGACCGAGCGCGCCGTTGAGGATGACCCCGGTGGCGTTGATCACAGGGTGTAGTCCCGTCGCTGTGCGGGCGAGCGTCATGGGCGCCGGCACCGGACCGTCCCCGGCGCGGTACGCAAGGGGAAGCGCGTCGTCCATCACTCCACGTGAAGTTAGTGCTTCTTTCCGAGATTTTCACGGACGCCACCACCGATGGATGGTGTCCTTTCGTGTTCCTGTGGCTCGTTCCACGTCAGGGCGCCCGTTGGAGCGGAGTCGGGGAGAACGAGGCGGATGCCGACGGTCCGCCCAGGCTGTACTGTCTCCCCCGAAGGGGAGTAGCCCCGCCGAGCGGCCCGATCCCGGTGTGCGCGGCCTGGGACGACGGACGTGACCGTCGCCGGGCCGGCCGGGTGCGGCGCCGAGCGGCCCGGTCGTCGACATGCTGGCGTCCGCCGATCGACCCGTCGTGGGCCGGTCTGCGGGTACCCGGCGGCCGGGCCCGGCCCACGCGGCCGGGTGGGCGAGACCTTCGACACGGCAGGCATGCCGGGTCGAAGGCGCGTCCCCGCTCCCGGCCCGGTTCCACGGAGAGGTCCCGGGCATTGAGCATCACCGCAGCACTCATCACCTTCGGCGTGATCTTTCTGGCCGAGCTGCCCGACAAGACGATGGTCGCGAGCCTCGTGCTGGGCAGCCGCTTCCGGCCGCTGCACGTCTGGGCCGGGGTCGCACTCGCCTTCGTCGTGCACGTCACCGTGGCCGTGGCGGCCGGCAGTGCCTTCTCGCTGCTGCCGCACCGGATCGTCGACACGATCACGGCGGTGCTTTTCATCGCCGGAGCGGTGCTCGTGCTGCGCGAGGGCCGCGAGAGCGACAGCGGGGACCAGAGCGGTACGGACCACAGCGGCGGCGGGAAGCCGGACGACGGTCTGGATCAGGACGGTCTGGATAAGGACGGGCCGGATCGGGCCGACGCCGCGGCCCGGCGGCCCGCGTCCCCGGCGCCGGTCGCGGCCCCGACGTTCTGGCGGGTGGCGGCCACCTCCTTCGGGGTCGTCTTCGTCGCCGAACTCGGCGATCTGACGCAGATCTCGACGGCGAACCTGGCCGCCCGCTTCGACGCGCCGGTGGCGGTCTGGATCGGCGCGGTGCTGGCGCTGTGGACGGTGGCCGGCCTGGCCATCGCCGGGGGACGCGGGCTGCTCCGCCTCATGCCCATCGCGGTGATCACTCGGATCGCCGCGGGTGCCTTTCTCGTCCTGGCCGTCGTGTCGGCGATCGAAGCGGTGCGCGGCTGAACCGGCTCGCGGCGGCTACCGGGGCACAGGCCAGCGCGGGTCGTCCGTGGCAAACACGAGGACGACGTCGGTGTCCGAGGTGAAGTCGACCAGTCGCGCCCGGGCCGGCAGCAGCGCAAGCGCATGGCGCAGCTCCTCGGCCGCGGATCCCTCGGCGACGCACACGACGTGGTGCGAGCGGACGGCGGCCCGTCCGCCGCCGTCCTCGCCGCAACGGTCGGCGGGGGTGGAAGGCGCCGCGGCGCAGGCGGCCGCGGACAGCAGCCGCGCGAGCCGGTCCGCCTCGTCCGGTGCCAGCCGCAGGACGGCCGGGTCACGGTGGGGACGCTGGGTGGTCAGCACCACCTCCGGCGTCGGCGGGGTGCCGGACGGCGGCCCGACGGAGACGGCGGCGCCGTCGAGCTGGCCGAGGAAGGTGACGACGTTCGGATGATCGGTGCCGCCAGGGGTCCGGGGCGGGTTGGTGTTCATGGGTCGACGTTCTCATCCGGCGACTGGTCATCCCATCCCGCGCGGCGGGGAGAAGGCGGAAGGGAGCGCCCGTAGGGCAGGCCGCGGGCGGCGGCGGCCCGCCACCCCGCCACCGCCACCGCCACCGCCGGTACCGGTGATGGCAGTGTCGGTCTGGTGTGAGGAAAACCGCTTCCCGGTGGGAATCGGGCGGGTGTGGGAGTGGTGTGGTGGGGGTAGGTGACCATCGTCGCGCTTGCCAGGGGCGCGGCGCGTAGCGGGAGGCAGCCCGGCCGGCTTCCCGTGGCGCCCATGCCGTCCGGTCGCCAACGGAGCCATGGAACCCAGCGTTCGCGTCGAAGTGATCGGCCGTGAGGCCATCGTCGTGCACCCGGTCGGCGACATCGACTACTCTTCCCTGGACCCCCTGCGCGAGGCGTTGCTGGACGCGCGCGTCGCCGGAGTCAGGGACATCGTGGTCGACCTGGCCCAGGTGAGCTTTCTGGACTCCCAGGGGCTGGCGGTCATCCTGTTCGCCCACCAGCGGCAGCGTTCCGCCGGCGGCCGGCTGGCGTTGCGCAACCTCAACGAGGACGCCTACCGGTTGCTGCACGTCACCAACCTGACCTCGGTCATCGAGGTCGATCACGGCAGCGCGGCCGCGGCGTCCGGTCTGGCGACCCGCCGGGGTGCGTGACCGGCCTCAGTCGGCGGCCGCCCCGCGCCAGTGGTAGGACACGTCTCGCGTGTGGACGGTGAAATCGAGGCCGGTGTACATCCGCACGGCTCGTTCGTTGTCCTCGTCCACGTAGAGCAGGACCGCCGCGAGCCCCTCGGCCTGCAGGTGGCGCAGGCCGATCAGGGTCAGGGCGCGGCCCAGCCCGGCGCCGCCCGCACCGGGCAGCACCCCCACCACGTAGACCTCGCCGATCGGACCGGGCCGCGTGCCCGGCGGCGGGGTCTCGTCCACCTCGTGGATCTTCGTCCAGTGGAAGCCGACCAGCTGGCCGTCGCGTTCGGCGACGAAGAAGCCGCGCGGGTCGAACCACGGCTCGGCCCGCCGCAGGGCCAGGTCGTCGAGCGTCCAGCGGCCCTGCTCGGGATGATCGGCGAACGCGGCGGCGTTGACGGCCAGCCAAGCCTCGTCGTCGCGGCCGGGGACGAACGCGCGGACGGTGACCCCGGCGGGCAGCTGCGGCTCCGGCAGGGGCGCGACCGCGCCCAGCGGCCGGCGAAGCTGGAACAGCACCCGGGTGCGGGCGAACCCGAGCCGAGCGGCCAGCGCCGCCGCGGGCGGCAGATCCCCGTGCGCCCACACGTCGAGTCGGGCCGGCGGGTCGCCGAGCGCCTCGGTCAGCGCGGTGGCCAGCGCACGGCCGATCCCCAGGCCGCGGTGCCCGGGGTCGACCACGATCTCGGCCTGACGGCTGTCGAGCGCGCCGCCGAGATGCGCGTAGCCGACGATCGGGCGCCGCGGACCCGATGCCTCGACACCGGTGGCGCTCACGGCGAGCAGATGACGGGCCGCCCCGACCCGCTGGTCGGGGCGCAGGGTCAGCCGGACGTCCTCCGACACCGGCCCGGTGCCATCCGCCCGTTCGGCGGTGGCGAGCAGGCTCACGATGTCGTCCACGTCCGCGGCGCTGAGGGTCGGCTGCCAGGTCAGGGAGGCGGTCACCGGACGACCGTACGGGCCCTCGGCCACGGCTGTCCCGTGATCTGTCGCTGCGACTCGACGATGCAGGGCGGGAGACGTGGACATCTCCCACCCGGCATCGTCAGGTCGGCCGCGCCGCCCGCCGATGGGCTCCGCCCGCCGCTGCCAGGGCCCGTGGGCGGACTAGACCCGCTCGGGCGTGCGGGCGTCGTCCCGGTCGACGCGGGCGGTCGGTCCGGAGGCGTTCTCCGGCAGGGGCGCGATCGGCGGCGCCACGAACTTGTAGCCGACGTGCCTGACCGTGCCGATCATCGCCTCGTGCTCGGGGCCGAGCTTCGCCCGCAGCCGGCGGACGTGGACGTCCACGGTCCGGGTGCCGCCGTAGTAGTCGTAGCCCCACACCTCCTGGAGCAGCTGCGCCCGGGTGAAGACCCGGCCGGGGTGCTGCGCCAGGTACTTGAGCAGCTCGAACTCCTTGAAGGTGAGCTCGAGTGGGCGGCCCCGCAGCTTGGCCGAGTAGGTGGTCTCGTCGACCGACAGGTCGCCGGACCGGATGACACCGGCCTCGGCCGTGCCGCCGGCGGCAGCGACCCGACCGATGGCCAGTCGCAACCGGGCCTCGACCTCCGCGGGACCGGCGGAGTCGAGGACGACGTCGTCGACCCCCCAGTCCGCGGACACCGCGGCCAGCCCGCCCTCGGTCACCAGCGCCAGCAGCGGCGTCGTGAGACCGGTCGTGCGCAGCAGCCGGCACAGGCCACGAGCGATGACGAGTTCCCGGCGTCCGTCCACCACGATCACGTCCACGGGCGGAGCGTCCAGCAGAGCACTCGCCTCCAGCGGAGCGACCCGTACCGTGTGGGTGAGCAGGCCAAGAGACGGAAACGACTCGGCGGAGGGACCGGGGGCGTTGGTGAGCAAAAGGACGACGCTCAAGACGACTCCTCCAGGTGGTGTGTGGTGGGGCAGCGTCGACCCGGTGAGTAACTCGATGCCCGGCCCTGGGCGTCTCACGACCGTCATGGGCATGAAACGAAGGCCGGTATGTGGGGAGGATAGCGGAGTGTCGTACTCGGCTCCTACCGTCTACGGGCTACTGCCTACCGCTGATTCTGAGATTCTGGCCACGAGTCATGATCAAAGAAGCGGGGTCGTGCACGGAGAGTCGCGGGACCTGGCGGTTGTGATCGCTCATGGCTTCTCCTGCTCGATGGCGCATCCGGCGTTACGGCGTGTGGCGACTGGGTTACGAAAATATGTAGGAGTGCTGGTCATGGACCTGCGAGGTCATGGTCATTCTACCGGATCATGCACGTTTGGTGATCGTGAGGTCTTCGACGTCGACGCCGGCGTCGGCGAGGCTCGCCGGCTCGGCTACCAGCGCGTTATCACCATGGGCTGGTCGATGGGCGGGGCGGCGGTTCTCCGTCATGCCGGATTGGCCAAAAACGGTACGCTGAGTCACGAACTACGCTTGCGTCATCCCCCGGATGCGGTCGTCAGTGTGAGCGCCACCAGCAGATGGTTCGTCCGTGACACCGCGCCGATGCGGCGGATCCACTGGCTCGCCGAGCATGCCACTGGCCGGATGGTGGCACGAGGCGCGTTACGAGTCCGTATCGACCCCCGCGCTTTCGTGCCCATTCCCGTCGCTCCGGTCGAGATCGTCGGCACCATTGCGCCGATGCCTTTACTGATCGTTCACGGGCATCGTGACCGGTATTTCACCCTGGAGCATCCGCGTGCGCTCGCCGCGGCCGCCGGAGAGTCGGCCCAGATGTGGCTGGTCCCCGAGTTCGGCCACGCCGAGGCCGGGCTCTGTCCGGGCCTGCTCGACCGCATCGGCGGGCACCTGGCGAGCCTTGCGGCAGCCGGCCCTGGTCGGCGGGGGAAGGCAGACGCCTCGGCGCACTGGGGCGGCGCGGTGGTGCGGACCCGATGACGGCGCCCCCCGGCCCAAGGCCGCCCGTGGCGGGTGCACCTTCCGTGCCGTCCGCACCTTCCGTGCCGGCCGCACCTTCCGTGCCAGGCGAGGCGTCCGTGTCGTCCGAGCCGGGCGTGGCGTCGGCGCCGGGCGCGCTCACGGCGCGGGTCACCGTCCGGTACTGGGCCGCCGCCCGCGACGCGGCGGGGGTACGCGAGGAGACGATCGAGGCGGACACGCTGGCGGCGCTGTTCACGGTCGTCGCGGCCCGCCACGGGGGAGACCTGCCCGCGCTGCTGCGGCGCTGCTCCTACCTGGTGGACGACCAGCCGGTGGGTCGGCGCGACCCGGCCGGGGTCGTCCTGCGCGACGGGGCGGTCGTGGAGGCCCTGCCGCCGTTCGCCGGCGGCTGAGCACCGGCGACGCCGCTGCCCGCCGCCCGCGCGACCCGGCCCGCGACCGGTGCGGCGCCGGGTCCGCGGACGGGGCATGGCAGCATGTCGGCGTGAGCGCTGGCGATCCCGGGCTGTCCCGCGGCGTGCTGTCGGGACGGACGGCCCTGCCGGCCGCCGCACCGCCCCGGCGGGTGCGGCTCGGCGCGCCTCTGGCCGCGCTGGTCGCGACCGGCCTGGCCGCCGGCGCGGCGGTGTTGGCCACGTGGGTGCTGGCGGCCGTGCTGGCCGTCGAGCAGGTCGCGTTCGCGTGGGCCTGGGGCCGCGCGCTGCGCGCCTCCCCGGGCACGATCCCGCTGGTCGCGGCGGGGGCGGTGCTCGCCGACGTCGTCCTGCTGGTCTCCGACCGGCACGCCTACGGTTCGGTCGCCGGTGTCATCGGGGCTGCCGTCGCGGTCGTGGTGCTCTACCAGCTTGGTCTGCGACGGGCCCTGACGCTGCGCGCCCCGGTCGCCGCGTCCGTCGGCGCCGGCGCGCCCGTCGGCGCCGCGCCGGGCCGGGCGGGCCGTCCGGACACCGCTGCGCCGTCGGCTCCCGCGGCCCGGGTGAGCGCCGAACTGGCCACCGCGCTGAGCGGGATCATCCTCGTCGCCCTGTTCACGGGGTACCTCGCGCTGCGGGCGGGGCAGGGTGCACACCATCCGGCCGATCTGCTGGTGATCGCCGGCCTGCTGGGCGCGGGCAGCGCCGTCGTGGCCGCCCGGCTGTTCGGCTGGGCCGGCCTGGCGGCGGTGCCGGCCGACATGCTGGGCGTGGCGGTCGCGGTGGCGGCGGGCGCGATCCTCGGAGCGCTGGGGCCCGACGACCTGACGCTGAACGCCGCACTCGCGACGGCCGCGTCGGGTGCCGCCGTCGCCGCGCTGGTCGACCTGGTGCTCGTCCGCGCCCACGAGGCCGGCTCGCCCGCCGACGAGGTGGACGCGCCGGCGGGTCGGCCGGCAGCTGTCCTGCTCGCCGCGATCCTGCCGCTGGCGTGCGCAGCGCCCCTGGTCTACCTGGTCGGACGGCACCTCCCCGGATGAACGGCCGTGGTCTGCGGATCACGGCCGTGGTCGTGGTCGTCCTGCTGATCGTGCTCGTCGTCGTGGACCGGGTCGCCGCGCGCGTCGTCGCCGGCCAGATCGCCACGCAGGCGCAGCGGGCCGAGCACCTGCCGTCGCGTCCCGCGGTGTCGCTCGGCGGTTTCCCGTTCCTCACCCAGGTCGTCGCCGGGAACTACCGGGACGTGCGGGTGGACGTGCGCGGTCACGTCGAGCAGGACGTCCGCGTGGACCGGGTGCGCGCGGACCTCGCGGGCGTGCGGGTCCCGCTCGCCGACGTCGTCCGCGGCGACGTGCGGCGGATCCCGGTGGACCGGCTCGCCGCCCGCGTGGAGCTGACGTTCGCCGATGTCAACGCCTACCTGCGCCGCCAGGGCTCGGCCATCACCGTCAGCCCGGACGGGCAGGCGATCCGGGTCGCGGGCTCGGTGCAGGTCCTGGGGACCACCTACCCCGTGTCCGGGACGGCGGACATCGGGGTCCAGCCCGCCTCGGTCACGTTCACCCCCCGCGAGCTGGCGGCATCGGTCGGCGCGATCCTGCCGCCCGCGCTGCGCCAGGCCGCCACCGAGCTGCTCACGGTGCACGTGCCGGTCGCCGGCCTGCCGTTCAACATGCAGCTGACCTCGGCGACGGTCGCGGGCGATCGCATCACCTTCGCCGCCGACGGTCGCCACGTCGTGCTCGACGCCGACGCCGCCATCGCGGGCCGATGACGTACCAGATGGCGCCGGCCGAGGAAGAGGCCCGGGCCGGGGAAGAGGCCTGGGCCGGGGAAGGGGCGCGGGCCGGGGAAGGGGCGCCGGTCCGGGAAGAGCGCGTGCCGCCGGCACGCTGTAGGAGCTGTGACGGGAGTCTGGGTACTGGTCGGGGCCGTTGTCGTGGCGGTGGCGCTGGGCACGGCGATGCGCGCGCGGGACGGGCGGTTCCGTCCGTCCCGGGGGCGACGGGTCGCCGCGGACGGCGGGCCGGCCAGGGCCGTCGTGGCTGAACCGTCCCCGGCCGACGGCACCTCCCCAGCCGACGGCACCTCCCCGGTGGCGGCGGGTCCCGACGGCGGGCTGCGGGCAGAGCTCGCCGCGCTCGGCGAGGCGCTGGGGGAGCGGGCGACGTTGCTGCAGTTCTCCACGGCGTTCTGCGCGCCGTGCCGGTCGACGCGGCAGGTGTTGGCCGGGGTTGCCGCGCTGGTGCCCGGGGTGCGCCACGTCGAGGTGGACGCCGAGGCGCACCTTGATCTCGTCCGCCGGCTTGCCGTCCGGCGGACGCCCACGGTGCTCATCGTCGACGCCTCCGGCCGCGAGGTTCGGCGGGCCAGCGGCGCACCGCCGACGCGGCAGGCGGTGTTCGCGACGCTGGCGCAGATCGTCCCGGCGGACGAGATCGTCCCCACGGGCCAGACCGTCCCCACGGACGGGACCAAACGGGCAGATAGTGATTCTTCGGAACCGCCGCCAGCGGGTTAACACAGACGTGACTTTCGCTGCTACCGTGGCACGAACCATGTACCAGACGCAGCTCGTGAGGCGCCGCGCGGTCGACCTGTGCCGCGTGGGCAGCTGCCTGTGTCGTTCTTCCTGATCGCGGGTTGGCGCCCCTGATGTGATCGGTTTACCCGGCGCATCGCTGTGTGTCCGACCGGGTAGCTCGAGCCGGCAGTCAGGAGAAAGTCTCATGGTGGATCCTCGTGGCCTGCGGTTCACCGCTGCCGTCACCTCGGTCGTGCTCGCCGTGGTGCTGGTGACGGGGAGCGGATGGCTGTTGCTCGCACAGACCGTGGTGTTCGTCGTGGGAGCGGTCGCCGGCGTGCGGTACGCCCCCTACGGCCTGCTGTTCCGGGCGCTGATCAGGCCGCGGCTGGGCCCGCCCGCGACGACCGAGGACGCCACTCCGCCCCGGTTCGCCCAGCTCGTCGGTGCGATCTTCGGCGCCGTGGGGGTCGCGGGATTCCTCTCGGGCGTCGCCGTCCTCGGTTATGCCGCTGCCGCGGCCGCCTTCGTGGCGGCCTTCCTCAACGCGGCGTTCGCATTCTGTCTCGGGTGCCAGATGTATCTGTTCTTTCGTTCCATCACCGTAGGAGGAGCGCGCGCATGAGCCGCGAGAAGGCATTGGTCGACGCCGCATGGGTCGAGGCGAACCGCGACGACCCCAAGGTCGTTCTGGTCGAGGTCGACGAGGACGTCTCCGCCTACGACAAGGGGCACATTCCGGGTGCCGTGCGGCTCGACTGGAAGTCCGAGCTGCAGGACCCGGTCATCCGGGACTTCGTCAACAAGGAGCAGTTCGAGAAGCTGCTGTCCGGCAAGGGCATCGCGAACGATGACACCGTCGTCCTCTACGGCGGCAACAACAACTGGTTCGCGGCCTACGCCTACTGGTACCTCAGCCTGTACGGTCACGCGGACGTCCGGCTGCTCGACGGCGGACGCAAGAAGTGGGAGCTCGACGGCCGTGAACTGACCGCCGAGGTCACCCCGCGGCCGGCGACGAGCTACACCGCCAAGGAGGCGCGCACCGACATCCGCGCCTTCCGCGAGGAAGTCGTCGCCGCGATCGGTGAGAAGGCGCTCGTCGACGTCCGTTCCCCCGACGAGTTCTCCGGCAGGCTGCTCGCGCCGGCACACCTGCCGCAGGAGCAGTCCCAGCGGGCCGGTCACATCCCCACCGCGAAGAACATCCCGTGGGCGAAGACCGCGAACGAGGACGGCACCTTCCGCAGCAACGACGAGCTGACCACTCTCTATGGCGAGGCCGGCGTCGACCTCTCGCAGGACATCATCGCCTACTGCCGCATCGGTGAGCGTTCGGCGCACACCTGGTTCGCCCTGCACGAGTTGCTCGACCTGCCGAACGTGAAGAACTATGACGGGTCGTGGACCGAGTACGGCTCGCTGGTGGGCGTGCCGATCGAGAAGGGTGCGTGAGACATGTGCGGCGCGAGGCGCGGTGGACCGTCGGTGGAGGGAATTGACGTGGCCAAGGAGACCGTGATCCAGGGCGTCGTGGTGCAGGGCGGCGAGCCGGTCTCGACCGGCTACGCCCGGCTGCTCGACGAGGGTGGCGACTTCACCGCCGAGGTTCCGCTGTCCGCGACCGGCCAGTTCCGCTTCTTCGCGCGGCCGGGGCAGTGGACCGTGCGGGCGCTCGTGCCCGGCGCGAGCGGCGAGCAGAAGGTCGTCGCGCGCCAGGGCGAGCCGGTCGACACGCAGGTCGAGGTCGCGGCCTGACGGACGCTGGAGAGGGCGCGCCAGGCGCGGCAAAGGGGGACGGCGGGCAGTTTCCGCTGTCCCCCTTTTTTTTTCGGAAGTGTCGCCTCGCGGGGAGCGGGCTGGCCGAGGCCGGTACTGCGTGCGTGTGCTGCGGTGCGTGTGCTGCGGTGCGTGTGCTGCGGCTGGGGCGCTGCTGGCTGCGGCGGTGCTCAGGCTGCGGAGTCGCCGAGCCCGGTGCCTGCGTGGACGGCGGCGGGCAGCAGCGGGCGGGGACCGCCCGGCAGGTCCGCGGGCGCCACCGTCGTCGGCACCGCGAAGTGCATCGGGCCCACGGAGAAACAGTGCAGGCCGTTGTCGCGGGCGAACGCGACCGCGGAGCCCCGGTCGGGGAACGGCGCAATGATCCGGCGGACGGTGCGCTGCCCGGCGGACGCGAACAGGACCACCGCGAAGAGTATGTCGGAGTCTACCGTCATGCGATCATGAAAGCGCATGCGATGGCCGGCGATACGCGTTTCGACGTGTCCCGTTCGTGGTCTGTTGTTGCGCCCGCGGTGGCTTCTGCAACGGCTTTCCGGTCTCAGTAGACAAGCGCCTGAACCCCGTCGGCGAGCACCTCGTCGACGAACGCGGCCGCGCCGGCGATGCGGACACCGGGGATGACGTCGTCCGGGCCGAACGAGCGCCGGGCCGCGCACTGGGTGCACACGGTGACCCGGCCACCGGCGAGGATGCCGGCGAGGAGGTCCGGCAGCGGCGCGGCATGCGGCAGGTCGAACTCCGCGGCCCGACCGGGCAGCGCGAACCAGGCGGATTCGCCGGTGAGCCAGACCGAGACGTCCGTCCCGGCGGCGACGGCGACGGCCGCCACCGTGAACGCCTGCGAACAGCGCTCCGGCGCGTCCATCCCAGCGGTGACCTTGACGACGAGGGGACGGGTCATCGGCCCAGTCTGCCCCATCGGCGGCCGCCGACGGGTAGCCGCGGAGCCCGCCACCCGACCGCCGGAAGCCGTCGGCCCGGCGCGGGGCTAGGCTGCGGAGCGTGCTGCACTACTTCTTCACCGGGCTCCTGGTGGCGATGTCCGTACTGATCGCCTGGTTCTCCGGCTACGTGGTCTACAAGCTGTACGAGGGGCAGCGCTGAGCGCCCGGGGCCGGTCGGCCGCCGGGCGGCCGCGGTCCGAGACCACGACCGGGACCGGGGGAGCCGGGCCCGCCGATCTGCATCCCAGCCTGCTGCCGCTGGCCTTCCTCGTCGGCACCTGGCGCGGTGAGGGCGTGGGCGGCTACGAGGACATCGAGGGCTTCCACTACGGCCAGGAGATCACCTTCGCCGCCGACGGCCGCCCGGCGCTGGGCTACGTCTCCCACACCTGGTGGGCGGACGAGCCGCGCGACGGCCGGGAGCCCGGTAGCCCACTGGCCACCGAGACCGGCTTCTGGCGCGTCCAGCCCGGCGAGGACGGCGGGTCGGTCGTCGAGGTGACGCTGGCGCATCCGTTCGGCATCGCGGAGATCTACGTCGGCACGGTGACGGGAACCCGCGTCGACCTCGACCACAACGTGCTGATCCGCACGGCGACCGCCCGCGACGTCACCCGCTCGGTGCGGCTCTACGGGATCGTCGAGGGCGGGGACCTGGCCTACGCGATCGACATGGAGGCCGAGGGCAAGCCGTTGCAGTCGCACCTCTCGGCGCGTCTGCACCGCGTCACGGACTGACCGGCCGGCCGGCGACGAGGGCCGACCCGGCGACGAGGGCCGGCCGGCGACCGGTCAGCCGGGCTTCGCGGCGTTGCCGGCGTCGGCGGCGAGCTTGGCCCGCCACGCCTTCTCCCGCTCGATCGCCGCGGCGAACCCGAGGGCGATCGCCGGGTCGAAGTTGTCGTCGGCGTAGGTGCCGACGCAGCCGAGGATCCGGTCGATCTCCTCCGCCGTGACCGCGAGCAGCGGGATCTGCCCGGTCAGGAAGATGTCGCCGACCCGGTCGATGGAGAAGTGCACGCCGTAGGTCTTCGCGTTGCGGCCGAGCAGGAAGGCGTAGGTGCCCGCCGCGTTCTCCGCCGGGGCGCGCATGAAGAACGCCTCGACCAGCAGGGTGTGGTCCTGCACGACGAGCCAGGTCATCGTGCGCAGCTTGTGTTCACCCTCCAGCGTGACCAGGAACGAGCCCGCACCGACGCGCTCGTAGGCGAGCTCGAGGTCGGCCAGGGTCTCGGAGATCAGGCCGTCGAGCCGTTCGCGCTCCGCCGTGTCGATGGGTGCCGTCATGGCTCCAGACCTCCCCGCCTGCAACTGTGATGATGCCGGATCAGGTGGAGATCCTCCCACCCGACCCGACGACTCACACCGCGACGGCGGCGGGGCTCAGCGCGTGCCGGTAGCTGCGCAGCACCCCACGGGCGGTGGCCGACCAGCCGAAGCCGGCCGCCCGGCCGACCGCGCCGGCGGCGAGCCGACTGCGCCAGTGCGGCTGGCGCAGCAGCCGGTCGAGGGTGTCGGCGTAGCGGGCCGGGTCACGACCCGCCACGAGCAGCCCGGAGACCCCGTCGGCGACGGCGGTGCGCAGGCCGCCGACCGCGGCGGCGACCACCGGCGTGCCGCAGGCCTGGGCCTCCAACGCGACGAGGCCGAAGCTCTCGCTGTGGCTGGGGACCACCACGGCGGTGGCCGCCCGGTACCAGTGGGCCAGCTCGTGCTGCGGCGCCGGCGGCTGGAACCGGACGAGGTCGGAGATCCCGAGGTCCGCGGCGAGCTTGACCAGGGCGTCCGGCTGCTCCAGCCCCGAGCCGCTCGGGCCGCCGACGACGGCGACGGTCAACCTCGAGCGGCGGGTCGGATCGCGGCGCAGCAGCTCGGCAGCGGCGTGCAGCAGCAGGTCCGGTGCCTTGAGCGGCTGGATCCGGCCGACGAACAGCAGCAGGTCGCCATCCCGGTCGAGGCCGAGGCGCGCCCGTGACTGCGCCGGATCGCCCGGCCGGAAGGTCTCCAGGTCGACGCCCGGCGCGACGACGTCGACCCGGTCGGGGTCGGCGTCGTAGAGGTCGATGAGGTGGCCGCGCTCGTCCGCGGTGGAGGCGATCAGCCGGGTGGACCCGGCGATGACCTCCTGCTCGCCGAGCAGCCGGCCGGGCGGCTCGGGGCGGTCCCCGACGGCCAGCGCGCCGTTCTTGATCTTCGCCAGGGTGTGCGAGGTGTGCACGAACGGCACGCCCCACCGCCGGGCGACCGCGAGGGCGACCTGGCCGGACAGCCAGTAGTGCGAATGGATGACGTCGAAGTAGCCCGGCTCGTGCCCCGCCTCGGCGCGCAGCACATCCGCGGTGAACGCGCACAGCCAGGCCGGCAGGTCCTCGCGGTGGATCTCCTCGAACGGCCCGGCGTCGACGTGGCGCACCGTCACGCCGGGGGCCAGCTCCGCCGAGGTCGGCAACTTGCTGCTCACCGCCCGGGTGAACACCTCGACCTCGACGCCGAGCGCCGCGAGCTGCCGCGAGAGCTCCACCACGTAGACGTTCAGCCCGCCGGCGTCCCCCGTGCCGGGCTGCTCCATCGGCGACGTGTGCATCGACAGCATCGCCACGCGCCGGGGCCGGGTGCCCCGGTTTGGCTCGGCGCGGACCGCGGCACCGCTCCTGATCAACCGCACCGGGCACCTCCGCATCCATCCGTCTGGGTCGCCTGCCCGGCACGACCAACCCTGCACAGGACCGACACGACAACCACCGTTCTACCCGCCCCGTTGTCCGGTCAACTGGTCGCCCCCCGCCCCAGCGCCCACGACGGGCCGCAAATTACGCTGTCATTGCAGGTCAGAGGGGTGCGAGTGGTGAGGTCGCCGGGCCGACGGTCACAAAGCTGTAAGGAAACAGACGCGGTGACGCGCCCCGGGCGCCGGCCCGACCGGGCGGTCGAGCGCGATCCGGGTCACCGCCGCGGCGCGGGGAGACGCCGAACGTCGGCGGTCGGGGTGGATGCCCGAGGCGACCGGAACGGCCGATCTGCGAGGCTGGTCGGGTGCCGAATCCCCGCCGTGCCCCGCGCCTGGCGGCCGGCCGGGCCCGCGCCCTCGGGGAACCCACCCGGGGTACCACGGCGCCGAACCGGCTGCGGCGGGTCGACCGCTGGCTGCTCGACGCCGCCGGCCCCCTGCTGCGGGGCAGCGCGGACCCGCTGGTCGTCGATCTCGGCTTCGGTGCGTCGCCGGTCACCACCGTCGAACTCCACCGGCGGCTGCGGACGGCCTGCCCGCGGGTGCGCGTCGTCGGCCTCGAACTCGACCCGCAGCGAGTGGCCGCCGCGACGGATGCCGCCCGGCCGCCCGGGCTGACCTTCGCCCGCGGCGGGTTCGAGCTGCCGCCCGCGCCTACGCGTCCCGCCGTGGTCCGTGCCCTGAACGTGCTCCGCCAGTACCCCGAACCAGCCGTCGCCGGCGCCTGGGCGACGATGACGGCGCGGTTGGCGCCCGGCGGCCTGCTCGTCGAGGGGACCTGCGACGAGATCGGCCGGCGGGCCTGCTGGTTCTGCCTGCCGGCCCCGGGGCCGGCGCCCGGCTGGCTGCCCGCCGGGCGGGTCACCGCCCGCCCGACCCTGACGCTCTCGGCCCACCTGCCGAGCCTCGGCCGCCCCTCCGAGCTCGCCGAGCGGCTGCCCAAGGCACTGATCGAACACAACGTTCCCGGTCACGACGTCCACCGCCTGCTCGGGGCGCTCGATCGGGCCTGGGAACGGGCCGCGCCACGGGCCGTGTTCTCGCCGCGGCAGCGTTGGATCGCCGCGGTGGCCGAGCTGCGGGCGCAGGGCTGGCCGGTGCGCGCAGACGCCCGGCGCTGGCGGCTGGGCGAACTTACCGTCGACTGGCCGCCGCGAGCGCCGCGCTGAACGCGCGGTAGGCCTGATCGTCGTACAGCACGAAGCGCGCCTGCGCGACCCGGGTGTCCGCCGCGAGGACGGTCGTCACGGCCAGGCGGGCGGCGTCGTCCAGCGGCCAGCCGTACACCCCGGCGCTGACGGCGGGGAAGGCGACGCTGGCCGCACCGAGCTCGTCGGCGACCGCGAGCGCCCGCGTGTAGGCCGAGCGCAGCAGTGCGGAGCGGTCCTCTGCCGGGTCGTACACCGGGCCGACGACGTGGATGACGTGCCGGGCGGCCAGCCGGCCCGCCGGCGTCGCCACCGCCTCACCGGTCGGCAGCCCCCGCGGGAGGGAGGTCGCGCGCAGCCGCTCGCAGGCGGCACGGATCTCCGGTCCGCCGGCGGCGTGGATGGCGCCGTCGACGCCCCCACCACCGAACAGTCCGCTGTTGGCGGCGTTGACGATCGCGTCGGCCTCGACGAGCGTGATGTCGCCCTGCTGCAGGGTCACGTGCACCATGGCGACCAGTCTTCCCGAGCCGGCGTTCGCTGTGACGGTCCTCGGCGGTACCCACCCGGACGAGGGAGGGGCGGGGCCCACAGGGACTGGTGCGTTTGCGGGTGGACGGGGACTGCGATCCGATGGAGGATATTCGGCCTCGCAGCGGGGCCGGGGCCCGGGCCAGGACCGGGGCTCAGGGCAGAAACCGGGGCTCAGGCCAGGACCCGGGGCTCAGGCAGGAGAGGAAGCCGGAAGGCTGGAAGGGATGGCGGCGATGGCGGAACAGCTCGTGGTTCTCGGGTTCGACAGCGTGGAGCAGGCGCGGCAGGCCTGGTCACTCGGCCGCCGACTGCGCCGGGACAAGCGGCTCGATCTGGCCGACGGCACGCTGGTGTGGCGGGATGAGCGAGGCCGCGTCACCATGCGCCGCGTGGCCAACCCGGCCCGGACCGCCGCTCTCGGCGGGGCTCTGTGCGGCGGGGTGATCGGAACGGTGTTCCTCGCCCCGTTCGTCGGCCTCGGCATCGGGGCGGGCGCCGGGGCGCTCGCCAGCAGGCTCAGCGGGCCGGGCGTGGACGACGATCTGGTCCGGCGCATCGCCGGGCATCTGCAACCGGGACGGGCCGCGATCTTCGCCCTGGTGCGCCGTTCGGCGGCCGAGGAGGTCACCGCCGCACTGCGCCCGCACCACCCGGTCGTCATCATGACGACCCTGCCGCCGGAGCGGGAACACCGGCTGGCCCGGGCCCTGGGCCGCCGGCCAGCTCCCGCCTGACGGCCCCCGCGACCGGGGCCCGCCCGCGGCGGCTGGTCGCGGCGGCTGGTCGCGGCGGGCGCGGTGGCCGCCCGCCGCGGTCTGCGGCGCGTCAGGAACCGGCGGGGCGGCGGGTCGGCGCGATCTTGTCGAGCACCGCGAGGTCGTCCGGGCGGGGCTGCCACTGGCCGGCCGCGGCGTTTGCCCGCACCTGGACGGCGCTCGTCGCGCCGGCGATGACCGAGGCGACGCCGGGCTGTGCGGCCAGCCCGCCGATCGCCACGTCGAGCAGGGAACGGTCCCGCTCCCGGGCGAAGGTCTCCAGCACGTCGATGCGGTCGAAGACCTCGTCGGTCAGCTCGTCCTGCCGCCCGGCGAGCCGGGTCCCGGGTGCGGGCGCCTCGTCGCGCTGGTACTTGCCGGTGAGCAGCCCGTTCGCGAGCGGGAAGTAGGGGATGACGCCGATGCCGTACTTCAGCGTGGCCGGCACCAGTTCCGCCTCGACGCCGCGTTCGAGCAGGCTGTAGTGGTTCTGGGCGGAGATGAACCGGGTGGCACCGGAGGCCCGCGCGGTCCACTCGGCGTCGGCGACCTGCCAGGCGTCGAGGTTGCAGGCGCCGATGTAGCGGATCTTGCCTTCCTTGAGGATCTCGTCGAGCGCCTCGAGCGTCTCCTCGATCGGCGTGAAGGCGTCCAGCTTGTGGAGCTGGTACAGGTCGATGTAGTCCGTCTGCAGCCGGCTCAGGGAGCCCTCGACGGCCTTGCGGATGTACCGCCGCGATGCCCGGGCGCTGAAGTCCTGGCCGTACATGCCGCCCATGTCGCTGCCGAATTTCGTGGCCAGGACGACGTCATCGCGGCGGCCCCGCAGAACGTGCCCGAGCAGGGTCTCCGAACCACCCTTGTTCCCGTAGGTGTCGGCGGTGTCGAAGAAAGTGATCCCGGCGTCGAGCGCGGCATCGACGACCGCGCGGGTGCCGGCCAGGTCGACGCGTGAGCCGAAATTGTTGCATCCCAGACCGACGACTGACACGAGCAGTCCGGACGATCCCAGCGGGCGATAGCGCATGTACTCAATACAACACATCGGAGTGCCGCCCGCGGACACCAGGTCCGCGGGCGGCGGTCGATCTGTGTACACCGGTGGTCGTCCATAGCGGATCCGATGTGTACGGGTTTTCCCGGTGTTACTTCTCCGGAGCGGCGTCGACCACCGCGCGACCGACCGCCTCCGCCGCCCGGCGGGTCGACGTGCGCGCCGCGCGGGTCTGGCTGACCGCGGTCCGGGTGCGCTGCTCGGCCTCCGCGGTGGACGGGCTGCGTCGGATGCTCGCCACCCGGCGCTCTCCCCGGGACGCGAAGGTGTTGTAGAGCTGGGTGGCGCGGTCCTGCAGGTCCGAGATCTGGGAGGTCACGGTCGCCGGCAGCGCGCGAACGGCGGTGCCGACCTGGGTGGGCACCCGGGCGGCCTGCACGGGCAGCGACCCGACCCGGTCGGAGAGCCGGCGGACCTCGCTCGTCGTCGTCGTGGGCAGGGCGAGAAGCTTCGCGACGGCGAGGTCGGCGGCCCCCACCGAGGCGTAGATCGGCTTACGGACCTCCGCCAGCGGAACCCTGATCTCGGCCTTCACCGCGGCCTCGTCGTGATCCGTCTGCGCGGTGGCGCGGGCGGTGGGCCGGGCGGCGGACCGGTTGGCCGGGCGGCTCGTGGTACGGGATGTCGTGCGCGTGGTGGCCATGGTGTCTCCCTCGGGTCGAGGATCTGTTGTCGTCGTGTAGGTGATTCCTGGGGTTCGGCCGCCGCTGCGGGTGTGCTCCGGTGGCGGCTGTCGGGTCAGGGATGTGCGGTCGACTCGGTGCGTTCCGTGCGTTCCGTGCGTTCCGTGCGTTCCGTGCGGTCCGTGCGGTCGAGGTGGTGTCGTGGCGACGGATCCGCCGCTCTGGCCGCGGCCGAGCGGGTCGGTGCCGGTGCCGGTGCCGGTGAGACGCTGTCGTCCGGCGGGGGGCGAAGGCCCGGGAGCAGGTCAGGCGCCGGTTGCTCCGGCGGACCCGTCCGTGTCGGGTCCAGGGGCGGCGGTCGAGCCGGTGGTGCCTTTCGAGCCGGTGGTCCCTTTCGAGCCGGTGGTGGTGTCGGCACCGGGAGTGGTGTCCGAACCGGGAGTGGTGTCGGGGCCGGGACTGGTGTCGGGGCCGGGGGCGGTCGACGGGGTGGCGGTGCGGCGACGGGTGCGGGTGGTGGCTGCGGTCGACGAGGTGCCGCCGGCCGACCTGGTGCGCCCGGCTCCCGCCGAGCCGCCGCGGGTGGTCGCCGTCGCCCGCTTGGGGCTACGGCGCTTCGGCGCTTCCGCGATGGCCGGCTGCGCCGCCGCGTCGTCGGCCGGCACGGCCGCGCCCAGAGCGTCCTGCGCCGCCTCGGCAGCGGCGCGACGACTGGCAGGCCGCCGCCGAGCGGTACCCGCGGGGCGGGTCTTCGCCGTCGCCGTCACCCTCGTACCGGCGGTGGCGTCGCCACCGGCGACGGGCACGTCGCCCGCTGCGCCGCCGGCGCTCGCCTCCGCGACGGTGTCGTCGTCCGCACCGGACGCTTCCTCCGCACCGGAGTCGTCATCCACGCGGGTACCGGCTCCGCCCGCGGCCGGCCCGCCGGTCGCCGCGCCGGCTCGGGCGGCGACGGCGTTCTCCGTGCAGAACGCCTCGTAGATGTCGAGCACCACCTGCTTCTGCCGCTCGGAAAGGGAATCGTCCGCGAGGATCGCCGCCATGACGTCCTCACCGCCGTGCCGTTCCTCCAGAATCCCGGCCTGGACGTAGAGCACCTCGGCGGAGATGCGCAGCGCCTTGGCGATCTGCTGGAGAATCTCCGCGGACGGTCGGCGCAGACCTCGCTCGATCTGGCTGAGGTAAGGGTTGCTCACCCCCGCCTGCTTGGCGAGTTGACGCAGGGAAATCTGCGCGGCGCGCCGCTGATCCCGGATGAAATCGCCGAGATCGCGAACATTCAGGGCCGCCACCGGGTCACACGCCTCCTTCGACGGACGGGTCGGGCGCCGCCCGACCGCTGCGGGCACCCCGCGCCGAGGACGCGGCCGACGGTGATCGGCGCTCGGCCACCGGGACGGGGAGCCCGGCACAACGCAACGTCAACGCGATCGACGATACGTCCGAGTGCTAACTCTGGCAAGCGCGCGAGTTAGCACCTTTGGGTCGCTCCGCCCGACGGGCACCCGATGTCCGCCTGCCCTGGCGGGCGATCGGCGGGCGGGCGGGCGGCGACCCCCGTAACCCCCGTAACCCCCGTAACCGCCCGAGACGCGGAAGTCCGGACCAGGGCGGGATGGCCCTGGGCTCGGATGGCCTTGGGACGGTCAGTTCTCGGCCTGGGCCAGCCACGCGCGCTGGGTGGCCAACGCGGCTTCGGTCTCGGCGATCTCCTTGGTGCGCCCGGCAGCCTGGGCGCGGGCGAGTTTGGCCTCCAGCTTGGCGACGGATTCTCGCAGCCTGGTCACGAAGGGCGACGCGGCGATGGAACGCTGCGCCCATCGGGCGTCCGCGGCCTCGCGCAGCCTGTCGCCGATCGCCGCCATCTGGCGTTCGAGTGTGCCGGCCGTCTCGCGGGGAACCCGGCCGATCTCGTCCCACCGGTCCTGCAGTTCGCGCAGGCGCCGCAGCGAGCGCTCGGTGTCGGTCGGGTCGAGCGCGCTCGCCTCGGCCAGCAGCTTCTCCTTCTGGACCTGGTTGTCCCGCAGCTCCGCGTCCCGCTCGGCGTTCGCGGCGTTGCGCCGGCTGAAGAAGACGTCCTGCACCTCGCGGAACCGGTTCCACAGCGCGTCGTCGACGTCCTTGGCCGCCCGGCCGGCCGCCTTCCAGTCGGCGAGCAGAGCTCGGTAGCGGGCGGTCGTGCCGGCCCAGTCGGAGGATTCGACCAGCGCCTCCGCCTCGGCGATGATCGCCTCCTTCCGCTCCCGCGAGCGGGCCCGCTGGGTGTCCAGGGCGGCGAAGTGCGCGGTGCGCCGGCGGGTGAACTCCTCGCGGGCGCCGGTGATGCGCCGCCACAGCGCCGAGTCGGTGCGCTTGTCCAGGGACCCGACGGCCCGGAACTCCTCGGCGAGAGTGCGGAAGCGTTCGCCGGCGGTCTTCCATTCCGAGCTGCGGCCGAGCCGCTCGGCCTCGGCGACCAGCTCCTCCTTGGCCGCGGCGATCCGGGCGGTCCGCTCGGCCCGCTCGGCGGCGAGCACGGTGCGCCGCTCCTCGGTGCCCGCGAGGACGGTCTCGAGCCGGGCACGCAGGGCGTCGAGATCACCGACGACGGCGGCGGAGTCGAGGGAGTCGAGCAGCCGGCGGGCGCTGCCCGCGATCCCGCCCGGATCGACCCCGCTGAGGGTCAACCGCCGTTCCAACAGCACGACCTCGGCACTCAGATCGTCGTAGCGGCGCTCGAAGTGGGCCAGGCCCTCGCTGGGGCTCCCGGCCCGCCACGATCCGACGGCGCGCTCACCGCTCGCCGTGCGAACGAAGACGGTGCCGTCCTCGGCGACGCGCCCCCAGGCGGACGCTTGGCCGGATTCGCTGCGGTCACTCATCGTGTTCCCGAAGATCGACTGACGTTTCCTGTCATTCTTGCAGGCGTTGGCCGCGGAGGGGACGGCCGCCACGTATCCGGACACCGTGAATCGGTGCCCGCACCGCCGCAGCGCGTCGGGATCCGGAACGCGGGGCGCCGATGCCCGCTGGTGGCGTCCGTCCACGCACCCGTGGACCCGGTCCGTCCGCTGCCCCGATCGGCGGCTCGCGGACCGGAGGGTCACAGGTAGGCACCGGTTGTTCCTGCGGTGGCCCGACCCCGGTCTAGGCATCCCGGCACGGGTGGGGCCAAGATGCGTAACCGTGACGAGTGGGGTGCATGGGTGATGCGCCGCGCAGGGATGATGGTGCGCCGTCCGTGGATGGTGCGCCGTCTGTGGATGGTGCGCCCTGCGTGCATGATGCGCGGTGCGTGCATGATGCGCGGTGCGTGGGTGATGCGCGGCGGGCGGATGAGCGGGATGGGTGGATGACCGGGGTGGGTGGCGGCCGGGTGGGCTGGCGGGTCGGCGCGTTGTTGGCGCCCGCCTTCGTCGGGCTCGGCGTGTTCGTCATCGGGCCCGCCCTGGTCTCGGCCTTCGTGGCGGGGACCGACAAGACGCTGACCGGTCCGCGTTTCAGCTGGGTGGGCACGGCGAACGCCCGCACCGCCTTCTCCGATGGCGACCTCGGCGGGGCCGTGCGCAACACCCTCCTGTACTGCCTCATCACGGTCATTCCCGCGGTCGCGATCGGGCTGGCACTGGCGCTGGCCGCGGAGCGGGTGACCCACGGCCGTGCCCTGGTGCGTTTCGCGTTGTTCCTGCCGGTCAGCGCGAACATCGTCGCGATGGCGGTGGTGTTCGCGTACATGTTCGACAGCAGTCCCGACGGATTCGCGAACACGGTGGTCGGTCTGTTCGGGGTGGCGCCGGTCGACTGGCTCGGCGACACCTCGACCGCCCTGCCGGTGGTCGCCCTCGTCGGGGCCTGGCGGCTGACCAGCTTTGTGTTCATCGTCTACCTGGCCGGCCTGACCACCATCCCGCGCTCGGTCTACGAGGCGGCCGACGTCGACGGCATCCGCGGATTCGCCCGGCTGCGCCACATCACCCTGCCGCTGCTGGCGCCCACCACGGTCTTCCTGGGTGTCTTCGTGACAATCCTGACGCTGCAGACCTTCGAGACGGTCGCCGTTCTCACCAAGGGCGGCCCCCTCGATTCGAGCACCACCATCATTTACTACATTTACGAGGTCGGTTTCACCGGATCGTTCCGCATCGGATACGCCTCGATGATCGCTCTGTTGCTGCTCGTCGTCATCGTGGCGCTCGGCGCCGGCGGAGCGCTGCTCGGGCGGCGTATCCGGCGGGCGCGGGAGGCCGCCGCGTGACCGCCGGGACCAGCAGCGGCGCCCCCGCCGGCCCATCCGTCCCCGCCGGCCCGCCTGCCCCGGCCGGACCACCGGCCCGCCACCGCGGCCCGGCCGCCCTGCGGACACGCGCGGCCCGCGCGGCGGGACCGCGTCGTCGGCTGCCGGGCGCCGCGACCCTCGCGCGCCTCGCCCTGCTCACCGTCGGCATCGTGGTCGCGGTCCTGCCGTTCGTCTGGATGCTGCGAACCGCGATCGGCCCTCCGCAGACCGCCCTCGCGCTCGATTCCAACCCCATCCCGTCGCGGGTGCAGTTCCACTCGTTCGACCAGGCCTGGCACGCCGGCGACCTCGGACCCGCGCTGCTCACCGGCGTCGGGGTCAGCCTCGCGATCCTCGCGCTCCAGCTCGCCACGGCCGTCCCCGCCGCCTACGCCTTTGCCTGCCTGCGCTTTCGCGGGCGCACCGGCCTGTTCGCCGTGGTGCTGGCCACGCTGCTCGTGCCCGCGCAGGTCACCGCGGTGCCGAACTACGTGACGATCTCCGCGCTGGGCTTCGCCGACACCCGCGTCGGCCTGGTGCTGCCGTTCATGACCCACGCCGGCATGATCTTCATGCTCCGCCAGTACATGACCACCATTCCCGCGTCGGTCCTCGACGCCGCGCGGATGGACGGCCTGGGCACCTGGCGGACGCTACGCTCGATCATCGTGCCGCTCGCGGCGCCGGCGATCGCCTCGGTGTCCGTGTTCAGCTTTCTGCTCTCCTACAACGAGTACCTGTGGCCGCTGCTGGTCGCCCGGTCGCCCGGCATCGCCACCCCGCCGCTCGCCCTTGCCCGCCTGCTGACGGACTCCTCGTCGATCATCCCCGACTTCGCCGAGCTCGCCGCTGCGGCGCTGGTCATCAGCCTGCCGTCGCTGGCCGTCTTCGTCGTCGCCCAACGCCGTCTCGCCGCCGGGATCACCGGCACGGGCGCCGGTGCCTGAGAGGAACAACGCGTGATCCGCATCCGCCGCTTGCTGCCCCTGACCGTGGCGGTCACCATGCTCACGTTGACGGCGTGCGGCGGAGGCGGTGACTCCGGCCCGGCGAACCCGGCGGAAAGCCTGCGTCCCACCGCGCGTTCCGCCGCCGCGGGCGTCGACAACGTGGCCGGCGCGACGGCGTCCCCGGAATGCGCCGCCAAGGTGAAGACCCTGCGGATGGCCGCGGTCGGCACCCTCAACGACGTGGCGAAGTCCGGCAAGGCGTACATGGAGAAGGCCCATCCCGGCCTCACCGTGGACCTGAACACCACCGCCCCCGACTACACCGCGCTCGTCCAGCAGATCAGCGCCGACCGGTCGGCAGGCCGCTCCGTCGACGTCGCGGTCGCCGGCTTCGACCTGCTGCCGGTCTTCGCCCGCGAGCTCGGCGCCCAGGAGCTCTCCCCGCGGCTGCTGCGCGCCTCCTACGACCAGCGCCTGCTCGGCCTCGGCACCGTCGGCGGCAAGCAGATCGGGATCCCGCAGCAGGTCTCCTCGCTCGCCCTGGTCTACAACCTCGACGTTCTGACCAAGGCCGGCGTCGACCCCGCCACCCTCACCACCACCGCCGGCGTGCTCGCCGCCGCGGACAAGATCAAGGCATCCGGACAGAACGTGCAGCCGATCGACCTGCCGACCGGCCAGCAGTTCGGGCAGTGGATCCTCAACACGCTGGCCAGCTCCAAGGGCACCCCGATCCAGGACGCCTCGGGCCGCCCGGCGCTGACCACCCCGGCGGCGCAGGAGGCCGCGGAGTTCCTGGCGAAGGTCGGCACCTACGGCCCGCAGTCCACCGACCCGACCCAGCAGGGGCTGCTGCGCTTCGGCATCCGCAAGCAGACCGCGATGACGGCGGTCACGGTCGCCTCGCTCGCCGGCGGGCTGAAGTTCATCGCCGGGCAGGGAGCGAAGGGATTCCGGGCCGGCGCCATCCCGTTCCCGACCCTGCCCGGCGGCACCCAGCATCCCGTCGCCGGCGGGAACGCGCTGACCGTCCTGGCCACGGACCGCTGCCAGCGGGAGATGGCGACCGAGCTGGTCGTCTCCCTGCTGTCCCCGGACGTCGTGGTCGCGAGCACGGAGGCGCTCAGCTACATCCCGGTGGACACCCAGGCCGCCAGTCAGCTCGGTGCGTTCTACGACACCTACCCGCAGCTGAAGCCCTTCCTCGCGCTCACCGGTTCGCTGGTCAAGGCGCCCGCGTGGGGCGGGGCCCGCGGCGGCGAGCTGCCGACCGCGCTGTCTGACCAGGTGCTGCGCATCGTCAGGGGCGAGGACCCGGCGAAGACGTTGGCCGCGGCGCAGGCCGAGGCCGTGGAGCTGACCCGGTGAGCGCCCCGGCCCCCGCCAGGCCCGATCTCCCGCTCGGGATGGTCACCGGCGTGCCGATCGAATTCGACCGGATCGGCCGCTCGTTCGGCTCCGTGCACGCGCTGCACGAGGTCTCGCTCACGGTCGCGGCCGGGGAGATCGTCGCGCTGCTCGGGCCGTCGGGCTCGGGAAAGTCGACGCTGCTGCGGATCTGCGCCGGGCTGGACGAGCCGACCACCGGCGACGTGCGCTTCGACGGGACCAGCCAGCTCGGCCTCCCGCCGCACCGCCGGGACGTCTCCATGGTGTTCCAGCACTTCGCGCTCTACCCGCACAAGTCCGCGCTGGACAACCTGACGCTCGCCCTGCGCCACGGCCGCGGCCTGCCGAAGGCTGCCGCCGTCGCAAGGGCCCGGGAGACGCTCGCCATGCTCGGCATCGCCGAGCTGGCCGGCCGCCGTCCCCCGCAGATGTCCGGCGGCCAGCGCCAGCGGGTCGCGATCGGGCGGGCCCTGGCGACCCGAGCGCGCGTCATCCTCCTCGACGAGCCCATGTCCGGCCTCGACGCCCAGCTCCGGGTCGAACTACGGGTCGAGATCGTCGGCCTGCTGCGCAGCCTGGGCACCACCGCGCTGTTCGTCACCCATGACCAGGCCGAGGCGATGGCCGTGGGGGATCGCGTCGCCGTCCTCGGCGAGGGCCGCCTGCAGCAGATCGGCACCCCCGACGAGATCTACGACCGGCCCGCCACCCGCTTCGTGGCCGCCTTCGTCGGCAGCCCGCCGATGAACGTCTGGGACGGCCACTGGCACGACGGCCGCCTGCGCGCCGACGGCTTCGACGTGCCGGCGCCCGCGGGCGCGGCGGCCTTCGGCGTCCGGCCCGAGCACCTCACCCTGGACCTCGGCGCCCTGGACGTCGACAGCCCGGGGGCGGGCACCCCGGGCGTCGGCACCCCGGGCGTCGGCACCCCGGGCGTCGGCACCCCAGGCGTCGGCACCCCAGGCGTGGGCGGCCTGGACGGCGGCAGCCTGGACGTCGGCGTTCCCGAGCAGCCCGGCAGCCTGCGCGGGGTGGGCGGCTCCGAGCAGCTGCGACTGTCGGGCGAGGTCGTCGTCTCCGAGCGGCTGGGGGCGGAGCGGACCGTCCACGTCCGCACGCGCGCCGGCGTGCTCGCCGTCCGCGTGAACGCCGCCCTCGCCCTGACCCCCGGTGCCTTCGTGGTGCTCCGGGCTCCGACGTCGGCACTCACCTACTTCGCGCCCGACGGCGACCGCCTCGACCATCCCTGACCGCTGCTGCCGGGACTGGCGCTGCGATCACTCCCGTGACCACGGACGCCTGAGCCCGCGGCGTGCCGGAAGGACCTCGATCTCCACCGATGGTCACGACGCAGCAGCAGGGCCGCCGTCGTGCCGAGGGGTGGGCACGGTTTCCGGGCCGGGAACCGTGCCAGGCCTCGGCACGATCCTCGTTCGCCGCCGCGGTGATGACTGTCGGTTGTTGCCCGGCCGAGACCGAGGCCGGGACGCGGACGTGACCATGGACGATCCGTCGTGCCCGCGCTGGGCGGTGCGGTCCGCGACGTGGACTGCGAGAGCCTGACGGCGTTTCCACGGGAACGAAGGACATCTCGACCTGGAATCGTCGTCGTCGGCTAATTGTATTGCGGTTGATGCGGATTCTGGTCACGGGTCGCGTCGTTTCTCAAAATGGGTGACGGCGCGCCGCTCACTGTGCTTTGCTGTCTGTCAAACGCCCATCGCGCACATGGTGTCCGACCGAGTCCTGGTCCTCGGATTCCGTCGGGTAAAACGAGGATAGGCGCATGTGACCAGGATGCGTCGAAGATGGCATCCGTGCCCGTATTGACCGGATGGGGCCCCAGGTCGCGGCCGCATGGCCGCAATGTTGGAGAACTGGACATGACGCCCGGATGTCCGGGCAGTCCCCGGCGACATCCGTGCAATCAAGGCCCCCAGTGGTCCGGCCGTGACCTCTGTGCACGCATCGCACCGGGGTCATCACTATGGACACCAGGATGTCGCGACATAGCGTCAGTGGGCGCTCACAGATTTGACCCAGGAGTTCCGACTCGAGGAGATCGTCGATGCTGACGGATAACGCGCACGCCTGCACACATCCGCTCGCATTCGTCCGCGCGCAGCGTGGTTGGTCCTATCAGCGACTGGCCCGTGTGGTGGCCCGTCGCGCCCGTGACCTCGGGGTGGCGAACATGGCGGCCGAGCGCCAGAAGGTCTGGCGCTGGGAGCACCGCGGCGTCGTCCCGGACCGGGTCTCCCAGCTCGCCCTCGCCGCCGAACTCGGCGTCCCGAACGACCGGCTGGAGTCGCATCCGTGGCCGGCCTGGCTGCCGACCGGTGACGCCGTGCGCACCGAGTACCCGTGGACGCCGGCCGGCGGCATCACGGCGATCATGGACGTCGTCGAGGACGCCCTCTCCGACCGGCGCGGTTTCCTCACCATCACCGGGGTCGGCGTCGCGGAGCTCGCGACGCAGTGGCTCGGCCTGGAGCCCAGCCGGCTGTCCGCCGCGCTGAACGGCGGACGAGTCGACGATCAGATCGTGAACCGGATCGAACACAACATCCCCGGCCTGCGGGTGATGGACGAGCGCCTCGGTGGCGAGAGCGTCCGCCGCCTGGTCGACGCCGAGCTCGGGGTGGTGGCGGACCTGCTGGTTCGCGGGTCCTACACCGAGCAGGTCGGCCGTCACCTGCACGTGGTCGCGGCCGAGCTCGCCCGGTTCGCCGGCTGGGTCTCCTTCGACGCCGGCTTCCAGACCGCCGCCCAACGCTACTGGATCACCGCGCTGCACTCCGCGCACGCCGGTGGTGACCGGATGCTCGGCGCGAACGTGCTGAAGAACATGTCGCTGCAGTGCGTCGACTTCGCCCGTCCGCGGGAGGCGGTGGATCTCGCGGAGGCCGCCGTGACCAGCATCGGGGGCGCCAGCGGCCGGGTCGGCGCCATGCTGCACATGCGGCGCGCCCGCGCCCACGCCGCGCTCGGCGAGGCCGGCGCGTGCGCGGAGGCACTGGCCCGTTCGGAGGAGGCGATGGACGCCGCCCGGCCCGAGGACCCGGCCTGGGCCGACTACTTCGACGACGGCGAGTACCACGCCCAGATCGGCAGTTGCTACATCGATCTCGGTCATCTCGCGCAGGCCGACCGGTGGCTGGAGAGATCCCTGACGATGCTGCCGACCTCGCGGGCCCGGGACCGGGCGACCTACCTGCTGCGCCGGGCCGCCCTGCAGATCGACCTGGGCAACGTCGAGCACGGCTGCGCGCTGACCCGGGAGGCGATGCCGATGCTGGAGGCGACGCGCTCCAAGCGCAACGCCCGCCGGGCCGACGAGCTGCGGCGCCGGTTGCGCCGGCACAGCTCCGACCCGGAGGCGCGCGAACTCGACCAGGTCCTTTCGCGCACCGCCTGAGCGCAGGTCAGGGCCGGGACCGTCAGGGGGAGCGCAGCAGCCGGCCCGCCGGGCGCTTCGGCGCGGCCGCCGCGCTGGCGTCGTCGTCGTCCGGGTCGATCGCGGCGGCGACGGGGGCGCCGTCGGGGTCGGTGACGACGAGGGCGGCGCCCGCGGGCACCGAACGCTTCACGATCGCCAGGGCGATGGGGCCGAGCTCCTCGTGCATCTCGGAGGTGCCGACGAAACCGACCTCGCGCCCGTCGGCCGTCACCGCCGAACCCGGGGCGGCCACGGTGCCGTCGAGGTGGAGCAGGACGAGCCGGCGCGGCGGACGGCCCAGGTTGTGCACCCGGGCCACCGTCTCCTGGCCGCGGTAGCAGCCCTTGTCCAGATGCACCGCGTCGGCGAGCCAGCCCACCTCGTGCGGGATCGTGCGATGGTCGGTCTCCCGGCCCAGCCGCGGCCGGCGGGCGGCGATCCGCAGGGCGTCGAAGGCGGACAGGCCGGCGGGCACCGCGCCGGCAGCGAGCAGCCGTTGGGCCGTCGCCGCGAGCGTCGCCCGGTCGACGAGCAGATCGACGCCGTATGCCATCCGGCGGACCAGCGTGCCGTCCGCCGCTCGGGCCACCGGGTAGGGGCCGGTGACCGGCGCGCCGGTGGGCTCGAGGGCCAGCGGTTCGGGCAGGTCCAGATCGGCACCGCCGAGGGCCGCGGCGACGGTGGGCACCGCGGCCGGTCCGACCACGCTGAGCACCGCCGTCCGCGCGCTGACGTCCGCCGGCTCCACCCGGAGCAGGAAGCGCATCGACTCCAGGTAACGCAGCAGCCCGGCGGCCGTGCCGGGCTCCACGTCCACCCAGGTGGCCGTGCCGTCGTCGGCGAGGACGAGATGGTGCTCGACGTGGCCCTGCGGGGACAGCACCAGCGCCTCGCTGCCGCGCAGCGCGCCCAGCCCGGACAGGTGCTGGGAGGTGATGCTGTGCAGCCAGGAAAGCCGGTCCGGGCCGCCGATGCGCACCACCTCGCGGTGCGACCGGTCGACGAGGGCGGCGCCGTCGCGCAGCGCGCGCTGCTCGCGCAGCGGATCGCCGTAGTGGGCGGCGACGGTCGCGTCGTCGCCGGCCGCCGGCACCGCGCCGGGCAGGTCGAGCAGCGGGGATCGGGTGGCTGTGGTGCTCGGGGTGGACCCAGAGGTCATACCGTCGAGTCTAGGTCCCCCCTCGGGGCCCGGGGCCGCCCTCACGGCCCGGCTGGGCCGACGCGATCGCCGCCGAAGCACGGCGGCCGGCGGCGGCTTGCCGTGTTCCCGAACGGAGTGTCGCGAGCATCCCATCGACGCGTCCAAAAAAGCCGTTGCGAGGTGGCCGCCCGGCCGCGTAGCGTCTGCGGTACACGAGAAGGGAGGTGGTCCAAACTTTGTATGCTCATAGGACTCGTGAGGTGACTGTCCGCTAGCCGGTCTCGTGGTCCTCACCTCTAGCCGGGTGGCCCCACGGGCACCGGCACCGGCGAGTACCAGGCAGATCACCCGACCCCCGGGCGCCGTCGACAAGTCCCGACGGCCCGCCACCGCTTCCAGCGGCGGCGGAGCGCCCGGGGGTCGCTTCATGTCTGGCCCCAGGAGACCTCGCCGCAGCCGACCCGCTGCCAACGACCTGTCGCAGTGGACCCGCCGCCCGCCGCGGCCCCGCTGCTCGACCCGGGCGGCGGCGTCCGACCTGGGGCCCGGCCCCTTCGGTGGGTCTGGCGCATCCGCCGAACCCGGCTGCGACCGGCGGCGATCCGGCGGGTCGGCGGTGGGAACCGGCAATGCTGGCCGAGGGCCCGGGCGAACAGGCAGGATCTCGGGTATGACGACCCTCGTCCTGCTCCGCCACGGTGAGAGCAACTGGAACCGCGAGAACCTGTTCACCGGCTGGGTGGACGTCGACCTGTCCGAGAAGGGCCTGAAGGAGGCCACCCGCGGCGGTGAGCTGCTGGCCGAGGCCGGTGTCCTGCCCGACGTGGTGCACACGTCCCTGCTGACCAGGGCGATCCGCACCGCCTGGCTGGCGCTGGACGCCGCCGGGCGGACCTGGGTACCGGTCCGCCGGAGCTGGCGGCTGAACGAACGGCACTACGGCGGCCTGCAGGGTCTGAACAAGGCCGAGACGCTGGAGAAGTTCGGCGAGGAGCAGTTCCAGCTCTGGCGGCGCTCCTACGACACGCCGCCGCCGGAGATCGGTCCGGAGCAGGTCAGCGGGGTGGACGAGCGCTACGCCGATCTCGCCCCCGACCTCATCCCGCGCACCGAGTGCCTCGCCGACGTCGTCGCCCGCATGCTGCCCTACTGGTACGACGCGATCGTGCCGGACCTGCGGGCCGGCCGCACGGTCCTGGTGGCCGCGCACGGCAACTCGCTGCGAGCCCTGGTCAAGCACCTCGACCACATCAGCGACACCGACATCGCCGGGCTCAACATCCCGACCGGCATCCCGCTGCGGTACGAGCTCGACGACGACCTGGGCGTGCTGAGCTCGGGATATCTCGACCCGGATGCGGCCGCGAGTGCTGCGGCCGCCGTCGCCGCCCAGGGGAAGAAGTAACGGAAAAGGTAACGACGATCAGCCTCCAGGCCCGCGGTACCCGCGCGGGCCTGGCGCGTCGTCCCGGGGGAGTCGCCGGACCGGGCGCCGGTCAGGACGAGGCGATGTCCCCGGTGACCAGGTAGATCACCCGGCGGGCCACGGAAACGGCGTGGTCGGCGTACCGCTCGTAGTAGCGGCCGCAGAGGGTGATGTCGATCGCGGCCTCCATGCCGTGCGGCCAGGGCTTCTCGATCAGCACCCGGAACAGGGTGCGGTGCAGCCCGTCCATCGCGTCGTCGTCCGACTCGAGCTGCTTGGCGAGCTCGGTGTCCCGGCTGGCGATCACCGAACCGGCCTTCGCGACGATCCGCTGCGCGACCTGACCCATCTCCAGCAGGGTCCCGCGCAGCTCCGGCGGGACCGCCCGGCCGGGGTACCGGCGGCGCGCCACCTTCGCCACGTGCAGCGCCAGGTCGCCCATCCGCTCCAGGTCGGCGACCATCCGCAGGGTGGTGACCATCATCCGCAGGTCGGTGGCGACCGGCGCCTGGCGCGCCATGACGTCGAACGCCCGCTCCTCGATCTCGTTGCGCAGCAGGTCGACGGTCTCGTCCCCGCTGATGACGTTCTCGGCGAGCTGGAGGTCGGCGTCGAGGAGGGCGGTCGTCGCCCGGGCCATGGCCGAGGCGACCAGGTTGGTCATCTCGATCAGGGACTGGTTGATGCTTTCGAGTTCATCGGTGAAGGCGTCCCGCACGGACGGCTCCTCCTGTTCGCTAGTGGGCCGAGGGGCGGCTGTGGGGTGGTGGGGGCGGCTGTCGGGAGGGGGCGGTTGTCGGATGGGGCGTGGACCGAACGAACCGAACTATGGGACGAATCGCCGCGATCGCGATGACGGCGCTGTGTCGCGCCGAACCTCGACGATGATGCGCACCTCTCGCGGTCCGGTGAACATCGACGATAGGTCCGATGAACAACTGGCGACCATCGGCGGTGGAGGCTTGCGGAGCGATGCCCGGGCGGCGCGCAGGCACCTAGCATGCGGCGAGTGGGTGACAGGTCGGCGGATGCCGTGACAACCGGTGCACACCACACCGAGCCGCCCCCGCCTACCGGGCGGCCCGACACGATGGATGGACGATGACGGTGGTACCCGGCAGCAGCGCCCCGCCAACCGGCCCCGACGGGGGCACGGAAGGCGGAACGATGCTGCCCGCGAAGCTGGTCCGACGGGTCATCTCCGGTCTGCCGATCGGCCTGATCGTCCTGGACACCAGCGACCGGGTCGTCCTGGTCAACACGGTCGCCAGGCGGATGGGCGTGGTCGACTCCGACGAGCTCGCGGTGGTGGAGCTGGCCGAGCTGGTGCGGGCGACCCGGGGGGCGGGCAGTGCCCGGGAGCGCCAGATCGACCTGCCCCCGGTGCCCGAGCCGCCGCTGACCCGGCCCCGGCCCGACCAGGAGGGCGTGGCCGTCCGCGCTCGGGCCCGCCTGCTGGACTCGTCCGGTCATGTCGCCGTCATCCTGGATGACATCACGGAGTCGCGCCGGGTCGAGGCGGTGCGGCGGGACTTCGTCGCCAACGTCAGCCACGAGCTCAAGACGCCGGTCGGAGCGCTGCACGTCCTCGCCGAGGCGGTCGCCGCGGCGAGCGAGGACCCGGTGGCCGTGCGTCGGTTCGCCTCCCGGATGACGCACGAGTCGGCCCGGCTCGCCCGGTTGGTGCAGGAGATCATCGACCTGTCCCGGCTGCAGGGCGCCGAACCGTTGCCCGATCTGCGGCCGCTGCCGACGGCGGCGCTGCTCGCCGAGGCGGTGGACCGCACCCGGCTCGTCGCCCAGGCGCAGGCCATCTCCATCGCGGTGATCGGCGACGGCCAGCTGCAGGTGCTCGGCGACGAGGGCCAGCTCGTCACCGCGGTCGCGAACCTTCTGGACAACGCGATCAGCTACTCGCCGCACGGCACCCGGGTGGTGCTCGGCGTGCGCCGCAGCGGGATGACCGTGGAGATCTCGGTCGCCGACGAGGGCATCGGGATCGCGGAGAAGGACCTCGAGCGGGTCTTCGAACGCTTCTACCGCGCGGATCCGGCCCGCTCGCGGGCGACGGGCGGGACGGGGCTGGGCCTCGCGATCGTCAAGCACATCGCCACCAATCACGGTGGGTCGGTGACCGTGTGGAGCGCGGAGGGCGCGGGGTCCACGTTCACCCTGCGGCTGCCGCTGTTCACCGGTCCGACGCAGTCGTTCACCCTCACCGACCGCCTCACTGCGGCGGCGGCCGGCTCCGAGGTCCCTGACGTGGAGGGCGCGCCGGGTGACCATCCCGACATCATCGCCGGTGCCGGTGCCGGTGCCGGTGCCGGTGCCGGTGCCGGTGCCGGTGCCGGTGGTGGCGGTGGCGGTGGCGGTACTGGTGGTGCCGGCGGCGGTGGCGGAAGCAAGGCCGCCGGGGCGGCGCGCCGCCCCGGCGGGGCCAGGAAGCGGTCCGGGTCGGCCGGTCCGTCCGATGTGACAGGGGGAGCGAACAGGTGACCCGGCTGCTCGTGGTCGAGGACGAGGAGTCCTTCTCCGATGCGTTGTCCTTCATGCTGGAACGGGAGGGCTTCGAGGTCGGGGTCGTCGCCGACGGCCCCAGTGCGCTGGCCGAGTTCGACCGGCGCGGCGCCGATCTCGTCCTGCTCGACCTCATGCTGCCCGGCCTGTCCGGCACCGAGGTGTGCCGCACGCTGCGGACCAGGTCCAGCGTGCCGATCATCATGTTGACCGCGCGGGACAGCGAGATCGACAAGGTGCTCGGCCTGGAACTCGGCGCGGACGACTACGTCACCAAGCCGTTCTCGGCCCGCGAGCTCGTCGCCCGGATCCGGGCCGTGCTGCGCCGCCGGTCGGAGACGGAGGAGGTCGCGGAGGCCACCCTGGAGGCCGGGCCGGTCCGGATGGACGTCGAACGGCACGTCGTCACGGTCGACGGCAGCATGGTCACCCTCCCGCTCAAGGAGTTCGAACTCCTCGAGATGTTCCTACGCAACGCCGGGCGGGTACTCACGCGGGGTCAGTTGATCGACCGGGTGTGGGGCTCGGACTACGTGGGTGACACGAAGACCCTGGACGTACATGTCAAGAGGCTGCGGACGAAGATTGAGCGCGAACCCGGGAATCCGCGGCATCTGGTGACCGTGCGGGGCCTGGGTTACAAGTTCGAGCCGTGATCAGGTAGGTCGCGGTCGGAGGGGGCGGTGTTCAGGTGCTCGGTGGCGTGCGTCCGACAGGGTGGTTCCCGCTCGGGGCCGGCCGTGCGACCTCTCGCGCCGAGCCTGGAGCGCAGGGCGGGGACGCCGCGGGAGACCGCCAGGCGCCCGATGGCCGGCAGGCCGTCGAGGCCCTGGACGCCGCCGAGGTCGGGCCGGTCGGCGCGGTCGGGCCGACCGGGTCGGTGGGGTCGGCCGGGTCGGTGGGGTCGGCCGGGTCGGTCAGTGTGGTCGATGCGACCGTGGCGGTGGTCGGTGGCCCGTCCGGGTCGGTGCCCGCGCGGCCCGCGGTCGACGTGAGCCCACTGCCGGCCGGGTCCCATCCCGGTCCGATGCGGCTCGGCGTGATCGACATCGGCTCGAACACCGTCCATCTGCTGGTCGTCGACGCCCATCGCGGCGGTCAGCCGCAGCCGGCGGCCAGCGTGCGGGCTCCGCTGCGGCTGGTCGAGCTGCTCGACGCCGACGGGTCGCTCGGGCCCGCCGGCGAGCAGGACCTGACCGCCTGCGTGCTGGACATGCGCCAGCAGGCGGACGCCCTGGGGGTGCACGATCTGGCCGCCTTCGCGACCTCGGCGCTGCGCGACGCGACCAACGGCGAGCAGGTGCTGGACCGGGTCAAGGGGGCGACCGGGATCGCGATCGGGGTCCTGCCGGGCGAGGAGGAGGCCAGGCTCACCTTCCTCGCCGTGCGGCGCTGGTTCGGCTGGAGCGCCGGGCGGCTGCTGGCCCTGGACATCGGCGGCGGCTCCCTGGAGATCGGCGCCGGCATGCACGAGGACCCGGAGGTGGTCGCCTCGCTGCCGCTGGGCGCGAGCCGGCTCAGCCGGGACTGGCTGGCCGACAACGACCCACCCAAGCGGGCCGAGCTCGCCGAGCTGCGGCGCTATGTGCGCGCCCAGATCGCGCCCGTCGTCGGCACGATCTACCACCTCGGCGAGCACACCCGGGCGGTGGCGACGTCGAAGACGTTCCGTTCGCTGGCGCGCATCGCCGGCGCCGAGCCCTACAGCCGCGGGCCGTACACCCGCCGGGTGCTGCGCCGCGACGATCTCGCCGAGGTCCTGGCGAGGCTGTCCCGGATGCCGGTCGAGGAGCGGGCCGGGTTGCCGGGCGTCTCCGCGTCGCGGGCGGGACAGCTCGTCGCCGGCGCCGTCGTCGCGGCCGAGGCGCTCGACCTGTTCAGCATCGACGAGGTGGAGATCTGCCCCTGGGCGCTGCGGGAAGGCGTCATCCTGCGCCGCCTCGACTGGCTCACCTCGGCCTGAGGCGGACCTGCGGAAGGGGGCGGCGCCGCGGGGCCGGTGGGCGCGGGGCATAGGGGTACTTGTCCTGTTGCGGGCGGGACGCGGTAGCGTCACGATGACGGGATGTTGCCGTTGTCACGTGCGATATGGGGGTACGTACCCTCGTCAGCCGGGCATGGAAGCGAGCGGCTTCGCGAAGATGGCCTAGCCTGGATGAGGGGAACGGTCGAGCAGGCCGGTTCCCGATCCGTACGGCAGGGAGATGGTTTGCAGGCGTCGCGTGAGGATGCGTGGCCGGTGCCGCCGGCCGCGATGGCAGCCGCCCAGGTTCCGCCGGAGCGGGCCGCCCCCGCGGCGCACGCGCCCGCGCGCGCGGTTGCCCGGGCCCCCCGGTCCGCGGTCGTCCTGCCCCGCGGCGCCCCCGCCCCCGCCCCCGCTCCGCCGAGCGCGCGGGTGGCGCTGTCCACCGCGTCGACCTATCCGGAGTCCACGGCGTCCGCCTTCGAGATGGCGGCGCGGCTGGGCTACGACGGGGTCGAGATCATGGTCTGGACGGACCCGGTCAGTCAGGACCCGGAGGCGCTGCGCCGACTGGTCGACTACCACGGCATCCCCATCCTGGCGATCCACGCACCGTGCCTGCTGCTCACCCAGCGGGTCTGGGGCACCGACCCGTGGGCGAAGCTGGTACGGGCGCGCACCGTCGCCGAGACGCTCGGCGCCCCGACGGTCGTCGTCCACCCGCCGTTCCGCTGGCAGCGGGACTACGCCCGGGAGTTCGTGACGGGCATCGAGCGGATGGCCGGGGAGACCGCCGTGCGGTTCGCGGTGGAGAACATGTTTCCGCTGCGTGCCCGCGGCCGGGAGGTGTCCGCGTACGCGCCGGACTGGTCGCCGGTCGAGGACGACTACGCCCACGTCACCCTTGACCTGTCGCACACGAGCGTGTCGCGCTCGGACCCGATCGCGCTGGCCGGCATCCTCGGGGAGCGGCTGGTCCACGTGCACATGGCCGACGGCCTCGGATCGGCCAAGGACGAGCACCTCGTCCCCGGCCGCGGCACGCAGCCCTGCGCCGAACTGCTCGAACTGCTGGCCGGCGGCAGTTTCGACGGGACGATCGTCGTCGAGATCAACACGCGACGCGCCGAGTCGCGGGCGCAGCGGGAGGCCGACCTGGCCGAGGCGCTCGCGTTCACCCGGCTGCACTTTGCCGCGCCGTCCACAGCAGGACTTCACCACACCTACGGCTGACACGCGGGCGGTTGGTCGCCACCATGGTGGCATGTCCCGAGGACGGACCCCGACCGGCTCGTTGTTCGACCCGCTGGCGGACGCCTACGCCGCCGCCCGGCCGAGCTATCCCGAGCATGTGTTCGGCGATATCGAAAGAGTTCTGGGCCGTCCGCTGGCGGGGACGGACGTCATCGACGTGGGTGCCGGCACCGGCATCGCCACCCGGCTGTTGCTCGCCCGCGGCGCGCGCGTCGTCGCGGTGGAACCCGGCCCGAGCATGCTCGCCCGGCTGCTTGACCGCAGCCCGGGTGTGCCCGCCGTCCGGGGTGACGGGGAGGCGTTGCCGCTGCGGGCGGGGATCGCCGACCTGGTCTGCTACGCGCAGGCCTGGCACTGGGTGGACGTGCCGGTCGCCGCGGCGCAGGCCGCGCGGGTGCTGCGCCCGGGCGGCGCGATCGCCGTCTGGTGGAACGATGTCGACGCGGCGGAGTTCCGCTGGTGGCAGCGTCAGCAGGAACGGCTGGAACGGATGAGCCCCGGCTACCGGCGCGAATACCGCACCCGCCCGTTCGCCGACGAGCTGCGCTGGACCGGCCACTTCAGCGAGGTCGTCACCCTGACCGGGCGCTGGCAGCGGCGCATCGGAATGGACGACTACCTCACGTGGCTGCGCTCGAAGTCGTACGTCGCGGCAATCGGTGATCGCCTCGAGGACTTTCTCGACGCCGAGCGTCGGACCATGCTTCGGGCCTTTCCCGACGGTGTCGTCGTCGAGCCCTTTCGCACCCTGCTGGTGATTGCGCGGACGCCGGAGGGCTGAGCCGCGCGCGGCCGTCCGCGGGCGGCTCGGTGCGCATTTCCGGACCGGTTGGTGACGCCCTGCCGCCCTCTATGTCCTATATGTAATGTATCGGATACTGTGGGTACAGGAGGCTCTCCTGTCGTTTTCGGGACTGAGTACCCGACTCGCCCCAGATTTACTGGTCCGTTAGTCTTGCGGCGTTCGCGGGGGTGGTGTCCAACTTTGTTGGCGAAGCGCAGTGTTGTGGGTACCGCATGCTGATCTGACCCTGATGGGCGGACCCGTGCGTGGCTGGCAGCGCCGCGTCCGGCCCGTCCCGGCGCCACAGGTCACCCCTGAGTCGGACGCCGACCGCCGGCGTTCCGGTAGAGGAGGCGACGGTCATCATGCGGCGTGGTCCGGAACAGGCTGGAGCGGCGGACTCCTGGGCGGCGGCGACCGGCCCGATGACCTCCTGGCAGACGGAGACCGGGGCGATGTACCCCCGCTCCGGAGACCTGCGTTCCGGAGACCTGCGCACAGGGGATCGGCACTCCGGGGACCGGCGCTCCGGGGACCGGCGCACGGGCGATCAGCGCGCGGGAGATCGGCGGCCCACCGTAGATCGGCGTACGGGAGACCGGCGCTCCGGGGATCGGCGCACCGGGGATCTGTATACGGCGGACCGGCGCACGAGGGACCCGTATTCGGGGGATGAACGTAGGGGGAACCCCCGAACGGGGGATCCGCGCTCGTCCGATCCGCGCCCGTCCAGTCCGCGCGCATCCAGCCCGGGGGCGCGGGAGGTGCGGGCCGGACGCGAGCGTGGCGGGGCGGACGACGGCACCGGCCCACGGCGCGGCGCCCAGCCTCCGCCGCGTTCCTCGGCGCCGGCCCGGCAGGCCGGAGCCTCGTCCGCGGACGCCGCGGCGAAGTTTGCCTACAACCCGGCCCTCGACGGGCTGCGGGTCGTCTGCATCTACATCATCCTTGCCGGCCACATGGGCGCCATCCACGCCAGCAACGTGGCGGTCGACGTCTTCTTCGTGCTCAGCGGATTTCTCATCACCGCGCTGCTGCTGGCCGAGCGCAGTCGGACCGGGACGATCTCCCTGGGCCGATTCCTGGTCCGGCGTGCCTACCGGCTCATGCCCGCGATGTGGGTCTACCTGCTCGTCGGGCTCGCCGTCACGGTGGCGTTCAAATGGAACGACGTCCCCTTCCGGGACGACTACATCGGCAGCGCGCTGTCTGCGTTCTTCAACGTCAACAACTGGTACAAGGTGGTGCACCCGGCGGCCGGCGGTCGCTGGCTGGCCCACGTCTGGTCACTGTCGCTGGAGGAGCAGTTCTACCTGCTGTGGCCGGGGCTGTTCCTGCTCGTCTCCCGGTCCGCGCGGCTACGGCCGCACCTGATCAAAATTCTTCTCGCGATGATCGTGGTGTGCGCGGTCTGGACGTACACCGTCGCCAGCGGCGGCGCGCCGCACTCGCGGGTGTACCTGGCGCTCGACACCCACGTCGCTCCGCTGCTGATCGGCTGCCTGCTCGCCGTCTGGCGCGACGCCCGGCTGCGTGCCCTGGCCGAGGAGGAGCCGGTCGCCGACCCGCCCACGGGCGGACGCCGCCGCCGGCACTCCCCGCAGCCGGGGAGCAGGGTCACGCCGGTCACCTCGGCCGCCGTCGAGCGCTGGACGGTGGGGCGGCGCATCGCCGATCTCGGCCTCCTGGCCGGGATCGGGCTGATCCTCTTCGCCTTCCTCGGGCCGAACAAGGACACCCACGAGGCCAACTGGCTCGATCATGCGGCGTACATCCCGAGCGCCCTGCTGGGTGCGATCGTCATCCTCAGCGCGGACCTGCGCCGGGACACCGCCTGGGTCCGCCTGCTCGGCAGCCCGCGGATGGCCTTCCTCGGCAAGATCACCTTCAGTATCTACCTGTGGCACTACCCGGTCATCTCGGCGGCCAACGGTCAGCTCGTACCCCGGATCGGGCTGTGGCCCTCGGTGGTGTGCGCCGCCGCCGCCAGCACGTTCATCGCCTACTTCTCGAACCGGTTCGTCGAGAAACCCGCGCAGCGGGCCCGCCCCACGTGGGCGGACACCCCGCGCGGACCGGCGACGACGAAGAGCTCCGCCGGCCGCCCCGCGCCCGAGCCGACCGGACGGTCCCAGGCCACCGGCCGGCCTGAGGAGACCGGCCGACTCCAGGGGGCTGGTCCGCTCGAGGGGGCTGGTCCGCTCGAGGGGGATGGCTGGATCGAAAAGGACTGGCGGTCCGAGGACACCGGCCGCGACGAGGACACCGCCCGGCTGGTACTCCCGGGCAACGCCGGCCGGGCCGCCGCCGGCCATCGCACCGGTGGCAACAGGCGCGGCGATGCCCGGTATGCCGACCCCGACCTCCTTGACGCCCCGCTCGCCGACTCCGGGTACGTCGACGCGGGATACGGCAGCGGCCGCCCGGACCGCGGCGAACCGAGCGCGCCCGACCGGCGATACCCGCAGCCGGTCGGGCGTGCCGCGGGCCCCGAACCCGGTACCCGTCCCGACCCGCGATGGCACGACGCCGCCCAGGATCCTGGCGCCCAGGAACGTGCCGTCCAGGATCGTGGCGGCCGAGGCTGGGGCGAGCAGCAACCGCCCGGCTTCCACGACCGGGAACCGGGCGGCCGCCCGGTTCCCGATCCGCGCGGGGGAGGACTGCCGGGCTTCGCGGAGCCGGACGCCGGCGACGATGCCGACGTCTGGATCGACGAGGGGTACGCGCGCCCCCGTGCCGGCTACGCGGCCACGACGGCCGACCGGACCTGGCCACCGCGCACCGTTGGTCAGCGCGGTTACAGCAGCGTCGGGGAGCACGAGGATCCCGACGGCTACGGCGTTCCGGCCGACTACGGCCCGTCGGTCGGCTACGACGTTCCGGCCGGCTACGGCGTTCCGGCAGGCTACGGCTCAACGGCCGGCTACGGCGCTCCCGGAGGCTACGGCGCCGCCGGAGGCTACGGCTCTTCGCCCGACTATGGCGCTGCGGCGGGCTACGGCCCTTCGGCCGATCACGGCGCTCCTGGCGGAGGCTACGGCGCTTCGGGAGGCTACGGCGCTTCGGGAGGTCATGGCGCTTCGGGAGGTCGTGGCGCTCCCGGGGTCTCCGACGCCTCGGCGGCGGGGTATGGCGTTTCGGCGGACTACCGCGGCGCAGGCGGTTACCACGGTCTGGGTGGTGACCCGCTCACCGGCCCGACCCCGCCGCCGGTCGGGCCCGCCTACGTGGACCATGCCTATCTCGAGGAGCCGCACTTCGGGCCGGGATCCGGGTACGGGCCGGGGCCGGGGCTCGACGCGGACGAGCGGCCCCGGGTGCAGGGGTACGACTCCCACCCGCCGCGTGACCCGCTCGCTCACCCCGGGCATGATCCGGACCGACGCGGCTACGCCGACGGCGCCGGCCACGACCGCGGGGTGGGCGGCGGCTGGCCGTCTGCCGCGGGTCCCGATCCCGGGCGCGGCACGACCGACGGTCGTCTTCGGGGCGATGAGGGCGGGCGCCACGGCGGGTACGACCGGTGGTCCGGCGACGGGGGCGTGCCCCGCAGGGGCCGCTGATCCGGGCATCCCGGATCCGGGGTGACCCGCGTACCTGGCCTCGCCCGATCGGGCCGTACCCTCCAGGTCGAAGCGGACGGAAGGGAAGGACGGTCATGATCGTTGCGGTCATGGGGGCGGGGCGGCTGGGCGGGGCGGTGCTGTCCGGCCTGTTGGGCTCCGGGCACGCGCCCGGGGACGTCGTCGTGGCCGAGCGGGACGCGGGCCGGGCCGCCGAGATCGCGGCCCGCCACGGCGTCGAGGTGCACCCGCCGACGGCCGCGGCGGCCAAGGCCGACGTGCTGCTCATCGTGGTCAAGCCGCAGGACGTCGCCGCGTTGCTGACCGAGATCGCGCCGGTGGTCCCGGCCGGCACACTGGTCGTGTCGCTCGCGGCCGGGGTCACCACGGCGGCGATCGAGCAGCGGCTGCCGTCGTCGCCCCCGGTCATCAGGGTCATGACGAACACGCCGCTGCTCGTCGGGGAGGCGATGTCGGCGATCTGCGGCGGCCGCCACGCCGCGCCGGAGCATCTTGCCGCCGCGCAGGCGCTGCTCGAGCCGGTCGGGCGGGTCACCCAGGTCGCGGAGTCCCAGCTCGACGCGGTCACGGCGCTGTCCGGCAGCGGGCCCGCGTACTTCTTCTACCTGGTCGACGCGATGGTGGAGGCGGGCGTGCTGCTCGGCCTGCCGCGGCCGCTGGCCACGGAACTCGTCACCCAGACGGCGCTGGGGTCGGCCCGGATGCTGCGCGAGAGCGGCGAGCATCCCGCGCTGCTGCGGGAGGCGGTCACCTCACCCGCGGGAACGACCGTCGCGGCGCTGCGGGAGATGGATCGGCGGGGGGTGCGCGCGGCGCTGATGGACGCGTTGGAGGCCGCCGCCGACCGCTCCCGGGAACTGGGCCGTTCGTAGTCGGGACACCGGGCGCGACGTGGTTGGTCCCCGCGGCGGGTAGGCTCGCCCGGTAACTTCCTCAACAGATCGGTCGGGTACGTGGGCTCAGTCATCAAGAAGCGTCGCAAGCGGATGGCCAAGAAGAAGCACCGCAAGCTGCTGAAGCGCACGCGCGTTCAGCGTCGCAACAAGAAGTAGGTTCCCGGCCCACGGCCGGCGGGGGGACAAGCCGGCGGCCGGCGGATGGTCGGCTGGGCCCACGTTCCCCGTCATCGACGTCTTTCGACGTTTCATCACTGCCTGGCGTAGGTCTCCCGTGCTGACAGGAGCCTCGCCGCGTCGCTCTGCGTGCTTAAGCCATGACTCTGTGGCAGGCTTGCTCCGCGGGGGCGGCAGCGCGGCCGGTCCGCGGGCAGGGGGACGGCATGACGGGATCGTGGATCAACTTTCTGTCCGACTACGGCGTCGACGACGCCTGCGTCGGGGTGTGCCACGGGGTCATCGCGCGGCACGCCCCGTCCGCGCGCGTTCTCGACGTCTGCCACTCGATCGCGCCCCAGGACGTGGGGCATGCGGCGATCACACTCGCCGGGGCGGTCGGCTACCTGCCGGCCGGGATCCACCTCGTCGTCGTCGAGCGCCTCGACGCCGACGGCTACACCCGCGGGGTCGCGGTCCGCACCACCGACGGCTCGGTGTTCGTGTGCCCGGACAACGGCGTGGCCTCCCTGGCCTGGGAGGCCCTCGGGGGGATCGCGGACGTCCACGAGATCGCCAACCGGGAGCTGTGGCTGCCGCTGCCCACCGCGGTGTTCCGCGGCCGGGACGTCTACGCGCCGGTCGCGGCGCGGCTCGCGGCCGGCCTGGAACTGACGGACGTCGGTCCGCGGCTCGACGCCGCCTCGCTCACCCGGTTCCGGCCGCGCGCGTGCAGCGTCGACGACGATCACGTCCACGGTGAGGTCGTCTCCATCGACCACTTCGGCAACCTCTCGCTGAACGTGACCCGCATCGACCTGGAGGCCGCCGGCATCCTGCTCGGCGATCGGGTCGAGGTCCGGGCCGGCAACCGGCTCATGCGGCTGACCTTCACGCAGACCTACGGCGAGGTGCCGCGGGGCGGAGTCACCGTGTGCGAGGACGCCCTGCGCCGCGTGATGATCGCGGTGAACTGCGGCCGGGCGTCGGACGCACTGCGGCTGCGCCGCCAGGACGCGGTCGTGATCGCGCAGCTTCCCCGGGACCCCTCGGCGTTCCGCATCGTCCAGGATCTGCCGCTCCCCGCCTGACGATGTTCACATGCTGTAGTCGACACGCCGAATAATCTCACGCTGCGCAGTGAGGGTAGGAAGTATGGGCGTACGATGACCGCGGCGGGGTCGCGTGCATCGTCCCCGACCGGGTACGGCCACCGGCGATCGAAGGTGGCCGACGGGTCAATCCGGCGGGCCCGTGCGGCCCCGGCGCCGGAGGGACACCTGCGGGCGTTGCGGGGAGACTGTCATGAGACCACGCCGGGTGCTGGTTACCGGTGTCGCGCGGCCGCTGGGTGCCCAGGTGGCGATGGCTCTCGCCGCGGATCCCGCCATCGAGGCCGTGGTCGGGGTCGACACGGCGGCGCCCGACGCGGATCTCGGTCGCACCCGGTTCGTCCGCGCCGACATCCGGCACCCGTTGATCGCCAAGGTCATCTCCACCACGGAGGTCGACACGGTGCTGCATCTCAACGTCATCGCGACCCCGCTGGGGGCGGGCGGCCGGGCCGCGATGAAGGAGATCAACGTGATCGGCACGATGCAGCTCCTTGCCGCCTGCCAGAAGGCGAGGAGCGTCAGCCGGCTGGTCGTGAAGTCGACGACGTCGATCTACGGCTCCTCCCCGCGCGACCCGGCGCTGTTCACCGAGGACACCGAGCCGCGATCCCTGCCCACCGGCGGCTACGCGAAGGACGCCGTCGAGGTCGAGGGCTACGTGCGCGGCTTCAGCCGGCGCCGACCCGACATCGCGGTCACGGTGCTGCGCTTCACCAACATCCTTGGTCCGCAGGTGGACAGCCCGCTCGCCCGGTACCTGGACCTGCCGGTGGTGCCGACGGTGCTCGGCTTCGACCCTCGCATCCAGCTTCTGCACTCCGACGACGCCCTCGCGGTCCTCCTGCGCGCGACCCGCGGCGACCACGCGGGCACGTTCAACGTCGCCGGGGACGGGGTGCTGCTGCTCTCCCAGGCGATCCGTCGGGCGGGCCGCCCCTACCTGCCGGTGCCCTTTCCGGCGATCGGCGCGCTCGGCGGCGTTGCCCGCCGGCTGCGGCTCGTCGACTTCTCCGCCGAGCAGCTCGATCTGCTCGCCCACGGGCGCGCGGTCGACACCGCCCGCCTGAAGACGGTCTTCGGGTACCGGCCCCGATACTCGACCGTGGAGACCTTCGACAACTTCGTCCGGTATCGCGACCTGCGGTTCACCATCGACCACGAGCTGGTGTCCCGGATCGAGCACGGCCTGCTCGGCTCGCTGGACCGGCGCCGGCTGGTGGGTTCGCCGTGACGCCTCCGACGGGTGGGAACGGCCGGCCACGGCGGACGGGGGAGGGCGCAGCGCATGGCGGACCGTGACGAGTCCCGGGGGGACGCGCAGATCATCCCGCTGAACAGCGAGGAGCGAGCGGGCCTGGCGGACGGCGCCCGCCCGGCCCGCCGCGCCCGCCCGCGACCCGCCGCCCGCACTCCGGCGGCCCGGCCCGCGCGGCCCGGCGGATCCGCCGCGGACGCCCCACCGTCGGATGCCCCGGCGGCGGATGCCCCACCGTCGGATGCCCCACCGTCGGGTGCCCTGTCGGCGGACGCCCCGGCGGCGGATGCGATGACGGGGGCGTCCGCGGCCGCCACCCACGGCGTTGCGGGGAGCGTCGATTCGGCCGCTGCGGATGCCGGCGAGCCCGCTCCCCGACGGCGGGTCGACCCGGGTGTGCATCGGCTCAACGGCGCCCGCCCCTCACGAGCGAAGCGGCCTACCAGCCGCCCAGGGCCCACCGACCGTGCCGCCGGCGACCCGGCCGCCGTCACCGACCCCGCCACCGCCGCCACCCGTGACGGCACCGGCAGCGACCGCACCGGCACCAGCACCGGCACCGGCCGTACCGCAGCAGACCGCACCGGCGGTGGTCGCACCGCCGCGGGCCGCACCTCCGCAGGGCGCACCGCCGGCGACCGGGCGAGCTCCGGACCGGGCGCCACCGCGAGGCAGGTCCCGCGGATCAGCGTGGACGGCGGTGCCGCAAGCAGCGCCGAGGACGGCACCACCGAAAGCGACCGCGGCGGCTTCGAGGCCGGCGACCTGGAGACGGCCCTGGCCGGCGTACTGGCCTTCCTGCGCCGGCGCATCACCGGCGACTACGTCGTCGACGAGCACGGGTTCGATCCCGACCTCACCGAGCACGTGATCGCACCGCTGCTGCGCCCCGTCTACCGCGACTACTTCCGGGTCGAGACGCGCGGGCTGGAGAACATTCCCGACGTCGGCGGCGCGCTGGTGGTGGCCAACCATTCCGGCACCCTGCCGATGGACGCGCTGATGATGGCGATGGCGATCCTCGATCACCATCCCGCCCACCGCAACCTGCGGATGCTCGCGGCCGACCTGGTGTTCGCCGTGCCTTTTCTCGCCCCGTTGGCCCGCAAGATCGGTAACACGCTGGCCTGTCAGGCGGACGCGGAGCGGCTGCTCACCGCGGGGCATCTGGTGGGAGTCTGGCCGGAGGGCTTCAAGGGCGTGGGCAAGCCGTTCAGCGAGCGCTACACGCTGCAGCGCTTCGGCCGGGGCGGCTTCGTCTCCGCCGCGCTGCGGACCGGGGTGCCGATCATCCCGTGCACGGTCGTCGGCGCCGAGGAGATCTACCCGATGATCGGCAACGCGAAGTCGCTCGCCCGCCTGCTCGGCCTGCCCTACCTGCCGATCACGCCCACCTTCCCGTGGCTGGGCCTGCTGGGCCTGATCCCGCTGCCGTCTAAGTGGATCATCGAGTTCGGGGAGCCGGTGCCGACGGATTCCTACCCGGCGGAGGCGGCGGACGATCCGATGCTCGTCTTCGAACTCACCGACCGCATCCGCGAGACCATCCAGCACACGCTGTACAGCCTGCTGATGCAGCGCCGGTCGGTGTTCTTCTGAGCCGAGCGACGCCGCGGCCGGGCCGGCCGACCGCGGCGGGCCGCGGCGATCAGACGCTGGCCACCCGGCGACGCAGCGCCATCCCGGCGGCGACGCCGCCGGCCAGCGCGCCGGCGCCGGCCGCGGCCGGAATGCCGATCCTGACCGCCTTGCGGGCCGTGCGGAAGTCCTTGATCGGCCACTCCCGCTCGCGGGCGACCGTCTTGAGGTCGGGATCCGGATTGATCGCCACCGGGTGGCCGACCAGCGAGAGCATCGGCAGATCATTGATCGAGTCGGAGTAGGCCCAGCACCGGGACAGGTCCAGCCCCTCCCGCTCGGCGAGCGCCTGCACCGCCTCGGCCTTGGCCTGGCCGTGGAGCAGCCCGCCGACCAGGTGGCCCGTGTAGGTGCCGTCGGTGACCTCGCTGACCGTGCCGAGCGCGCCGGTCAGGCTGAGACGTCGGGCGATGACCGAGGCGAGCTCCACGGGCGTCGCGGTGACCAGCCACACCCGCTGGCCGGCGTCCAGGTGCTGCTGGGCCAGGGCGTGCGCGCCGGAATAGATCTGCTCGGCCATCCGCTCGTCGTAGATCTCCTCGCCGTAGCGGACGATCTCGGCGACCGAGCGCCCGGCCACGAAGGCCAGGGCCGTCTCCCGGGCGTCGCGCATCCCGTCCGGGTTCTCGTGGCCGCGCAGCCGGTACGTGACGTGCTGCCAGCCGAACCGGAGCAGGTCACGCGAGTCGAAGAAGTCCCGCGCGGCGAGGCCGCGGGCGAAGTAGAAGATCGAGGCGCCGGCCATCATCGTGTTGTCCACGTCGAAGAACGCGGCGGCGGACTCGTCGAGCGGGGGCCGGGGAACCTCTTCGGCCGCGACCTTCAACGCGGCGATGGCGGCCGCCTCGGCCGCCTGCCTGGTCTCGGCCACACCCCTGCGTCGCACCCTCATCAGTCATCTCCATGCAGTTCGCGGTGGAGCGAGGGGCTCGGCCCGGACGGTGACGCTCGGCCCGGACGGTGACAGGCCCACCGCCCACTCGTCGTCACCACCTCGGCGCGTCAGATTCCACACCTCGGTTCGTCGGCACGCCGTCAGACTACGGCCCGACCCCTGTCGGTGGCTGCAGGCGGTTCAGATCCGGCGGCGCAAAAGTGCCGGTGGGGCAAGAAAGGTGTCGTGGTCCACGGATGATCCGAAGATCCGTCGTCACCGGCGCCGGTGGGTGCCCGGGCCGTCAGGCCGGCCCCGCCGCGGGCAGGCTGCGGGCGAGGGCGCGCAGGGCGCGCAGCTGCAGCGCCCGCACGGCACCTTCGTTGCGGCCCATCGCGAGTGCCGTCTCCCGGACCGACAGGCCCTCCAGGAACCGCAGTGCGATGCACTCCTGCTGGTCCGGGCGCAGCCGGCGGACCGCGTCCAGCAGCTCGCGGTGGGTCAGCACGGCGACGATCGACTCCTCCGGGCCGGGCACGGCGAGCGCGGTGGCCCGCTCGTCCGCCGCGGCGAGGATGTCGGCGGTCGGGATCTCGAACCGGCGCCGCGCCGAGCGGGCCTGGTCGATCAGCAGGTTGCGGGCGATGGTGACGAACCACGCCCCGATGTCGCGGCCCTGCCAGCGGAACGCGCCGATGGTGCGCAGTGCTCGCAGGAACGTCTCGCTGACGATGTCCTCGGCCGCGACGGGGTCGCCGCCCAGCCGGTACAGCGCGTACCGGAACACCAGCTCGGCGTAGTGGTCGTAGAGCAGGCCGAAGGCCTCGGCGTCGCCCTGGCGGGCCCGCGCGACGAGGGCGGCGCGCTCCGACTCCGTCGGTCCCTCGGGGGCGGCCGTGCCGCGGCCCTGGGTCGGGCTGCCAGCCCCGAGCTGTTCGGGGGCAGGCCGACCGCGGCGTGCCGCGGGGCCCATCCGGACCGCCTCGGCACCCCCGCCTGCCCTGCCGCCCGCCCCACCTGCCTCGCCCACCGAGGGCGGTGTCTCGGTGGGCGTCCCGGCTGCCGGCAGGGGGACGGCCACGGCCGCGACTGCCGACCAGAACCGGCGCAGGGTCACGCGGATCCGCGCGTCGCTGGGCAGTAGGGGAGCCGGCGACCGCAGCCACGCGTCCGGACCGCGCCGCACCGCGGCGAGGCCGGCGGCGAGGTCGGCGAGCGTGCAGTCGGTCACAGCCCGGCTCCGGAGGATGCAGTCGCGACAGGACGGGCCGGCAGGCCCGGTGCACGTGAGGGCGCAGGTAGCTGAGTGTAGCCGCAAGACGAACGCGCGGCAGTCGTAGATCGAGGTCGCGCCGGTCCCGGTCACCGTCGTGACCGGCGGAAGCCGCCTCGCGGCGGACTTACCATCGGGTTATGGACGACGACGGGTCGGGATCGGCGCAGCCCGGCGGCGGGAGCGCTCGGATCACCCTGCTCACCCGGGTGGGCTGTCATCTGTGCGACACCGCGCGGGACGCGGTCGCGCGGGTGGCGGAGCAGGAGAGGGTCGGGTGGCGCGAAGCGGATGTCGACGCCGATCCGCGGCTGGCCGACGAGTACGGCGACCGGGTGCCGGTCATCCTGGTCGACGGTCGGGAACACGGTTACTGGCGGGTGGAGGAGGAGCGGCTGCGGCGGGCGCTGGCCGGACGCCGGTGGTCCCTGCGTTCCGGCGGGGGTCGCTGATCCGCTGGTCGGGCTCTCCCCAGCACTTCGTGAATCCCTTCACGAAGTCGTACACTGCCCGTCGACAGCCGACTTGTGGCGCCGGCAACCGCATGCGGAGGGTCGGCGGGGCCACGGGTTCGGGCGCACAGCTCCGGGCGGCGACGCGCGCCCACAGATCGGAGCCGCGGATGAGCCAGCCCCGGCGTCGCCCAGCGGTGATCCGGCGACGAGCCCGCAGTGAACCGCATTCCGGCCGCTCCGTGGTGCCGGAGGCCACGGTCGCCCGGCTGCCCCTCTACCTCCGGGTACTGACCACGCTCGCGGAGGGTGGGGTGCACACTGTGTCTTCGGACACCCTGGCCGCCGCCGCCGGCGTCACCCCGGCGAAGGTCCGCAAGGACCTTTCCCACCTCGGTTCCTACGGGACGCGGGGCGTCGGTTACGAGGTCGACGTCCTGCTCGACTGCATCGCCGCGAAGCTCGGCCTCACCGAGGACCGCTCGGTGGTGCTCGTCGGCGTCGGCAACCTTGGTCACGCCCTGGCCGGCTACGGCGGGTTCCACGCCCGCGGCTTCCGTATCGTGGCTCTGGTCGACGCGGATCCGGAACGGGTCGGCGAACGGGTCGGTTCGGTGATCGTCCGGCCCGTGGACGAGCTGGAGCGGGTCATCGTCGAGTGCACGGTCACGATCGGCGTGATCTGCACTCCGGCCGCCGCGGCGCAACAGGTGTGTGACCGACTGGTCGCCGCGGGGGTCACGAGCATTCTCAACTTCGCCCCCACGGTGCTGTCGGTGCCGGAAGGGGTGGACGTGCGTAAGGTCGACCTCGCCGTGGAGCTTCAGATCCTTTCCTTCCATGAGGCACGGAAACGTCCGTCCGCGCCTCGCGAGGGACCGCCCGGTGGGCCGGCGCTCGCCGGCACCGGCGCTGTCGCGAGCCTCGACGGGACGGGCGCCGACGGGGCGTCGCCGGACGGCGCGTGGCCCGATCGAGCCCGTCAGGCATCGCAGGGGTTTCCCGCCGCCGAGACCGCGGCGGACGGGCGCTCGGCCGGGGAGACCGCCTCGGGCGAGACAACCAGGGTGAGGACCGAGACGGATGAGGTCGTGCGGGTGACTCGTCAAGCCGGACAGACACGGCCGGCGCAGGCGGTTCGTCAGGTCGGGCCGGTCCGGGAGAGCCGGCTCGGGCAGCCGGCACCGCACCGGGTCCATACCGGCGAGCCGTCCCCGCCGAGCCGCGGCACCCCGCCGGGCGCGGGCGCACCGTTCGCCGGCGACCGCCGGTGGGGTCTGGCCGGAGGACGCGCGCAGGGTCTGGCGGGGGGTGGGGTGTCGTGAGCCTGCTGGTGGTGGGCCTCAACCACCGGACCGCCCCGACCTCGCTGCTCGAGCAGGCGTCGGTGTCCGGCGACGACACCCCGAAGGTCCTGCACGATCTCGCCGCCGCGGCGCACGTCAACGAGGCGGTCGTGCTCTCGACCTGCAACCGGACCGAGATCTACGCCGACGTCGAGACCTTCCACGGCGGGGTGGCCGACATCTCCGACCAGCTCAGTCGCATCTCCGGGATCGATCTCGGTGATCTGGCCGGCCATCTGTACGTCCACCACGACGCCCGCGCGGTCGGCCACCTGTTCTCCGTGGTCTGCGGGTTGGACTCGATGCTCGTCGGCGAGTCGCAGATTCTCGGGCAGGTGCGCGGCGCGTTCCGGACCGGGCAGTCGGCCGGGGTCGCGGGCAGCGCGCTGTCCGGGCTGTTCCAGGCGGCGCTGCGGGTCGGCAAGCGGGCCCACTCCGAGACGTCGATCGACGCCGCCGGCGCCTCGATCGTCGCGGTGGGCATCCGGCTCGCCGCCTCCAGCCTCGGGATCCTCAGCGAGGTGCCGGCCGTGCCGGTCGCGCCGCCGGGCGGGGTCGCGGGCGAGCTCGGGGGCGCCGCGGTGCTCGCCGCGCCCGTGGCCGAGCCGCCGCCGCTGGCGGGTGCCCGGGTGCTGCTCATCGGTGCCGGCGCGGTCGGCTCGCTGGCGGCGCAGACCGCCCGCCGGGCCGGCGCCACGGAGATCGTGATCGCCAACCGGACCCCGGCCCGGGCGGCTCGGGTCGCCGAGATGCACGACGGCCGAGCCGTCGGCCTGACCGACCTTCCGCACGAGATCCTCATGGCCGACCTGGTGATCTCCTCGACCGGCGCCACCGGTCTCGTCGTCGACCACGACCTCGTGGCCGCCGCGCTGCCCGGGCGCGGCGGGCGACCGCTGGTGTTCCTCGACCTGGCCCTGCCGCACGACATCGACCCGGGCGTGCGCGCCCTGCCCGGGGTGAGCCTGATCGATCTGGAGGCGCTGCGGGTCGCGCTCGACGGCGCCCAGGTGGCGCACGACGTGGAGGCGGTCCGCGCCCTGGTCTCGACCGAGGTCGCGGGCTTCCTCGACCGCCGCCGCGCGGGTCGGGTCGCGCCGACCGTGGTCGCGCTGCGGGCGCACGCCGACTCCGTCGTGCACGGCGAGCTTGCCCGGTTGCACTCCCGCCTGCCCGACCTCGACGATCGGGAGTGGGAACTGGTGGAGGGCGCGGTCCGCCGCGTCGTCGACAAGCTGCTGCACGCCCCGACCGTGCGGGTGCAGCAGCTCGCCGGCGCGCCCGGCGGCGATTCCTACGCCGAGGCCCTGCGGGAACTGTTCGATCTGCCGCGCGAGGTGCCCGCCGTGGTGTCCGCGCCCGATCTTGATCTTGTGGAGCGTTCGTGACGGCGATGGAGCCGACCAGCACCGAGACCGACCCGACGGCCCTGGGCGCGACGCTGCGCGCCCGGTTCGCGGGTCGCCGGCTGCGGCTGGGCACGCGTCGTTCCGCGCTGGCCCTGACCCAGTCCGGCATGATCGCCGCGCAGTTGCGGGAGAGGGTGGGCTGCGCGGTCGACCTCGTTCCGATCGTAACCGCCGGTGACCGGTCGCCCGCGGAGATCAGTCAGATCGGCGGTACCGGCGTGTTCGTCAGCGCGCTGCGCGACGCCCTGCTGGCCGGCGAGATCGACCTGGCCGTGCACTCCCTGAAGGACCTGCCGACGGCCACCCCGCCCGGCCTCGTGCTCGCCGCCGTCCCGACCCGGGAGGACACCCGGGACGTGCTCGTCTCGCCCAGCGGGCGGGGGCTCGCCGCGCTCGGGCCGGGCGCCCGGGTCGCGACCGGCGCCCCGCGCCGCGCCGCCCAGCTGCGGGCGCTCGGGCTCGGGTTCGACGTGGTCGCGATCCGCGGCAATGTCGACACCCGGCTGAAGAAGGCCATCGACGGCGAGGTCGACGCCGTCGTCCTCGCCTATGCGGGACTGGCGCGCCTGGACCGTCTGGACGCCGTCACGGAGATCCTCGACCCCGAGGTCATGCTGCCGGCGCCCGGCCAGGGCGCGCTGGCGGTCGAGTGCGCCGCGGAGGCCGGGCTCAGGCTGGCCGGACCGGCCCGCGCGCTGGTCGCGGCCGGGGCCGGGGACCACGCCGACGGGGATCGCCCGGGCGCGGAGGCCGGGCGGGACGGGCGGGGCCGGGGTCCGGATGTGGGACGGAACAGTGGCCAAACGCGGTCAGATCATGGTCAGCCGCTCGATGGTGGCCTTGCCGAGCTGCTACGGTTTGTGCTCGATGACGCATCGTCGTCCGTCGCGATCAGAGCGGAACGCGCGTTTCTCGCTGGGATCGAGGCTGGATGCACCGCCCCGGTCGGCGCTTTGGCAGTGGCAGAGCCTGCGCCGGCGGCGGCCGTCGGCACTGTGGCACCGGCCGGCGATGCGTCCCCCGCGGGTCGACTGCGCCTGCGGGCGGTCGTCGCCGCGCCGGATGGCAGCACCGTCCTCCGGCGTGACGTGACCGGGTCCGCCGTCGACCCGGAGGCGCTCGGGCAGCGCCTCGCGGACGACCTGCTGTCCGCCGGAGCACACTCGCTGATGGGAATTCGCTGAGCATGGCCACCCGACGCACGAAGAAGCCCGTCTCCCCGGTCGCACTCGTGGGTGCCGGCCCCCGTGACCCGGGCCTGCTGACCGTCCTCGCGGTCGAGACCCTCTCGTCGGCCGACCTCGTCGTCGCCGACCCCGACGTCGCGCCCGCCGTCGTGGAGAACCTCTCCGCCGAGGTGCTGCGCATCGGGGACCTGGAGGCGTCCAAGCCGGTCCGCGACGCCGAGGCGGCCACCGCCGCGGTGGTCAGCCGGGCCCGTGCCGGGGACAGGGTCGTCCGGCTCTACGCGTCGGACCCGTGGCTGACCCGCATCGGCGCCGCCGACGCCCAGGCGCTCGCCAAGGCCAAGATTCCCTACCGGGTCGTGCCCGGGGTCCTCACCGGCGCCGCGGTGGCCACCTACGCCGGTGTCGCGCCCGGCTCGCCGATCACCTTCGCCAGCACGTCGGGCGTGTTCTCCTCGTCGGGGACGCTCCCGGCGCCGTCGCCGTTCGGCGTGGGCGAGCCCGTGGGCCCGCTGACCGGCCCGCCCTTCGGCGCCGGCCGGCTCGGCGCCCGTCCGATGACCGGGCTGGGCGGCGGCCTCGGCGGCGGGCTGGGCGCCGGCTTCGGGTCGCCGCTGGGGCTGGGCAGCCCGGGTGGGTTCGGCGGGTTCGGCGCGCCGGTTCCCTCGCCCGGCGACGTCGACTGGGCCGCGCTCGCCCAGGCGCCCGGCACGCTCGTGGTCACCGCGGCGCCGACCGAGGTCGGCAAGGTCGCGGCGGCCCTGGTGGAGCACGGCCGCCCCGGGGACACCCCGATCGCGGTCACCGTGGACGGCACCACCACCGACCAGCGCACCGTCACCTCGACCCTCGACCGGGTCGAGGCGGACGTCGCGCCGCTGCTGACCGCCGCCCCCGCGCCGATCACTCAGGTCGTGCTCTCCGTCGGGGCCGTCGTCGCCACCCGGACGAAGTTGTCCTGGTGGGAGACCCGGGCGCTGTTCGGCTGGACGGTGCTGGTGCCGCGGACCAAGGAGCAGGCGGCGATCCTGTCCGACCTGCTGCGTTCGCACGGTGCGAGTCCGCTGGAGGTGCCGACGATCGCGGTCGAGCCGCCGCGGACCGCCGCCCCGATGGAACGCGCGATCACCGGCCTGGTGTCCGGGCGTTACCAGTGGGTCGCCTTCACCTCCGTCAACGCCGTGCGCGCCGTGCAGGAGAAGGTCGAGGAGCGCAGCCTGGACGCCCGCGCCTTCGCCGGGGTCAAGGTGGCGGCGATCGGCGAGGCGACCGCCGAGGCCCTGCGCGCCTTCGGGATCCGTCCCGACCTGGTCCCCACCGGCCAGCAGTCCAGCGAGGGCCTGCTGGAGGACTGGCCGGAGTACGACGAGTCGCTCGACCTGCTCGACCGGGTGCTGCTGCCGCGGGCCGACATCGCCACCGAGACCCTGGTCGCGGGCCTGAAGGACCGCGGCTGGCAGGTCGACGACGTGACCGCCTACCGCACGGTCCGGGCCGCCCCGCCGCCCGCCCCGATCCGCGAGGCGCTCAAGGGGGGCCGGGTCGACGCCGTCGTGTTCACCTCCTCGTCCACCGTGCGCAACCTCGTCGGCATCGCCGGCAAGCCGCACGAGACCACGGTGATCGCCGTCATCGGCCCCGCGACCGCGGCGACCGCCCAGGAACTCGGGCTGCGCGTCGACGTGCAGGCGCCGGAGGCGTCCATCCCGGCTCTGGTCGGGGCGCTCGCCGAGTTCGCCGCCGAGCACCGCGAGGAGCTGGGCAAGATCGGTCCGCTTGCGGCCCGCCTGCCCAAGCCGCGCCGCGGCTCGCGGCGGTAGGCCGGCGCCTTCCTGGCCTGTCCAGCCGCAGCGGCGGGGCGGGTAGCGTCGGCGTGGGCCGGCCGTCGTCGTCATCGTCGGGAGGTGCGGGGCTGATGAGCGGGATAGCGGGAGCACGGGGCGCCGGCGGCGCAGGGGCGGGAAACTCCGGTCCGGCGAGGTCGGGGTCGGGCGGCCCGGGGAGCCCGGGCTCGGGCGGTTCGGGCTCGGCCGGTTCGGGGTCGGCCGGGTTTCCGGCGGCACGGCCCCGCCGGCTGCGCCGCTCGCCCGCCCTGCGCCGGCTCGTGTCGAACGTGCGGCTGCACCCGGCGGACCTGGTCCTGCCGCTGTTCGTCAAGGAGGGTGTGGACCAGCCGGTTGCGCTGACCTCGATGCCCGGCGTCGTCCAGCACACCCGCTCGTCGCTGCTCAAGGCCGCCGTCGAGGCGGTCGAGGCCGGGGTCGGCGGGCTGATCCTGTTCGGCGTGCCGGCGGCGAAGGACGCCCGGGGCTCGGCCGCCGACGACCCCGCCGGGATCGTCCAGCTCGCGCTGGCCGACCTCGTCGCCGAGGTCGGCGGGGACATAGTGCTGATGACCGACCTGTGCCTGGACGAGTACACCGACCACGGCCACTGCGGCCTGCTGACCGACGCCGGCGAGGTCGACAACGACGCCACCCTGGCGCGCTACGCCTCGATCGCCGTGGCGCAGGCCCGCGCCGGCGCCGAGGTCGTCGCGCCGAGCGGGATGATGGACGGCCAGGTCGGCGCGATCCGGGCGGCGCTGGACGCCGAGGGCTTCACCGACCTGCCGGTCCTCGCCTACTCGGCGAAGTACGCCTCGGCGTTCTACGGCCCGTTTCGCGAGGCGGCCGAGTGCGCCCCCCAGTTCGGCGACCGCACCGGCTACCAGCAGGACCCGGCCCGCTCGGTGGCCGAGGCGCTGCGCGAGGTGGCGCTGGATCTCGCCGAGGGCGCCGACGCCGTGATGGTCAAGCCGGCGCTGGCGTACCTGGACGTGCTGCGCGCGGTCGCGGACACCGTGGACGTGCCCGTCGCCGCCTACCAGGTCTCCGGCGAGTACGCGATGGTCGAGGCCGCCGCCGCCGCGGGGTGGATCGACCGGGACCGGGCGATCGCCGAGACGTTGACGGCGATCCACCGCGCCGGCGCCGACATCATCCTCACCTACTGGGCCGTCGAGGTCGCTCGCGGCCTCGCCGCCCCCCGCTGACCCCCTCGCCGCTGCCGGCATCGCTCCCGCCCTCGTCGCTCCCGCCCTCGCCGCTCCCGAGTCGGCCCCACCCTGGTGCGGTCCAGCTCCAGCTGTCCCGCCTGTCCGGAGGGATAAATCGCCCGCCGAGGGCTCCGGATTGCGGGGGCGTTCGACGATCGGACTGGTGGGAGGCGTGCGGCCAGATGGTGGCGGGCGCTGAGCGGCGGCGCGCCGGTGTGAGGCTTCTCCGGCATGCGTCGATGGTGGCGCCGGGCGGCCGACTCGACCGGCCGCAGGCGGGTACCCGGCGCGGGCCGCGCGTCGCCGGGCCGCACGTCGCCGGCGTTCTCCCAGGCCACCAGGCGGTGATCCCCCGTCCGGGGGATCACCCCGTTTGGCCCGGCCTGCGCTCGATCGCTGGTCAGGGCGTTGCCGGGCGCAGGGGTCGGGCGGGGTTTCCCGGCCCGGCCGGCGGGTGGGGAAGTTCGGGAGGCTGGGCGGGGGCGCAGCGCCGCGGCCAGGGGTTGCGGGAAGCGCGTCCAGGTCTGTTCCCGTGACTTGCGTCGCCGTGTCGCAGGTACCCCTGGGGGGTAATTGTGTGCCATACGGGGGAGGGGTATGTTCGGGCTGCCGGGCGGATCCGCTCGGCCTGTGGACTGTGGCTGAGGAGACGAGGACCGCGATGACCGCGACCGCCTACACCGTGACCGGAATGACCTGTGAGCACTGCGCCCGCTCCGTCACCGAGGAGCTGGAGCGGTTGCCGGAGGTGTCCAGCGTCGCGGTGGATCTCGCGGGCAGCCGGGTCACGGTCGTGAGCGCCGGGGAGCTGGCGGACGGCGCCGTCCGCGAGGCCGTGACCGAGGCCGGATTCGAACTGGTCGGCCGGGCCTGACCGAGCCCGCGGGCAGTGCGTCGCCGGGCGGACCGGGGAGGGGAAGCGCGTGACCAACGTCGGGGTCGAGGCCGGTGAGCCGGCCCGGGTCGAACTCGCGATCGGCGGCATGACCTGCTCGTCCTGCGCGGCGCGGGTGGAGCGCAAGCTCAACCGGATCGACGGCGTGAGCGCCTCGGTGAACTACGCCACGGAGAAGGCGACCATCACCCTCGCCCGGCCGGCGCCGGCCGACACGGCAGGCACGGGGGGTCCCGTGACGATCGACGAGCTGATCGGGGCCGTGCAGGCCGCCGGCTACACGGCAAACCTGCCCGCCGCCGCGATGCGGCCGCCCGCCGGGCAAGGCCGCGCGACGGCGACCGCGACAGGAGCGGGCGGTTCGACCGCCGTCGGTTCGACCGCCGTCGGCTCGGACGACGCCACGGAGTCCACCGGCGATGCGGCCGGCGCCGGCGGCGATGCGGAAAGCGCCGCGGACGACGAGGCAGGGCGCCACGGCGCGGATCTGCGGGCGATGCGCCGGCGCCTGACCGTCTCGGCGGTGCTGGCGCTGCCGGTGGTCGTGCTCGCGATGGTGCCCGCCTGGCAGTTCGACTACTGGCAGTGGGTCAGCCTGGCGCTGGCGACACCGGTCGTCTTCTGGGGCGGCCGCCCCTTCCACGCCGCGGCGGCTCGCGGCGCCCGGCACGGTGCGGCCACCATGGACACCCTGGTCTCCCTCGGCACGCTCGCGGCCTTCGGGTGGTCGCTCTACGCGCTGGTCTTTGGTGGGGCCGGTGACCCGGGGATGCGGCACTCGTTCTCGTTCACCGGCGGCCTGTCCGACGTCGGCACCGGCACCGCCGGTGCGGGAATGTCCCACGGCGGCGGAATGTCCCACGGCGCCGGCGGGCACTCCGGCGGCGCCACCGCGATCTACCTGGAGGTGGCCGCCGGGGTCACGGTGTTCCTGCTTGCCGGACGGTTCCTTGAGCTGCGTGCTCGGCGCCGCTCCGGTGCCGCGCTGCGTGCCCTGCTGCACCTCGGGGCGACGGACGTGACGGTCCGCCGTCCGGTGTCCGGGCCCGGGGGTCTGATGGTCGAGACGCGGATCCCGGTCGACGAGCTGTGCCCCGGCGACGAGTTCGTCGTCCGCCCCGGCGAGAAGATCGCGACCGACGGGGTCGTGCTGGAGGGGGTCTCCGCGGTCGACGCGAGCATGGTCACCGGCGAGTCGGTGCCGGTGGAGGTCGGGCCGGGGGATCCGGTGGTCGGCGCGACCGTGAACGCGGGTGGTCGTCTCATCGTGCAGGCCACCAGGGTCGGCGCCGACACGCAGCTCGCGCGTATCGCGCGGCTCGTCGAGCAGGCCCAGAGCGGCAAGGCGCGCGTCCAGCGGCTGGCCGACCGGATCTCGGCGGTCTTCGTCCCGGCCGTGATCACGGCCGCGTTGATCACCCTGGGTGCCTGGCTCGCCGCCGGGCAGCCGGCGACGGCCTCGTTCACCGCCGCGGTCGCCGTCCTGATCGTCGCCTGCCCGTGCGCGCTGGGACTGGCCACCCCGACCGCCCTGCTCGTCGGCACGGGGCGGGGTGCGCAGCTCGGCATCCTCATCCGTGGCCCGGAGGTCCTCGAATCGACGCGGCGGGTGCAGACCGTGCTGCTCGACAAGACCGGCACGGTCACCACCGGCAGGATGCGGACGGCCGCCGTCCACCCGGCGCCGGGGGAGAGCGCCGCCGACGTGCTCCGCCTGGCCGGGGCGGCCGAGGACGCCAGCGAGCACCCCATCGCCCGCGCCGTCGCCGACGCCGCCCGGGCCGCCGCCGGCGGGTCGCTGCCGCCGGTGACGGACTTCGCCAGCGACGCCGGGCTCGGCGTGCGCGGCACCGTCGAGGGCCGGGCGGTCGTCGTCGGCCGGGCCCGCCTGTTCGCCGAGCTGCCGGCCGAGCTCGCGGACGCCCTGGCGCGGGAGCGCGATGCCGGGCGCACCGCGGTCGTGGTCGGCTGGGACGGCGCCGCGCGCGGGCTGATCAGCGTCGCCGACACGGTCAGGCCCACCGCCGCGGAGGCGGTCGCCGCCCTGCGCCGCCTCGGCCTGCATCCGGTCCTGCTGACCGGGGACGCCCACGCCGTGGCCCGCGCGGTCGCCGCCGAGGTCGGGATCGCGCCCGAGGACGTCATCGCCGAGGTGCTGCCCGAGGAGAAGGTGGCGACGGTCCGCCGGCTGCAGGGCGAGGGCCGGGTCGTGGCGATGGTCGGCGACGGGGTGAACGACGCCGCTGCGCTGGCCCAGGCCGACCTCGGGCTGGCGATGGGCGGCGGGACCGACGCGGCGATCGAGGCGTCCGACCTGACCCTGGTCAACGCCGACCCGCGGCTGGTGGCGGACGCGATCCGGCTGGCCCGGGCCACCCTGCGCACGATCCGGGGGAACCTGTTCTGGGCCTTCGCCTACAACCTGGCGGCGCTCCCGCTGGCCGCGGCTGGGCTGCTCAACCCGATGATCGCCGGCGCGGCGATGGCGTTCAGCTCGGTCTTCGTCGTGACGAACAGCCTTCGCCTGCGTCGGTTCGCCCCGCTGCCGCCAGCCGGCCCCGCGGCGTTGCCGTCCGCGCGGCCGGCCCCCACGGTCGCGGCGCGCTCCTAGGCCGGGGCCTCCAGGCGGGGGAACACCGGGGCGGGGTCGGCGACGCGGGGACCGCCGTCGCCGCACTGGGCGGCGATGCGCGGCGCCGCGTCGGGCAGGAACGGGGTGAGATGCGCCGCGAGTTCCCGGCAGGTGGCGACCAGCTCGGCGAGCACGGCGTCGAGGGCGGCGGGGCCCGCGTCCTCCTTGCGCTCGGCCTTGGCGAGGTCCCAGGGACGCGCGGCCTCGACGTAGCGGTTGCCCTCGTTGCCGATCGCCGTGACGGCCTCGGCGGCGCGGCGGAAGTCGAACGCGGTGAACGCCGCATCGATCGTCGCCGGGGCCTGCTCCCGAACCGCCCGCAGCGCCGCTGCCCCCGGGTTGTCCGCCGCGACGGGCGGGATCACCCCGTCCCGGTAGCGCTTCACCATCGACACGGTCCGGTTGACCAGGTTACCGATGTTGTTCGCCAGGTCCTCGTTGGCGCGGGCGAGCAGCCGCTCGGTGGTGTAGTCGGTGTCGCCGCTGCGGGCGACGTCGCGCAGCATCCACCACCGCAGCGCGTCGGTGTTGGACGCGGCGACGATGTCCGCCGGGTCCTCCGCGTTCCCGGCCGACTTGGAGATCTTCTGGCCGTCCGCGGTGAGGTACTCGTGCACGAAGATGGTGTCGGGCAGGCGCACGCCGGCGGAGAGCAGCATCGCCGGCCAGTAGACGGCGTGGAACCGGATGATGCCCTTGCCGATGACGTGGACGCGGGCGTCGCTGTCGTTCCACCAGTGCTGGAAGGTGGCGTCGTCGGTGCCGTACCCGGGTGCGGTGATGTAGTTGCCGAGGGCGTCGAACCAGACGTAGATGACCTGGTCGGGATCGCCGGGCACCGGAATGCCCCAGCCGCGCGCCCGGCTCATGCTCCGGGATGCGCTGAAGTCCTCCAGCCCGGCCTCGATGAACGACAGCACCTCGCGCTTGCGGGTGGCCGGCTCGATACGCAGCCGGTCGGTGGAGATGAGCTCGTGCAACTGGTCCTGATAGCGGCTCAGCCGGAAGAACCAGTTGCTCTCCTCGACGAGGTCCGGCACGGTGCCGTGCTCCGGGCAGCGGCCGTCGACCAGCTCGTCGGGGGAGTAGAACAGCTCGCAGCCGACGCAGTACAGGCCGGCGTAGCTCTTGCGGTAGAAGTCGCCGCGCTCGGCGCAGGCCGCCCAGAGCTTCTCCACGCCGGGCCGGTGCCGCGGGTCGGTGCTGGTCTTGATGAAGTCGTCGAAGGAGAGGCTCAGCGGCTCGCGCAGGGAGATGAAGCGGGCGGCCACCCGCTCGACGTATTCCGCGGGGGTGATTCCCTCGGCCTCGGCGCCCTGGACGTTCTTCAGCGCATTGTCGTCGGTGCCGGTCTGACACCGGACCTCGTCACCGCGCGCCCGCAGGTGCCGGGCGAACGCGTCGGTCTCGACCAGCTCCAGCGCGTGCCCCACGTGCGGCTTGCCGTTGACGTACGGGATGGCCGTCGTCACGAAGTAGCGACCCATCGGTTTCGGATCCTCCCGCCCCGGTGCGCAACCTCGCTGATGAGGCTCCGTCGGGGCCTCATCGGTGGTCTGTCAGGACGCGCGGAAAAGGCCGGATGGCATGGACATCAGCATCATCCGGGGGCTCGCCGCCTCGGCGGTGACACGTGCCGTCGACACAGGGAAATCCTACCCGCCCGCCCCGACCGCGGCCGCCGCGCACGACCCGGCCCGCCTACGGCTTGCGGGCCACACCGGCATGGACACTGACCTCGGCGTCGGTGAGTCCCCCCGCCGACCACCTCCCCCCGCCGGCAGACGGCCACGTTGTGGTGGCACACCCGCGGCACGGCAGCGGCACGCCTGTGGGGTGATCGGTGAACAACGCACGGCTGACCGGGAGTGGTGTGCCGTGGGCATCCGATCATCCGCCAGGTAGCAGCATGTGACCGAAGGAATGCCGTGCCTCGCAGCCGCCTCCGTCCCGGACTCGCCATCCTCGCCGGGACGCTCCTCCTCGCCGCCTGCGCCGACGACCGAGCGTCGGGTGCCCCGACACCTGGCGGTGCCGTCACCACGGGGATCTCCGCGACGCCGACCGCCACCGCGGGCACAGCGACGACGAGCACGACCACCACCCGCACGCCGACGACCACCCGCACGCCGACGACCACCCGCAGGCCGACCGCGAACCGCACACCGAGCACGAGCACGACGCCGGTCCGGTCGGAAGCCGCCCTGGACGGCGATGTCGACGGTGACGGTCGACCGGACACCCTGACCATCCCCCGGCCGGGGACGCTCCAGGCCCGTTACACCGGCGGAGGCACGGACTCGGTCCGTTTTCGGGCCGGCGACCCTGCGTTCGTCGACATCCACGTCCTCGGTGCGGCCGACGCCGATCGCGATGGCCACGCCGAGGTGTTCGTTCAGGCCGACCAGGGCGCGTCCGTCCGGACCGCGGCCGTCTTCCGCTACGTCGACGGTCACCTGCGCCTGGTCACCCTCGCCGGGAGTCAGGCCGGGCTCGCCTACGGCGGATCAACCGGTTTCGTCGCGACGTGGGCGTGCCGCCCCGCCGCCGTCCCCGCCGCGGCGGTCGTCACCGCGTCGGGGCCGAGTGACGCGTCCGGCGCGTACACGGTGACCCTCGACTACTACCGATTCCAGCAGGCCAGCCTGGTGCCGCTCGCCCACCGCACTGTCGGCCCCGGCCCCCTCGACAGTCTGCCCGGCATCCGTGACGGGGTCTCGGGAGAGGCCGGCTGCGGGCAGGCGCGGCTCAACCCATGACCGGCCTGGTGCCAACCGGCGTAGCGATACGACGGGTCACAGCAACCGACGGGTCACAGCGACCGGAAGAAGCGGGAGTGGGAGAAGCGACTATCGGGCGTCGACGGCCTCGGTCATGACCTTGGCGAGCCGATCGGGAGCGTCGAGCATGACGAAGGTGGAACTGTCGGGGATCTCGACCAGTCGGGCGTGCGGGAACGCCTGCTCGAGCCGGCGGGCGTGGTCGAGCGGAAAGAGCTTGTCGTCTGTGCCCCAGGCCAGCACGACGGGCCGGGAGAACCGTTCGATCGCGGTAGCCGCCCGCATGGTCAGGGCGGGGTCGAGGGATGCCGTCACGCGCACCGCCTCCCGTCTGGTACCGGAATTCGTCGCGAACTGCCCGAAAATCTCGTCCTGCCTTGCCCGAGGCACAGCCGTCGCGCAGACCGCCTTCAGGAAGAACGCACGGCCGCGCCCGCTGGCGAGCGCGCCCAGCACGACAGCGCCGAGCCGGCGGCTGGTTCGGCACAGCCGGACGATGTGCCGGAACGACCCCGGCGGGAAGTGCTCGTAGCTGTCACAGTTGGTCAGGATGAGCCCGCCGATGCGGGACAGGTCCAACGAGTCGTCCCCCAGGGCGGTGAGGACCAGCCCGCCGCCGGTGTCGTTCGCGACGACCGTCACGTCGTCCAGGTCGAGAAGCTCGATCAGATGGACGATTCGACGGGCGGCCGCCCCGGCGCTCAGGTCCGCGTCGCCCACCGGCTCGTGCGCGCCGAGGGGCCAGGTCGGGACGATGCAGCGGTACCGGTCGCCGAGCGAGGCGACGAGGTCCTTCCACAAAGCGCCGGTCACATAGACGCCGTGGACGAACAGGAACACCGGCCCGGTACCGGTATCGGTGTAGCTGACCGATACCCCGTCGACTCGGCACTGGTTGACGGCCATCGCCGCCTCCCTTTCCGCGGCCCTGGGCCGTCTGAGCTGTTGGAGCCCGCCTGGCGGTACCGGTTGTACGCCTCGGCTCCGCGACGAGGGCGATGCTGACCTGTAACCGGGCGATTGTCCTACTGCACGGCCTGGCCGTGCTCTGCCTCGCCGGCTCGGATCGCCGACCTGCCCGACGTCCGCTGGTCTTACTCATCCACCGGCGTCGGTCGCCTTGACTTCATGGTGACTTCAGGTTTGAGGGTGGTGGGCGACCGGGTGTGGTGGAGACTCCGCCGGACGGCCCGGGCCGAGGAGGACCGTGATGGCAGGCAGTTCGCCCAGGACAGCCCCCGACCGTCCAGGTGCGCCGAACCCGCGGGCCGGTGAGATCGGCCCCGCGCACGCAGGTGCCCGGGCGAACGCTTCCGCCGCGCCCTGGCGGGATCCCAGTCCGTCGGCCGGGACGCTGGCCGAGCCGGCAGTATCGCCGCCGCCTGGGGGAATCGACCGGCAGACCCGGCTGACGCTGGCCGTGCTGGTGCTCGGCGGGCTGATGGTCGTGCTCGACGTGACCATCACCAACGTCGCGATCCGCAGCCTCTCCCGCGACCTGCACGCCCCGTTGGCGGTGATTCAGTGGGTCACCACCGGGTACACGCTGGCGCTGGCGGTCGCGGTGCCGACGACCGCATGGCTGGCCGCACGCCTGGGCACCCGCCGCGTCTACGTCGCCGCGCTGGCCCTGTTCGGGCTGGGCTCGCTGCTGGCGGGGCTGGCCCCGAACATCGGTTCGCTGGTCGCCTTCCGAGTGCTGCAGGGCATCGGCGGTGGGCTGGTCAACCCGATCGCGATGACGATCGCGATGCGCAGCGCGCGGCCGGAGGTCCGGGGCCGCACGATGGGCGTGCTGGGCCTGCCCGTGCTCGTCGGCCCGCTCGTCGGGCCGACGCTCGGCGGCTGGCTCGTCGAGTACTCCTGGCGGTGGATCTTCCTGATCAACGTGCCGATCGCGCTGGTGGCCATCCCGCTGGCGCTGTGGCTGCTGCCGCGAGACGCGCCCGCGGGTGCCCGCGAGCGGCTCGACGTGCCGGGGCTCGTGCTGATCGGGCCGGGGCTGGCCGCCGTCGTGTACGGGCTGGCGGAAAGCGGCCGGCGCGGCACCCTGGTTTCGGCGGCCGTGCTGGTCCCGGCGCTGCTCGGCCTGGCGCTGTGCGTCGTGTTCGTGCTGCGGGCGCTGCGGCTGCGCACGCGCCGCCCGCTGGTCGAGGTGCGCCTGCTGGGACGGCGGGCCGTCGCCTCCGGGGCCGGCACGCTGGGTCTGTTCGCGGCCGCCTACTTCGGCTCGATGTTCATCGTGCCGCTGTACTGGCAGCTCGTCCGGGGGCAGAGCCCGGCGGCGGCCGGACTGCTGGCCATCCCGCAGGCGCTGACCACCGGGGTGTCGCTGCAGGTCGCGAGCCGGCTGATCGACCGGATTCCGCCGGCGCGCGTCGTCGGGGCGGGCATCGTGATCGCGACCGCCGGCCTGCTGACCACCCTGCTGCTGCTCGAACGGGACACGCCCTACTGGCAGCTGCTCACGTCGATGGCGGTGACCGGGATCGGGACCGGTGCGACGATCATGCCCACGATCACGACGGCGATGCGTCACCTGCCCGACCGGGACACCGCCGCCGGCAGCACCCTGCTGAACATCACCAACCAGGTCGCCGTCTCCGTCGGCACCGCGCTGACGTCGGTGCTGCTCGCGTCGAACCTGGCGAGCCGGGCCGGCCTGGACCAGGGCGCCGACCTCTCCGGCGACATCCCCGCCACCGCGGCCGGCGGCGTGGTCGCGGCCTTCCGCCACACCCTGCTGCTCCCGTTGGCCCTGATGGCGGTGGCCGGGGCGGTGGCGCTCCTGTTGCTGCCCCGCCCACCCCGGCCCGCCCCCGCACCGGCGCAGCCGGCCGGCCCGGCGCGCTGACGCTCACGCCCGCGCTGGTGCCCGTGACGGGCTGATCCCGTGCAGGAGGCATACGTGTCGACCCGGTGTCCGGCAGAAGCGCGACGGATAACTCGGTCCACGACGCAGGCGGTGGCGATCCGGTCATTCCCTGTTCACCTACCACGGTTGACCAGGGCTGATGTGCCACATTCGTCTGCGGGGGCAGGTAGATGGTCCCTAAAGACGGTTGATATCAGTCCGGCGCTAGAGTGGGAGTTCAGGCTCGCCAGAACGTATGCAGGTCAACGGTCAGAGCCGCACTCCCGGCACAGGAGGGCGGCCAGCCTTCCGTCGATTGAAGGGGATGCCTCCCGAAATGGGCTCTCGAGTGCTGGCTCTCGGCCATTATCAGCCGACCAGAATACTGACAAACGACGACCTCACGGAGCTCGTCGACACGAGCGACGAATGGATCAGAACGCGGGTGGGCATCCGCACCCGGCATATTGCTGGAAAAGACGAGTCCGTGGCGGACATGGCTGCGCAAGCCGCAGAAAAGGCCCTGGCCAACTCCGGACTCGCTGCCGACGAGATCGACCTGGTCGTGGTGGCCACGTGCACGGCCGTGGACCGCTCTCCGAACACGGCGGCCCGGGTGGCTCTCCGCCTGGGGATCCCTGCCCCTGCGGCCCTGGACATCAACACCGTGTGTTCCGGATTCTCCCACGCCCTGGCCACGGCCGACCACGCCATCAGCGCGGGCTCCGCGACCAGGGCACTGGTCATCGGCGCGGATAAACTGACCGCCTTCACCGACTGGACCGACCGGACGACCTGTGTGCTGGTAGGCGACGGTGCCGGCGCCCTCGTGGTCGTCGCTGCCGAGCAGCCGGAGATCAGTCCCGTGGTCTGGGGATCCGTGCCCGACATGGGACATGCAATTCGCATCCAGACCCCGACGAACACCTTCTCCCAGGAGGGGCAGGCCGTTTACCGCTGGGTGACCACCGCGCTGCCCGCTGTCGCCCGGCAGGTGTGTGAACGTGCCGGCATCACCCCCCAGGAACTGGGTGGCGTGGTGCTCCACCAGGCCAATCTGCGGATCATCGAGCCCCTCGCCCACAAGATCGGTGCGGTGAACGCCGTCATCGCCCGCGACGTGGTGGAATCCGGTAACACGTCCGCCGGCAGTATCCCCCTGGCCTTCTCCAAGATCGTCGAACGCGGCGAGATTCCCAAGGGCGCCCCGGTGCTGCTCTTCGGCTTCGGCGGTGGTCTGTCCTACGCCGGCCAGATCGTGCGCTGTCCCTGAGGCCGGCACCGCGCGCATCGCGCCGAAGGCGGCGATCGCGCAGAACCAGTAGACGTCGAGAGAATTGCCCAGCGGGTCGGGGGTGTCGCCGGTGAGGAGCACGGCCATGACGGCGACCCCGACGGCGCCGCCGAGTTGGCGCGCGGTGAGCGTCAGCCCGGTGCCGACCGAGAATCGGATCGGGGGCACCGAGACGGCCGAGATCGAGGACAGCCCGGTGAGCACGGCGCCGATCCCGACGCCGCCGACGATCCCCGCCGGCAACCAGATCGCGGCGAACCGTGGCTCGTGGCCGAGGGTGGCCGCCATGAACGCGCCGACCGCGGCGAAGAGCGCGCTGCCGAGTACGACCGCGAGGAATTGCGCCTTCGGCGTCGCGCGGGGTGAGAGTGCTCACGCCCGAACGGGCCATCCGCGGGGTGGCCCGGCCGGAAAGTCCGCTGCTGCGGCGAACCACCCGTCGGGGGACCCCCGGCTAGGCCAGGCTCGCCTATCGATCAGTCGTTCGGCGCCGGGCGCGTGGCCGTTGCAGCGGGCACTATCAGGACAACGTCGCCATCCCTCCGCCTCCGCCCCGGGCCCGGCATCCCTGCCGAACCGCCCGCGACGGCGGTCCGGAAGGTGGCCTCGGAGCTGCTGGCGGGCGCGATCCGCGTCCCCGGCCGGCCGGGGTCCGGCGCACAGACCGCCGCCGGTGGGCGGCCGGGGCAGACCCCCGTCCACCGGCGGCGCTCCACCGGCGCTTCGCCGCCACGCCGACGGGTGGCGGCTGGCGTGCCGCTGGCCACGCGAGGCGCAGGTGACCGAGTGGACCTGCGAGGATCGTGGGCATGGTGGTTCCCTCTGCCGCGCCGGCCTCCGAAGAGCTGTTCCGGCGTGCCGAGCGTGTCGTTCCCGGTGGGGTCAACTCCCCGGTCCGCGCCTTCCGGGCCGTCGGCGGCACCCCGCGTTTCATGGTGTCCGGCAACGGCCCGTATCTGACGGACGCGGACGGGCGTACCTACGTCGACCTGGTCTGCTCCTGGGGGCCGATGATCCTCGGCCACGCCCATCCCGCCGTCGTCGAGGCGGTGACCCGGGCGGTGTCCGCCGGCACCAGCTTCGGCACGCCGACGCCGGGCGAGGTCGAGCTCGCCGAGCTGATCGTGGAGCGGGTCGGCCCGGTCGAGAAGGTGCGTCTGGTCAACTCCGGCACGGAGGCGACGATGAGCGCCGTGCGGCTGGCCCGGGGCTTCACCGGCCGGTCGACGATCATCAAGTTCGCCGGCTGCTACCACGGGCACGTCGACGCCCTGCTCGCCGCCGCCGGCTCCGGCGTGGCCACCCTCGGACTGCCCGACACCCCCGGCGTGACCGGCGCCGCGACCGCCGACACCATCGTCCTGCCCTACAACGACCTCGCCCTGGTCGAGGCCGTCTTCGCCGAGCGCGGCGACACGATCGCCGCGGTCATCACCGAGGCCGCCGCGGCCAACATGGGCGTGGTCCCGCCGCTGCCCGGCTTCAACGCCGGGCTGCGCCGGCTGTGCGACGTCCACGGCGCGCTGCTCATCTTCGACGAGGTGATGACCGGCTTCCGGATCTCCCGCGCCGGCTGGTGGGGCAACGAGGGCGCCATCGAGGACTGGTCGCCGGACCTGTTCACCTTCGGCAAGGTGATGGGCGGGGGGCTGCCCGCCGCGGCCTTCGGCGGCCGCGCCGACGTGATGGCGCGGCTCGCGCCCGCCGGCCCGGTCTACCAGGCCGGCACCCTGTCGGGTAATCCGATCGCGGTCGCGGCGGGCCTGGCCACCCTGCGGGCCTGCACCGACGACGTCTACGCCACCGTCGACGCCCGCGCCGTCGACGTCGCCGGCATCGTGTCGACGGCGCTCACCGAGGAGGGCGTCGCCCACCTGCCCAGCAGCGCCGGCTCGCTGTTCAGCTTCTTCTTCACCGACGCCGCGGCCGTCGTCGACTACGCAGGCGCCCAGGCGCAGCACGCCGCCCGCTACGCCGCGTTCTTCCACAGCATGCTCGACGCGGGGATCTACCTGCCGCCGTCGGCGTTCGAGGCGTGGTTCGTCTCGGCCGCCCACGACGACGCCACGATGGAGCGGATCGCCGCCGCCGCGCCCGCCGCCGCCCGCGCCGCCGCCGCCGTGCCCGAACCGGCTCCCGTGCCCGCGACCAGCGGGGGCCGGTCGTGAGCGGCCCGGCGCTGGAACCGGCGGACGACGAGCCGGGGCGGGGCCCGCTGACACGGGTGCACCTGGTCCGCCACGGGGAGGTCTTCAACCCGGAGAAGGTCCTCTACGGCCGGCTGCCCGGATTCGGGCTGTCCGAGACGGGCCACCGCCAGGCGAAGGTGACGGCGGAGTTCCTCGCCGGGCTGGACGTCGCCGCCGTGGTCGCGAGCCCCCTGGACCGCGCGCAGCAGACGGCCACTCCCATCGCCGCCGCCCACGGCCTGCCCGTCGAGGTCGACCCGAGGCTGATCGAGAGCCGCAACGCCTTCGAGGGCAAACCGTTCGAGGCGGGCCCCGCGGTCCTGCGCTACCCGCACCTGTGGCGGCTGCTGGCCAACCCGTTCCGGCCGTCGTGGGGCGAGCCGTACACCGAGATCGCCGAGCGGATGCTCGCCGCCGCCGCCGAGTGGCGCGACGCCCATCCCGGGCGGCACGTCGTGCTGGTCAGCCACCAGCTCCCGGTGTGGACGGCGCGGCGGGCGCTGGAGGGGGTGCACCTGTGGCACCGTCCCGACCGGCGTCAGTGCGGCCTGGCCAGCGTCACCACCGCGGTCTACCGGGGACGGGAGCTCGTCGGGATCGAGTACGCCGAACCGAACGGCCCGACCGCGAACCTGCCCGGATCGGTCGGCGCCTGACCGGCCCAAACCCGCCCCGGCCGCCCGCGCCGCCTGAACCCGCCGTCGTCGGCGGCGGTGCCGGTGACGCCGATGTCGGCGGCGTTGGCGGCGTTGGCGGCGGTGTCGGTGATGGCGGGTTCGGCGCTGTCGGTGTCGATGCGGTGCTGCCGGTGCTGCGCTGCCCGGTGTGCGCCGGCGCGCTGCATCGGGACGGCGGTGCCCTGCGTTGTGCCACCGGGCACGGTTTCGACCTCGGGCGCGGCGGTTACGTGAACCTGCGCACCGGCCGCGCCCGCCGGGTCGCCGGCGACACCGCCGCCATGGTCGCCGCGCGGGAGTCCTTCCTCGGGGCCGGGCACTACCGGCCGCTCACCACCCGGCTGGCCGAGCTCGCGACCGCCGGGCCGCCCGCCGTCCGAACGGCGCAGGCCCCGGGCCGGGAGGCGGGCACGATCACTCACCCCGCCTCGCGGGCCGATCCGGGGCTGGCCGATCCGGGGCCGGCCGGCGCAGGGCCGGTGGTGCTCGAGATCGGGGCCGGCACCGGCCATCACCTGGCCGGAGTGCTCGCCGCGCTGCCCGCCGGGGCGGCCGGGGTCGCGGTCGACGTGTCGAAGTACGCGCTGCGCCGGGCCGCGCGGGCCCACCCCCGGATCGGCGCGGTCGCGTTCGACGCCGCCGGCCCGTGGCCGGTCGCCGACGGCTGCGTCACCGTGCTCCTCGACGTCTTCGCGCCGCGCAACCCGGCCGAGATGGGCAGGGTGCTCCGACCAGACGGGTTGCTCATCGTCGTCACCCCCGAACCGGGCCATCTCGCCGAGCTTCGGGACCCGCTCGGGCTGGTCGGGATCCAGCCGGACAAGGGCGACCGACTCGACGAGCGGATCGCCGACCGGTTCGCCCCGGCCGCCGTCGAACGCCTGGACATTCCGCTCGTGCTGTCCCCCGACGAGGCCGTCGACCTGGCCCTGATGGGCCCGACCGGCCACCACCGCACGGCCGAGGACCTGCGTGCTCGTGCGGCGGCGGCCTGGCCGCGGCGTCACGCCGCGGTGACCGTCCGCCTCGCGGTCCGGTGCTATCGGCCGCGCGGATGAGGGACCGTTCGCTGCGCGATACCCGGCGGCGTCACCCCTTTGGTCATCCCGTTCAGGACCGGACCAGCCGTCGGCCCTGGCCTGCCTGCGCGGCGGTGCCCGGAGGGCGCCGGGACGGCCCGCACGGACACCGGCGGTCACACTCGACGGCCGGACACGGCTCGGCCGACGATGGAGGTTCGGAATGGACATGGGACTGCTCGGGCGGATCGCCGTCGTCACGGGGGCGAGCCGGGGCATCGGCCTGGCGGTGGTTCGGGCCCTGGTCGCCGAGGGCGCCACGGTGGTGGCCGGAGCCCGTCGCAGCTCGCCCGAGCTCGACGAGCTGGCGGCCGGCGGCGCGGTGCGGGTCCACCTGGTGGATCTGGCCACCCCCGACGGTCCGGCCGCGCTCGTCGAGCGGGCCGGCGAGCGGGTCGACATCCTGGTCAACAACGTCGGTTCCGCGCCCGCCCGGACCGGCGGGTTCGGCTCGGTCACCGACGAGATGTGGCTCGGAACACTCAACCTGAACCTGCTCGCCGCGGTGCGGGCAACCCGGGCGGCGCTGCCGCTGATGCTCGCCGCCGGTGGCGGATCCATCGTCACGATCAGTTCGGTGAACTCGGTCCTCGCCGATCCGGCGGTCATCGACTACTGCGCGGCGAAGGCCGCGCTGGCGAACTTCTGCAAGTCGCTGGCCCGGGAGGTCGGTGGCCGGGGCGTGCGGGTCAACACGGTCAGTCCCGGCCCGGTCGCCACCGACCTGTGGCTCGGGTCCGACGGCGTCGCCGCCACCGTCTCGCGAGCCACCGGCGCGGATCCCGCGAGCGTCGTCGACGCCGCGGCCGGCAGCTCCGTGACCGGCCGGTTCAGCACACCGGAGGAGGTCGCTGCCGCCGTCGTCCTGCTCGCCGGGGACCGCAGCGGGAACATCACCGGCGCGGACCTCCGGGTCGACGGGGGGATGGTACCCACCTGGTAGCCGCCGAGCCCAGTGGTGTCCGCCGTGTCGAACTCCACGCGCGCCGGCCAGCCTGGCCGCCTACGCTGAGTTGAGTTCTACAGTTGGTCGTAGACGGGTTCCGGGCCGGGAAGGGGCAGGGCACATACTGGTTCGCGTGGCGGAGAAGGGACGGCGGTCCGCGTCGGGTGACAGGTCGGACACGCCGGTGGCAGACGTTGTCCACGACCGGTTCGCCGGGTCGCGCCGGCAGCGGACCAGGATGAGGCGGGTCGGGTTCGTCGCGGTGATGCTCGCGGTGGCGGGGTTCGCGGCGGCCTGTTCCGGCGGGGGAGGCACGGTCGACGCGACCGGCGGCGGAGGCTTCAACTTCGTCCAGCAGTCCGCCGGCAAGGACTTCGTCCCGGCCGGGAACCGGCACGAGGCGCCCCGACTGGCCGGGAAGAACCTCGACGGTGCCGACTTCGACGTCGCGTCCCTGCGCGGCAAGATCGTCGTGGTCAACTTCTGGGCCTCGTGGTGCGCTCCCTGCCGGGCGGAGACGCCGGGTCTGGTGCGGCTCTCCAAGGCGAACCCGACGGTGGCGTTCCTCGGCGTCAACGAGAAGGACCCGTCGGGCGCCAAGGCCTTCGTGCGTGACAACGGCGTGCCGTACCCGAGCGTCGTCGACCGGCTGGGCACGCTCGCCGCTGGCTGGCCGGTCGCCCCGGGACTGCCGTCGACCTTCGTGCTCGACGCGGACGGGCGCATCGCGGCCCGGTTCACCGGCCCGGTCGTGCCCGACGACGACCTCAAGCCCGTGCTGACCCGGTTGCAGGCCGAGGCGTGAGCGGGCGGCGGCCGAGCGGGACGGGGGACCCGCGGTGAGCGTGGTCGGGCTCGTCACGGACGGGCCCGTGCTGCTCGCCGCCCCGGTCGCGGCGGCCGCCGGGCTGCTGTCCTTCCTGTCACCGTGCGTGCTGCCCCTGGTGCCCGGCTACCTCAGCTTCATCACCGGCCTGTCCGGCGAGGAGCTCCAGGACCGCCAGCGCCGCCCCGCTCGGCCACCGGCCAGCTCGCCCGAGCCCGAGCCCACGCCTGCGGCGGCCATGGCCGCCGCCGTGGCCGCGCCGCCGCTGCCGGCACCGGCCGGCGCACCGCTGCGGGTCGGCCGGGTCGGTCCGTTCGCGGCCGGCGACGGGCGCAATGCCGGCGACGGGCGCAACGCCGGCGACGGGCGCAACGCCGGCGACGGGCGCGTCGGTGACGTCGGCGACGTCGGTGACGTCGGAGGTGCCGGGAACGGCGCGGGCGGTGGGTGGTTCGCGGGTCTCGGGCCGCGGCTGGGCCGGCTGCGCGTCGGCGGGCGGGTCGCCGCCGGCACCGGCCTGTTCGTGCTCGGGTTCACCGCGGTGTTCGTCTCCTTCGGTGCGGCCTTCGGCGGACTCGGTCAGTGGCTGGTCCGCCATCAGGTCGGGGTGAGCCAGATCCTGGGGGCGTTCACCATCGTCATGGGTCTGGCCTTCGCCGGGATGTTCTCCCGGATGTCCTGGGCGAACCGCGAGTGGCGCATCCACCGGCTGCCGCGCCCCGGCCTGCTCGGCGCGCCGGTGCTCGGTGTGCTGTTCGGCATCGGCTGGACCCCCTGCCTCGGCCCCACGCTGGCGGCGGTGCAGGGGCTGGCGGTGACGAGTGCGACGGCCGGGCGGGGCGCGTTCCTCTCCGCCGTGTACTGCCTCGGACTCGGGTTGCCGTTCCTCGCCGTCGGGCTCGCCTTCCGGCGTGCCGTCGGCGCCCTGCACCTGCTGCGGCGACACACCCGCGCCCTGACCCTGGCCGGTGGCGTGCTGCTCGTCGCGGTCGGGGTGCTTCAACTCACCGGGGAGTGGGCCGACCTGATCGCGAACCTGCGGCCCTATGCCCCCGGCTTCTCGGAGACGCCGCTGTGACCTCTTCCACCCGTCCCCACCAGCCTGCCGGTGCGGCCACCGACCTCGCGCCGAAGCCGGGCCCCGGCGACCCGGCCGCGGCCGATCCGGCGGGCACCCTGGATTCGGCGGGCACCATCGACGAGGAGGCCGTCGGGTTCGACCCGGACTCCTCGGGCGGGCGTCGACTGCCCGAGGGGCACGCCGATGCCCGCGTCGCCGTCGCGCCGGACGCGTTCGCGCCACCCGGGGCCGACCGGGCTGACGGGCTCGACCCGGACCCGGCCCCTGCGGGGGGAGCTCGCCGCGCCGCAGCCGGAGGTGCTCGCCGCGCCGCGGCCGGGGGGGCCGACGGCGCCGGCGGGCAACCCGGCCCGGCGCCGGGCGGGACCCGGGCCGGGCGGCATCCGGCGTTGGCGCTCGCGGTCCGCTCCTGGCGTCAGCTCACCAGCATGCGCACCGCGTTGGTACTGCTGTTCCTGCTCGCCCTGGCCGCCGTGCCGGGGTCGCTGCTGCCACAGCGCAACATCAACCCGATGCGGGTCGATCAGTACCTGTCGAAGCACCAGACCCTCGGGCCCCTGCTCGACAAGCTCTCCGGCTTCGACGTCTTCGCCGCCCCCTGGTTCGCGGCGATCTACCTGCTGCTGTTCATCTCGCTGATCGGCTGCCTGTCGTCGCGCATCCGCTGGCATGCCAGGGCGCTGTTCACCGCCCCGCCGAAGGCGCCGGCGCGGCCCGGCCGGCTGCCGGGTGGCAGTGCGTGGACCAGCCCGCTGGCCCCCGCCGACGCGACGGCCGCCGCGCGCGCGGCGCTGCGCCGGCGCCGGTTCCGCGCCAGCGTCGCCCGCGCCGGGACGCGGCGGCCGGACGGTTCGGCGGACCACTCCGTCGCGGCCGAGAAGGGCTACCTGCGCGAGACGGGCAACCTCGTCTTCCACGTCGCGCTGGTCGGGCTGCTCGCCGCGGTCGGCTTCGGCTCCTGGTTCGGCTACCAGGGGACCACGCTCGTCGTCACCGGGGACAGCATGGCCAACACGATCATCTCGTACGACCAGTTCAGCGGCGGCAAGCTCGTCGACACCGCGAAGCTGCGCCCGTTCTCGCTGACGCTGAACCGCTTCGCGGCCGCCTACGAGCCGAACGGCGAGCCGTCGGACTTCCGCGCCGACGTCACCTACTCGCCCGACCTGGACGCACCGACCCGGCAGGCGACGATCCGGGTGAACCATCCGCTGGTCCTCGGCAACGCCAAGATCTACCTCATCGGGCACGGGTACGCCCCGCACTTCGTCCTGCGCGACGCCCGGGGCCGGACCGTCTGGCAGGGCAACGTGCCCTGCACCCCGCGCGACGGGATGTTCACCTCGACCTGCACGGTCAAGATTCCCGACACGGGCCTGGCGCCGCTCGGCGTCCGCAAGGAGCCCCAGCAGCTTGCCTTCAGCGGCGTGTTCACCCCGACGACGCACCTCGACCCGACCCAGGGCTACGTCTCGACCTTCCCGGCGGCCCGCGCACCCGGCCTGACGATCACCGGTTTCGTCGGCAACCTCCACCTCGACGAGGGCGTGCCCCAGAACGTGTACACGGTCGACACCCGGGACATGCGCCAGCTCACCCTGACCGGCCCGGCCGGAGCGGCCCGCAACGCTCAGGTGCTCGCTGTGAACAACCCCCGGCAGCGGACCCTGACCGGGCTGCCCGGCGGGCTGAGCCTCGAAGCCGACAGCGTCGCGGAGTTCGCCACCTTCCAGGTGAAGTCCGACCCGTTCAAGCGGGAGGCCCTGATCTTCGCGGTGCTCATCATCGTCGGGCTGATCGCCAGCCTGCGGGTGCACCGCCGCCGCCTGTGGGTCCGGGCGAGCCCGGCGCCCGGCGGCGGTTCCGTCGTCGAGATCGGCGGCCTGTCCCGGTCGCACGGGGACGGCTTCGTCGTCGAGCTCGGCCAGCTCACCACCCTCGTCCGCGAGGCCACCGGCCCGACCGGCGGACGGGATCCGGCGCCGTCGGCGGGGTCGCCGGGGTCGCCGGGGTCGCCCGAGTCGGCGGGTCCGGCGGCACCGTCCGGGGCCGTGGCACCGCCGGACACGTCCGCGGCGCCGGGCACTGGCGCCGCGGCGCCGGGCACTACGGAATCGCGCGGCACCGCAGCCGGTGGCGCCGCGTCGAACGCCAGCGAACGGGAGCACTGATGGCGGTCAACGAGGGCGTAGCCAGCCTCTCCGATCATCTGTTCGGCAGCGGCATGGCGGTCTACGCCGCGGCCATGCTCGGCTACGCGGCCGAGTTCGCGTTCAGCCGCCTGGGCGCGCGCCGCGGTGCCGCGGAGCTGGCGGTCGAGGTTCCCGCCGCCCGCGCGGCCGATCGGCCGGCCGTGCTCGTCGGGGCCGGCGCCCCCGCGGACGCCGGATCCGTCGCGGAGATCGACCCGGACGATCCCGCCGCGGCCGCGCTCGCGGCGGCGCGCGCCCGCGAGATCGAGGCGGTGCGCCAGCGGGACACCGCCGCTCACACCCTGGTCGCCGGCAACGACGGCGACGTCGAGGTGCCCGCCCGCGCCCAGTGGATCGGGCGGATCGCCGTGCTGCTCACGGTGGTGGGCTGGGCGCTGCACCTGGGCTCGGTCGTCACCCGTGGCATCGCGGCGGACCGGGTGCCCTGGGGCAACATGTACGAGTACTCGTCGATGATCTGCCTGATCGCGGTCACGACGTTCCTCGCCCTGATGACCCGGCAGCGGGTCCGCTGGCTGGGCGTCTTCGTCATGGTGCCGGTGGTGCTCTACCTCGGCTTCGCCGGCACGGTGCTCTACGTCGCGCCCGGGCCCCTGGTGCCCGCGCTCAACTCGTACTGGCTGAAGATCCACGTGGTCGGTGCGATCGTCTCCAGCGGGGTGTTCCTGATCTCCGCGGTGACCACGGTGCTGTTCCTGGTCAAGGAGCGCTGGGAGAACCGGCTCGCCGAGGTGGCGGCCGGCCGGGCCGACGCCAGCCGCGCGATGCAGAGCCGCGGCGGCATCGTGATGCGCCTGCCGTCGTCCGCGGCTCTCGACACCCTGTCCTACCGGGTCATCGCGTTCGCGTTCCCGATCTGGACCTTCGCGATCATCGCCGGGGCGATCTGGGCCGAGGCGGCGTGGGGCCGGTACTGGGGCTGGGACCCCAAGGAGACCTGGTCGTTCATCACCTGGGTCTGCTATGCGGCCTACCTGCACGCGCGGGCGACCGCAGGCTGGCGGGGCCGGCGGGCCGCCGCCATCTCCCTGGTCGCGTTCACCGCGCTGTTCGTGGACTACTACCTGGTGAACCTCGTTATCACCGGCCTGCACTCCTACGCGGGCGTCTGACCAACGGCGGCCGCCGACCCAGGGTCGGGCGGGGCCCCGGGCCTCCGGGGCCCCTGCACGCGTCCCTGGTGGTGATCAGGGGCGCGGACGACGCGGTGGCGTCCACGCCCCCGGAGCGTGCCACGGTCACGAACCGGTGACAGCCGGCTTGGGGACGTGCGGGTATCGCGGTGCGATGGGCCCGGTTCTCGGGTTCACCGGGCAGAACGCACCGCACCCGGCCCTGCCGGCAGGATCGCCCTCGCGGCCGAGCGTGGCCCCGGGTCCCGGAGCAGTCTCGGACGGCCGAGCTCGGTTCAGCTCGGCCGTGACCGGTGTGGCCAGGTGCGGGTGCACGCGGTGCCGCATGGGCCGCCCGGGCGTGTGGTGCGGCCCGGGCGTGGGTGCGGCCCGGGCGTGGGTGCCGTCCAAGTGTGTGGTGCGGTTCGGGCCGAGCGGGTATGGCCTTGGGGGGATAGGGCGGTGCCGCCTCGGCTTGGGGCAGGGGCGGTGTCAGCCGCGGGCGGACGGCGGCTCCGCGTCGCCGCCGCGGATGCGGTCCGCGAGCTCGCGGAGGAACTCCGGGTCGTCGTCCGGGCCCTTGGGGCGCACGGCCGGGCGCCGGGTACCCATCCGCGAGCCGGGCCGTCCCAGGCCCCCCTCGCGGCGGTCGACGTCCCAGGTCGGACGCTGGCCGAAGGCCGGGTGGTCCGAGACCGCGCGCCGCGGCGGGCGCGCTCCGAGCCCGTTCGCCCGCGGCCGTCCGAAGAAGTACCACGCGACGGCACCAGCGAGGGCGAAGAGAACCACGACCACGATCCAGATCGGTTTGGACAGACCGCGTACCTCGTCGGACGGGGTCCCGAACACGTCGGCGACCATGTACGCCCAGAAACCGATGAACACGAAACTCAGTGCGAGGCCCAGCACAGGCTGGTCGCTCCTTCCGCTCTCCTTGATCGATTACATCCGGTTCGACATATCGGGTATGAACATCGGTCGGCGGGTGTGTAGTCCCGGCCCTACGCGGCATCGCCGAAGGGGGCAGACGAGCGTGCGGCGCCCTCCCCGGAGAGCGCACATGTCGCGGTGATGGCCGGCCCGTGTATCCCTAGTGTGCCCTCCGGCCCCGGCCCGCGTCCGGCCGGTCCGCCATCAGCCGCTGCCGGCGTCCGCCCGCTTACCGTTACAGCCGCGCGTCGTGACTCCCCGGGTTTCAACTGTGACGGATGGTGGGAGCCCGGACGGCCGGGCGCGCCGGCTGCCAGGATGGAGGCATGGCCTGGGCGGATCTACGTGCGTTCCTCGCGCATCTCGAACGGCGAAAGGACCTGCGGCGGATCTCCGTGCCCGTCGACCCCCACCTGGAGGTCACCGAGATCGTGACGCGGGTGGTCCGCGAGCGCGGGCCGGCGCTGCTGTTCGAGTCCCCCCGCGGCGCCGACATGCCGCTGGCCATCAACCTGTTCGGCACCGAGGCCCGGATGGCCACCGCGCTCGGGGTCGACCGCCTCGACGAGATCGGCGACCGGCTCGCCGCGCTGCTGCGCCCGGAGCTGCCGACCGGCCTGTCCGGGCTGCGCGACGCGCTGGGCAAGGCCGCCTCGCTCACCTCGATCCCGCCGCGACGGGTCCGCACCGCGCCCTGCCAGGACGTCGTGCTCAAGGGGCCGGACGTCGACCTGTTCCGGCTGCCCGGCGTGCACGCCTGGCCGAACGACGGCGGCGCCTTCCTCAACCTCGGCCTCACCCACACCCGTCACCCGGAGACCGGCGCCCGCAACCTCGGGATGTACCGGCTGCAACGGCACGACGCGCGCACCGTCGGCATGCACTGGCAGATCCACAAGGACTCCAACGCCCACCACGCCGTCGCCGAGCGGCGCGGGGAGCGGCTGCCCGTGGCGATCGCGTTCGGCTGCGACCCGGCGGTGACCTACGCCGCCTCCGCGCCGCTGCCCGCCGACATCGACGAGTACCTGTTCGCCGGCTACCTGCGCGGCGAGCGGGTGGAGATGGTCGACTGCCTGTCCGTGCCGCTGCGGGTGCCGGCGAACGCCCAGATCGTGCTGGAGGGCTGGCTCGAGCCGGGCGCACGGCTGCCCGAAGGCCCCTTCGGCGACCACACCGGCTTCTACACGCCGGTCGAGCCGTTCCCGGCGCTGCACGTCGACGTGATGACGATGCAGCGCGACCCGGTCTTCCAGACGATCGTCGTCGGCCGCCCGCCGCAGGAGGACGGGCCGATGGGCAAGGCCACCGAACGCATCTTCCGCCCCCTGATCAAGATGATGATCCCCGAGATCGTCGACTACGACCTGCCCGAGGCCGGCGTCTTCCACAACTGCTGCATCGTCTCCATCGACAAGCGTTTTCCCAAGCACGCGCAGAAGGTGATGAACGCGGTCTGGGGCGCCGGGCTGCTGTCGCTGTCGAAGCTGATCGTGGTGGTCGACGCCGACTGTGACGTGCACGACTACGCCGAGGTCGCCTGGCGGGCGTTCGGCAACGTCGACTACGCCCACGACCTGATCACCACGATCGGCCCCGTGGACCATCTCGACCACGCCTCCTACGAGCAGTTCTGGGGCGGCAAGGTCGGGGTGGACGCGACGCGCAAGCTGCCGACCGAGGGCTACCGCCGCGAGGGCGGCTGGCCCGAGGAGATCGTCATGGACGACGCCGTCCGGGCCCAGGTGACCCGCCGCTGGAAGGAGTACGGCCTGTGACCACCTCTTTTCGCCTGTCCAGAGGGATATTTCGGACACCAATGCCTCCGGACAAGCAGGAGAGGCGACGGGTGGGTGCGCGCGGTGAGTGACGCGGCGTTCCTGCCGGGCGCGTCGGGTGGCACCGCCAGGCCCGGCGGAGGCGCCGGCGGCGGCCAGGAGCAGGCGATCGGGCACGTGCGCGCGTTCCTGCGGCTCGTCGCCATCGAGCACTCCGTCTTCGCGCTGCCGTTCGCCTACATCGCCGCCCTGGCGGCATCGTTCACCGCGTCCGGGTCGGTGCACTGGGGTGCCCTCGGGCTCGTCACGGTCGCCATGGTCGCCGCGCGGACCTTCGCGATGGCCGCGAACCGGATCATCGACCGCGCCATCGACGCCCGCAACCCGCGCACCGCCGGCCGGGAGCTCGTCACCGGCGCCGTGTCGGTGCGCGTCGCCGTCGTCGGCTCCGTCGTCGCCCTCGCCGTCTTCCTCGCCGCCGCCGCCACGCTGTCCTGGCTGTGCCTCGCGCTCGCCCCGATCGCGGTGGCGCCCCTGGTGATCTACCCTTACGCCAAGCGCTTCACCGACTTCCCGCACGCCGTGCTCGGCATCGCCCAGGCCGTCGCGCCCATCGGGGCCTGGATCGCGGTGACCGGCCACTGGTCGTGGGCCGCCGTCGTGCTCGGCCTCGCGGTGGGCGCCTGGATCGGCGGCTTCGACCTCATCTACGCCTGCCAGGACGCCGAGGTCGACCGCCGCATCGGCGTGCGGTCCGTGCCGGCGCGGTTCGGGGTCCGCGGCGCGCTCATCGGCTCCACCGTCACCCACGTCGTCACCTTCGCGCTGTTCGTCACCTACGGGCTGATGGAGAACAACGGCGCCTGGTGGTGGGCCGGCCTCGCGGTCACGGCGGCGGCGTTCAGCTACGAGCACGCGATCGTCTCGCCGAAGGACCTGTCCCGGGTCAACCGGGCCTTCCTCACCGCGAACGGCTTCGTCGGCATCGCCCTGTTCGTCTTCGCCGTCGCCGACCTGATCAGCCGCGGCCTGTCGGTCTGAGCCGGCCCCGCCCATCCCCGCCGTGACCACTCCCGACCTGCAGGGCCGCGACCAGCAGCCCGGCCAACACCGCGGCGGCCCCGATGCCCCGGCGGGCGGTGGGCGGGTGCCCTGGGTGGTCGGCGTGAGCGGGGCCAGCGGGACCCCGTACGCGGCCGCCGTGCTGCGCGGCCTGCTCGCCGCCGGGCTGCCCGTCGACCTGGTGCTCTCCCGGGCCGCCCGGCTGACCCTGCTCGACGAGACCGGCATCGCCTGGCACGACGTCGCCTGGCAGCAACCACTGGAACGCTGGCTGTCCGCCCCCCTCGGCGAGCCCGTTCCCGATGCGGCCGCCACGTCCCCGCCAGCGCGTCCCGCGCAGCCTGTTGTACCTGCGCCACCCGTTCTACCTGCATCACCCGCCGAACCGGCCGAACCGGCCGAACCGGCCGAACCGGCCGAACCGGCCGAACCGGCCGAACCGGCCACGCTGGCCGCCGCCGTGGAGACGCTCGTCACGGTGCACGCGTCCGGCAACCTTGCCGCGCCGACGAGCAGCGGTTCCTATCGGACCCACGGCATGATCGTCGTCCCGGCCAGCACCGCGTGCCTGGCCGGGATCGCCCTCGGTCTGTCCAAGGACCTGCTGCAGCGATCCGCCGACGTGACCCTCAAGGAGGGCCGGCGCCTCGTCGTCGTGCCGCGGGAGATGCCGTACACGGGCGCGACGCTGCGCCACATGCTCACCCTGCACGACGCCGGTGCGGTGGTCGCCCCGGCCAGCCCCGGCTTCTACGCCGGGGCGCGCACCGCCGCCGACCTCGTCGACTTCGTCGCCGGCCGCGTACTCGACGCCGCCGGAGTCGACCACGCCCTCTTCCGCCGCTGGACCGGCGAACTCGGCCACGCCCGACGACCCGACCAGGCCGCCCGCCGGACGGGTTGACCGGGGGCACCGGGCCCCTGTCCGGGGCAAATTCTCCGTTTGCATCGTGGAGCTCCGCGGCGTCCAACGACTTGTGTGGGATCCGGCCACTGGTGCTCGTCTACGTCCACGCGTTCGACTAGCGGCTTGGCCGTCGGTCCGTCGCACATGTTCGGGATCACGGTGCGTCGTGTTTGGCTCGAGCCATAGCCGACTCATGTCGGCCAGGCCGTCTCCTCGCTGGACGATCAAGGCCACTTCCGCGAAGTGCGGGAGTGGCTGCGTTCGCTGCACCGGCTGGATCCGGGCAACTATCGGTCGGTCAACGCGGCGATCGACATGCTCGCTGAGGGCGGGCCTGGGCTCGGACGACATCCGCGCCGAGATCGAGAACGGAGATCTTGACGTGAACGAGGTCGCAACGCTGAGTCGTTATGCCTGGGCGCTGGGCGCTGGGCGCTCGGATGCGGATCATCTTCGGCTATGGAGACGATCTTCGGCGGCTCGCTTGATCCAATGCCGTGTGGGGTCGTTTGCGAGGTCAGGACCTCTGGGCATGCTCTCCAAGCTGCGTCCGGTGACACCACCGCCGTCGGACTCGGCCCGCATGTCCCTACACCAAGATTGCCGGGTTGGGGCGGAAGTGACGGCGCCTCGTGCTCGACCGGGCAGTTCCGGGATCCCTCTGGCAGGGGCGGTGCCTAGGCAGGCAGAGTGGGCGGCGACGGCCGAGGGCCGGGGACGGTGGGTTGTGGCCACGGGCCGGCGGGCGCGGAGTTCAGTGGATCGAGGGCGACATGGCGACGAACGGGCGCGGGGCGGCGAAGGGCCGGGGACGCGGTTCGGGTCGATCGAAGGCGGCCGGGACGGGCCGCCCTGACTCGGCGGCAGGCGGCAACTCGGCGACGGGCGGTGGTCGATCGTCAGGCGGTGGCCGTGCGGCGGGCGGTGGCCGTGCGGCGGGGGGTGGCCGGTCCGAGGGCGCGGGCAGGCCGGGGCGCCGGGAGCGGCCGGTGCAGCAGGACGTCGACCTGCGGGTGCAGTTGCCGTACTTCCTGATCCGGCTGGCCGCCCTCGTGGTGATCACGGTCGTGCTCGCGGTGGTCGGGGTGAACCTGCTGCTCGCGGTGCTGATCGGGTTCGCGGTCGCCGGCCTGCTGACCTGGCCGCTGGGGCGGATGCAGCGCCGGGCGGCGCAGCGGGCCGCCGAGGCCAAGGGCGCGGCGGGGCCACGGCCTCCGGGCGCGGGCAAGGGTAAGGGTGGGGACGCGTGAGCGGACGCCGGCCAGCCCAGCGGCCGCTCGTGACGGGTCGGCCCGGTCGGCTGTGCTGGTCATGACGGGTCAGCTCGGGTGGTTCCGACGGTTGTGACGGGTCAGCTCGGCCGGCTCGGGTAGGTCTGACGGTGTCGCGGGCTAGTCTGGACGTCATGGATGCTGGGCTCAAACGGGAGATCGAGGCCAAGGTTTCCGCCGGCGAGCGGCTGAGCCGCGCCGACGGGGTGGCGCTGTACGCCAGTGACGATCTCGCCTGGCTCGGCGGCCTCGCCCACGAGGTCCGGACCAGGAAGAACGGCGACCGGACCTTCTTCAACGTCAACCGGCACCTGAACCTGACCAACGTCTGCTCGGCGTCCTGCGCCTACTGCTCGTTCCAGCGCAAGCCCGGCGAGGCCGACGCCTACACGATGCGCATCGAGGAGGCCGTCCGGCTCGCCAAGGAGATGGAGCCGGCCGGCATCACCGAGCTGCACATCGTCAACGGCCTGCACCCAACGCTGCCGTGGCGGTACTACCCCCGCTCGCTGCGGGAGCTGCGCAAGGCGCTGCCCGGCGTCGCGCTCAAGGCGTTCACCGCCACCGAGATCCACTGGTTCGAGAAGATCAGCGGCCTGCCCGCCGACGAGATCCTCGACGAGCTCATCGACGCGGGCCTGGAGTCGCTGACCGGCGGCGGTGCGGAGATCTTCGACTGGGAGATCCGGCAGCGGATCGTCGACCACAACACCCACTGGGAGGACTGGTCGCGCATCCACCGCCTCGCCCATGCCAAGGGCCTGCGCACTCCCTGCACCATGCTCTACGGGCACATCGAGGAGCCGCGCCACCGGGTGGATCACGTGCTGCGGCTGCGTGAGCTGCAGGACGAGACGGGCGGCTTCGCGGTGTTCATCCCGCTGCGCTTCCAGCACGACGCCGCCGGCGACCCGCGCAACCGGCTGATGAACCAGCCGATGGCGACCGGCGCGGAGGCGCTGAAGACGTTCGCCGTCTCCCGGCTGCTGTTCGACAACGTCGACCACGTCAAGTGCTTCTGGGTGATGCACGGGCTGACCACGGCGCAGCTCGCGCTGAACTTCGGCGCCGACGACCTGGACGGTTCGGTCGTCGAATACAAGATCACCCATGACGCGGACCGCTTCGGTACCCCGAACACGATGACGCGCGAGGACCTGTTGGCGATCATCCGGGACGCCGGCTTCCGGCCGGTCGAGCGGGACACCCGTTACCGGGAGATCCGCTCCTACGACGGTCCCGATCCGGCCCGCCGCGAGATCCCCACCTCGATCGACGCCTGAGGCGGGAGTCGATGGCCAGCAAGGACGACCCGACGCCGGCAGGCGCGGCGAGCCAGCCGACGCCCACGAACGCCGGCTCCGTGAACGCCGGGTCGGTGAACTCCGGATCCAGCCCCCTTCCGCGGGTGCGGCCGCCGGGCGCGCCGGGCATCGGCTCGATCTTCGTGCTCGCCTTCCTGGTGATCCTCGTCCCGGGCGTGGCGGTCTACGTGCTGCTCGACTGGGCCGGTCTGCCGATCGGCGGCGCCAGCCTGCTCGGCCTGCTCGTCGTCTTCCTCGGGCTGGGGTTCTTCCCGACCGTGCTGCGCAGGCTCGGCTGGGTGCCGACGAAGAAGCGGAGGTCCTGATGGAACTGCGCAAGCGTCCCACCGCGCGCCCGAGGCGGGCCGCGGCCGCGGCACCGGGGACCCCGGCGGCCCCGGCCCCGGCGGCGAGGGAACGCGGCCTGCTCGGCATCAACCTGCGGTACTTCGCCCTGCGCGCGGTGCTCTTCGGGGTGGTGCTCGCCGTCGTCCTGCTGCTCGGGGCGGGCGGGTTTCTCGCGTTCGTGCTGGCGTTGGCCGTCAGTGGGCTGATGAGCTATCCGCTGGCGCTGAGGCAGCGCCGCGCGGTCGTCGCCGTGATGGAGAACCGTCACGGCGGCCGTCGTTGACCGGGCCGGCGGGCGCCGAAGCCCGGCCGCGGGTCGGGCACATCCAGTTCCTGAACTGCCTGCCGCTGTACTGGGGCCTGGTCCACTCGGGTGCGCTGCTCGACATCGAGCTGACCAAGGACGCCCCCGATCGGCTCAACGAGGCCCTCGTGGCGGGCGACCTGGACATCGGCCCGATCAGCCTGGTCGAGTACCTCCGGCACGCGGATGATCTCGTCGTCCTGCCCGATCTCGCGGTCGGCTCCGACGGGCCGGTGCTGTCGGTCGTGCTGAGCACGGCGGTGCCGCTCGCCGAGGTCCGCACCGTCGCGCTCGGCTCGACGTCGCGGACCAGTGTGCTGCTGGCCCGGATGCTGCTGGAGGAACGCCACGGCCTGCGGCCTACGTACGTGACGATGCCGCCCGACCTGCCGTCGATGCTGCGGGAGGCCGACGCCGCGGTGATCATCGGGGACGTGGCGCTGCGCGCGACCTACGATGCCGAACGCGGCGGCGAGGGCCATCCGCTGGGCCTGATCGACCTGGGCGCGGCCTGGCGGGAGTGGAGCGGGCTGCCGATGGTCTTCGCGGTGTGGGCGGCCCGCAGGTCGTTCGCGCAGCGGCATCCCGGGACGGTGAAGGAGGTCCACGACGCGTTCCGATCCGGGCTGGACCTCGCGCTGCGCGATGTCGACCAGGTGGCGACGCGGGCGGCCCGCTTCGAGGTGTTCGACCCGGCGACGCTGGCTCGCTACTTCACCACGCTGGACTTCCGGCTGGGCGAACGGCAGCAGGCGGGCATCCGCGCCTTCGCGGACAAGGCCGCGCGCCGCGGCGATGTCCCCCCGCTTCGGGCGATGACCTTCGCCGAGGTCTGATCCGCCGTCTGACCTGACGGCGTCTGACCTGTCGGTGCCTGATCTGTCGGCGTCTGATCTGTCGGCGTCAGTCGGACCGGGGCAGGGCCAGCTCGGCGCCCGTGGTCAGACCGGCGGGCGGAACGCGTGCGAGATGCCGGACGGTGGGACGGCCCGATGGGTGTTCGCGGTCGCAAAGCGGGCGATGCGCCCCTTGACCAGGGCGATCAGCCGGGGCGGGGTGGCCCGCCCGCCGGGCGCGATCAGCATCTCGTCGAGCGAATCGCCGCCGTCTCCACCGGGGAGGGCGGGTTCGAAGGAGGCCGCATCCTCCGGGCGCGCGCCGGACCCGGCCGGCGTGAACGCCTCCGCCGCCGCGCCTGACCCGACCGGCGACGCCGGCCCCTCCGCGGAATCCGACCTGGCCGGCGGGGCTGCGCTCGGTGGGGGAGAGCTCGGTGGGGGAGCGGGCATCGACGGGGTGCGGCCCGCGGTTCCCGGCCGGCCATGCAACGGGGTGACGGTCGGCCCGCCGAGCCCGCCGTCGCCGATGCGGCCGTCGACAGTCGCATCCGGCGCGGCGGCCTCCGGCCCCTGGCCGGTGTCGGCGGCGCATCCCCGCCGGGCGGCGGCGTCGATGAGCCCGTTGACGGCGAGGGTCCAGGCCCGCAGCCCCTCGTGCCCGGTCAGTTCGGTGAACACCGCCGCCTCCAGGCAGCAGGTGCTCGCGCCCGCGAGTTCGTCGACGTCGAGCAGCGAGATGGCGAGCAGGCCGGCCAGATGGCCCGCGAGCATGAACAGCCGGAACTGCTGGTGCGGCAGCAGCGGGGTGCCCAGCAGACTGTCGACCACGCTCTGCTGATCGAGGACCCGGGCGGTGACGTCCTGCGGGTCGAGCCGATCGGCCTTGGCGATGAGGTCCGCGACCAGGCGATCGAGGTAGTCGAGCTCGCGGTCCGACCGGCGGTGGTCGAGCAGGTCCGACACCCGGCGGCGGGACTCCCGCTCCGGGTCGGGCCGGCGACGCAGGCGCTCGGCCCGCGCCGCCACGGCCGCCTCGCGCAGGTCGACGAGGGCGCCCCCGGCCTCCAGTGCGGCGTCGACGGCCGCGATCACGGGCCGCGAGGGAATCCCACGACTGGGCTGCTCAAGCTGCGAGATGTACTGGCGGCTGTAGCCGGTGCGCCGGGCGAGCTCGTCCCGGGAGAGAACGCGTTCACAGCGCCGCCGCCGGACCTCCACGGGGAGCAGGTCTTCAGCGGTCGCCGCGCCCTGCCTGCCTCGGCTCCGTTGCCGCATCTGTTGACGTCCTTCCGCGTGGCAGAGGTCGCCTCCCACCGAGGGAGGCCAGTCGTCGTGCGCCGCCTCTCGCGCCCCCCGAGAGCCGGCAGGAATTCACCGGTAGTGATCAGGCTACTCCATGGCGCACCCTAGTAGACTAGAGGCCAAAAGTCCCATACGCGAACGCTTGCGATGATTACTCTCCGTCATAAAGTGGGCCACTTGGACTGGCCTGTGTCGCTTCAGGTGCGTGATCGGCTACATGGCGTCCGGAAGACCGGAGGGGCGCGGCGGACCCGTCGAGACATTATGCCTGTATTCTTGGGCTCTTGTTGGGAAACGGGAGTGTTGCTGAGGAAGTCCTGCCGGAAAATCGCGGAATCTTCGAGAGATCGTCTCCGGCGAGCTATTCCCACAACGCGGGCTATCACTGTCACGCCGGGCGTGCGGCACTTCGCCACGGTCTGTGGGTATCGCGGGGATGACCGACATGGGTCATCCCCGAAAACCATCCTGAATGACGATGCGCGGAGTCGGGTGGGGCGCGTACAAAAGAATGGTGGATACCGGCCGTTCGGTGGACGCCGACACCGTCGGGCTCGGCCGGGACGACGCTGTCGCCCCGGCTCGGGGCTCCTCCGGGACGGCCCGCAGCCCCGACTCCCCACGCCGAGTCGTCGTCGTGGACGACGCGGACGGCGTGCGCGAGCTGCTCTGCCTGCTGCTGAGCACCGAGCCCGACTTCGTGGTCGTCGGCGCTGCCGCCAACGGGGCGGAGGCCATCGACGAGGTCGTTCGCACGGCGCCGGACCTGGTGCTGCTCGATCTCGCGATGCCGGTGCTCGACGGCCTCGGCGCGCTGCCGCGGATCCGGCGGGTCGCGCCGTACGCCACCGTGGTCATCTTCACCGGCTTCTCCGAGGACGCGCTGCTCGACCGGGTGCTCGCCCTGGGCGCGGACGCCCTGCTGGAAAAGGGCCTCGCCACCGGCCCGCTGGTCGACCAACTCCGCCGCCTCTGCGCCGCCCGCGCACCGGCGGCCGAGTCCCCCTGACGGGCCCGAGTGCCTCTGACGGGCCCGAGTGCCCCCGACCGGCCCGAGTCCCGTCCGACCGGCCGAGTCTTCCGTGATCGAATGTCGGCGTCGATCGCGTTGTTCACTTTCTCCGTCGGTGCGGTAGAGTTGTGATGGCGGTGTCGGAAGGTCGGAAAGGCCACCGATAGCCGCCCGATTTGGCCCGGTTTGCGGGGTGATGCGCTGCTGGTGGCGGGGTGCTGGGACCCACAACGCGCCCATCAGCGTCACTTCTGTGGAAACATGGGGTCGTGGTTGCGCGTGCCCTCACCCTCGGGGCGCCGGTCGAGCGAGCGACGGGTCTGATCCCCGTCTCGCCCCGGCGCGGGTTCGCGTCGCACCCCGCGGCCGCGTGCCTCGTGATTGAGCCGATGCTCGTCGCGCGCCTGCACGTCGATCTGCTGCGGGTCTCCAGCGCCGGCTGTCGCCGCTTCCGCTGACGTTCCCGTTCGCGGCGCCGCTGTGCCGGCGTCGCGTTTCCCCGCGCATCGAGAGATCTCATGACTTCTCCTGCCCGTCCCGTCCGTTCCGCACGCCCGTCCCGTCCCAAGGGGGCGGGCCAGTGGGCGTTGGGATACTCCGAGCCGCTCAACGCCAACGAGCGGATGAAGAAGGACCAAGGCGGGCTGGAGGTGCGCGACCGCATCCTCAACGTCTACCCGCACACCGGCTTCGACGGGATCGACCCCCAGGACCTGCGTGGCCGGTTCCGCTGGTGGGGGCTGTACACGCAGCGCCGGCCGGGGATCTCCGGCGGGCGCACGGCGGTCCTCGAACCGGAGGAGCTCGACGACTCCTACTTCATGCAGCGGATCCGGCTCGACGGCGGCCGAATGACCGCCGAGCAGCTTCGGGTCATCGCGGACATCTCCACCCGGTACGGCCGGGACGTCGCCGACGTCACCGACCGGCAGAACATCCAGCTCCACTGGATCCGCATCGAGGACGTGCCCGCCATCTGGGCCGCCCTCGAGGGCGCCGGGATGACGACCGCCGAGGCCTGCGGCGACACCCCGCGGGTCATCCTCGGCTGCCCGCTGGCGGGCGTCGACGGCGACGAGGTCATCGACGGCTCGGCCGCGATCGACGAGGTGGTCGAGCGTTTCGTCGGCGACCCGACGCTGGCGAACCTGCCCCGCAAGTTCAAAAGCGCGATCTCCGGCTGCGCGGACCACTGCACGCTGCACGAGATCAATGACATCGCGTTCGTCGGCGTCGTCCACCCGGAACTCGGTGCGGGCTACGACCTGTGGGTCGGCGGCGGACTGTCGACGAACCCGAAGCTCGGCGTGCGGCTCGGCGCGTTCGTGCCGCCGGCGCGCGTCGCCGAGGTCTGGCACGGCGTCGCCTCGCTGTTCCGTGACTACGGCTACCGCCGCCTGCGCACCCGGGCGCGGCTGAAGTTCCTCGTCGCGGACATGGGCGCCGAATGGGTGCGCACCACCCTGGAGAAGGAGTATCTGACGGCCGCGCTGCCCGACGGGCCGCCGCCGGCACCGCCGCGCAACGAGGGCCGCGACCACATCGGCGTGCACCGCCAGCGCGACGGGCGCAACGCGGTGGGCTTCGCCCCGCGGGCGGGGCGGGTCTCCGGATCGATCCTGCACGCCGTGGCGGATCTCGCCGATCGGTTCGGGCAGGGCCGCATCCGCGCCACGACGACCCAGAAGCTGGTCATCCTCGACGTCGCCGACGAGGCCGTGGCCCCGCTGGAGGCCGAGCTCGCGGCGCTGGATCTGGTCGTCCGGCCGAGCGTGTTCCGCCGCGGCACGATGGCCTGCACCGGGATCGAGTTCTGCAAGCTGGCCATCGTCGAGACCAAGGGCAACGCCCGCGACCTCATCGAGGAGCTGGAGCGCCGCCTGCCCGACTTCGACGAGCCGATCGGGATCAACGTCAACGGCTGCCCGAACGCCTGCGCCCGCTTCCAGGTCGCCGACATCGGGCTGAAGGGTTCGCTGGTCCCCGACGACAACGGCGAGATGGTCGAGGGCTTTCAGGTCCACCTCGGCGGCCACCTGGGCACCCGGTCACGGCTGGGCCGCAAGTCGCGAGGCCTGAAGGTCACCGCCGACGGCCTGCTCGACTACGTCGTCGGCCTGCTGGAGACCTACCGGCACGAGCGCGCCGACGGGGAGAGCTTCGCCGACTGGGCGGAGCGGGCCGACGAGGCGTCGCTGGCCGCCGTCGGCGCCGTGAGTTCCTCGGCCGGTGCCGGTGCCGGTGCCGGTGCCGGTGGCGGTGGCGGTGGCGGAGCCGGAGCAGGGCCGGCGGGCGGGGGTGGCGATGGCCGGCAGTGATCGGGCGGTGCCCTTCTACTGCCCGTACTGCGGCGAGGAGGACATCGTCCCGGAGCCGGCGCCGGACGGCGTCGGCACCGGGCACGGGCACTGGGCGTGCCGGTCCTGCCGGCGAGCCTTCCGGCTGAACCTGACGGCCCTCGCGGTCGCCGCGGGCCCGGTCGGGGCCACGCCGGCGGGCAGGCCGGCGGGCAGGCCCGACGCAGCGGGGGACCAGACGGCACGGCGAGGCGCCGCGCGCGACGACGAGGAGACGAGCTGATGGGTGCCACGTTGCAATCCCGGGCGTTGCGGGCCGGGGACGAGCTCGACGGCGCGCCGGCCGAGGAGATCCTCGGCTGGGCAGTCGAGGAGTTCGGCCCGAAGCTGGTGGTCGCCGCCTCCATGGCCGAGGCGATCCTGGTCGACATGCTCGCCCGGATCCGGTCGGACGTGCCCGTGGTCTTCATCGACACCGGGTACCACTTCGCCGAGACGGTCGGCACCCGCGACGCGGTGGCCGCGACCTACGACCTGCCGCTGATCAGCGTCCGCCCCCAGCTCACCGTCGTCGGCCAGGACGCCGTCTACGGCCAGGACCTTTACAAGACCGACCCCGACCTGTGCTGCCGGATGCGCAAGGTGGTGCCGCTGGACCGGGCGTTGGCGCCGTACGACGCCTGGGCCGCCGGGTCGCGGCGCGCCGAGTCCGCCGGCCGGGCGAGCCTGAAGGTCGTCGACTGGGACGCGCGCCGCGGCAAGGTGAAGATCCACCCGCTGGCCGCCTGGACCGACGCCGACGTCGACCGGTACGTCGCCGAGCACGAGGTCATCGTCAATCCGCTGCTCTCGGACGGCTACGACTCCGTCGGCTGCCAGCCGTGCACCCGCCGCGGTGCCGGCCGCGCGGGCCGCTGGTCCGGCACGAACAAGACGGAGTGCGGCATCCACTGACCGACCCCGCTGCTGACCTGTGCCGCTGACCTGTGCCGCTGACCCGGCCGGGATGTGGCGCCGCCCGCGTGAGCGCTCGCCGGACGAGGACGAACAGGTACGGTGCACGCCGTGACGGACGGGCAAATCGCGGGTGAGGTCTGGCTGGTCGGGGCTGGGCCGGGTGATCCCGGGCTGTTGACCGTGCGTGGTCGTGAGCTGCTTGCGACCGCCGACGTGGTCGTGGTCGACCGGCTCGCCGCGGCCGTCCTGCTCGACGCCGCGCCGCCCGACGCGGAGATCATTCACGTCGGCAAGAGCCCGACCGCCCGCTCCTGGGCCCAGGAGAAGATCAACGCGGTCCTCGTCGACCGGGCCCGGGCCGGCGCCCGGGTCGTGCGGCTCAAGGGCGGCGATCCCTACGTCCTGGGCCGGGGCGGGGAGGAGGCCCAGGCCTGCGCCGAGGCTGGCGTGGCCTGCACCGTCGTCCCCGGCATCACCTCGGCGCTGGCCGTGCCGGCGCTGGCCGGCATTCCGGTCACCCACCGCGACCTGGCGCAGGAACTTGCCGTCGTCTCCGGTCACCTGCCGCCCGGCCACCCCGACTCGACCGTCGACTGGGCGGGACTGGCCGCCTCCCGGGCGACGATCGTCATCCTCATGGGGGTGGCGCGGCTGATGGACATCGCCGATGCCCTGCTCGCCGGCGGCCGCCCGGAGGTCACCCCGGTCGCGGTGATCGAGCGGGGCGCCACCCCGGCCCAGCGGGTCCTGCGCACCACGCTCGACGCCCTGGCCATCGACGCGATTGCCGCGGGTGTGCGCTCACCGGCGGTGATCGTGGTCGGCGAGGTCGCCGCCCGCAACGACGCCCCGGCCGTCGGTGCGGCGCCGCTCGCCGGCGTGCGCGTCCTGGTCGCCCGCACCCGGCCTCGCCCCGGCCTGCTGGCCCGCCGGCTGCGGCAGCTCGGCGCGGACGCGGTCGAGACCGTCGTGGCCCATCCCGCCCCGCCCGACGACGCCGGCGCGGCGTTGCTGGCGGCGCTGCCCGGGGCCGCGGGCCTCGTGCTCGCCGACCCGGACGAGGTCGCCGCGGTGGTCGCCCTGCTGCGCCGGGCGGGCACCGACGTGCGCGCACTGGCCGGGCTGACCCTGGTGGCCGCCCGCCCCGACGTCACCGACGCCCTCGACGCGCTGGGCCTGGCCGCCACCACACTCGACCAGCTCGGCCAGGCCGACCGGACCGACGCGGGCGCGGGCGACGCCGGCCGGGTCGCCCGTGCGGCGGGTGCCGGGCCGGCAGCGGCGGGCCGCCGGCCGGCCCCGGGGCCGGCGGTGCTCGTCGTCGGCGCGGCCGATCTGCCGGCGGGCGGCCCCTGGACTCCGCGCCGCGTGCCGCTGTTGACCGACGTGACCGCCGATCCCGATCCGCGGATCGCCGACGAGCTGCGGCACGGCGACTTCGACGTCGCGGCCTTCGCCTCCTCGACGGCTGCCCGCAGTACCGCCCAGCTGTACGGGCCGCTGCCCCCGGACCTGCTCGTCGCCGCGATGGGCCGGCGTAGCGCCGAGGCCTGCGAGGCCGCCGGCATCCGGGTGGACATCGTGCCGACCGAGCCGGGGGTGCGCCCGCTCGCCGCCGCCGTCGCCGACTTCGTCACCGCCAGCCGCGCCGCCGCGGCCTCCTGATCCGTCCGACGCCACGGCGCGGTTCCGCGGAACACCTCGGTCATCGGGCGTCGGGCTTGATCAGCCGGTGGGGTGGTCGGCGGCGTCGACGAGTGCGCGCAGCGTGTCGTCGAGCCGCGCCCGCACGGCCTCGACGACGCAGGTGTGCAGGCCGAGGGGCTCGGAGAGGATCCAGCGGGTCGTCGGGTGCCGTCCGCGCGCCTCCTCCAGCGCCGCGGGGAGGTCGCGGCGGGTGTGGTTGCCGCCGAAGAGGAAGAACGGGTAGACAACGATCTCGGTGCAGCCCGCGTCCGCGAGCGTGTCATAGCCCTCGCCGATGTCGGGCCGACTGACCTCGAGGAACGCCGCCTCGACGGCCCCCCACGGCCGCGGCCCGGCCGGCGACGGCTGCATGGTCGGCGGGCGCCCCGCGCAGCCGTCGCCGTCCTGGCGGGGCTCGGTCGCCAGGCGGCGGGCCAACTCCCGGACCGTGGCGTTCGCCTCGTCCCGTCGTGAACCGTGGCCGATAACCAGAAGACCGCGCATGGCACCAGTGTGCGCCGGATGCCCGACCGCGGCTGCCGGTCAGGAGGCGGTGCTGTCGCCGGAGCTGTGCCCCGGGAACACCTTCGCCGCGGGGTCGACGACCGGAGCGGCGTTGTTGACGGCGGTCGCGACCTCGCCGAAACCGGTGGCGATCAGGCGGACCTTGCCGGGGTACTCGGTGATGTCCCCGGCCGCGAAGACACGGTCGACGCCCGTGAACATCGTCGAGTCGACCGCGATGTGGCGACGGGCCATGGTGAGCCCCCAGCGGGTCAGCGGCCCGAGATCGGCGGTGAAGCCGAGCGCGGCGACCACGGCCTGCGCCGGGCGGACGTGCCGGTCCCCGGTGCGGGTCTGCACCAGCTCGACCTTCTCGATCCGGTCCTCGCCGTGGATGGCGGCGACCTCGGAGAAGGTGAGGATCTCCACGCGCGACGCCTCGACCCGCTCGATCGTCGCCGCGTGCGCGCGGAACCGGTCGCGGCGGTGCACCAGCGTGACCGAGCGGGCGATCGGCTCCAGGGCGAGTGCCCAGTCGAAGGCGCTGTCCCCCCCGCCGACCACGATGACGTCCTGGTCGGCGTAGACGTCCAGCTTCGGCACGAAGTAGACCAGGCCGCGGCCGAGATGGCCGGTCCCGGTCGGCAGCGGCCGCGGGGTGAACGTGCCGAGCCCACCGGTGATCACGACCACCCTGGCGCGGACCCGGTGGCCCTGACTACTGGTGACCACGACCGCGTCCGGTTCGTGGGCGAGCTCGGCGGCCTGCTGGTCGAGCAGGTAGGTCGGGTCGAACTGGGCCGCCTGGGTGACGAGGGCGTCGACCAGCTCGCGGCCGCGGATGGCCGGGAAGCCGGCCACGTCGTAGATGACCTTCTCCGGGTACATCGCGGTGACCTGGCCGCCCGCCTCGGGCAACGAGTCCATCAGCGCGACCGACATGCCCCGGAACCCCGCGTAGTAGGCGCCGTAGAGCCCTGCGGGGCCGGCGCCGACGATCAGCATGTCCACAGTCGTGTCGACGTCGCCGGTGCCCACGTCGCCGGTGCCCACCTCGCCGGTGCCCACCTCGCCGGTGACGATGTCGCTGGTACTGACGTCGCCGTCCGCGGCGGCCTCCGGGCGGACGACGGTGCCGTCGTTCGCCTCGACCGACTGCGTGACCATGGGCAGCTCCCCGCACCTCGCGGCCCGACCGGTTGGACAGGAGTGCCCGGTCGGTGCCACTGGACGTTCCTTCGTCTCATCCTGCCGGAGAACGGGACGGCACGCCTTCCTGTGGTCCCGGCCCATGGGAGGTGGTGTTGCGCTTGTATCGTCTTTCTGTTGCACGGTTCGTTGCCGGGCCCACCGGTTGTTCAGGCAGTATCCCGGGACGTGCCCGGAGGAACGGAGTGCCGTCGCGGCCGTCGGATGGCGGACAGCGCTCCCCGCGCCGCGTCCGGCGAGGGCTAGCGTGCAGCGGCAGGCACCCGCAGTCGCCGGGCCGCACCGGGCGGCGGTGGGGACTACAGCGGACACGGGCGGGAGAGCGGTGGCGGATCGATCGACGGGCCGGGACGCGCCGGGCGGCACCCGGGGTGAGGCGCTGTACCCGGACGACCCCACCGTGATCGGCGCCTACCGGGTCCTGCGCCGGCTCGGCTCGGGCGGCATGGGCACGGTGTACCTCGCCCGGGACACCGCGGGAGCCCCCGTCGCGATCAAGGTGATCCGCTCGGAGCTGGCCGCCGACCCCGAGTTCCGCGACCGGTTCCGGGACGAGGTCGCCGCGGCACGCCGGGTCGCCCCGTTCTGCACCGCGCAGGTCCTCGACGCCGACCCCGCCGCTCGCCGCCCCTACCTGGTCACGGAGTACATCGACGGCGTCCGCCTCGATGACGTCGTCGCCCGGTCCGGGCCGTTGCCGATGTCGACCCTGCAGGGCGTGGCGATCGGCGTGGCCAGCGCGCTGACCGCGATCCACAAGGCCGGCATCGTCCACCGCGACCTCAAGCCGAGCAACGTCATGCTGTCGTTCTCCGGCCCCCGGGTCATCGACTTCGGGATCGCCCGGGCGCTCGACGCGGCGCAGGGACGGACCCAGACCGGCCTCGTCCTCGGCTCGGTCGGCTGGATGGCCCCCGAGCAGATGGAGGGCTCGCCGATCGGCCCGGCGGTCGACGTCTTCGCCTGGGGCCTGCTCATCGCCTACGCCGCCGTCGGCGCCCACCCCTACGGAGAGGGCACCTACCTGGCGATGTCGGAGAAGATCCAGACGGGTCGGCCCGACCTGCGGGACGTGCCGGCGCAGCTCCAGCCCGTCGTCCGCGCCGCGCTCGCCCGCGACCCGCGGGACCGCCCGTCGGCCGAACGTCTGCTGCTGACCCTGCTCGGGGAGGAGGCGCCGCCCGGCGGGGACGCCCGGGTCGCGGCCACCGCCGTCCTCGACGACACGTGGCCGCGGGGCCGCAGCGCCGCCGCCGCCGCGGTTGGAGCGGTTGGAGCGGCCGGGATAGCCGCGGCCGCGGGTGCCGCGGCGGGCGCGGACGCCTTCCGGACGAGGCGCTATGACGACTCGGCGGCCGCCGACCGCTCGAGGGGACCCGACGTCGACTCCGCCGCGCCCGGCGCCCGACGCGCCGACGCGGCCAGGGCGGCGCGAACCCGCGTCGCCGACGCCGGCGAGCTGCACGGCTCGCGGGAGGCCGGTGCCCCGCCGGTGGGGGAACGCTGGTGGGACGAGCCGGCCGATCTTCCGCCGCCGGCCGGGCCGCCCGTGCCGCCGCCGGCCCTGGCCGGTCTCGGCGTCGAGGACCGCGCCCCGGGTGCCCGCGCCGGAGCCGCCGAGGATGCCGGCCGCGCCGGCGGCGCCGGTTTCGATGCCGCCGGCGGCGGTGGCGCCGGCTTCGGTGGTGCCGGCGGGCAGGGGGCGCCGGGGCGCCGGCGGCGGCGCGCCGGATTCGTCCAGTACGAGGATGAGCAGCCCTCCGCCCCGCCCGCCGCGCCCGGAGCGGCCGCCCGCGACCGCCGCGCCGAGCCGGTGCCGCCCGCGGACGACCGCCGCTCGCCCCCGTCGCGCTACCCGCCTGCGGCTCCGTACTCGCCCGCGGCTCCGTATCCGCCTGCCGCACAGTCCCCGTCCGCGGCACCTCGCCAGGCGGACCGCCCGTACCCGCCGCCTCAGCAGCAGCCACAGCCGTATCCGCAGGCTCAGCCCTACCCCCAGGCCCGGCCCGACCAGCGGCCCCGGCTCGACCAACGAGCCCAGCCATACCCGCAGGCCCAGCCGTACCCGCAGGCCCAGCCGTACCCGCAGGCCCAGCCGTACCCGCAGGCCCAGCCATACCCGCAGGCCCAGCCGTACCCGCCGGCTCGTCCCGAGGGGCGGCGCGCCGAGGGGCGGCGGGCGGCCGACCGCGGCGATGCTGCGCGCCCGCAACCGGCGCCACGCCCGGTCGCCGAGCGTCCCCGGGAGCGGGCGCCGGAACCCCAGGGACTCCCGGCGCCGCGCCGCCCGCGCCGACGGTTCCGGCTGCGGATCCCTTTCAAGCGGACGATCGTGTTCGTTCTGGTCGTCCTGCTCCTGCTCTCCGCGGCCGACCAGATCGCGTCCATGGTCGACGAGCAGCGCAGCCGGCTGTGGGACAAGGTGGCCACCTCGGTCAGGAACGGCGTGGGCGACCAGGTGGACAGTCTGTGGAACCAGGCAAAGGACACCTTCGGCGGTTCCTCGGGCGGTCCGGGGTGACTCCGGGGTGACGGATCTCGGAACCGCTGCCCGGCAGGCGTAAAACCACCGCCGGATAGGTACACCGACCTCATGGCGAGCATCTCAAGCAAGATCAACGAATTCCTGCACAGCCCGAAGACGCGAGAAATGGTCGACAAGGCCAAGGCCGCGGCCAACAAGCCCGAGAACCGAGCCAAGATCAAGCAGGTGCAGCAGAAGTTCACCCACCGCACGCACGGTCCTGGTCAACACGACGCCCCCGGTAGCCCCCCGACCGCCGGCGGCCCGACCACCGGCTCGACCCCGAGCCACCCGGGCGGCTACGGCGCGGAGCGCGGCTACGTCGAGCGGCCGTCCGGCTCCGGCGGCTCCGGCTCCGGCGGCTCCGGATCCGGCTACGGTGAGCGGCCGTCCAGTGGTGCTGATGCCGGTTACGGTGAGCGGTCGCCCAGCGGCTACGACGCGGACGTCCCCCCGGGTACCGGTCCGGCCGACACGGGCGGTCGTTCCGGCTACTGATCGTCCGGTCGTCTCACCTCGACCGCCCCGCCCTGACCGTCCCGGTGCCGGCCTGAACGCCGGTCCGACACCGGGACCCAGGTCGTACCATCGCGCCATGAGCCTTGTGGATGCCGACGGCGGGACTGCGGTGGGTCGGGGCGACGGCGCCGACGAGATCCGGTCGATCCTGGACCGGGCCGCCGAGGGCGGCCGCATCTCGCCCGAGGAGGCGCTGCTTCTCTACACCCGAGCGCCGCTGCACGCGCTCGGCACGGCGGCGGACACGGTGCGTCGCCGCCGCTATCCCGACGGCATCGCCACCTACATCATCGACCGAAACATCAACTACACGAACATCTGCGTGACGGCCTGCCGGTTCTGCGCGTTCTACCGGGCGCCGAAGCACGCCGAGGGCTGGGTCCGCGACGTCGACGACCTCGTCACCAAGTGCGGTGAGGCCGTCGAGCTCGGGGCCACCCAGATCATGCTCCAGGGCGGCCACAACCCCGACTTCGGCATCGAGTGGTACGAGCAGGTGTTCGGCGCGATCAAGGCGGCCTACCCGCAGCTCGCCCTGCACTCGTTGGGCGCCAGCGAGGTCGTGCACATCGCCCGCACGTCCGGCCTGACGTTCCCCGAGGTCATCACCCGGCTGCGCGACGCGGGCCTGGACAGCTTCGCCGGCGCCGGCGCGGAGATCCTCACCGAGCGCCCCCGGCACGCCATCGCCCCGCTCAAGGAGCCCGGTCACGTCTGGCTGTCGGTGATGGAGACCGCGCACACCCTCGGCCTCGAATCGACCGCGACCTTCATGATGGGCACCGGCGAGACGAACGCCGAGCGCATCGAGCACCTGAAGATGATCCGGGACGTGCAGGACCGCACCGGCGGTTTCCGCTCGTTCATCCCGTGGACCTACCAGCCGGAGAACAACCACCTCGGCGGGCGGACCCAGGCCACGACGCTGGAGTACCTGCGCCTCGTCGCCGTCGCCCGGCTGTTCTTCGACAACATCGCCCACCTGCAGGGCTCGTGGCTGACGACCGGCAAGGAGGTCGGCCAGCTCACCCTGCACATGGGCGCCGACGACCTCGGCTCGGTGATGTTGGAGGAGAACGTCGTCTCCTCGGCGGGCGCCCGCCACCGGACCAACCGTTCCGAACTGATCAGCCTGATCCGCACGGCCGGCCGCATCCCCGCGCAGCGCGACACCCTCTACCGTCACCTCGTCGTCCACCGCGACCCGGCCCAGGACCCGACCGACGACCGCGTCGCCTCCCACTTCTCCTCCACCGCACTCCCCCTCGTCTCGACCACCTGACGGGCATCGACCACCTGACGGGCATCGGCCGGACGGACGGCGCGATGTCGGTTTGTGGACACGCCGGTCAAAAGCCCAATCCATCCTGAGAGCGGTCCTTCCCGGCTACTCTTTCCCAAGTGAACGCGCCGTCGTACGCGGCTTTCCGTGATAAGGGACGGCGCGCGTCTCGGGGGTATGAAGATGGCGCACCGTGGGCTGCCGGTACTTTCGTCGTATGCGCTGTCCGTCAAAGGCGGATCGTTTGCGCTACCCGTACTCGCCCGTCGTGAGGTCGGCCGCCGGCCGGCGGGCGGCTAGCGGTGCCGCTGCCGGCGTGGTGGGCGCGGGTGCGGGCGTGGCTGAACACGCACGGGTGGACGCTGGCCATCGGCCTGGTTGTCGGCGGTACGGTGGTCGTCGCAGCCGCGTTCGATTCGCCGTTCTGGATGGTCGCTGCGGCCGTCGTCATTGTCGCCGTCGTCGTCTGGGCCGGTGGACGGCGGCGCGCCGCCCTGTCCGACGCCATCGCGGTGTTGACCGTCGCCGGAATGCTTTTCGGAATCTATCTCGGCGCGCGTACTTTTTTCGGTGGTGCCGAGGCCCCCACACCGCCGGGTGGATCGGTGCCGGCGGCCGAACCGGGCGTCTGCATTCCTCCCGGGGCCGGGCAGCCGGACTACGAGAAGGCGTTCACCGCCGCGTTCCGCGCGGCCGGCGGCCAGGCCGCGCTCGGCTGCGGGAAGGGCCTGGCGGGCCGCTGGGGTGACGGGGTGAGTCAGAGCTTCCAAAGCCCCCGGGGCATCGCCACGATTGCGGCGGTGTCCCCGGACCGGGCCTACGTCCTCGACGCCGACGCCGTGAAGTGCATCAACGAGGCGGTCAACGGGGGCGAGACGTTTCCCACCGCCGGTTATCCACGCGGGGCACCGAGCCGGATACCCGGTGGTCTACGGATTGACCTGGGCGCGGGAGCGACCGCCGACAAGGGCGCGCAGGTGGTGCTGCGCAGAGGCTCGGGCCGCTGCTACTGGGTAAGCGACCCCATCTGGCCCCGGTACGAGCAACTCGGTGGTCCGTCCGGCCCCTATGGCTTCCCGACCAGCCCGGTTCACAGTTTCCAGGACGGCCTGCGGCAGGACTTCGAACACGGATGGCTGTACCGGAAGCCGGGGGGCGCGGTGCTCACCGCCGACGAGGAGCGGGCCGCGCCATCATCCGCCGCGACGCCGGCATCCCCGACCGCCGGCACCACCGGGACCGCCGGCGCGCAGCCGCCTTCGGACCGGCATGTGTCCTACGACGTCAACGGGGACAGAGCACGCGGCGCCCTGAGCATCGTGGTGCGCGCGGGCGGCTACGTCACGCAGCAGTTCGTCGCCGCCTCCTCCACCGTCACCTGGGCCGGTGTCATCGCCGGCTGCGATCCCGGCCTCACCGCGACCTGCGGCCCGGATGGCACCAGCTTCGGCCCGCTGAACGTCCAGATCCTCGACGACACCCGAGTGGTGGCCTCGGCCCAGGTCGACACGACCAACAACGGGACGTCCGGGGGTGCGCTGGGGCCGGTCACCGTGACGCCCGGGCGGCGGTATGTCCTGCGGGTGGTGAACGCCTCCGGCATCCCGGTCGGCTTCTACTTCAACCGCAACGCCGATCCCGCGCTCGATACCGTGATCTCGGGCGCGTGGCACAGGGGAGACGACGGCCCCGATGCTCTCGATCTCGCCGCGTTGGTCGACGACCGCTCTGGGTGACGGTCCGCCGTCGCCGGCCTCCGCCGCGCCGGGCGGGCCGGTGGCGGGCGTGAGCTGAGGCCTCGTCGCCCCGCGGGCGCGGACGCCATAGATTGTCCTGATGAGCGAGCTTGCCGGGTCCTCGGCCGTGGTCGGACCGCCGGGGGGATCGTCGCCGAGCGGGCCGAAGATCGAGCTGCATGTCCATCTGGAGGGGACGGTCCGGCCGGCGACGCTGCTGGAGATGGCGCGGCGTAACGAGGAGGCGCTGCCGTCGCGGACGGTCGAGGGCCTCGCGGAGTTGTACCGGTTCCGCGACTTCAACCACTTCATCCAGGTCTGGGTCATGACGACGCACGTGATGCGGACCGAGGCCGACTTCCGCCAGGTCGTCGTCGACTACGCCGCCGAGGCGGCCGCGCACGGCGCCGTCTACGTGGAGGGCATCTTCTCGCCGTGGTTCCGCGTGCAGCGCGGTGTCCGGGTCGAGGAGATCTTCCACGGCTACGCCGACGGGGCGATCGAGGCCCGGGAGCGGTTCGGTGTCGAGGTGCGGCTGACCCCGGACATCGACCGGGTGCTGCCCGTCGAGGCGGCGACCGAGGTGGCCCGCTGGGCGGCGCGCTTCGCCGAGCGGGGCGTCGTCGGCCTCGGGCTCGGCGGTCCCGAGATCGGCCATCCGCCGGAGCCGTTCGCGCCCGCGTTCGCCCTGGCCGCGGACGCCGGGCTCGCCGCGGTGCCGCATGCGGGGGAGACCGACGGCCCGGCGTCGATCCAGGGCGCGCTCGACGCGCTTGGCGCCCGGCGGATCCGCCACGGCATCCGCGCGATCGAGGACCCGGCGCTGCTGCGCCGCCTGGTCGACACGGGGACCGTGCTGGACGTCTGCCCCGTGTCGAACCTGCGCACCCGCTCGGTGGTCCGCCTGGGCGACCATCCGCTTGCCGCGTTGCACGCGGCCGGCGTGGCCTGTTCACTGGCCACCGACGACCCGGCGATGTTCGGCACCGACCTCGGCACCGAGTACGCCGTCGCCGCCGGGCTCGGCGCCCGGGCCCGTGACCTGTACGCGGCCGGCGTCGCCGGGGCGCTGTGCGACGAGGCGACCCGCGACCGGCTGCGCCGCCTCGGTGCGGCCACCGACTGGGACGCCGCCGAGCAGGCGGCCCGCGCCGCGGCCCCGGCGGCCCTCGCCCGCTTCGACGCCGAGCTGCTCGACGGCGGGTCCACCGCCGGTAGGTCTGCGGGCGGGGGATCTGCGGCCGGGGGAGGCGCGGCGGCGGGACCGACGGCCAGGGGCCTCGCGGCCGGTGGACCGGCCGGTGGCTGAGCGGAGCGGAGGGTTCGGATCGGTGCGGCGTGGATCGGGGTCGACGACGGGAGGGGGCGCTGTGGGTAGGGCCGGGCTGGACAAGCGACCGCAGGAGGTCGCGGCGATGTTCGACGGGGTGGCCGGGCGCTACGACCTGACCAACGCCGTGCTCTCCGGCGGCCTCGACCGGACCTGGCGGCGCGCCACCGCCGCCTTCCTCGATCTGCGCCCGGGCCTGCGGGTCCTCGACCTCGCCGCCGGCACGGCCACGTCCTCGCGGGCCTTCGCCGAGGCCGGCGCGGACGTCGTCGCCTGCGACTTCTCCCTGGGCATGCTGCGCGCCGGCCAGCGTCGTCTCGCCGAGAAGCCGCTGCCCGCCAGCCCGACCTTCTCGGCCACCGGAGCCCCGGCCTCGGGCGCCCCGGGTTCGGTTGCAGCAGGTTCGGTTGCCGCGGGTTCAGGCGCCGCGGACCCGGGCGCCGCGGACCCGGGCGCCGCGGACCCGGGCGCCGCGGATCTGGGGGCGGCGGACTCGGGTGTGGGACGGGTGGTGCTGGCTGGCGGGGACGGGCTGCACCTGCCGTTCCCCGACGCCGCGTTCGACCGCACGACGATCTCGTTCGGGCTGCGCAACGTGGCCGACACCGTGCGCTGCCTTACCGAGCTGCGCCGGGTCACCCGGCCCGGCGGCTCGCTCGTCGTCTGCGAGTTCTCCCGCCCGGTGTGGGGCCCCTGGCGGACCGTCTACCTGGAGTACCTGATGCGGGCGTTGCCGAAGGTCGCCCGCACGGTCAGCAGCAGCCCGGACTCCTACGTCTACCTGGCCGAGTCGATCCGGGCGTGGCCGGCCCAGGCCGAGCTCGCCGACCTGCTGCGCGAGGCCGGCTGGTCCCGCGTCACCTGGCGCAACCTCACCGGCGGCGTCGTCGCCCTCCACCGCGGCCACGCCCCCGACTGACCACGCCCCCGACTGACCACGCCCCCGACTGACCACGCCCCCGACTGACCACGCCCCCGACTGACCACGCCCCCGACTGACCACGCCCCGACTGACCATGCCCTCGACCTGACCACACCTCCGACCCGCCCGCAGTGCCACACCGGACTGCGGTGCGTTCAGCACGGTTCTCGGCGTCAGAGCGTGCATTCCGCACCGCACTTCGGCCGCACCGCACTTCGGCCCCGCAGTTGCGCGCCGCGCCGGAGGCGGGGTCAGCCGGGCAGGTGGGAGTCGAACCAGGTCAGGGTGCGCGACCAGGCGTCGCGGGCGGATGTCGGATGGTGGGACGCGGGGCGGGCGTCGTTGTGGAAGCCGTGCCCGGCCTCGGAATAGCGGATGATCTCGGTGGGCACGGGAGCCTCGGCCGCCGCGGCCCGCAGCGCCTCGACGTCCTCGACGGGGATGCTCGGATCCTGGTCGCCGTACAGGCCGAGCCACGGTGCCTGCAGCCGCCCGGCGATCTCCAGCAGGCTCGGCTCGCCGAAGCGCCGGGTGCGGATCCCGCCGCCGTAGAACGTGACCGCGGCACCGAACGGGCGGGCGACCGCGGCCTGGAAGGCGATGTTCCCGCCGAGGCAGAAGCCGACGACGGCGCAGCGGTCCAATGCCGTCCCCTCCTCGGCGAGGACGGCGAGGGCGGCGTCGACGTCGTCGAGCAGGTCCGTGCCGTCGAGGTCCTCGACCACCTTCACCGCCGAGGCGATGTCGTCGTAGTCGAACACCGGCGAGCCGACGCGGTGGAACAGGTCGGGCGCGATCGCCCGCCACCCGGTGCGGGCGAAGCGGGCACAGAGTCCCTGCACGTGCTCGGTGAGGCCGAACGCCTCATGCAGGACGACGACGCCGCCGCGCACGGGACCGTCGGGTTCGGCGAGCATCGCCGGGGCAGGTCCGTCGGCGGTGGGGAGGACGACGGTCTCTTCGGTCATCGGCTCTCTCGATTCGGAACCATTGCGGCAGTTTGGGCTACTTTGCGCTACTCGGGGTTAGATGACACGGCGTGGGCGAGGCGGCTGGCGGTCGGGTGGACAGAGGGGCGGATCGGGTCGGGGCAGAATGTCGTGGCTGCCAGGTCAGGGTGGTCCCTTCCGGCCGGACGTCACCCGCCTGGGCCGGTCGAGACCGCCCGTTCGGGCGGCGCCGCCTGGTCCGGACGTGCCCCGTACGGTCCCGACGGCACCGCCGCGACGCATCCGGCGCCCGCGGACGAGCGCCGCGTTTCGGGCGGCCAGCGGGTGACTACCCCGCACAGGCGGTGATCCCACCCCGTGGGGAGAAGGTGCCATGGGCCGTTTCTGGCCGTCGGCTGCACGTAGTGGGTGAGTTGCGAAGCGTGACGCGCCGGAGAGGCCGGAGGGCGTGCCCCGCTCGCGACCAGCGGTCCTGAGAGGAGAGAGGTCGGGATTATACGCCTATCTAGAAGTTGCGCCAGGACGCCGCGACGGCTCCATGCGGGCCGGGAGCGGGAAACGGTCGCTCACAGTGGTCATTGGGTGCGCGAAGTCGACTCGTCCGGTCTTCAGCGCATCCTGGTTGGTGCGATTGGCCTGCGTAGGGCCTACACTCGCCGAGGACGCTCGTGAAGAATTTCACGAGCACTCAAGCGGAGGGTCCCGGCCGGGAGTACTCCCGGGACGGGTGGTCGAGCAGATCCGGAGCAATGGGTGGCCATGGCGACGACAAGGACTGACGGCGTGGGCGGCGGGTCGACAACCGACGCCGACGTCATCGTGGTCGGCGCCGGCCCCGGTGGTTCGTCGGCCGCCTACCACCTCGCCAGCACCGGGCTCGACGTCCTGTTGGTCGAGAAGACGACCTTCCCGCGGGAGAAGGTCTGCGGCGACGGGCTGACCCCGCGCGCCGTGCGCAGCCTCGTCGAGATGGGCATCGACACCTCGCCCGCCGCCGGCTGGGCCCGCAACAAGGGGCTGCGCATCGTCGGCGGCGGCGTGCGGATGGAGCTGCCCTGGCCGGACCTGGCGAGCTGGCCCGACTACGGCCTCGTGCGCCCCCGGCTGGACTTCGACGACCTGCTCGCCAGGCACGCGGTGAAGGCCGGCGCCCGGCTGCAGGAGGGCACGGCCGTGACCGGGCCGCTGCTCGACGAGCGCACCGGCCGGGTCGTCGGGGTCCTGGCGCGCACCGGGCCCGACCGGGAGCCGGTGACCTACCGTGCGCCGCTGGTCATCGCCGCGGACGGCAACAGTGCCCGGATCGCGCTGGCGCTCGGCATCCGCCGCCGGGAGGACCGGCCGCTCGGCGTCGCCGTCCGCCGGTACTACCGCAGCCCCCTGACCCACGACGACCACCTCGAGTCCCACCTCGAGCTGTGGGAGGGCCGCCCGCGCGAGAGCCGGCTGCTGCCCGGCTACGGCTGGATCTTCGGCGTCGGCGACGGCACCAGCAACGTCGGTCTCGGCCTGCTGAACACCACCGACGCCTTCCAGAACACCAACTACACCGATCTGTTGCGTCGCTGGCTCGCGGCGCTGCCGCCGGAGTGGGGCTTCACCGAGGACAATGCGATCGGCCCGGTGCGCGGCAGCGCCCTGCCGATGGGCTTCAACCGCACCCCGCACTACCGCGACGGGGTGCTGCTCGTCGGCGACTCCGGCGGCATGGTCAACCCGTTCAACGGCGAGGGCATCGCCTACGCGCTGGAGTCCGGCCGGTACGCGGCCGAGGTCGCCGTGCAGGCGCTCGCCCGCGCCGAGGGGCCCGCCCGGGAACGCGCCCTCGGTCACTATCCGGCGATGATCCGCGCCCAGTACGGCGGGTATTACACGCTCGGGCGGTACTTCGTCCAGCTCATCGGGAATCCGACCATCATGGCGCTCGGCACGAAGTACGGGCTGCCGCGGCCGACCCTCATGCGTTTTGTCCTGAAGATCATGGCGAATCTCACCGACCCCCGGGGAGGGGATGCGATGGACCGACTGATCAATGCCATGACCCGGCTCGCTCCCGCGGCCTGACGTGTTATCCGGGTCGATCCGGTGGCGTGCGGCGCGGGCCGGATCGACGGAATTGCGCTATGTCGCGCGCTTCGGTGTCGGTGCCGGTGGACCGGTTGCGCACCGGAGTGCGGCAGGTCGCCGAAGCGTGTTCGGACCGCTTTCTCCGCTTTCTCCGCGGACAGGACTGTGGGACCAGCCCGTCGTCGGAGGTTCTCGGGTCACAGGTCCTGGGGGGAACCGGTCGGAGCGGCCGGCGAGGCGGCGAAGTACCACCGGGCCAGGGGATCTGGCACGGGAATCCCTGTGGGCGCCGCGCTGTCGGCGCCGCGGGCACATGGCCAGAAGCGTGACGAACACCGAGTGCGGACCGTTTGCGATCCGTTCACCGGAAAGCCATTCCTTATAACGTCCGGCAACACTCTTTCGAAGGGGAGGAGTTCGGCATGCTCTCGAACTACGTGCCGATCCTCGTTCTGCTGGCGATCGCGACCCTGTTCGCGGTCGGTTCCGTCGCGGCGGGCGCGCTCATCGGCCCGCGCCGGTTCAACCGCGCGAAGATCGACGCCTACGAGTGCGGGATCGAACCCTCTCCGGCCCCGGCCGGACCGCAACGCTTCCCGGTGAAGTACTACAACACCGCGATGCTTTTCATCGTCTTCGACATCGAGATCATCTTCCTGTTCCCGTGGGCGGTCGCCTTCGACAGCCTCAAGGTGTTCGGCCTCGGTGCGATGGCGCTGTTCATGGCGACGATCTTCGTCGCATACGCCTACGAGTGGCGTCGTGGAGGTCTGGAATGGGACTAGAGGAGAAGCTGCCCGGTGGCGTGCTCCTCGCCAGCGTCGAGAAGCTCGCCAACTGGTCGCGGCGGTCGTCGCTGTGGCCGGCGACCTTCGGGCTGGCCTGCTGCGCGATCGAGATGATGTCCACCGGCGCCGGCCGCTACGACCTGTCCCGGTTCGGCATGGAGGTCTTCCGGGCCAGCCCCCGCCAGGCCGACCTGATGATCGTCGCCGGCCGGGTGAGTCAGAAGATGGCGCCGGTGCTGCGGCAGATCTACGACCAGATGCCCGAGCCCAAGTGGGTGCTGTCGATGGGCGTCTGCGCCAGCAGCGGCGGCATGTTCAACAACTACGCCATCGTGCAGGGCGTCGACCACATCGTCCCGGTCGACATGTACCTGCCCGGCTGCCCGCCGCGGCCGGAGATGCTGATGGACGCCATCATCAAGCTGCACGAGAAGATCCTCGCCGGGCCGGTCACCGGCAGGACCGCGCACACCGAGTCCGGTTCGTCGCCCTACCCCAAGCCGATCGACGTGGCCACCGCCCGCGCCGGGCTGCCCGCGGGTGAGCTCGACACCCGGACGCTGTCCGTCAACGACCGCAAGCGTTTCCGGATCCCGGCCGGCGCGCCGGTCCCGACGGGCCGCGGCGCCGTCGAACCCGTCCTCGACACCCGCCGGCCGGCCGCGATAGCCCCGCCGTCGGTGTTCGGGCGGGCCAAGGGAATCCCCGTCGACGCCAAGCCCCTCGACGAGTCGCGGGCCCACGGTCCCGGTCCGACTACCGCCGACATCGCCGACGCAGCCGACACGGCCGACAGCGACGCCGCCCCGGGAGCGACCCATGACACCCCCTGACGCCGGCGCCCTCGACGAGAGCGGGGCCGCGGCGAACGGCGCCGGCGAGCTGGTGGGCGGCGGCAACGGCGTGGGCGGCGGCGACGGTCTGCGGCCGGGTCGGCGCCACGACGCGTTCGGTGCCGGCGGCACCGGCGACACCTCCGGGTTCGGTCGCCTCGTCGCCCCGGCCCCGGTGCTGGCCGCCAGCGAGCGGCCGTTCGGCGACGCCGACGCCGACGCGGTCTACGACACCCTCGAACGCGTCTTCCCGCAGCTCGGCGACGCCGTCGAGCGGGCCGTCGTCGACCGCGGCGAGCTGACCCTGCACGTGCGCCGGGAGGGTCTGCCGGCGCTGGCCCAGACCCTGCGCGACGACCCGGGGCTGCGCTTCGAGCTGCTGTCGTCGCTGTCCGGAGTGGACTATCCGGACGACGTCACCGGCCGCCGACTGCACTCGGTGGTCCACCTGACCTCGATGACCCACCGCCGCCGGCTGCGCCTGGAGGTCTCCGTCGCCGACGCCGACCCCACGCTGCCGAGCCTGACCTCGGTGTGGCCCACCGCGGACTGGCACGAGCGGGAGGCCTACGACCTGTTCGGCATCATCTACACCGGCCACCCCGGGCTGACCCGGATCATGATGCCGGACGACTGGATCGGGCACCCGCAGCGCAAGGACTACCCGCTGGGCGGCATCCCGGTCGACTACAAGGGCGCCACGGTCCCACCACCGGACGAGCGCCGGAGCTACTCGTGATCCCGCACCAGGCCCTGACCGGCCGCCTGCATCCCCGAGGCGACATCCGAGGTTCGCTATGACGCCCAGCACGTCGACCCCGCACACATCCACCGCGCCCCACACGTCCACCGGCCAGTCCACCGACGGCGCCGCCCAGCCCGGCGACGGGTCCTCGGCCTACGAGGCCGGCTTCACCGAGTCCGCCTCCGGCCGCGTCTACACCGTCACCGGCGGCGACTGGGAGGAGATCCTCGGCGCCGGCGAGCAGGACGCCGAGCGCATCGTCGTCAACATGGGGCCGCAGCACCCCTCCACCCACGGCGTGCTGCGCCTCGTGCTGGAGATCGACGGCGAGACGGTCACCGAGACCCGCCTCGTCATCGGCTACCTGCACACCGGGATCGAGAAGAGCTGCGAGTACCGGACCTGGACCCAGGCGGTCACCTTCCTCACCCGTGCGGACTACCTGTCCCCGCTGTACAACGAGGCGGCCTACTGCCTGTCGGTGGAGAAGCTGCTCGGCATCACCGACGACATCCCCGAGCGGGCGACCGTCATCCGGGTGCTGGTGATGGAGCTGCAACGGATCGCCTCGCACCTGGTGTGGCTGGCCACCGGCGGGATGGAGCTCGGCGCCACCACTGCGATGATCTTCGGGTTCCGGGAGCGGGAGAAGGTTCTCGACCTGCTGGAGCTCATCACCGGGCTGCGGATGAACCACGCCTTCATCCGCCCCGGCGGCCTGGCCCAGGATCTCCCGGACGGCACGGAGCGGGCCATCCGGGAGTTCCTCGCCGACATGCCCAAGCGGATCCGCGAGTACCACCGGCTGCTGACCGGCCAGCCGATCTGGAAGGCGCGGATGGTCGACGTCAACGTCCTCGACGCCGCCGGCTGCATCGCGCTGGGCGTCACCGGGCCGGTGCTGCGGGCCGCGGGCCTGCCCTGGGACCTGCGCAAGACCATGCCCTACTGCGGCTACGAGACCTACGAGTTCGACGTGCCGACCGCCCTGGAGGCGGACTCCTTCGCCCGCTACCTGGTGCGGCTGGAGGAGATGGGCGAGTCCCTGAAGATCATCGAGCAGTGCCTGGACCGGCTGCGGCCGGGGCCGGTCATGGTCGCCGACAAGAAGATCGCCTGGCCGGCGCAGCTGTCGATCGGCGCGGACGGGATGGGCAACTCGCTGGCCCACATCAGGAACATCATGGGGACCTCGATGGAGGCCCTCATCCACCACTTCAAGCTCGTCACCGAGGGCTTCCGGGTGCCGCCCGGCCAGGTCTACACGCAGATCGAGTCGCCCCGCGGCGAGCTCGGCTACCACGTCGTCAGCGACGGCGGGACGAGACCGTTCCGCGTCCACGTCCGCGACCCCAGCTTCGTCAACCTGCAGGCCGTCCCGGCGCTGACCGAGGGCGGCCAGGTGGCGGACGTGATCGTCGGGGTCGCCTCGGTGGACCCGGTGCTCGGGGGAGTTGATCGGTGATGGCCTTCTCGCCCGAGACCCACGCCGCCGCGGCCGAGATCATCGCTCGCTACCCGGCCGGCCGCTCCCGCTCGGCGCTGCTGCCGCTGCTGCACCTGGTGCAGGCGGAGCAGGGCAGCGTGACGACCGAGGGGGTGACCTTCTGCGCGGACACGCTCGGCATCACCCAGGCCGAGGTCGGCGCGGTCGCGACCTTCTACACGATGTACAAGCGCCGGCCCGTCGGCGACTACCTCGTCTCGGTCTGCACGAACCTGTCCTGCGCGCTGCTCGGTGGGGACGAGGTCTTCGCCCGGGTCGCCGAGCGCCTCGGCGTCGGCCACGACGAGACGACCCCGGACGGTTCGATCACCCTCGAACACGCCGAGTGCCTCGCCGCCTGCGACTACGCGCCGGTGATGACGGTGAACTACGAGTTCTACGACCAGGTCGACCCGGACTCGGCGGTGGCGATCGTCGAGGGCCTGCAGGCCGGGGAGCGCCCGGCGCCGACCCGTGGCGGTCCGCTGTGCTCGTTCGCCGAGACGTCCCGCCAGCTCGCCGGGTTCGCCGACGAGCGCCCGGCCGGCGTCGCGGGACCGGGCGTCGGCGAGCCGTCGGTCGCCGGCCTGCTGCTCGCCGAGGCCGCCGGCTGGCGGGCCGACCAGGCCCCCGCGCCGCTGGTGGCCGCCACGCCGCCCGTCGCGGGCCAGGGCACCGGCCCCGCGGCCCCGGCCGCGGCTCCGGTTCCGGTTCCGGCTCCGGCATCCTCCGAGCGGAAGGGGAACTGATCGATGCCTGTCACCCCGGTCCTCACCCGGCGCTGGAACACCCCGGAGTCGTGGACGATCGAGACCTACCGCCGGCTCGACGGCTACGTCGCGCTGCGCACGGCGCTGGCCGGTGACCCCGACGACCTGATCAAGCTCATCAAGGACTCGGGGCTTCGCGGGCGCGGCGGCGCCGGCTTCCCCACCGGGATGAAGTGGGGCTTCATCCCGCAGGGCGACGGCAAGCCGCACTACCTCGTCATCAACGCCGACGAGGGCGAGCCCGGCACCTGCAAGGACGCCCCGTTGATGAAGGCCGACCCGCACTCGCTCGTCGAGGGCATCATCATCGCCGCCTACGCGGTGCGGGCCAACCGGGCGTTCATCTACCTGCGCGGCGAGCTGATCCACGCCGGCCGCCGGCTGCGCGCCGCGGTCGCCGAGGCGTACGCCGCCGGCTACCTCGGCCGCGACATCCTCGGCAGCGGCTTCGACCTCGACCTCGTCGTCCACTCCGGCGCCGGCGCCTACATCTGCGGCGAGGAGACGGCCCTGCTCGACTCGCTGGAGGGCCGGCGCGGCCAGCCGCGGCTGCGCCCGCCGTTCCCGGCGACGCACGGGCTGTACGCGTCCCCCACCGTCGTCAACAACGTCGAGACGATCGCGACCGTGCCGTACATCGTCAACTACGGGGTCGACTGGTTCCGCACGATGGGCCGGGAACGCGCCCCGGGCCCGAAGATCTTCAGCCTGTCCGGCCACGTCACCCGGCCCGGCCAGTACGAGGTCCCGATGGGCACCACCCTGCGCGAGCTGCTGGAGCTGGCCGGCGGGGTGCGCGGGGGGCGCGCGCTGAAGGCGTGGACGCCGGGCGGGTCGTCCACCCCGATGCTCACCGCGGAGCACCTCGACGCCCCGCTCGACTTCGAGGGCATGCAGGAGGCCGGCTCGCTGCTGGGCACCGCAGCTTTGATGATTATGGATGAGACGACCGACATGCTCCGGGTCGTCCGCCGGCTCACCCAGTTCTACGCCCACGAGTCGTGCGGCAAGTGCACCCCGTGCCGCGAGGGCACGAGCTGGATGGTGAAGATCCTGTCCCGGCTGGAGCGGGGCCAGGGCGACGCCTCCGACGTCGACACCCTCGTCGACGCCTGCGACAACATCTTCGGCCGGGCGTTCTGCGCGCTGGCCGACGGGGCCACCTCCCCGATCGTGTCGGGGATCAAGTACTTCCGGGACGAGTTCATCCCGGTGAGCGCGGTGACCTCGAAGCCGGATCCCACCCCGGGCGGCGACGCGGCCGGCAACGGCGCGCCCGCCCCCACCCCGGGCGCCTACGCGGGAGCGCACTGATCATGACCGTCGCCCCATCCCAGCCGGCCGCGCCGGCCGCCCCGGATCTCGTCACCCTGACCGTCGACGGGCTGCCGGTCAGCGTCCCCAAGGGCACGCTGATCATCCGGGCGGCGGAGCTGCTCGGCATCGAGATCCCGCGGTTCTGCGACCATCCGCTGCTCGACCCCGTCGGCGCCTGCCGGCAGTGCATCGTCGAGGTGGAGGGCCAGCGCAAGCCGGTTGCCTCCTGCACGACGACCGTCACCGCCGACATGGTCGTGAAGACCCAGCTCACCTCGCCGGTCGCCCGCAAGGCCCAGGCCGGCAACATTGAGTTCCTGCTGCTCAACCACCCGCTCGACTGCCCGATCTGCGACAAGGGCGGCGAGTGCCCGCTGCAGAACCAGTCGATGGCCAACGGCGGCGCCGTCTCCCGGTTCAAGGAGACCAAGCGGGCCTACCCGAAGCCGCTGGCGATCTCCACCGAGATCCTTCTCGACCGGGAACGCTGCGTGCTGTGCGCCCGCTGTACCCGGTTCTCCGCGCAGATCGCCGGGGACCCGTTCATCGAGCTGTTCGAGCGCGGCGCCGCCGAGCAGGTCGCGGTCAGCGACGGCCAGCCGTTCTCCTCCTACTTCTCCGGCAACACGGTGCAGATCTGCCCGGTCGGCGCGCTCACCAGCGCCGCCTACCGGTTCCGGGCGCGCCCGTTCGACCTGGTCTCCACGCCGACGGCGTGCGAGCACTGCGCGTCGGGATGCAGCCTGCGCACCGACCACCGCCGCGGCAGGGTGATGCGCCGCCTCGCCGGCGACGACCCGGCGGTCAACGAGGAGTGGAACTGCGACAAGGGCCGCTTCGCGTTCGCCTACGCCCGCGCCGCCGACCGGCTGACCACGCCGCTGATCCGCGACGACGACACCGGGCAGCTCGTCGAGGCCACCTGGTCCGAGGCGCTCGAGTACGCCGCCCGGGGCCTGGCCGAATGCCGTGACCGGCACGGCGTCGGCGTGCTCGCCGGCGGCCGGCTGACCCGCGAGGACGCCTACGCCTACGCCAAGTTCACCCGGGTGGCGCTGGCCACCAACGACGTGGACTTCCGCGCCCGGCCGCACTCCGCCGAGGAGGAGCAGTTCCTCGGCCACACGGTCGCCGGCACCGGCATCGGGGTGACCTACGCCGACCTGGAGGCGGCGCCGGCGGTGCTGCTCGTCGCCTTCGAGCCGGAGGAGGAGTCGCCGATCGTCTTCCTGCGGCTGCGCAAGGCCGCCGACAAGCACGCCACCGCCGTGCACGCGCTCGCGCCGCTGGTCACCCGCGGGCTGGCCAAGCTCGCCGGGACGCTGGTCACCACCGAGCCCGGCGCGGAGCCGGCCGTCCTCGACGCGCTCGCCGACGCCGGCCTCGGGGTGGGCGGCACCTCCCCGCTGGCCGCGACGGCCCGCGCCGTGCGGGAGCCCGGCGCGGTCATCCTCGTCGGCGAGCGGGCCGGTGAGATCCCCGGGACGCTGTCCGCCGTCCTGCGCCTCGCCGAGGCCACCGGCGCCGCGCTCGCCTGGGTGCCGCGCCGCGCCGGGGACCGCGGCGCCGTCTCCGCCGGGCTGCTGCCCTCGCTGCTGCCCGGCGGCCGCCCGGTCGCCGACCCCGCCGCCCGCGCCGAGGTCGAGGCATTCTGGGGCGGCCGGCTGCTCGGCGCGCCCGGCCGCGACACCGACGGCATCCTCGCCGCGGCCGCCGCCGGTCGCCTCGACGGGATCCTCGTCGCCGGGGTGGACGCCGAGGACCTGCCCGACCCCGCCGCCGCGCTGGCCGCGCTGGCCCGCGTGCCGTTCTGCGTGTCGCTGGAGGTGCGGCGCTCGGCCATCGCCGAGGTCGCCGACGTGGTGCTGCCGGTCGCGCCGGTGGCGGAGAAGGCCGGCTCGTTCGTCGACTGGGAAGGCCGACTGCGGCCGTTCCAGCGGGCGCTGGACACCCCGGCGCTGCCCGACGTGCGCGTGCTCCACCTGCTCGCCGCCGAGATGGGCATCGACCTGCGCCTGCCCGACACCGGCGCCGCCGCCCGCGAGCTGCGCGACGTCGGCCGCGCCGGCAGCGGCGTCCCCCGGGTGCCCGCGCCGGCCGATCCCGCCGAGGCCGCGAGCGTCCCCGGACCGGGCGAGGCGGTGCTCGCCACCTGGCACCAGCTCGTCGACGACGGCGCCCTGCTCGTCGACGAGCCGTACCTCGCCGGCACCGCCCGGCCCGCCCGCGTCCGCCTGTCCGCGGCGACCGCCGCCGAGATCGGAGTGGCCGCCGGGGAGCTGGTGACGGTGCGCAGCGGCCGGGGGTCGGTCACCCTGCCCTACGAGCCGGCCGCCATGCCCGACCGCGTCGTCTGGGTGCCCACCCACTCGCCGGGCTCGCACGTGCGCCGCTCGCTGGCCGCCCGCGCCGGCGTCGTCGTCCGGATCGCGGCCGGCGGCACCGCCCGGCCCGCCGGCACCGACACGTTCGGCGTCGACCAGCGCCGCGGCACGGCGCTGGGGGCCGAGCTCACCGCCGCCCGCGACACCGCCGTGACGGTCGAGACGTCGCCCGCCGGCTCCCGGCCACCCGCGGCCGGACCGCCGGGAACGGCTGCACCGCCGACGTCGCCCCCGCCCGGGGGTCCGGCCGCGCCGCCGGTGCTGCCCAGGACCGTGGACGCGGTCGCCCCGGCGCCGCGCCGGGTCGGCGACGAGCCCGCGGGGGGCCGGCCATGAGCGTCACCGCCTCCACGCTCGTGCTCGCCGCCCCGGTCGACCCGGACCTCTCCGGCTTCGGCGACGACCCGTTCTGGCTGATCCTGCTCAAGGGCGTGGCGGTCTTCGCCTTCCTGCTGCTGATGACGTTGTTCTCGATCGTGTTCGAGCGCAAGGTCGTCGCGAAGATGCAGCAGCGGGTCGGGCCGAACCGCCACGGCCCGAAGGGCTGGCTGCAGAGCCTCGCCGACGGCGCCAAGCTGATGCTCAAGGAAGACCTGATCCCGGCCCTTGCCGACAAGCCGATCTTCATCCTGGCGCCGATCCTCTCGGCGGTCCCGGCGTTCCTCGCCTTCGCCGTCATCCCGTTCGGCCCGGAGGTCTCGATCTTCGGTGAGCGCACCACGCTCCAGCTCGCCGACCTGCCCGTCAGCGTCCTCTACATGCTCGCCGCGGCCTCGCTCGGGGTGTACGGGCTGATCCTGTCCGGCTGGTCGAGCGGGTCGACCTACCCGCTGCTCGGCTCCCTGCGCTCGGCGGCCCAGATCATCTCCTACGAGGTGGCGATGGGCCTGTCGTTCGTCGCGGTGTTCATCTACGCGGGCACGCTGTCGACGTCCGGGATCGTGGAGAGCCAGTCGGGGCGCTGGTACATCGCGCTGGTGCCGTCGTTCGTCCTGTACTGCATCTCGATGGTCGGGGAGACGAACCGGACCCCCTTCGACCTGCCCGAGGCCGAGGGCGAGCTGGTCGGCGGCTTCCACACCGAGTACAGCTCGATCAAGTTCGCCTTCTTCTTCCTCGCCGAGTACATCAACATGGTCACCGTCTCCGCGATCGCGACCACGCTGTTCCTCGGCGGCTGGCAGCCGCCGCCCATCCCGGGCCTGTCCGGCCTGGACCACGGCTGGGTGCCGTTGATCTGGTTCGTCCTGAAGCTGCTGCTGTTCCTGTTCTTCTTCATCTGGCTGCGCGGGACGCTGCCCCGGCTGCGCTACGACCAGTTCATGGCGTTCGGCTGGAAGGTGCTGATCCCGGTCGGCCTGCTGTGGGTCCTGGTCATCGCGACCTTCCGCGTCTACCAGAAGGACGTCGACGACCGCACGCCCTGGCTGATCGGCGCCGGGGTGGTCATCGGCATCATGCTGATCGTCGCGCTGCTCGATCCCGGCGGCGCGAAGCACCAGCGGGAGCTGGAGGAGGCCGAGCGCCGCAAGCTCGCCGAGGCTCCGAGCCTCGAAAGCATCCCGTGGCCGCCCCCGCCACCGGGCGGCGCGCACCACCGCCCGGCGGTGCCTGCGGGTACCTCGGCCAACGGGTCGTCCACCGTCATTCCCGCGGATCCTCCTCCGCGTCAGGAGAGCTGAGTCATGGGCTTCTTCGACCCCTACAAGGGCTTCGGCGTCACCTTCTCGACGATGTTCAAGAAGCCGACGACGGAGCAGTACCCGGAGTACAAGAAGGAGACCGCGCCCCGGTTCCACGGCCGCCACCAGCTCAACCGTCATCCGGACGGGCTGGAGAAGTGCGTCGGCTGCGAGCTGTGCGCGTGGGCCTGCCCCGCCGACGCCATCTACGTCGAGGGCGCCGACAACACCGAGACCGAGCGCTACTCGCCGGGGGAGCGGTACGGCAGCGTCTACCAGATCAACTACCTGCGCTGCATCCTGTGCGGGCTGTGCATCGAGGCGTGCCCGACCCGGGCGCTGACGATGTCGAACGACTACGAGCTCGCCGACGACAGCCGCCGGGATCTGATCTTCACCAAGGAGCAGCTCCTCGCCCCGCTGGCCGCCGGCATGGAGGCCCCGCCGCACCCGATGCGGCTCGGTTCCAGCGAGACCGACTACTACGTGCGCGACCCCGACGCACCGCTGCCCTGGCAGGTGACCGACGAGCAGCGCGCCGCCGCCGGCGGCTCCGACTCCAGTACCGACCGCGCCGCCGACGTCATCGACCGACGCACGGCCGGCGAGCACTCCCGGGCCGACGAGGTGCCCGCGCACGGCGCCGGTTCGGAGCGGCCGCGATGACCCACGGGAGTCTGCTCGCCGCCGCGGGCGAGATCACCAGCACCTCCACCGGCGAGGCCACGGTGTTCTGGATCCTCGCGCCGATCGCGGTGCTGGCCGCCCTCGGCATGGTGTTCGTCCGCAGCGCGGTGCACTGCGCGCTGCTGCTGGTGGCGAACCTGTTCTGCGTCGCGGTGTTCTACCTGGTGCAGCAGGCGCCGTTCCTCGGCTTCGTGCAGATCATCGTCTACGCGGGCGCGATCATGGTGCTGTTCCTGTTCGTGCTCATGCTCGTCGGCGTCGACTCGTCGGACTCGCTGGTGGAGACCATCCGCGGCCAGCGGCTCGGCGCGGCGATCTTCGGGCTCGGGTTCGCCGGACTGCTGGTCTTCCCGATCGGCTCGGCCATCGACGGCGAGACCGCCAAGGGCCTCGACACGCCCAACGAGGGCGGCAACGTCCAGGCGATCGGCCGGCTGCTGTTCAGCGACTACGTCTTCGTCTTCGAGGCGGTCTCGGCGCTGCTCGTCGTCGCCGCGATCGGAACGATGGTGCTCGGTCACCGCGAGCGCGAGGGCGGCCGGGTGGACCAGCGGGAGCGGATGCGCCGCCGGTTCGCCGAGCCCGGCCGCCAGCTCACCCCGCTGCCCGGACCGGGCGTCTTCGCCCGGCACGACTCGGCCGACACCCTCGGCCTGCTGCCCGGCGGCGGCCGCGCCTCCGGGATCGGCGGCATCCCCGGCGTCCCCGGGGCCGCCGACGCACCGGGTACGGCGGACCTTCCCAACGGCCGGTCGGCGGCGGACACCCCGGACGCCTCCGACAGCCCGGGCTCCCCGGGCGCCCCGGGCGCCCCCGGAGTGTCCGACGGCCCGGGGTCGGCGGGTCCCGGCGGCCCGCGGGGATCCGGCGGGCCGGCCGGGCCCGGCCGGCCCGGCGGACCGGGCGCGGGCGGCGGCACCTCGCCGGGCGCGCCGACACCCCCGGCGCCGACGGACGGCGCCGCGGCGGACGGCGGCACCGGGGGCGCAACGGATCCGGTCGACGTGAACGGCTCGGCGCTGGCCGGCGCCGGGAAGGGGGACGAGCGGTGAATCCCGCGAACTACCTGATCCTTTCGGCGCTGCTGTTCACCATCGGCACGGTCGGGGTCCTCGTCCGGCGCAACGCGATCGTCGTGTTCATGTCGATCGAGCTCATGCTCAACGCCGTGAACCTGACCCTGGTCACGTTCTCCCGGATCAACGGCACCCTCGACGGCCAGGTCATGGCGTTCTTCGTCATGGTCGTCGCCGCCGCCGAGGTCGTCATCGGCCTGGCCATCATCCTCAGCATCTTCCGCACCCGTCGCTCGGCGTCGGTGGACGACGTGAACCTGCTGAAGTACTGACCTGCGACCCAGCGGCCGCGGCGCTCCCGGCGGTCATGGAAGAACGGACGAGACTGCAGTGACGCTTTATCGCCAACGACGCGCCGTGGCGGGGTCGCGATGAAGGTCGACCCGGCTCTGTTCGCCGCGACCGAATCCGGCGGCCATCCGATCCACTACGCCGCCGCCTCCGGAGTGTTCTCGCTGTCCTGGCTGCTCATCGTGCTGCCGCTGGCCGGCGCCGCGGTCCTGCTGCTGGGGGGTCGGCGCACCGACCGGTTCGGCCACCTCATCGGCACGCTCGCGGCGGCGGCGAGCTTCGTGCTCGGCCTGGTGCTGTTCGCCACGCTGCTCGGCCGCGACGGCGACGACCGGGCGCTGTCCCAGCACCTGTACTCCTGGATCCCGGTCAACGGTTTCCAGGTGGACGTCGGCCTGCTCGTCGACCAGCTCTCGATCGTGTTCGTGCTGTTGATCACCGGCGTCGGCACGCTGATCCACATCTACTCGATCGGCTACATGGCGCACGACCCGAACCGGCGCAAGTTCTTCGCCTACATGAACCTGTTCCTGGCGTCGATGCTGCTGCTCGTCCTGGGGAACAACTTCCTGTCGCTCTACGCCGGCTGGGAACTCGTCGGCCTGTCGTCGTACCTGCTCATCAAGTTCTGGGAGGACCGGCCGGCCGCGGCCACCGCGGCGAACAAGGCCTTCTACATGAACCGGGTCGGCGACGTGGGCCTCGCCCTGGCCATCATGTTCATGTTCGCCACCGTGGGTTCGACCAGCTACGCGGACGTGTTCGGCGCCGCCGCGGCGGGCGTCATCGGTTACGGCACCCTGACCGCCATCGCGCTGCTGCTCCTGCTCGGCGCGTGCGGCAAGTCCGGCCAGTTCCCGCTGCAGGCGTGGCTGCCGGACGCCATGGAGGGCCCCACCCCGATCTCCGCGCTCATCCACGCGGCGACCATGGTCACCGCCGGGGTGTACCTCATCGTGCGGGCCGGGCCGATCTTCGACGGGACGCAGGCGGCGCGCACCGTCGTCGTCATCATCGGCGCCGCGACGATCCTCATCGGCTGCGTCATCGGCTGCGCCTACGACGACATCAAGAAGGTGCTGGCCTACTCGACCGTCAGCCAGATCGGCTACATGTTCCTCGCGGTGGGCCTGGGGCCGGCGGGCTACGCGCTGGGCATCATGCACCTGCTGGCCCACGGCTTCTTCAAGGCCGGCCTGTTCCTCGGCGCCGGGTCGGTGATCCACGGGATGGACGACGACCAGGACCTGCGACATTACGGCGGGCTGTGGCGGTACATGCCGATCACCTGGGTGACCTTCGGCCTCGGCTACCTGGCGATCATCGGTTTCCCGGGGCTGTCCGGATTCTTCACCAAGGACCGCATCATCGAGACCGCCTTCGACAAGGGGGGCACGTCCGGCTACCTGCTCGGCTCGATCGCGCTGCTGGGCGCGGGCATCACCGCCTTCTACATGACCCGGCTGTTCCTGATGACCTTCCACGGCAAGCCGCGCTGGTCGGCGGAGGGCCCGGCCGCCAAGCACCCGCACGAGTCGCCGGTGTCGATGACCGGGCCGATGATCGTGCTGGCGGTCGGCTCGGTGTTCGCCGGCGGCCTGTTCGTCCTCGGTCACTCGCTGCAGGACTGGCTCGAACCGGTCGCCGGGACGGGCGTCGGGGGCGTGCACACGTTCTCCCCGGTCGTGCTCACCCTGCTCACCCTGGTGGTCACCGCGGGCGGTTTCGCCGGCGCCTACCTGCGCTACCAGCTCCGACCGGTCGAGTCCGTGGCCCGGCCGGACACCGAGGTCAGCCTGGTCACCTTCGCCGCCCGGCACGACCTGTTCGCGAACACGTTCAACGAGACCGTCGCCATGCGTCCCGGCCAGTACCTGACCCGCTTCCTGGTCTGGCTGGACCTCGTCGGCATCGACGGGCTCGTGCGGGGCAGCGCCGCCGCCATCGGCGGGCTGTCCGGGCGGATGCGCCGCCTGCAGACCGGCTTCGTCCGGTCCTACGCTCTGTCGATGTTGGGAGGTGCCGTCCTCGTGGTCGGCGCACTGCTGCTGGTGAGGGCGGGCTGACGTGAACACAGTCCCCTGGTTGACGATCCTGCTCATCGTCCCGGCCGCGGGGGCGGTGGTCGTCGCCGCCCTGCCGCGGCGCCTCGCCACGCTCGCCAAGCAGCTCACCCTCGGCCTCACGCTCGCGGTCCTGGTGCTCGCCGTGCTCGCGACCTTCGCCTACGACCCCGACAAGGCCGGCTTCCAGTTCGGCCAGTCCTACGACTGGATCTCCACGTTCGGCATCTCCTACTCGGTCGGGGCCGACGGCATCTCGCTGGTGCTGATGTTGCTGGCCGCGCTGCTGGTGCCGGTCGTGGTGCTGTCGTCGTGGGACGAGGTCGACGGCGGCGCCCCGGGCGGCGGGCGCGTCCCCGCTCCCACGGTCGCCCCCGACGCCACCGGCGGCGTCGACCGGTTTGATGGCGGTGGCGGCCTGGGTGGCGGTGGTGGCCTGGGTGGCGGTGGCGGGCTGGGTGACGGTGGCGGGTCGGGTGGGACCGCGGTCGCGCTGGCCGCCCCGGCGCGGACCGCGACGGCCCCGCCGGTCGTCACGCGGGACGAGGTCGCCGAAAGGCACGGCCGGCGCTCGGTGCCGGCGTTCTTCGCGCTGCTGCTCGCCCTGGAAGCCGGGATGATCGGCGTGTTCGCCGCGACCGACGTCTTCCTGTTCTACGTCTTCTTCGAGGCGATGCTGATCCCGATGTACTTCCTCATCGGCAGCTACGGCCCGGTGAAGGAGCAGGCGCAGCGTTCCTACGCGGCGGTGAAGTTCCTGGTCTACAGCCTGTTCGGCGGCCTGCTCATGCTCGCCGCGGTGATCGGGCTGTACGTCGTGTCCGCGGACAACCTCGGGCACGGCACGTTCGACTTCGCCACCCTGCGGCAGATGGAGATCACTCCCGGGGTACAGAAGCTGCTGTTCCTCGGGTTCTTCGTCGCATTCGCCATCAAGGCCCCGCTGTTCCCGTTCCACACCTGGCTGCCCGACGCGGGCGCCCAGTCGCCCACCGGCGGCGCGGTACTGCTCGTCGGTGTGCTGGACAAGGTCGGGACCTTCGGGTTGATCCGCTACTGCATCCCGCTGTTCCCGGACGCCGCGGACTACTTCGCCCCGCTGGTGCTGGGCCTGGCGGTCGTCGGGATCTTCTACGGGGCGCTGCTGGCCATCGGGCAACGAGATATGAAACGTCTCGTCGCGTACACCTCGCTCGCCCACTTCGGCTTCATCGCGCTGGGTCTGTTCGCCTTCACCAGCCAGGCCGGCACCGGTGCGGTGCTCTACATGGTCAACCACGGGCTCTCGACGGGGCTGCTGTTCCTGGTCGTCGGCTTCCTGGTGACCCGACGGGGCAGCCGCGACGTCGGCGCCTACGGCGGGCTGGCCAAGGTGACGCCGGTGCTCGCCGGGGTCTTCCTCCTCGCCGGGCTGTCGTCGCTGGCGCTGCCCGGGACGAACAGTTTCGTCAGCGAGTTCCTCGTCCTGGTCGGCACGTTCACGGCGAACAAGCCGCTGGCGATCGTGGCGACCTGCGGCATCGTGCTCGCGGCGATCTACGTGCTGTACCTGTACCAGCGGACGATGACCGGCCCGGTCGTCCACGAGGAGAACAGGGTCCTGCACGACCTCGGCCTGCGCGAGAAGGTCGTCGTGGCCCCGCTGGTCGCGCTCATCGTCGCCCTGGGGGTGTACCCGAAGCCGCTGCTTGACATCATCAGGCCGACGGTGACGGCGACCTACGCCGACATCGGCAAGTCCGATCCGGCACCGACCCATCCCGCGGCCGCCCATCCCGGGGCGACCCATCCCGGGGCGACCCATCCCGCCGCGACGCAGCCCGGAGGCCACTCGTGAGCGCCGATTCGACCATCCTGCTGGCGCAGGCGCCGAAGTTCACGCCGCCGTCGATCGAGTACTCCTCGTTGAGCCCGCTGCTCATCGTCTTCGTGGTGGCGCTGGTCGGGGTGCTCGTCGACGCCTTCGCCCCGCGCGCGGCGCGCCACGTCATCCAGCCGATCCTGGCCGGGGGCGGGTTCATCGCGGCGCTGGTCGCGGTCGCGGTGCTGCATGGCCGGCACGCGGTGCTCGCGTCACGCGCAGTGGCGATCGACGCGCCGACGCTGTTCATGCAGGGCACGATCCTGGTCTTCGCGCTGCTGTCGGTGCTGCTCGTGGCCGAGCGCCGGCTCGACTCCTCCGGCGGCGCGATCGTCGCCTCCGCGGCGATCACGCCCGGCTCGAAGGGCTCGACCGCGCAGCAGACCTCCACGCACATGCAGACCGAGGCGTACCCGCTGATGGTCTTCTCGGTCACCGGCATGATGCTTTTCGTCGCCTCGAACAACCTGCTGGTGATGTTCGTGGCGCTGGAGATCCTGTCGCTGCCGCTGTATCTGCTGGCCGGGCTGGCCCGGCGCAGGCGCCTGCTCTCGCAGGAGGCGGCGATGAAGTACTTCCTGCTCGGAGCATTCTCCTCGGCGTTTTTTCTCTACGGTGTGGCGTTCGCCTACGGATTTGCCGGCAGCGTGGAGCTCGGCAAGATCGCCGATGCGGTCGGTGACGCCGGAAAGAACGATCTCTACCTCTACCTCTCGCTTGCCCTGCTGGCCGTCGGCCTGTTCTTCAAGATCGGCGCCGCGCCGTTCCACTCGTGGACGCCCGACGTCTACCAGGGATCGCCGACCCCGGTGACCGCGTTCATGGCCGCCGGGACCAAGGTCGCCGCCTTCGGTGCCCTGCTGCGAGTCTTCTACGTCGCCTTCGGCGGCCTGCGGTGGGACTGGCGGCCGGTGCTGTGGACCGTGGCGATCCTCACGATGGTCGTCGGCGCGGTGCTGGCGCTGACCCAGCGCGACATCAAGCGGATGCTGGCCTACTCGGCGATCGCCCACGCCGGCTTCCTGCTCGTGGGGCTCGCCGGCACCAACACCGACGGCCTGCGCGGCTCGATGTTCTACCTGGTCACCTACGGCTTCACCACGATCGCCGCGTTCGCCGTGGTCTCGCTGGTGCGCACGGGCGACGGCGAGGCCAGCGACCTGTCCCAGTGGCGGGGCCTCGGCCGCACCTCGCCGCTGCTGGCCGGCACGTTCTCCTTCCTCCTGCTTGCGCTCGCCGGCATCCCGCTGACCAGCGGCTTCACCGGGAAGTTCGCCGTGTTCCAGGCGGCGATCGAGGGCGACGCGACCCCCCTGGTGGTCGTGGCGCTGGTCTGCAGCGCGATCGCGGCCTTCTTCTACGTGCGGGTGATCGTGCTGATGTTCTTCTCGGAGCCGCTCGCCGAGGGGCCCGTGGTGGTCACCCGGCCGACCCTGACGTTCGCCACGGTCGGCATCGGCACCGTGGCGACGCTTGTCCTGGGAGTAGCGCCACAGCCCCTTCTGGACCTCGCGAATACCGCGGCGACGTCCGGCTTCGTACGCTGACGGTGGTATGAGCGCTATCGGGCTGGACGTCGTGGGGATCAGGACCGATCCTGATCTGGAAAAAGCCGTGCGAGATGGGCTTGGTCAGGTGGAGGAGCTGCTACGAGCATCTGTGCGCAGCGAGTTCTCCTTCGTGACCGAGACCTCGCGGCATCTCGTCGATGCGGGGGGTAAACGCTTCCGCCCCATCGTCGTGCTGCTGGCGGCGCAGTTCGCCGATCCGCACGCCCCCGGGGTGGTGCCGGCGGCCGTCGCGATCGAACTCACCCATCTGTCGACGCTGTACCACGACGACGTGATGGACGAGGCCCCCCGCCGCCGGGGAGCGGCGTCCGCCAACGCCCGCTGGACGAACACGGTCGCGATCCTCACCGGCGACTACCTGTTCGCCCGCGCCTCCGACATCACCGCGGACCTGGGCCCCGCGGCGACCCGGATCCTCGCCCGGACGATCGCGACCCTCTGCGAGGGCCAGATCCGTGAGACCGTCGGCCCCGCCCCCGACCAGGACCCGGTCGAGCACTACCTGCGGGTGGTCACGGAGAAGACCGCCTCGCTGATCGCCACCTCCGGCCGACTCGGCGCGATGCTCGCCGGCGCGGACCCGGTCACCGTCGACACCCTGGCGACCTTCGGCGAGCTGTTCGGGGTGGCCTTCCAGCTTTCCGACGACATCATCGACGTCGCCTCCGACCCGGCCGACTCCGGCAAGACCCCCGGCACCGACCTGCGGGAGGGCATCCCCACCCTGCCGGTGCTCTACGCGCTGCAGGCCGACGACCGGCCCGCCGCCCGGCTGCGGGAGCTGATCAACTCGGACTTCGCCGCCGGGGGCGGGAATCCGGAGGAGGGCGTCGCGGAGGCGATCGAGCTGCTGCGCGCACACGAGGGGATGGCCAGGGCGCGCCAGGAGCTCGTCACCTGGTCGACCCGCGCCCGGGAGTGCCTGGCGCCGCTGTCGGACAACGGGGCGAAGGCGGCGCTGGAGTCCCTCGCCGACTTCGTCATCGACCGCACCGGCTGACGCCCCGGCCCCGCCGGCACCCCGCCCCGCCGCGGGGCAGCACCGCGCCGCGCCGGAGCGGACGCCGCGCTCCGGGACAGGAGCGGGCGCCCCGGCGCAGTGGCGGCCGCCCCGGAGAGGGCGGCTGTGCGACTAGTGAGCGGCGTGGGCCGTGATCGGCGTGCTGCTGGACCGTTGCGCCGGAACCCCCGACGACGTGGACGCCGACGACGTGGTGGCGGTCGAACCGGACGAGGACGAGGACGGGGCGCTGAACCAGGAGCCGAGCAGCGGCTCCACATCGATCGGATGGAACGGCAGCGCACCGGTGCCCGGGGACGCGGTGGTGCTCGGCGTGGCCGACGGACTCACCGCCGGGCTGGTGGCTTCGCCATCGTCGGACGCCGACGGGGTCGCCGTGGTGGTCGGGGCCGCCGTGGCGGAGGCGCCCGTCACGGTGCCGGCGCTCGGCGCGATGGACCGTAGATCGGTCGGCCCGGTCGTCGGCTGGTCCCGTGGAGTCAGGGAGATGATCGGAATCGGGGCGGTGGTGGGGCCCAACGCGACCGTGGTGACCGCACTCGACCCCGACGCGCCGGAACCGCCGGTCCCGCTGCCCGCTCTGTCGGCGCTCGGCGCAAGCGCGGCCCGCGGCGGCGAACTCTGCGTGCGGTCCCGCGACGCCTGGGACTGCGACGCGCCGTAGGCGAGGGTGTCCGTGCCGCTGTACTGGATCCGCGACGCCTCGCCGGCGTTGGGGACCGCCGCGCCGCCACCCCCGTCGCCCCCGAAGGCCACTCCGGCGACCAGCGCCGACAGCCCGGCCAGCGAGGCGGTGCCGGCGGCGGCCAGGCGCACCCGCCCGTTGCCGCGCCGGATGGGGGCGCGATGGGCACCCGGCACACGCTCGGCCGGCGCGTGGTTGCGGGCGGCCGCCGATGGCCCGCTGCGCCGGGGACCGGTGGGCGTCCGGCTGGTGGTGGGCATCCGGCTGGCGGTGAAGGATGCGCCGAAGGAGGGGCTCATCAGCCGCGAGGAGGCTGCGAACCGGGAGCCCTGCTCCCAGGAGGGCACGTCGTGCGCCGGGAAGTCCGACCATCGGCCGTCCTCGAACCGGCCGTCCTCGTCGAACTGGCCGTGCTCGAACCGGCCGTCCTCGAGCCGGCCGTCCTCGAGCCGGCCGTCCTCGCCGAGGCGATCGCCCGCGGCGAACCGGTCGTCCTCATCGAACCGATCGTCCGGGTAGAACCGGTTGTCCGCGGCGAAGCGGCCGTCAGTGTCGAACTGGTCGTCCGCGTGGAACCGGTCGCCCTCGTCGAACTGGTTGCCGGCGTCGAACCGGTCGGCGTCGAAGCCCGCGTTCGGGGACGGGCCGGTGTGGAAGCGATCCTCCGCGTCGAATCCGTCCGCGGCGTCGTACCAGTCGTCCGAGTCGTGCCATGTGCCTGTTCCGTACACACCGTCCGCGCCGTACCGGTCATCGTCGAGCCGGTCGTCCGCGGGGGACTGGCCACCTGCCACCCCGTCGCCGTCGCCGTCGAACCGGCTCTCGCCCTGGAAGTCTCCGAGCGAGTCGGCCTCGTACCGGTCGGCCTCGTACCGGTCGGCGTCGTACCGGTCGGCGTCGTACTGGTCGGGCTCATCCTGGTCGTTGTCGTACCGGTCGTCGTCCTGCCGGTCGGTGCCGAACCGGCCGCCCGCGGTGAATCGGCCGTGTCTCGGCCAGCCACGCCGCTGCCCGTCCGCGGGGTGGTCGTCCCAGCCGGGTGCGGACTGACGGGCCTGGCGGGCGGTGGTGCTGACCGACAGCGGGCCGGTGAGGGTGTCGAGCTCGCCGGGTGGGGCGAACGGGGGCCGCGGCGGGATTCGCCGCACGGTCGGGGTGGCTGCGGGGCCGTACCAGCCGCCGGAGCGGTCCGAAGTGTCCCAGGCCGCGGCGGTCCCGGTGGGGGGCGTGGGAGCGTAGGCACGCTCGTCGAAGCCGAGCGGGGTCCGGGCGGCCGGACGGCGCGGGGCGGCACCGCGGGAATGCCGGCCGGCGGAGTGGCTACCCACGGTGGCCCCCGGCGGGCAGCAGCGCCTCGGGCCCGGCCGGCCGGGCATCATGGCCAGCCCGAGAGCAGGGCCGTCGCAAACAGGCCGCCTCGGCGGCATGGTCGGTGCCCACCGACGAACGCGGACTGGCCGCGGACCGCGGGCTGAGGGCTCGATGACCCCGCACTACGCCTCCGGCTGCATTGGTGTTGTGAGCCCCCCCGGGCCACACGGCACCCCCACGCGCAATCTGACCTTACCCGACCTGATCGGAGCAGCAAATACCGGACTTATCCGAACTAACTAGTTAAAGGTTAGTGCGAGGGAGGATGGTCCGTGGCCGGAACGGCGTCGTCGGACCGCTCCGCAGCCCATTCCGGCGCATGGTCGTGCTCCATCGGGACGAGTCCTGGCCGCCGTGGCCGTCCGGGCGCCGACCCGGTGGGCATGCGTGGGCGGGGCAGGCCGGGCCGTTCGCGCCGAAGCTCGCTCGGCAGCCGGCCGCGGCCGGCGGGACGGCGGGATGGTGAGACGGCAGCGCGCGGGCCGGCGGGCGGAGTCCTGGCCGGGCACCGCTTTCGGGGTCCCCCGCTGGTCCCCGGGACGGCCGTTCGGGTGCCCCCGGGGGGATCCCCAGAGCGGCCGGGGCGCCGGAACGCCGGGGCGCTGAAGCGCTGAAGCGCAGAAGCGCCAGAATGCCGAAAGGCCGGGGCGGCGTCGATGCGCGCGCCCCGGCCTTCCTACCGGTCTGCTGGTCGGCCGGGCCACTCGGCTGGCCGAGCGGCCCGGCCGATCCGGTGGGCTCCCGGATCGGGTTGGCGGTCGGCCGGCGGGTGCCGGCCGGTAGTGCCGACCAGACCCGGCGGCCACACGTGGATCAGTCGATGGTCCAGGTCTCCCCACCGGAGATCAGCGACATGAGGTCGCCCTCGCCCTGCCGGGCCCGAGCGTCGCTGATCTGCGTGTTGAGCGCCTCGTCGTACGTGGGTGCGTCGACGCTGCGGAAGATCCCGATGGGCGTCACCCCGTGCGTGTCGCCGGTGAGCCGGGACAGCGCGAAGGACTGGCTCGGGTCCGCCGCGGCGGCGTCGTGGACGAGGACGCCGGGGCTGCCCGCGGGCACGACCTCCAGGCTGCCGTCCGCCGCGCGGCGGATCGCCTTGTCGCCCTCGGCGCCGAAGACGAGCGGCTCGCCGTGGGTGAGCTTCAACGTCGCGTCGTCGCGGCTCGACCGGTCCTTCAGCGTGTCGAAGGCGCCGTCGTTGAAGATGTTGCAGTTCTGGAAGATCTCGACGAACGCGGTGCCCGGGTGCTCCGCCGCGGCGCGCAGCACCGAGGTCAGGTGCGCCCGGTCGGAGTCGATCGACCGCCCGACGAAGGTGGCCTCCGCACCGAGTGCCAGCGACACCGGGTTGTACGGCCGGTCCAGCGAGCCGAACGGCGTCGACTTGGTGATCTTGCCGACCTCGGAGGTGGGCGAGTACTGGCCCTTGGTCAGACCGTAGATCCGGTTGTTGAACATGAGGATCTTGAGGTTGACGTTGCGGCGCAGCGCGTGCAGCAGGTGGTTGCCGCCGATGGACAGCGCGTCGCCGTCTCCGGTGACCACCCAGACCGACAGGTCCGGTCGCGAGGTGGCGAGGCCGGTGGCGATCGCCGGCGCACGACCGTGGATGGAGTGCATCCCGTAGGTCTGCAGGTAGTACGGGAACCGCGAGGAGCAGCCGATTCCCGAGATGAAGGCGATGTTCTCGCGGGCGACCCCGAGCTCGGGGAGGAAGCCCTGGACGGTGGCGAGGATGGCGTAGTCACCGCAGCCCGGGCACCAGCGCACCTCCTGGTCGGAGGTGAAGTCCTTGCGGCTCTGCTGGGCCGGCGCGGCCGGCACCAGGTCGAGCAGCCGATTGCTGATACCGGTGTGGTTCGTCGTGACGGTCACTGGTTGATCACGTCCTCCAAGACGCCGGCCAGCTCCGCCGCCTTGAACGGCAGCCCGCGGACCTGGTTGTAGCCGATCGCATCGACAAGGAACTCGGCCCGGATCAACGTCCGAAGCTGGCCGAGGTTCATCTCGGGGATCAGCACCTTGTCGTACGACCGCAGGATCTCCCCGGTGTTGGCCGGGAAGGGGTTGAGATGGCGCAGGTGCGCCTGGGCGACGTGCAGGCCCTTGGCGCGGACCCGCCGGCAGCCGGCTGCGATCGGGCCGTAGGTGGAGCCCCAGCCGAGCACGAGCACGCGTGCCTGCCCGGAGGGATCCTCCACCTCCAGCGGGGGGATGTCGTTCGCGATGCCGGCGACCTTGGCCGCGCGCAGGCGAACCATCCGGTCGTGGTTGGCCGGGTCGTAGGAGATGTTCCCCTGCCCGTCGGACTTCTCGATGCCGCCGATGCGGTGCTCGAGACCCGGCGTGCCGGGAACCGCCCACGGCCGGGCGAGCGTCTCCGGGTCGCGCAGATAGGGCCAGAACTCCGGCCCCTTCGGCCCGGTGTGGTTCGGCTCGGTGGTGAAGGCGACCGTCAGGTCCGGCAGCGCCTCGCGCTTCGGCAGCAACCACGGCTCGGAGCCGTTGGCGAGGTAGCCGTCGGAGAGCAGGAACACCGGCGTGCGGTACTTCGTCGCGAGCCGGGCGGCCTCGACCGCGGCGTCGAAGCAGTCCCCGGGCGAGCGGGGCGCCACGATCGGCACGGGGGCCTCGCCGTTGCGGCCGAACATCGCCTGCAGCAGGTCGGCCTGCTCGGTCTTGGTCGGCAGCCCGGTCGACGGCCCGCCACGCTGGATGTCGACGACGACCAGTGGTAGCTCAAGGCTCACCGCCAGACCGATGGTCTCGCTCTTGAGCGCGACTCCGGGACCCGAGGTCGTGGTGATGCCCAGCGAGCCGCCGAAGGACGCGCCCAGCGCGGCACCGATCCCGGCGATCTCGTCCTCCGCCTGGAACGTCCGCACGCCGAACCGCTTGTGCTTGCTCAGCTCGTGCAGGATGTCCGAGGCGGGGGTGATCGGGTAGGACCCGAGGAACACCGGCAGGCCGGTCAGCTCGCCGGCCGCGATCAGCCCGTAGGACAGGGCGAGATTGCCCGTGATGCGCCGGTAGGTACCGGACTTCATCCGGGCCGGCGCCACCTCGTAGGTGACGGTGAAGGACTCGGTGGTCTCGCCGTAGTTGAACCCGGCACGGAAGGCCGCGATGTTGGCCGCGGCGATCTCCGGCCGCTTCGCGAACTTCTTCTCCAGGAAACCGACGGTGCCCTCCGTCGGACGGTGGTACAGCCAGCTCATGAGGCCCAGGGCGAACATGTTCTTCGCCCGCTCGGCCTCCTTCTTGTTGACTGAGCCGGCGGTCTCCTCCGCGGCGTGCACCGCGTTGATGGTCATCGAGGTCAGGGGGACCCGATGCACCAGGTAGGGGTCCAGCGTGCCGTCCGTCAGCGGGTCTGTCGCATAGCCCGCCTTCTTGAGGTTTCCGCCCGTGAACGCGTCCGTGTTGACGATGAGATTCGCACCGGGAGGCAGATCCTTGAGATTCGCCTTCAACGCGGCGGGATTCATCGCTACCAGGACGTCCGGTGCGTCACCCGGGGTGAGGATGTCGTGATCGGAAAAATGTAGTTGGAATCCGGATACACCGGCCGGGGTGCCGGCTGGGGCACGGATTTCGGCGGGAAAGTCCGGGAGCGTCGACAGGTCGTTGCCGAACGTGGCCGTCTCGCTGGTGAACTGCTCTCCGGTGAGCTGCATACCGTCGCCGGAGTCGCCCGCAAAGCGCACGACCACCCGGTCGAGCCGGCGGGTCTCCCTCTCCCTGACCTGCTCAGACACCTTCAGTAACCTCCTCGGGTACCACACCAGCCTACCGGCTGTAGCAATGGGACGCGTGCGGCGTGCCGGGCCGACCGATCGCACGCGGTGGCCCGACGATCAGACCCGAATCTGTTGATCTCGGCGTGCTCTGGCTGAGAGTGATTGCCTGTCAACTCTGTGTATGTCTGCCCCTGTCCTGACGGTCGGCTGCTGCCACCCGTGTCCGGATGGTCGGGTGCGTCGCCCGCCCGGCGGGTGCGGGCGGTACGGATTCAATACGCTTCCGGGCGGCTTTCCATACAGATCTGGTCGGGCGGCCTGTCGGCGAATAGACACATTCGCAACTTTGTTTCGATTACTCCATGTGCGCGACTCGCTATCTTCCGTTGCCGCCGCGGTGGGAGCCGCACCACGCAGCGTATCGGTCGCAAGGCACGGGCCGGATGGTGCCGAGGTGCCAGCGCGACCGGCGCGACCGGCGCGTGGGCGGGGGAGCAGCATCGCAGCCATGACCTCGCACCCCCGCCCGGCCCGACCCCGCCCGGCCCGACCCGGTCCGACGCGGAGACGGCCGGAGCAGGACTCTTCCGAGGGTCGGCACCGGGAGACGGTCGGGCTGGTCGGGGCTGGTCGGGCCGGCAGCGCCGTCGCCCTCGCCCTGGCCGCCGCGGGGCACCCGGTGGTGGCGGTGACCAGCAGGTCCACCCACGGCCGCGCCGACGCGGCGGCTCGGTTCCCGGCCGCGCGGATCGGCTCGGTGCCGCAGGTGGCACCGGTGTTGCGGGCGGCCGAGGTGCTGCTCGTCGCCGTCCCGGACGACGCGATCGCACCGGTGACCGCCGAGCTCGTGGCCGCGGACGCCGTGCGGGCGGAGCAGATCCTCGTGCATCTCAGCGGCCGGCACGGGCTGGGTGTGCTCGGCGCCGCCACCGCCACGGGCGCGGTCCGGATGGCACTGCACCCGATCATGACGCTGCCCGAGGCGGTGGGGGACCCCGACACGTTCGCCGGGGTGCCGTTCGGCATCACCGCGGACCCGGGTGCCGAGGCCCGGGCTCGGGGGCTCGTCGCCGACGTCGGCGGCATCCCCCTGCTGATCGAGGACGACCGGCGTGATCTCTACCACGCCGCGCTGGTCCTCGGTGGCAACTTTCTGACCAGCCTGACCGTGGCCGCCCAACAGACGCTCGCGGCGGCGGGCGTCGCCGATCCGGGCGCCGCCCTCGCCCCCCTGCTGCGGGCGTCCCTGGACAACGCCCTCACCGGTGGCTGGCCGGCGTCGACCGGTCCGGTCCGCCGGGGCGATCTCGGCACCGTCCGAGCCCACCTGCGGGCGTTGGACACCGCGGATCCGGCGGTCGCGGACGTCTACCGGGCACTGGTCGCCTTCACCGCCGGTGGCCTTGAACGGGCCGGTCTGCTCGAGGCGTCGGTGGCCGACCGGCTGCGCGCGGGTGCGGCCGGCCACACGGCGCCCGGGAACGATGGTGCGCAGTCCCCGCGTTGAACAGCTCGTACCGGCTCGACAGGACGGACACCGGATCGCCATGCCACACCGCCACCTCAACGGTCTGAAGACCGCGCTGCTGCTCGGCGTGCTCTCCGCAGCCATCCTGCTGGTGGGGTCCCTGTTCGGGCGGGGTGGCCTGCTCGTCGCGCTGGTGCTCGCGCTCGCGATGAACGGCTTCTCCTACTTCTTCTCGGATCGCATCGCCCTGCGGGCGATGCGGGCCTATCCGGTCACCCAGGTCGAACAGCCGCGGCTGTACGCCATCGTCGGGGAGCTCGCCCGCAATGCCCGCATGCCGATGCCTCGGCTGTACCTGAGCCCCACCGGCTCGCCCAACGCCTTCGCCACCGGCCGCAATCCGGGGAATGCGGCGGTCTGCTGTACCGAGGGCATCCTGGCGCTGATGGACGATCGCGAGCTGCGCGGCGTCCTCGGGCACGAACTCAGTCATGTGTACAACCGCGACATTCTGATCGCCTCGGTCGCCGGCGCCCTCGCGAGCGTCATCGTGTACCTCGCCAACATGGCCCAGTTCCTGGCCATCTTCGGCGGGCGGGACGAGGAGAACGGCCCGGGCATCTTCGAGCTGTTGCTGCTGATGATTCTCGGTCCGGCCGCAGCGTCGATCATCCAGCTCGCCATCAGCCGCTCCCGGGAGTACCAGGCCGACGAGTCGGGCGCGACGCTCACCGGCGACCCGCTCGGCCTGGCCAGCGCGCTGCGCAAGCTGGAGGCGGGCGCGTCCGCCCGGCCGCTGCCGCAGAACTCGAAGCTGGGGCCCGCGGCCGCGCTGATGATTGCCAATCCGTTCCGCGGCGGCGGGGTGGGCCGGCTGTTCTCAACCCATCCGCCCATGAACGAGCGAATCGCCCGGCTGGAACAGCTCGCGCGTATGAATCCCTATCGCTGACGCGTAACGGACCGCAGTGTTGCCTGTAGTGGCATCGTCGTATTACAGTGGATGACTCAGAGTAAACTTGCACCGTCGGCCGCGTATCGCGGACGGTAGCCGGGAACCTCGTTGTTCCACGGCCACGACGGCGGCGGAGCGAACCCCCCAGGTTCCGCCGCAGGCACCCCGCCCGAAACCCCCCATCGGGCGGGGTGCGCCGTTTCCGCGTACGGACGGACCTCAGCGGTAGTTGACGAACTGGAGCGGAACCTCGAAGTCCTCGGCCTTCAGGAGCTGGATCACCCGCTGCAGGTCGTCCCGCTTCTTCCCGGTGACGCGCAGCTGGTCGCCCTGAATCTGGGCCTGTACCCCCTTGGGGCCATCCGCCCGGATCTTCTTGGCGATCGCCCGGGCCTTGTCGTCCGCGATGCCCTGCTGGACGGTCACCGACAGGCGGAACTCCTTGCCCGAGGGCTTGGGCTCGTCGAACGACAGCGCCTTGAGCGAGATGCCGCGTTTGACGAACTTCTCCTGCAGGACGTCGAGCACCGCCTTGACCCGCTCGTCGGTGTTCGCTACGAGCAGAATCGACTCGCCGGACAGGGTGGCCGACGCGCCCGTGTCGCGGAAGTCGAAGCGGGTTCGGATCTCCTTGGCTGTCTGGTTGACGGCGTTGTCTATCTCCTGTTCGTCGACTTTGCTGACGATGTCGAAGGACGGGTCTGCCACGTGCGCGGACCTCCAGTTCGATTCGGGAGGGGATGTCTGGCCGAGCGAGGGTGTCGAGTCAGGCACCGTACGTGGTCATCACGGGCGGTACCCGCCTCGGGGGACGGTCACTCGCCGTTGTATTCGATCGACGACAGCCTTGCAGGACGGTCCCGCCGTCCCGGTGGTCCCGCGGGACCGGTATGCTCCTCCACGAAGGCAGGTTGCCCGAGCGGCCAAAGGGAACGGTCTGTAAAACCGTCGGCTCAGCCTACGATGGTTCGAATCCATCACCTGCCACCATCCCCGGGTTCGACCCGGGGCACGTACCGCCCTCAGGCCCGGAGCGACGCTCCGGGCCTGCTTGTTTCCGGGCTCGGTTGCGGTCCGGAAGGGGACCGCGTGGGGCCCATCTCGCGGCGATGCGCGGTCCCCGTCATCACCGGTGCCACGGTGCACGCGACGGGAGGGCAGCGCCTCGTCTGACTCTGACCGGCGGGCGACGCCGGGGAGAGACGGACTGGCCGCTCGCTGCTGCGCCCCGCTGCTCAGGGGGCCGCGGCGGCGTCCAGTTCGGCACGGGTCAGCAGCGGGCGCAGGGTCAGACCGAGCTCGGCCAGCCGTTCCCGGCCGCCCTCGCCGCGGTCGATCACGCAGAGCACGTCCTCGACGATCGCGCCGTCGTCGCGCAGCACCTTCGTCGCGTCGAGCACGGCTCCGCCGGAGGTGACGACGTCCTCGACCAGGACGACGCGGCGGCCGGTGACCTCGCCGCCCTCGGCGATGCGCCGAGTGCCGTACTCCTTGGCCTTCTTCCGCACGAACCGCGCGGGCAGGCCGGTGCGCTGGGACAGCAGGGTGGCCAGGGGCACGCCACCGAGCTCGAGCCCGGCCAGGAGGTCGGTGCCCGGCGGCACCAGCCCGGTCAGGCCGTCGACGATCGCGGCCAGCAGCTCCGGGTCGGCCTCGAACAGGTACTTGTCGAAGTACTCGGTGCTCGTCCGGCCCGACCGGAGCAGGAAGGTGCCGGTCAGATGGGAGGCGGCCCGGACCCGGGCGGCCAGCGCCGCATTGTCGCTCACGTCAGAGCACTCTAGGCGTGCGGAGCTGGGCGGCGTGGCGCGGTGGCGGGGAGCAGCGTGGTTGCCGGTCCGTCCGCCGGCCGCCCGCACCCGGCGCATCGGGAGGTTCGTCGCACGACCGGCGCTACGGTGACTCCATGTCGCGATCCGCCGCCGGGCGCCGTGCGCAGGGATCGGCGGACGGCTTCGGCGCACTGCTGTTCGTCTACGGGACCCTGATGTTCCCCGAGGTCGTCTCGACGCTGATCGGCAGGGTGCCGCCGATGGAGTCCGCCGCCGCCCCCGGGTGGCGGGCCGCCCGGCTGCGCGACCGCCTCTACCCGGGGCTGGTGCGCCGGGTCGCTCGGGACGATGCCTCGGCCCCGGGCCGGGTGCTCGTCGGCCTCGATCGGGGAGAACGAGCCGTGTTCGACGCGTTCGAGGGCTCGGCCTACGAGGCCGCTCCGCTCGTCCTGGCCGACGGGCGCCCGGCAGTCGCCTATCTCTGGAAGGACGCCGCCGAGGCGACCGACGAAGACTGGAACCCCCGCGCGTTCGCGGACGGGCACCTCGGCGACTACGTCCTGCGGTGCGCGGCCTGGCGAGCCCGACTGACCGACCCGTTGCCCTGAGCGGGCGCACCTTCGATCAGGCCGGTCGGGCCGGTCGGGCCGGTCGGGCCGGTCGGGCCGGTCGGGCCGCCGGCTCAGCCGTGGACGGTGGGCGGTCGACCTTCGTCGCCGTGCCCGGTTCTGCCCGGGCCTCCCGAGTCTCCCGGGCCACGCCCGGTGAACCCACCGGAGCCCGGCGGAACACCCGCCGCCTCCGGGTGGCGACCGCCGACGCCCGCGCCACGGCCGGCGGCCTCACCGACGCCGGCGCGATCGCCCGGGTACGGCTCCTCGTAGCCGCCGCGGGTACGGGCGGTGTCGTAGGTGCACAGCGCGTAGATCACCAGGATGTCGATCGCGATGATGATGACCGACCACACCGGAAACGCGGCCATGAAGGCAAGCTGGCCGATCGCGTTGATCGCCGCGATCACGATGCCGGCCCAGCGTGCCGCGTCGTTGCGGATGTAGATCCCGTAGGAGATCAGCATCTCGACGACGCCGACCGCGATCCACAGCCACCCCCAGAAGTTGGTGTCGGCGTAGATCACGTTGGTGCCGCCGTTGAGGTTGTTCACGACCACCGTGTAGTCGCGCAGGGTCGCGATGCCGTAAATCAGGTTGTGGAAGCCGACGATGAACATGATCACGGCGGCGAAGGTGAGCCATCCGCTCAGCGGGCGTACCGCCCGATTTCCTGCCATCTGATCCTCCCCGTTCGACGCCGACGCCTCGCCCGACCGGTGAACCGCCATGCCCTCGACGAGAGGGCCACCGGGACAGGCTGGGCGCGACCTCGTGGTCGCGGCGGCTCGATACCGGCACCATGCGGTCCGGTGTGCATCTGGTAGCCAGACAACTACCGTCCGCCGCTTAGGTGCGATACCCGCCCCGCCCCGACGTCACCCCCTTTCGGCCGAGGCGGCCGGCGGCACCCTGTCGGTCGGGGCGGCCGGCGGCACCCCGTTGGTCGGGCCGGCCGGCGGTACCCCGTCGGTCGGCGCGGCCGGCGGTATCCCGTCGGTCGGGGCGGCTGGCAGCGTCGTGACCTTGTTCGTCGCGGCGTCCCAGCGCAGCCGGCCGTGCTGGAAGGTGCTCTCTCGTCCGCCCGGCACCGAGTACTCGTCGGTCGTGGGCAGGCCGAGGCCGGACGCCGTGCCGCCGAGGGACAGGTAGGTCTGCAGGATGCGGCCGTGGACCTCGTGCGCGCCGGTCAGGGGATGCCAGTAGATCCAACCGCCCTGGAACCGGGCCTGCTGGGCGCCGGGCGCGCTGGCGATCTCGATGTCGCTCACCGGGCGTCGCAGGAAGCTGTTCGACCCGCCGATGCCGAGGTACTTCGTCGAGATCGGGCCGTACAGCCCGTGCACCCCGGTGGCGACGGACCAGAAGGCCAGGCCGCTCGCGTACTGCTGCCAGCGGCCCCCGCCGCCCGCGGGATTCTCGCCCCCGACCTTGGCGCCGAGCGCGGCCTGGGTCGGCCCGCCGGCCGCGTACCACTTCTCGATCTCGCTGCGGGTGCCGTCCGCCTGGGCGGCGAGCGCGGTCGACGTGCAGCACAGCACGTTCATGTCCACGTTGCCGGTGATCCCGGGCACGGTGCCGCCGGAGGTGTACTGCCACAGTGCCCAGTTCGGCCAGCCGCCGGGTAGCCAGCCGGGGGTCGCCTGGTTGTTGTAGATCGCGAACCAGAACGGGTACTTCGCGAAGTCATGGGTGTCCGCGACCTTCCCGGTCCAGAACGACCGGTAGGTGTAGAGGATGGGAGCCCGTCCTGTCGCCGACTCGACCTCCTCCAGGAACGCCCGGGTCCAGGCCGCGAGTGCCCTGGGGTCGAGTCCGCCGGTGTCCTCCAGGTCCAGCACGGGCGCGAGATGGCCGGCCGTGCGCGTCAGCCCGCTGACGGCGATGAAGTGCCGCGCCTGGTCCACGGCGGTCGACAGCGGCTGCGCCGGGCGCGCGTAGTGGTAGGCGCCGACCACCAGTCCGGCCCTGGTGGCGGCGTCGCGGTCGGTCACGAAGAACGGGTTGGTGTAGTTCGTCCCCTCGGTGGCCTTGATGATCACAAAGCTGACGCCGGAGGCGCGAGCCGCGGTCCAGTCGATCGGTCCGCCACCCGGATGCTGCCACGAGGCCACGTCGATCCCGCGTGGCCACAGCGGCGAGGGGGCCGCCCCCTGGGCCACGCCGGTGGTGCCGGACATGGTCAGCGCGGCGGCGGTGAGCGCGGCGATGCTGAGCAGTCGCCGGGGCAGTGGGATCGGCAGCGCCGACCGGGCCGGCAGGCCCCGGTGGCGCGGCAGGCAGTCGGCGTCCGCCCGGTGCGGCGGGGTGAGGTCCGATGCGCGGATCCGTCGTGGGTTCGGGGCGCGAGGCGGCACGTGGCCAGGGGTCTGGCCAGCCACCGCCGCGAGTCGTTCGGGTGAGGGCAACCACTCGGGTGGCGGGAACCGGTCGGGTGGCGGGAACCGGTCAAGTGGAGGGAACCGGTCTGGTGGAGGGAACACCGTGCCGGGTGGCAAGGGGGTGCCGGGCCGGATCGGGATGCCGACCGGGCCGGCGTCGCCGCCGGTGCCGCGGGTAGTCGGATACCGGCCAGGACGATGCGTGGAACGCATGGGCAACCCTCGGATGCTCGGGAGGCGACGGTCGGGGAGGCTCGTGAGCCGGTTGGCCGCGCCAGGCGGGCGCACCAACGGGTGTGCCACACGCTAAGCATTCAAGGAATTGCTTACAGCTATCAAAGGTAGGGGAGTCCGAGTTATTCACTACGGACAGTTGCTCCCGCCGGCAATCTGCGCATCTTCCGGTCGGAACGGCCGCCGGGTCGGGCGTGCCGGCGTGCCCGGGGGCAAGACTGGCTATGGGGATGTTCCGCGCATCCGGCGGCGGATCGTCGCCGCCGACGGGCAGGTCCGGGGGTCCCGTCATGATCGGGGACGAAGTGGACGGGGGTGCCTCCCCAACCACGCTCAGCGTCGTGTAATCTGAGCACCGCGACCTCGCGCCCCTTTAGCTCAGTCGGCAGAGCGTCTCCATGGTAAGGAGAAGGTCTACGGTTCGATTCCGTAAAGGGGCTCCACGTTCCGGTCCTCGGGCAGGTTCGTGTCCGGGATGGGCGGTTCCGCCGGTTCTCCCGGGTAGGCTTGTGGTCGGGTCTCCGGGCATCCTGGAGACCATCCTGGCGGTGTAGCTCAGTCTGGCAGAGCAAGCGGCTCATAATCGCTGTGTCGCCGGTTCAAGTCCGGCCACCGCTACTATCGGGGAGCGGCGCGCCGTGACCCCTGTAGGGGCTCGCGGCCTGCCGCGTCGCCCGATCAGTTCAGCACCCGACTCAGGAAGAGGCATCACGCCGTGGCCGCCACTGACGTCCGCCCGAAGATCACGATGGCGTGCCAGGTGTGTAAGCACCGGAACTACATCACCCGCAAGAACCGGCGCAACGACCCGGACCGCCTCGAGCTGAAGAAGTTCTGCCCGAACTGCGGCAAGCACACGGAGCACCGCGAGACCCGCTGACGATGCCCGGCGTCGCCGTGGCGGCCACGCCGCCGTCCGCCTGACGTGCGCGGGTCACGCGAGCCAGCATGCGATCACAACCGGCCAGGGAGCATCCTGGCCGGTTGTTTGCGTCTAGGCCGCCCCGTCCGGGGCGGGTCGACTCTCGTCGCAGGCCTGGGGACGGCGGACCGAAGCCCGGGGCGCCGGCGTGATAGCTAGGACACATCGACCCGTCCGTCGATGGGCCGGCTCATGAGGTTCGTGGTGGGATGCTTCCCGTCGCGGCCCGTCCGGCCCGACGCGCCGCGGCCAGGTGTGCCATGGCATTCGGCCCTGCCGTGGCCGTCGAGATCGGAGCCTTGATGTCGCTGAACCAGGACTTCGTGGGACGGAGTTTCGTCTCGCCCGTCCCCTTCCAGGTCGGACGCGAGCAGATCCGGCAGTTCGCCCGGGCGATCGGGGACGACAACCCGCTTTACCACGACGTGGAGGCGGCCAAGGCGGCCGGGCACCCCGATCTCGTCGCGCCGCCGACGTTTCTGATCACCGCGATTCCCGGAGCCCTGGGGCTGCCCACCGACGATCCGGCGCTCGGGCTGGACTATGCCCTGGTCGTGCACGGTGAGCAGCGCTTCGTCCTGCGCCGGCCGGTGTTGGCGGGCGACGAGCTGATCACCACCTCGACGCTGACCGCCATCCGCGCGGTGGGCCGCAACGAGGTGCTCGTCACCACCTACCGCTACACCACCACGAGTGGCGAGGAGGTCGCGGTCGGCACGTGCACCCTGGTCTCCCGCGGCACGGCACCGCCGCGGGCGTAAGCGCGCGTGCCCTGACGCCCGGTGGGAACCGGGCCGCCGGTCCGGCCGCACCCCCGACGGTGTCGGGAGTGCCTCACCCTGGGGAGAACAACGATGACGGCGACCGTCGGCTATGACGACGTCGAGGTCGGCACCGAGCTGCCGGAACGGCTGTTCCCGCTGCGACGGGTCGATCTCGTCCGCTACGCGGGAGCATCCGGGGACTTCAATCCCATCCACTGGAGCGAGCGGGCCGCCGCGGACGCGGGCCTGCCCGGCGTGCTCGCGCACGGGATGCTGACGATGGCGACGGCCACCCGGCTCGTCACCGACTGGGCCGGGGACCCGGGCGCCGTCCTCGAGGTCGGGGTGAAGTTCTCCGCACCGGTGGTGGTACCGGACGACGACGACGGCGCCTCGGTGTCGGTGCGCGGCGTCGTCGAGAAGAAGCTCGACGACAACCGGGTGGTCGTGAACCTCACCACCCGGTGTGGCGGCGAGAAGGTACTGATGGCCGCGCGGGCCACCGTCCGGCTGGGCTGAGCCGGCTGGCTGGCTGGCTGGCTCAGCCCAGGGTCGTTCAGGCAGCCTCGCTGAGCAGGGCGGACAGCCGGCTCACGCCCTTGACCAGGTCCTCGTCGCTGAGCGCGTAGGACAGCCGGGCGAAGCCGGGGGTGCCGAACGCCTCACCGGGGACGATGGCGACCCCGGCCTCCTCCAGGATGAGCTGGCACAGCTCGGCGCTGGTCGTGGGCGTCCGGCCGCGAAGGCTGCGCCCGAGCGCGCCCTGCAGGGAGGGGTAGCAGTAGAACGCGCCCTCGGGCAGCGGGCAGGTCACTCCCGGGGTCTCGGTGAGCATGCGGTGCATCGTCAGCCGGCGGCGATCGAAGGCGGTGCGCATCTCGGCGACGGCGTCGAGGGGCCCGGCGACGGCGGCGAGCGCCGCGGCCTGGGAGACGTTGGCGACGTTCGAGGTGGCGTGCGACTGCAGGTTCGCCGCCGCGGAGACGACGTCCGTCGGCCCGATCAGCCAGCCGACCCGCCAGCCCGTCATCGCGTAGGTCTTCGCGACGCCGTTGACGATGACGCAGCGCTCGGCCAGCTCCGGCACCTGGGTCAGGATCGAGGCGAACCGCGCCTCGCCGTAGACGAGGTGCTCGTAGATCTCGTCGGCGAGCACCCAGATGCCGGCCTGCTCGGCCCAGCGACCGATCTCGCGGACCTCCTCCGGCTTGTGCACGGCGCCGGTCGGGTTCGACGGTGAGTTGAACAGCAGCACCTTGGTGCGCTCGGTGCGGGCCGCCTCGAGCTGCTCGACGGTCACCCGGTAGCCGGCCTCCGGCCCGGTGACGACGTCGACCGGCACACCACCGGCCAGGCGGATGGACTCGGGGTAGGTGGTCCAGTACGGCGCCGGCAGCAGCACCTCGTCACCCGGGTCGAGCAGCGTCGCGAAGGCCTCGTAGACGGCCTGCTTGCCGCCGTTGGTCACCAGGACCTGGCCCGCGGAGACGGTGACGCCGGAGTCCCGGGCCGTCTTCTCGGCGATGGCCTGCCGCAGCTCCGGCAGACCGCCCGCCGGGGTGTAGCGGTGCATGCGGGGCTCGCGGCATGCCTTCTCCGCGGCGGCGACGATGTGGTCCGGAGTCGCGAAGTCCGGCTCGCCGGCGCCGAAGCCGACCACGTCCTGGCCCGCGGCGCGCATCGCCTTCGCGGTGGCGTCGACGGCCAGCGTCGCGGACGGGGCGATGCCGCCGATGCGGCTTGAGATCCTGCTCATAGTGCCCATGCTGCCATGGCGTCCGGACGGGCGTCGTACGCAGGCGGCCGGGATCCGGCGTCCGTGCGGACCGGTTCCGGGGTGGCCGGTGGACCCTGTCCCGCGGGTCCTGCGGACGGCGTGCCGTGGGTCCTGTGGACGTTGCCGCGAGGGTCCCGCGGACGATGTTCCGGGGGACTGTGGACGGTGTCCGAAGGGACTGTGGACAGTGTCCGGAGGGTGCTCTCCGGGCCCCGGGGGCCGTGTTCGGCGGTGCCCGCGCACGGTCCGCGGCGGAGTCGGGGCGATGAAGGGGTATGCTCGATCCGCTCGGGTACCCATTCCGGTAACCGGCTCACAGGCTGGACTGTGCGCTATGGTGCAGAAGCGCAGCGTGTGGGTTCGATGCGGTCGCGGGGATCCGGGCGTGTCCAAGGGGCGTGGCTCAATTGGTAGAGCACCGGTCTCCAAAACCGGCGGTTGCAGGTTCGAGTCCTGTCGCCCCTGCGCTGTTCGACAGTTGGCTGGTTCGGCGACGGAGTTGGGTGGAGTTGAGTGGCGACCGATACCCGTGACGCGGCACCGCGTCCCAAGCGGGCGACGCGTGCCGCGGGTCGGGGTCGACCGCTTCAGTTCATCCACAAGATCCTCCGGTTCATCCGCGAGGTCATGGCGGAGCTCCGGAAGGTCGTCTACCCCGGCCGGAGCGAGCTGATCACCTACGTGCTGGTCGTGCTCGTGTTCGTCAGCGTGATGACGGCCTTCGTGGCTAGTCTCGACTTCGGGCTCACGAAGGCGGTCCTCGCGATCTTCGGCTGACGGGCCCGTCAGCCGGCGGGGTCGGGCAGTACGGACGGACGGGTCCGGGCGGGTGATCGATGCCGGTGCGCCGGTCGGTCGGCTGCCGCCCGTTCGGCACCACGCCCGCGCAGCGCCCGCTCCGCGGAGTCCACAGCAGCAGAAGCGTCCACGAGAGAAGGAACGTCCGCGTGTCCCAGTCGCCCGAGCACGCCTCCTCCGAGCAGGGGGAGGCCCTCGCCCGTCTCGATCTCCTCGCGGCGTTCGAGCACGACGAGGTGGCGAGTACGGACGCCGGCGCCGACCTCGACGACCCCCACGCCGACTCCGACGACGCCGATGACGAGTCGAGTGCCGAGGCCACCGCCACCAGCGAGGCCGACGAGGCCGGTTCCGTGACCGACCCGGGCTCCGCGCCCACCGCGCAGGACGAATCCGCCGCGGCCGTCGAGCCTGCGGCCGTCGAGCCCGCGGTCGCCGCGGCCGACGACACCGATGACGACGACGATCTGCGTCGCGCCATCGAGGACGCGCCGGGCGAGTGGTACGTCGTGCACTCGTACGCGGGATACGAGAACAAGGTCAAGACCAACCTCGAGACCCGTATCTCCAGCCTCAACATGGAGGACTACATCTTCCAGATCGAGGTGCCCACCGAGGAGGTCCCGGTGGTCAAGAACGGCAAGAGGCAGCTGGTCCAGCAGAAGAAGTACCCGGGTTACATCTACGTCCGGATGGACCTGACGGACCAGTCCTGGTCCGCGGTCCGAAACACGCCGGGTGTGACCGGGTTCGTGGGGCTCACCAACCGGCCCTCACCGCTGCGGCGCGAGGAAGTCCTGTCCATCCTCGCCCCGGCGGCGCCGAAGGAGAAGAAGGTCGAGACCGTCCGGGTCCAGGAGTTCGAGGTCGGGGAGTCGGTCACCGTCATGGACGGCCCCTTCGCCACGCTTCCGGCGACCATCAGCGAGATCAACCTCGACGCCCAGCGGCTGAAGGTGCTGGTCTCGATCTTCGGTCGGGAGACGCCCGTCGAGCTGCAGTTCAATCAGGTCGCGAAGATCTGATTCGGTCCGTGGAACTCCGGTAGGAAGACGAGCACATGCCGCCCAAGAAAAAGAAGATCACCGCGATCATCAAGCTCCAGATCAACGCCGGCAAGGCCACGCCGGCGCCGCCGGTCGGCCCCGCGCTGGGTCAGCACGGCGTGAACATCATGGAGTTCTGCAAGCAGTACAACGCCGCGACGGAGTCGCAGGCCGGCAACGTCGTGCCGGTCGAGATCACCGTGTACGAGGACCGCTCGTTCACCTTCGTCACGAAGACCCCGCCGGCCGCGCGGCTCATCCTCAAGGCCGCGGGCGTCGAGAAGGGCAGCGGGACCCCGCACCGGGACAAGGTCGCCAAGCTGACCCCGGCCCAGGTGCGCGAGATCGCCCAGACCAAGCTCCCCGACCTCAACGCCACGACGATCGAGGCGGCCGAGAAGATCATCGCGGGGACCGCCCGCTCGATGGGGATCACGGTCGGCGACTAGCCCTCCGCACCTCGCCACACCGAACCGACGCCGTGGGAGGGCGATCGGTGCGAGCTTGCGCGGCCCGGACGAGATCCGCGCCGCGGCGAGCCGCGCCGAGGCGTCCGCCGGCACCACGAGGAGACAGCATGAAGCGCAGCAAGGCCTACCGGGCCGCCGCCGAGAAGATCAACCCCGAGAACCTGTACAGCCCGCTGGACGCCGTCCGGCTCGCCCAGGAGACCTCGACCACGAAGTACGACGCGACCGTCGAGGTCGCGATCCGCCTCGGGGTCGACCCGCGCAAGGCCGACCAGATGGTCCGCGGCACCGTCAACCTGCCGCACGGCACCGGCAAGTCGCCGCGCGTCGCCGTCTTCGCCGCCGGTGAGAAGGCTGCCGAGGCCACCGCCGCCGGCGCCGACATCGTCGGCAGCGACGACCTGGTCGCCCGCATCCAGGAGGGCTTCCTGGACTTCGACGCGACGGTGGCGACGCCGGACCAGATGGCCAAGGTCGGGCGGATCGCCCGCATCCTCGGTCCCCGCGGGCTGATGCCGAACCCGAAGACCGGCACCGTGACGCTGGACATCGGCAAGGCCGTCGCCGACATCAAGGGCGGAAAGATCAACTTCCGGGTGGACAAGCAGGGCAACCTGCACATCGTCATCGGGAAGACGAACTTCACCGACGCCCAGCTCATCGAGAACTACACGGCCGCCCTGGACGAGATCGTCCGGGTGAAGCCCTCGGCGGCGAAGGGGCGTTACCTGAAGAAGGTCACCTTCGCCACCACGATGGGCCCGGGCATCCCGGTCGACCCGAACCGCACGCGCAACCTGCTCGAAGAGAGCGTTCCTGCCTGACCCGCCCTCGCGGGTGGCTCCGGACCGTGCACACGACGCCCGCGTGGGCGCGGGTGCTTGTGCCGGCTGTCCGTCCTCCTGCTTCCCTGCCCTTCCAGCGGTGTGCGTGTCCGTTGCGTCCCGCTGGAAGGGCCGGGTAGAGCGGCCAGGCCGGTGACCGTGTAGGCGAGATCGTCGCGTACACTTTGTTCGAACACGTTTCACGTTTCACGCCGAAGACCGCTGGTCGCCGTCGTCGCCCAGGTGGGGGAGATCCCGCCCGGACGTAGCGACGGCCGAAGGCCCGACTTCCCCGGGCGGCCCGCGCAGGTGACGGATGCCAAGGACCGTGGCAGTTCCGAGGCGGTCGGCGCAGGTGCGCCGTCCTCCCCGCTCGATGCCGCTCTTCACGCCCCGTGCGCCTGCGCCGGGGCGTTCGTCGTCTCCCGGGGTTGAACGGATGACCGGCCGACACCCCGAAGGAGCCCCATGGCGAAACCTGAGAAGACCGCCGCGGTGGCGGAGATCGCCGAGGAGTTCCGTGGCGCGACCGCCGCGGTCCTCACGGAGTACCGCGGTCTGACGGTGAGCCAGCTCACCGAGCTGCGGCGCACCCTCGGCGAGGGCGCGCGTTACGCGGTGGTCAAGAACACGCTGACCAAGATCGCGGCTGAGCAGGCCGGCGTCACCGGGCTCGACGACCTGTTCGTCGGCCCGACCGCCGTCGCCTTCGTCACCGGCGACCCGGTCGAGGCGGCCAAGGGCCTGCGCGACTTCGCCCGCGCCAACCCGGCCCTCGTGGTCAAGGGCGGCGTCGTCGAGGGCAAGGCGATGACGGCCGACGAGATCCGCAAGCTGGCGGATCTGGAGTCCCGCGAGATCCTGCTGGCGAAGCTCGCCGGCGCGATGAAGGGTTCGCTGTCCGGCGCGGTCGGCCTGTTCGCCGCCCCGCTGTCGCAGGTCGCCCGGCTGGCCGAGGCGCTGCGCGAGCAGCGGGCGAGCCAGTCCGCCGCCGAGACGCCGGCCGCGGAGGCCACCGAGGCCGCCGAGGCCGCCGAGGCCCCCGCGGAGTAACCGCCCGCGCCGCCGCGGGATGACGGTCGCCGCTCCGGTGTCCGTCGGACCGGCGGAGCATCCCGCGCCGGACGGGCCACCGCGCCCGGCCGGCACCATGCACGAGCCACCCCGATCACCGGTCGCCCATCCGGCCGGCCGAGATCATCGCCCATGACGAGGAAGGAACCGCCATCATGGCGAAGCTGTCGACCGAAGAGCTGCTCGACGCGTTCAAGGAACTGACCCTGCTGGAGCTCTCGGAGTTCGTGAAGCAGTTCGAGGAGACCTTCGGCGTGACCGCCGCGGCGCCCGTCGCCGTGGCCGCGGCGCCGGCCGCCGGCGGGGCGGGCGGCGAGGCTCCGGCCGCCGAGGAGCAGGACGAGTTCGACGTCATCCTCGAGTCCGTCGGCGACAAGAAGATCCAGGTCATCAAGGAGGTTCGGGCGCTGACCAGCCTCGGGCTGAAGGAGGCCAAGGACCTCGTCGACGGGGCGCCCAAGCCCGTCCTGGAGAAGGTCGCCAAGGAGGCCGCAGACAAGGCCAAGGCGGCCCTCGAGGGCGCCGGCGCGTCGGTCACCGTCAAGTAACTCGGTCACCGTCCCAGCACCCTCAAGCACCATCTTGCACCATCGCCCGTCTTCCGGGTCCGGTCCGGGCGGCGTTTCGCCGCCGCCGCGGACCGGTGCGGCCGCTCGACGCGGCCGCGGCGCATCCCGCGTGCCGGGGCACCTCCGAGGTGTCCCGGCACGCGGCGTCTGTGCCTGGCGAATCGCCGAGACACGCTGCAACGTAAGCGGATGGGCAGGTCGGGTCGTTCGTGACGTTTTCCGAAGGGGGTTGACGGCCCCTGTAGATCGGAGTTCCATCATGTCGCGAACGCTCGTCGGGAAGCAGATGCGGTGCTCTACGTTCCCCCCGCGTGGTCCTGCCACGCACGTCCTTGCCAGTGGTGTGCCCTTCGGCTACACTGCTAGTTTGCGCTGCCCTTTTCGTCGCATCGGCTCCGCCGACACCGGTTCTCCGGTGAGGTCGGGCTCTCTGTGGGGGTCCGGTACGCGCCGCCGGGCGGTCCCGACCATGGTGTCGGGGCTGCGTACGCGGTGGGTTCCGGTTCGACGTGAAGGCGCGCTGGCCGTGCTGGTGCGTGGCACGGCTGTATGGCAGCCACACCGAGGACTCTGAGCAGACCTTTGCCCGTGCACCGACCCGTTGTTCTCAGCGGACACCGGCGTCGCCGCGCGCTTGCGCCGCGACGGCGCTTTGGCGTGCCCGCAGTCAGCCGAACGCCTGCCGCGACGGATTTTTGCGGTTCCGCGGACCGACGGACTCTGGATCGGCGGACCTGCTGCGGGACGAGGGCCGACTCCGACCGCGCGACCGGCCGCCGGGACTCCCGGCACCGCCGCACCGATGCGCCTCGCGGTCATCCTCTCACCGGCGGGGCACCCCCCGTCGCTGTTCCCGACAACCGTAGCGAGACACTGATCACCTGACCACCCCCCGACGGATCCTTGACGTCCGCGACGCCAGCCCGACGATCAGGCCACCCGGAAGGACCACCTTGGCCGCCTCGCGCTCTTCCTCCCGCATCTCGTTCGCTAAGATCATCGAGCCCCTCGAGGTCCCGGATCTCCTTGCTCTTCAGACGCAGTCCTTCGATTGGCTGATCGGTAGTGACGCCTGGGCGGAGCGGGTTCAGGAGGCCATCGACTCGGGCCGGGACGATGTTCCGATCACCTCCGGTCTGGAGGAGGTCTTCGAGGAGATCTCCCCGATCGAGGACTTCTCCGGCTCCATGTCCCTGTCCTTCCGGGACCACCGGTTCGAGCCCCCCAAGTACTCCGTGGAGGAGTGCAAGGACAAGGACATGACCTTCTCGGCCCCGCTGTTCGTCACGGCCGAGTTCACCAACAACACCACCGGTGAGATCAAGAGCCAGACGGTCTTCATGGGCGACTTTCCGCTCATGACGCCCAAGGGCACCTTCGTCATCAACGGGACCGAGCGTGTGGTGGTCAGCCAGCTCGTCCGGTCGCCCGGCGTGTACTTCGAACGCAGCCTGGACAAGGCGTCGGACAAGGACCTGTACTCCTGCAAGGTGATCCCGTCGCGCGGGGCCTGGCTCGAGTTCGAGATCGACAAGCGGGACACCGTCGGGGTCCGCATCGACCGCAAGCGTCGTCAGTCGGTGACGGTCCTGCTCAAGGCGCTGGGCTGGGACGAGGCGCGCATCCTGGAGCGGTTCGGCGACTTCCCGTCGATGCGCATCACCCTGGAGAAGGACCACACGGCCAGCCAGGACGACGCGCTGCTGGACATCTACCGCAAGCTGCGCCCGGGCGAGCCGCCGACGCGGGAGTCGGCGCAGACCCTGCTGGAGAACCTCTTCTTCAACCCCAAGCGCTACGACCTGGCGAAGGTCGGCCGCTACAAGGTGAACAAGAAGCTCACGCTGGAGATCGCCCACGACGTCGGCGTCCTCACCGAGGATGACATCGTGCGCACGATCGAGTACGTCGTCAAGCTGCACGCGGGCGCCGACCCGGCCGAGTACGAGGTCGACGACATCGACCACTTCGGCAACCGGCGGCTGCGCACGGTCGGCGAACTGATCCAGAACCAGGTCCGGCTGGGCCTGGCCCGGATGGAGCGGGTCGTCCGCGAGCGGATGACCACCCAGGACGTCGAGGCGATCACGCCGCAGACCCTGATCAACATCCGGCCGGTCGTCGCCTCCATCAAGGAGTTCTTCGGCACCAGCCAGCTGTCGCAGTTCATGGACCAGACGAACCCGCTGGCCGGCCTGACCCACAAGCGCCGCCTGTCGGCGCTGGGCCCCGGCGGTCTGTCCCGGGAGCGGGCCGGCTTCGAGGTCCGCGACGTGCACCCCAGCCACTACGGCCGGATGTGCCCGATCGAGACGCCGGAAGGCCCGAACATCGGCCTGATCGGCTCGCTGTCGACGTTCGCGCGGGTCAACCCGTTCGGCTTCGTCGAGACGCCGTACCGCAAGGTCGTCAACGGCCGGGTCACCGACCAGATCGACTACCTCACCGCGGACGAGGAGGACCGGCACGTCAAGGCGCAGGCCAACACGCCGCTGAGCCCCGACGGCACGTTCGCCGAGGACCGCGTCCTGGTCCGCCGCAAGGGCGGTGAGGTCGAGTTCATCCCGCCGGACGAGGTCGACTACATGGACGTCTCGCCGCGGCAGATGGTGTCCGTGGCCACGGCCATGATCCCGTTCCTCGAGCACGACGACGCCAACCGCGCGCTCATGGGCTCCAACATGCAGCGCCAGTCGGTGCCGCTGCTGCGCTCCGAGGCGCCGCTGGTCGGCACCGGGATGGAGGCCCGCGCGGCCAAGGACGCCGGCGACGTGGTCGTCTGCGTCCAGGCCGGCGTCGTCGAGGACCTCTCGGCGGACTACATCACCGTCATGCACGACGACGGCACCCGGCGCACCTACCGGCTGGCGAAGTTCCGCCGGTCGAACCAGGGCACCTGCATCAACCAGAAGCCGATCGTGTTCGAGGGGGACCGGGTCGAGGCCGGCCAGGTCATCGCGGACGGCCCGTGCACCGACAACGGCGAGATGGCGCTCGGCAAGAACCTGCTGGTCGCCTTCATGCCGTGGGAGGGGCACAACTACGAGGACGCGATCATCCTGTCGCAGCGCCTCGTGCAGGACGACGTGCTGTCCTCGATCCACATCGAGGAGCACGAGGTCGACGCCCGGGACACCAAGCTCGGCCCGGAGGAGATCACCCGCGACATCCCCAACGTCGCCGAGGAGGTCCTCGCCGACCTCGACGAGCGCGGGATCATCCGGATCGGTGCCGAGGTCTCGCCCGGCGACGTCCTGGTCGGCAAGGTCACCCCGAAGGGCGAGACCGAGCTGACCCCCGAGGAGCGGCTGCTGCGGGCGATCTTCGGGGAGAAGGCCCGGGAGGTCCGCGACACCTCGCTGAAGGTGCCGCACGGCGAGTCCGGCAAGGTGATCGGCGTCCGGGTGTTCTCCCGCGAGGACGGCGACGAACTCCCGCCCGGCGTCAACGAGCTGGTCCGGGTCTACGTCGCCCAGAAGCGGAAGATCACCGACGGCGACAAGCTCGCCGGTCGGCACGGCAACAAGGGCGTCATCGCCAAGATCCTCCCGCAGGAGGACATGCCGTTCCTCGAGGACGGCACTCCGGTCGACATCGTGCTCAACCCGCACGGCGTCCCGCGCCGGATGAACATCGGCCAGATCCTGGAGACCCACCTCGGGTGGGTGGCCAAGACAGGCTGGCAGGTGGACGCCGGCACCGAGGACTGGAAGGAGCGGCTGCGCGGGATCGGGGCGGACTCGTCCACCCCCGGGACCAACGTGGCCACCCCGGTCTTCGACGGCGCCCGCGAGGAGGAGATCACCGGTCTGCTCGACTCCACCCTCCCGAACCGGGACGGGGTCCAGCTCATCGGCTCCTCCGGCAAGGCCACGCTGTTCGACGGCCGCACCGGCGAGCCCTACCCCTACCCGGTGGCGGTCGGCTACATCTACATCCTCAAGCTGCTGCACCTGGTCGACGACAAGATCCACGCTCGGTCGACCGGCCCCTACTCGATGATCACTCAGCAGCCCCTGGGTGGTAAGGCGCAGTTCGGTGGCCAGCGGTTCGGTGAGATGGAGGTGTGGGCGCTGGAGGCGTACGGCGCCGCCTACGCCCTCCAGGAGCTGTTGACCATCAAGTCCGACGACGTCGTGGGCCGGGTCAAGGTCTACGAGGCGATCGTCAAGGGCGAGAACATTCCGGAGCCCGGTATCCCGGAGTCGTTCAAGGTGCTCATCAAGGAGATGCAGTCGCTGTGCCTCAACGTCGAGGTCCTCTCCAGCGACGGTGTGCAGATCGAGATGCGTGACACCGACGAGGACGTCTTCCGTGCGGCGGAGGAACTCGGGATCGACCTGTCCCGGCGGGAGCCGAGCAGCGTCGAGGAGGTCTGAGCGGGCGCCGGGGGCCCGAACCGCGCGCCGTGAGGCGGCGGCCGACCCCCGGCGGTCCATCCGACTCCAGCGTCCCGACCGAGAAAGAGAGAGCAGGCGACAGTCTTGCTGGACGTCAACTTCTTCGACGAACTGCGCATCGGTCTTGCCACCGCGGACGACATCCGTCAGTGGTCGCACGGTGAGGTCAAGAAGCCGGAGACGATCAACTACCGCACCCTGAAGCCGGAGAAGGACGGGCTCTTCTGCGAGAAGATCTTCGGTCCGACCCGGGACTGGGAGTGCTACTGCGGCAAGTACAAGCGGGTCCGGTTCAAGGGCATCATCTGCGAGCGCTGTGGCGTCGAGGTCACCCGCGCCAAGGTGCGCCGTGAGCGCATGGGGCACATCGAGCTGGCCGCCCCGGTCACCCACATCTGGTACTTCAAGGGTGTTCCGAGCCGGCTCGGCTACCTGCTGGACCTGGCGCCGAAGGACCTCGAGAAGGTCATCTACTTCGCCGCCTACATGATCACCAAGGTCGACGCCGAGGCGCGCCACCGCGACCTGCCCACCCTCGAGGCCCGCATGGGCGTCGAGAAGCAGCAGCTCGAGGACAAGAAGAACGCCGACGTCGAGACTCGGCAGAAGCGGCTCGAGACCGACCTCGCGCAGCTCGAGGCCGAGGGCGCCAAGGGCGACGCGCGGCGCAAGGTCCGCGAGTCGGCCGAGCGCGAGATGCGCCAGATCCGCGACCGCGCGCAGCGCAAGATCGACGATCTGGACCGGGTGTTCGACCGCTTCAAGAACATGAAGGTCCAGGACCTGGAGCCGGACGAGCTGCTCTACCGCGAGCTGCGCGACCGGTTCGGCCAGTACTTCGACGGCGGCATGGGCGCCGAGGCGCTGCAGCGGCGGCTCGCCGACTTCGACCTGGCCGCGGAGGCCGAGTCGCTGCGCGAGACCATCCGCAGCGGCAAGGGGCAGAAGAAGGCCCGCGCGCTCAAGCGGCTCAAGGTCGTCTCGGCGTTCCTGAACACCCGCAACTCCCCGATGGGGATGGTGCTCGACTGCGTTCCGGTGATCCCGCCGGACCTGCGGCCGATGGTGCAGCTCGACGGTGGCCGGTTCGCCACCTCCGACCTCAACGACCTGTACCGCCGGGTGATCAACCGGAACAACCGCCTCAAGCGGCTGCTCGACCTCGGCGCGCCCGAGATCATCGTCAACAACGAGAAGCGGATGCTGCAGGAGGCCGTCGACGCGCTGTTCGACAACGGCCGCCGCGGCCGGCCGGTCACCGGCCCGGGTAACCGTCCGTTGAAGTCGCTGTCCGACATGCTCAAGGGCAAGCAGGGCCGGTTCCGCCAGAACCTGCTCGGCAAGCGGGTCGACTACTCCGGCCGGTCGGTCATCGTCGTCGGTCCGCAGCTCAAGCTGCACCAGTGCGGTCTGCCCAAGCAGATGGCGCTGGAGCTGTTCAAGCCGTTCGTGATGAAGCGCCTGGTGGACCTCAACCACGCGCAGAACATCAAGTCGGCGAAGCGGATGGTGGAGCGGGCCCGCCCGGTCGTCTGGGACGTGCTCGAGGAGGTCATCACCGAGCACCCGGTGCTGCTCAACCGGGCGCCGACCCTGCACCGCCTCGGCATCCAGGCCTTCGAGCCGCAGCTGGTCGAGGGCAAGGCCATCCAGATCCACCCGCTGGTCTGCACGGCGTTCAACGCCGACTTCGACGGCGACCAGATGGCGGTGCACCTGCCGCTGTCCGCCGAGGCGCAGGCCGAGGCGCGGATCCTGATGCTGTCGAGCAACAACATCCTCTCGCCGGCGTCCGGTCGACCGCTGGCGATGCCCAGCCTCGACATGGTCACCGGGGTGTTCCACCTGTCGACGCTGGCCGAGGGCGCCGTCGGGGAGGGGCGGGCGTTCTCGTCGGTCGCCGAGGCGCAGATGGCCTTCGACGCCCGCGAGATCGCGCTGCAGGCGCGGATCAGCGTCCGGCTGCGCGACACCACCCCGCCGTCGGACTGGGTGCCGCCGGCCGACTGGGTCACTGGGGACGTGTTCACCCTGGAGACCACGTTCGGCCGCTGCCTGCTCAACGAGGCGCTGCCGGAGGGCTACCCCTTCATCAACGCCCAGCTCAACAAGAAGGCCCAGGCCGCGATCGTCAACGACCTGGCCGAGCGGTACCCGAAGATCCAGGTCGCGGCGACCCTGGACGCGCTGAAGAGCGCCGGTTTCTACTGGGCCACCCGGTCCGGGGTCACCGTCGCGATCGAGGACGTCGTCGCGCCGCCGAACAAGGCCGAGATCCTCGACGACTACGAGCAGCGGGCCGACCGGGTGCAGAAGCAGTTCGACCGCGGCTTCCTGTCCGACGAGGAGCGCCGCAGCGAGCTGGTGCAGATCTGGACCGAGGCGACCAACAAGATCGCCGAGGCGATGGAGAAGAACTTCCCGCAGACCAACCCGGTCTACGTGCTGGTCAACTCCGGAGCCGCCGGAAACATGATGCAGATCCGGCAGCTCGCCGGCATGCGTGGCCTGGTCTCCAACCCGAAGGGCGAGATCATCCCGCGGCCGATCAAGGCGAACTTCCGCGAGGGCCTCACCGTGCTCGAGTACTTCATCTCGACCCACGGTGCCCGTAAGGGTCTCGCCGACACCGCCCTGCGGACCGCCGACTCCGGCTACCTGACCCGCCGGCTCGTCGACGTCAGCCAGGACGTCATCGTCCGCGAGGAGGACTGCGGCACCGAGCGCGGCATCCTGACCCGGATCGCCCGGCGCGGCGCCGACGGCGTGCTCGTGCGCGACCGCTACGCCGAGACCTCGGCGTACGCGCGGACGCTGGCCTCCGACGCCGTCGACGAGCACGGTGAGATCATCGTGCCCGCCGGCACCGACGCCGGGGACGTGGCGATCGGCCAGATCATCGAGGCCGGCATCGAGTCGGTCCGGGTGCGTTCGGCGCTGACCTGCGAGTCCCGGATGGGGGTGTGCGCCCAGTGCTACGGGCGTTCGCTGGCCACCGGCAAGCTGGTCGACGTCGGCGAGGCCGTCGGGATCGTCGCCGCGCAGTCCATCGGCGAGCCGGGTACCCAGCTGACGATGCGTACCTTCCACAGCGGTGGCGTCGCCGGTGACGACATCACCCAGGGTCTGCCGCGTGTCGTCGAGCTGTTCGAGGCCCGTAGCCCGAAGGGCAAGGCGCCCATCACCGAGGTCTCCGGTCGGGTGAAGATCGAGGAGACCGAGAAGACCTTCAAGGTCGTGGTGGTGCCGGACGACGGCAGCGAGGAGATCGCCTACCCGGTCTCGCGGCGCTCGCGCCTGCGGGTCCGCGAGGGCGACCGCATCGAGGTCGGCAACCAGATCGTCGACGGTGCCGTCGACCCGCACGAGGTGCTGCGCATCCTCGGCCCGCGCCAGGTCCAGCTCCACCTGGTCGACCAGGTCCAGGAGGTGTACCGGTCGCAGGGCGTGTCGATCCACGACAAGCACATCGAGATCATCATCCGCCAGATGCTCAAGCGGGTGAACGTGCTGGAGTCCGGCGAGACCAACCTGCTGCCCGGCGAGCTGTGCGAGCGGGCCCGGTTCGAGTCGGAGAACCGCCGGGTGGTCGAGTCCGGCGGCCAGCCGGCCTCGGCTCGTCCGGTGCTGATGGGGATCACCAAGGCGTCGCTGGCCACCGAGTCGTGGCTGTCGGCGGCCTCCTTCCAGGAGACGACCCGAGTGCTCACCGACGCGGCGATCAACGCCCGGTCGGACTCGCTCGTCGGCCTCAAGGAGAACGTCATCATCGGTAAGCTCATCCCGGCCGGCACCGGCATCTCCCGGTACCGCAACATCCGGGTCGAGCCGACCGAGGAGGCGCGCGCCGCGATGTACTCCGTCGGCGCGTACGAGGACGGCGGCAGCGTGGAGTACGGCGCGTTCGGCACCGGCTCCGGCCAGGCCGTCCCGCTGGACGAGTTCGACTACCGCAGCTCGGGCGACTTCCGCTGACCCGGAACCGCTGATCCGGAACCGCTGAGCCGATCCCGCCGGCCCGGTGCCCCCCGCTCGGGGGCGCCGGGCCGGCGGCGTTCTCCGCCCGGTGCCGCGCCGGGTCCGGGCGGGTGCCGGTCGGTTCCCCCTGCTTGTCCAGAGGGATATTTCGGGCGCGGAGGCCTCCGGACAAGCAGGGAGGTCGGGACCGGCCTGGCCGGAGACGACGGTAGGTGATCAATGGGTGGGGAACTCGCGGCGGACTGGGCCGACATCCGGCGGCTGCACGCGATCTACGAGGACGAGGCGGTCCTGGCGCTCGACAAGCCCGTCGGCATCTCGGTGATGGGGGAGCGCCACGACACCGACCTCGTGCGCCTGGCCGCCGACGCCGGCGAGGAGCTGTTCCCCGTGCACCGGATCGACAAGGTGACCTCGGGGATCGTGCTGTTCGCCCGGGAGCTGCGCTACCACGGCGACCTGACCAGGCAGTTCCAGCGGCGCACGGTCGGCAAGTGCTACCTTGCGCTGACCCGAACCCGCGGCCTGCCGGCGGCGGGGACCATCGACCTGCCGCTCAGCGTCGGCCGCAAGAGCCGGGTCCGGGTGGCCGCGAACCGCGCCGACATCACCCTGCTCCCATCCGGCGACCCAACCGCGTCCGGCGACCCAACCGCGTCCGGCGACCCAACTGCGTCCGGCGACCTGGCCGCGTCCGACCACGCGCTCGCAGCGGGCGGAGTGGTCGCGGCCGGCAACCTGGTCGGTGCGGGCGCAGTGGCGGACGAGGGGCACTGGTCCGTTCCGCCCGAGGCGGTCTTCGGCCACGTGCGGACCTATCCCTCGGTCACGACGTTCGTCCGGATCTGGGAGGGCGGCGAGCACACCCTGCTCGCCGCGACGCCGCAGACCGGGCGGCGCCACCAGATCCGCGTGCACCTGGCCTGGATCGGCCATCCGATCGCGGGCGACCCACTGTTCGTCAAGGCGCCGCAGACCCGCGCCTTCCTGCACTCCTGGCGGCTGGCCTTCGACGCCGCCTGGGCCGGCGGCGCGCGCGTCGAGGTCGAGGCGCCCCCCGACGCCGACTTCCTCGCCCCCATCGGTGACCGGCCGCCCGCAGACCTGCTCGACGACGCTCGACGCCAGTGACGAGGCCGAGCGATCATCGGTCGGGGTACGCCGCCTCGCGGAGCTCGCCGTACACCCGGACCAGGTCGGGTAGCTGGTAGTGGGCGTTCAGACCGCTCGGGTTGGGCAGCAGCCAGACGCCCGCCTGACCCAGGGTCTCCGGCTGGCGACCGACCTGCGCCCGGCGCCGGCCGAAGCCGACCCGGTAGGCGGCCAGGCCGAGGAAGGCCACCCAGTGCGGCGAGATCCGCTCGACGAGCCCGGTGAGCCGGTCGACGCCGGCCCGGACCTCGTCGTCGCCGATCTCGTCGGCGCGGGCGGTGGACCGGTTGACCAGGTTGGTGATGCTGATGCCGCGGCTGGTCAGCTCGGCGGTCTCGCTGGGGTGCAGCCGGCGTGGGGTGAACCCGGCGAGGTGCAGGACGGGCCACAGGCGGTTGCTCGGCGTGCCGAAGTGGAAGCCGGTCGCCCCGGACTCCAGGGACGGGTTGATCCCGCACAGCAGCACGGTGGTCCGCGGGGCGAGGAGGTCGGGAACCTCGGTGTCGTAGGCGGCGAGCAGCTCGGCCCGGGTCGGCCGGGCGGGTGGGGCGGCCGGCGGCTGCGAGCCAACTGCGTCAAACATGTCCTCGTGGACCTCCGGTGCCGGTATCGTGCTGTCTCGTACAGCGTGCCAGGACCAGGATCGCGGTCGTACGAGGGCTGCGGTCGTACGAGGGCTGCGGATGTACCAGGGCCGTGGGTGTACCAGGGCCGTGGGATGCCGCCGAGGTCCCCGGGTTCCGGCTCGCTGCCTTCGGTGCTGATGCCGGAGTCCGGCCGCCCCGCCATGCGGGTAGTGGATTGTCGGCTCCGGTGGGCCCGATCGACGCGGGCCGGTGTGATCCCGGGCTGTGCCGGGTTCTGGGCGAGTTGCGTGTTTCGGGACCGCCGGTGCGGCTGTCGTGTGCGACGGCCGGGCCCGCCGTCCGAGGTCATGGGCTTGTGGGGCTGCGGTGTCTGCGTCGGACGTCGGCCGATACCCCGTTCGACACGTGACGCGGCCGTGGAGTACTGTTGATTCCTGTGGCCGGAGTCCACGTGACTCCGGCGTGCGTCTTGCACTTCGATGTGGCGCCGTGGTGCCTGGCAGGCTGACGTAAAGTCACCGCCCGGGTGTCCGTCGGCGACTGTCGGGCTCGGTTCCGCGAAGCGGCCGGGCGGGTTGGCGCGCTGTCCACCGCAGTTGGATCAATCGAATGTGTGATCCTCTTCGGACGAAACGGCGCGACACGCCCGACCGCGTGGGTCGGAGAAGCCGGTCGAGGCCACCGCGGTGGCCCTGGTGCGGTTCGCAAGGAAAGCAGGTAGGCCGGCGTACCGGTCTGGTTGCCCAAGGCAGTACGACGAGGCGTCACAGGAACGGGAGCGGCGTTGCCCACGATCCAGCAGCTGGTCCGCAAGGGCCGGCAGGACAAGGTCGAGAAGACCAAGACCCCGGCACTCAAGGGGAGCCCTCAGCGTCGTGGTGTGTGCACCCGCGTCTACACGACCACCCCCAAGAAGCCGAACTCGGCGCTGCGCAAGGTCGCGCGTGTCCGGCTGAACAGCGGGATCGAGGTCACCGCCTACATTCCCGGCGTCGGCCACAACCTGCAGGAGCACTCGATCGTCCTGGTTCGCGGCGGTCGAGTGAAGGACCTTCCGGGCGTTCGCTACAAGATCGTCCGAGGCGCTCTCGACACGCAGGGCGTCCGTAACCGCAAGCAGGCTCGTAGCCGCTACGGCGCGAAGAAGGAGAAGGGCTGATGCCGCGCAAGGGGCCCGCGCCCAAGCACGCCGTCGTCGTCGACCCGGTGTACGGGTCGGCGCTGGTGACCGCGCTGGTGAACAAGGTGCTGATGAGCGGCAAGAAGTCGGTCGCGGAGCGCATCGTGTACGGCGCGCTGGAAGGCGCGAAGAACAAGACCGGCAACGACCCGGTCGTCACGCTCAAGCGGGCGCTCGACAACGTCAAGCCCACGCTGGAGGTGCGCAGCCGCCGGGTCGGTGGCGCCACCTACCAGGTGCCGGTCGAGGTTCGCGCCGGCCGCAGCACGACCCTCGCTCTGCGCTGGATCGTCGGCTACTCCCGGGCTCGTCGTGAGAAGACGATGACCGAGCGGCTGATGAACGAGCTCATCGACGCGAGTAACGGCCTCGGCGCGAGCGTGAAGCGCCGGGAGGACACCCACAAGATGGCGGAGTCCAACAAGGCCTTCGCCCACTACCGCTGGTAGCTCGACATGCCATCTGACGCACCTTCCTCGCTGGCCAGTACCCGCAACATCGGGATCATGGCCCACATCGACGCGGGCAAGACCACCACGACCGAGCGCATCCTCTTCTACACCGGTGTGAACTACAAGATCGGTGAGGTCCACGAGGGCGGCGCGACGATGGACTGGATGGAGCAGGAGCAGGAGCGGGGGATCACCATCACCTCCGCGGCCACCACCTGTATCTGGCGCGACCACACCATCAACATCATCGACACGCCCGGCCACGTCGACTTCACGGTTGAGGTCGAGCGGTCGCTGCGCGTCCTCGACGGCGCCGTGGCGGTGTTCGACGCCGTCGCCGGCGTCGAGCCGCAGAGCGAGACGGTCTGGAAGCAGGCCGACCGGTACAACGTGCCGCGGATCGCCTTCGTCAACAAGATGGACCGGGTCGGCGCGGAATTCCACCGCTGCGTGGACATGATGGTCGAGCGGCTCGACGCGACGCCCGCCGTCATCCAGCTCCCCTGGGGCGTGGAGTCGGACTTCCGCGGCGTCATCGACCTGATCCGGATGAAGGGCCTGCTCTGGAAGTCCGAGGACAAGGGCGCCTCCTACGAGGTCGTCGACATTCCTCGGGACCACCTGGAGGCCGCGCAGGAATGGCGCGACAAGCTCCTGGAGACGGTCGCGGAGAACGACGACGAGCTCATGGAGCTCTACCTCGAGGGTGAGGAGCCCTCCGAGGAGCAGCTCATGGCCGGTCTGCGGCGCGGCACCCTCGCCAGCAAGATCAACCCGGTGCTGTGTGGCTCCGCGTTCAAGAACAAGGGCGTCCAGCCCATGCTCGACGCGGTCGTCGACTTCCTGCCGAACCCGCTGGACATCGGCGCCACCATCGGTCACTCGGTCAGCGACGAGGACGCCGAGGTCCGCCGCGAGCCCAGCGAGGACGAGCCGTTCTCGGCGCTTGCCTTCAAGATTATGAGCGACCCGTACGTCGGCAAGCTGACCTACATCCGGGTGTACTCGGGCAGGCTCACCGGCGGCTCGCCAGTGCTGAACTCGACGAAGGACCGCAAGGAGCGCATCGGGCGCATCCTGCAGATGCACGCCAACCACCGGGAGGACCGGGACGGCGTCGGTGCGGGGCAGATCGTCGCCGTGGTGGGGCTGAAGAACACCACCACCGGTGACACGCTCTGCGACCCGAACGCGCCGGTGATCCTGGAGTCGATGACGTTCCCGGCGCCGGTCATCCACGTCGCGATCGAGCCGAAGACGAAGGCCGACCAGCAGAAGCTGGGCACCGCCATCCAGCGGCTCGCCGAGGAGGACCCGACCTTCCAGGTCCGCACCGACGAGGAGACCGGCCAGACGATCATCGCCGGCATGGGCGAGCTGCACCTCGACGTGCTGGTCGACCGCATGCGTCGCGAGTACGGCGTCGAGGCCAACGTCGGCAAGCCGCAGGTGGCCTACCGGGAGACGATCCGCCGCAAGGTGGAGAAGGTCGACTACACCCACAAGAAGCAGACGGGTGGGTCCGGCCAGTACGCCCGAGTGATCATCAACCTGGAGCCCTCCGGCGGCGACGGCGGCGGCTACGAGTTCGAGAACAAGGTCACCGGCGGTCGCATCCCCCGGGAGTACATCCCGTCCGTCGATGCCGGCTGCCAGGAGGCCATGGAGTTCGGCGTGCTCGCCGGCTACCCGCTGGTCGACGTCAAGGTCACCCTCCTGGACGGTCAGTACCACGACGTGGACTCGTCCGAGCTCGCCTTCAAGATCGCCGGCTCGATGGCGTTCAAGGACGCGGCTCGCAAGGCCGATCCCGTGCTTCTCGAGCCGCTGATGGCCGTCGAGGTCACCACGCCCGAGGACCACATGGGCGACGTCATCGGTGACCTGAACTCCCGCCGCGGACAGATCCAGGCGATGGAGGAGCGCGGCGGTTCCCGGATCGTGCGGGCGCAGGTGCCGCTGTCGGAGATGTTCGGCTACGTCGGCGACCTGCGGTCCAAGACGTCCGGCCGGGCCAGCTACTCGATGCAGTTCGACTCCTACGCCGAGGTTCCCGGGAACGTCGCCAAGGAGATCATCGCCAAGGCGAGGGGGGAGTGACCGCCCTCGTGGCGTGAACGCCTCCCGACCTGACTACACAGCACGACACCACCCGTCCTTGGAGGGACACCCGTGGCGAAGCAGAAGTTCGAGCGGACGAAGCCGCACGTCAATATCGGCACCATCGGTCACATCGACCATGGCAAGACCACGCTGACCGCGGCGATCACCAAGGTCCTGCACGACGCGCACCCGGACCTCAACCCCTTCACGCCGTTCGACCAGATCGACAAGGCGCCGGAGGAGAAGGCCCGCGGCATCACGATCTCGATCGCGCACGTCGAGTACCAGACCGACAAGCGGCACTACGCGCACGTCGACTGCCCCGGGCACGCGGACTACATCAAGAACATGATCACCGGTGCCGCCCAGATGGACGGGGCGATCCTGGTGGTGTCCGCGACCGACGGCCCGATGCCGCAGACGAAGGAGCACGTGCTCCTCGCGCGTCAGGTCGGCGTGCCCTACATCGTCGTCGCGCTGAACAAGGCCGACATGGTCGACGACGAGGAGATCCTGGAGCTCGTCGAGCTCGAGGTCCGCGAGCTGCTCAGCTCGTACGAGTTCCCGGGTGACGACGTCCCGGTCATCCGCGTCTCCGCGCTCAAGGCGCTGGAGGGCGACAAGGAGTGGGGCGCCAAGCTCCTCGAGCTCATGGCCGCGGTCGACGACTCGATCCCCGAGCCGCAGCGTGACATCGACCGGCCGTTCCTCATGCCGATCGAGGACGTCTTCACGATCACCGGTCGTGGCACGGTCGTCACCGGCCGCGTCGAGCGTGGAATCGTCAAGGTCAACGAGACCGTGGAGATCGTCGGCATCAAGCCGGAGACCACCACGACGACCGTCACCGGCGTCGAGATGTTCCGCAAGCTGCTCGACGAGGGGCGTGCCGGCGACAACGTGGGCCTGCTCCTTCGTGGCATCAAGCGCGAGGACGTCGAGCGCGGCCAGGTCATCGTCAAGCCGAAGACGATCACCCCGCACACCGTGTTCGAGGCGCGCGTCTACATCCTGAACAAGGACGAGGGCGGTCGCCACACGCCGTTCTTCAAGAACTACCGGCCGCAGTTCTACTTCCGCACCACTGACGTGACCGGCGTCGTGACCCTCCCCGAGGGCACGGAGATGGTCATGCCGGGCGACAACACCGAGATGACGGTCGAGCTCATCCAGCCGATCGCCATGGAGGAGGGTCTGCGCTTCGCCATCCGCGAGGGTGGCCGGACCGTCGGCGCGGGCCAGGTCACGAAGGTTCTCAAGTAGTAGCGGTGGGCGGTGGGTCCGGATCCCCCGGGCCCACCGCCCACATTGCTGCCCGGGCGGCGCGATTGCCCTCACCGCCCGGGCGGCCCGGCTGCCGGTGCCACCCGGCTGCCGACGTGGCAGGTAATCCGGCCCGAGCGTCGATCGATCGACGCGGGGCCGGCACGAGACAGCGGTAACCGGCAGATTCCCTCCGCCGGCGGCGGGGCACGGGCCTCACGCCACCGGCGGAGGCGTGGATCTACGGGCGGTGACCCGGTAGCGGTACCGGCCGGACGAGACAGACAGGACAGGCGAAGCCCACCATGGCGGCACAGAAGATCCGCATTCGGCTCAAGGCCTATGACCACGAGGTCATCGACAGCTCGGCGCGGAAGATCGTCGAGACGGTGACCCGGACGGGTGCGCAGGTCGCGGGACCGGTGCCGCTGCCGACGGAGAAGAACATCTACTGCGTCATCCGGTCGCCGCACAAGTACAAGGACAGCCGCGAGCACTTCGAGATGCGGACGCACAAGCGGCTGATCGACATCCTTGACCCGACGCCGAAGACGGTCGACTCGCTGATGCGGCTCGACCTCCCCGCCGGTGTCGACATCGAGATCAAGCTGTAAGAGGGGCCGGCGCAGTCATGCTCATCCGCAACTACAGAGGGCTCCTGGGCACCAAGCTCGGGATGACCCAGGTATGGGACGCGAACAACCGCGTCGTGCCGGTCACCGTCATCAAGGCCGGACCCAATGTCGTCACGCAGGTCAAGACGCCTGACTCGGACGGATACTCGGCCGTCCAGCTCGGTTACGGCGAGATCGACCCGCGTAAGATCAACAAGCCGGCCCGTGGGCACTTCGCCACGAGCGGGGTGACGCCGCGGCGCCACCTCGTCGAGCTGCGCACCGCCGACGCCGGCAACTACCGGCCCGGCCAGGAGCTGACCGGCGAGGTGTTCGCCGAGGGGACCGTCGTCGACGTCACCGGCACCTCCAAGGGCAAGGGCTTCGCCGGTGTCATGAAGCGTCATGGCTTCAAGGGCCTGGGCGCCGGGCACGGCGTCGAGCGCAAGCACCGCTCGCCGGGTTCGGTCGGCGGCTGCGCCACCCCCGGGCGCGTCTTCAAGGGCCTGCGCATGGCGGGCCGGATGGGCCACGCGCGCACCACCACGCCGGGCCTGACCATCCACGCCGTCGACACCGAGCGTGGCTTTCTGCTGGTGAAGGGCGCGATTCCCGGCCCGGACGGCGGCCTTGTCTTCGTGCGCAGCGCGGCCAAGCGCCCGGCGCCCGAGGCGATCGCCCCGGCCGCGACCGTCGGCGCCGGTGAGGAGGTCTCGGCATGAGCCCGGTGGCGACCGCATCCGATCCGGATGCCACCACCACGCGCACCGTCTCGGTGCACGCGCCGAACGGCGGTGACGGTGGCAGCGCTGAGCTGCCCGGCGGCGTGTTCGACGTGCCGCTGAACGTCCCGCTGATCCACCAGGTCGTGGTCGCGCAGCTCGCCGCGGCCCGCCAGGGCACCCACGCCACCAAGACCCGCGGCGAGGTCCGCGGCGGTGGTCGCAAGCCGTACCGGCAGAAGGGCACCGGCCGCGCCCGGCAGGGCTCACTGCGCGCTCCGCAGTTCACCGGCGGTGGCGTCGTGCACGGCCCGACCCCGCGCAGCTACGACCAGCGCACCCCGAAGAAGATGAAGGCCGCCGCGCTGCGCGGCGCGTTGTCCGACCGGGCGCGCAACAACCGGGTCCACGTCGTGTCCTCGCTGGTCTCCGGTGAGGCGCCGTCGACCAAGGCCGCGGTGACGGCGCTGCGCACGGTCGCGGACACCCGCCGCGTGCTGGTGGTCGCGAGCCGTACCGACGAGCTGACCTGGAAGAGCCTGCGCAACGTCGCGGCGGTGCACCTGCTCGACCCGGGGCAGCTCAACACCTACGACGTGCTGGTGAGCGACGACGTCGTCTTCACCGAGGAGGCGCTGGCCGCGTTCCTCGCCCGCGACAGCCGTCCGGCGTCGCCCGCTGCGGCCGGGGCGGAGGAGAACAAGTGATTCCCGACCCGCGTGACGTCATCCTGCGGCCGGTCGTCTCCGAGAAGAGCTACGGCCTGCTCGACGAGAACGTCTACACCTTCATCGTGCACCCGGACGCGAACAAGACCCAGATCAAGCTCGCGGTCCAGCAGATCTTCAGCGTGCGCGTCCTGCGGGTGAACACCATCAACCGGCAGGGCAAGCGCAAGCGGACCAAGCACGGCTGGGGACACCGGTCCGCGACCAAGCGGGCCCTGGTGAGCCTGGCTCCCGGTGACACGATCGAGATCTTCGGAGGCCCCGGTGCCTGAGCGCGTGCGCCGCGCCGCGGCGGCGGCCCACCGGTCGACGGGCCAGGGACGGTAGGAAGCCATGGGAATTCGTAGGTACAAGCCGACGACGCCGGGGCGTCGTGGCGCGAGCGTGGCCGACTTCGTCGAGATCACCCGTGACCATCCGGAGAAGTCGCTGGTCCGCCCGCTGCACTCCAAGGGCGGGCGCAACGTCCACGGCCGGATCACCACCCGGCACCAGGGCGGCGGGCACAAGCGGGCCTACCGGATCATCGACTTCCGGCGGGACAAGGACGGCGTGCCGGCGAAGGTCGCGCACATCGAGTACGACCCGAACCGCACCGCCCGCATCGCGCTGCTGCACTACGCCGACGGCGAGAAGCGCTACATCATCGCCCCGGTGAAGCTCAAGCAGGGCGACCAGGTCAGCTCCGGGGTGGGCGCCGACATCAAGCCCGGCAACGCCCTGCCGCTGCGCAACATCCCGACCGGCACCGTGGTGCACGCCATCGAGCTGCGTCCCGGCGGCGGCGCGAAGATCGCCCGCAGCGCCGGCGCCAGCGTGCAGCTCGTCGCGAAGGACGGCCCCTACGCCCAGCTGCGGATGCCCTCGGGCGAGATCCGCAACGTGGACGTCCGCTGCCGCGCCACCGTCGGCGAGGTCGGTAACGCCGAGCAGAGCAACATCAACTGGGGTAAGGCCGGCCGGATGCGCTGGAAGGGCCGTCGGCCCACCGTGCGCGGTGTCGCGATGAACCCGGTCGACCACCCGCACGGTGGTGGTGAGGGCAAGACCTCCGGTGGCCGCCACCCGGTCAACCCGAAGGGCCGTCCGGAGGGACGGACCCGCGCCAACCACAAGTCGTCCGACGCGCTCATCGTGCGTCGTCGCAAGCAGAACAGGCGGCGGTAGTGACCTCACGCACCCGGACCCCGGCGCCCGTGAGCCCGCCGTCCGCCCCCCGTACCCACCGGATCTGAGCAGGAAGGAGGAGACACAGCCATGCCACGCAGTCTGAAGAAGGGCCCGTTCGTCGACGACCACCTGCTCAAGAAGGTGGACGTGCAGAACTCGAAGGGCACCAAGCACGTCATCAAGACCTGGTCCCGGCGCTCCACCGTGATCCCCGACATGCTGGGGCACACGATCGCCGTGCACGATGGCCGCAAGCACGTCCCGGTCTTCATCACCGAGGGCATGGTCGGGCACAAGCTCGGCGAGTTCGCCCCGACCCGGACGTTCCGCGGCCACGTCAAGGAGGACCGGAGGTCGCGCCGTGGCTGACGATCTCGTCGAGGGCCTGACCCGCGCCGGCCTGCCGGGCGCCAAGGCGTCGGCCCGCTACGTGCGGGTCTCGCCGACGAAGGCTCGCCGGGTCGTCGACCTGGTGCGCGGCCGGTCGGTCAGCGAGGCGCTCGACATCCTCCGGTTCGCCCCGCAGGCGGCCAGCGACGACGTGTACAAGGTCGTCGCCAGCGCCGCGGCCAATGCCGAGAACAACCACAGCCTCGATCCCGCCACCCTGTGGGTGGGCGAGGTCTACGTGGACGAGGGGCCGACGCTCAAGCGCATCCGGCCCCGCGCCCAGGGCCGGGCCTACCGGATCCGCAAGCGCACCAGCCACATCACCGTCGTGGTGGAGAGCCGGGAGCCGGTCTCCGCGGCCGGTCGGGGCGCGAAGACGACTAGGAGGGCCCGGTAGTGGGGCAGAAGGTCAACCCGCACGGGTTCCGGCTTGGCATCACGTCGGAGTTCACCTCCCGCTGGTACGCCGACAAGCAGTACAAGGCGTACGTCGGCGAGGACGTGAAGATCCGCAAGATGATGTCGCGGGGCATGGAGCGGGCCGGTATCAGCCGGGTCGACATCGAGCGGACCCAGGGTCGGCTGCGGGTGGACATCCACACCGCGCGCCCGGGCATCGTGATCGGCCGCCGCGGCGCCGAGGCCGACCGCATCCGCGGCGACCTGGAGAAGCTCACCGGCAAGCAGGTGCAGCTCAACATCCTCGAGGTCAAGAACCCCGAGGTCGACGCGCAGCTCGTCGCCCAGGGCGTGGCCGAGCAGCTCTCCAGCCGTGTCAGCTTCCGCCGCGCGATGCGCAAGGCGATGCAGACCGCGATGAAGGGCGGCGCCAAGGGCATCCGGGTTCAGTGCTCGGGTCGCCTCGGCGGCGCGGAGATGAGCCGGTCGGAGTTCTACCGTGAGGGTCGGGTGCCGCTGCACACCCTGCGGGCGGACATCGACTACGGCTTCTACGAGGCCCGGACGAACTTCGGCCGCATCGGCGTGAAGGTCTGGATCTACAAGGGCGACATCGTCCAGAGCCGGGCCGAGCGCGAGGCGCAGGAGGCCCTGCAGCGCCAGACCCGTCGGGACCGCCCGCGCCGCGGGCCGCGTTCCGGCTCGTCCGGCACCACGCAGGGCGGTACCGACGCCGGTCGCGCCGCGGCGCGCAGCGAGCGCCGGGGTCGTGGCGGAAACGCGCCGGCCGCCGAGACCGCTGCGTCCGAGGCAGGCGCGACCGAGTCGACCGCACCCGAGTCGACCGCACCTGAGTCGACCGCACCTGAGTCGACCGCACCTGAGTCGACCGCACCCGAGTCGACCGCACCCGAGACCACCGCGCCCGAGGCCGCGTCGTCGCCGGCCCCGGCGGCCGAGTCGACCGCGCCCGCCACCGCCGCGAGCGAGTCGGCCGCCACGCCGGCCGCCGCCGCGACGCCGGGCACTCCGGAGAAGGCGGAGGAATAGATCATGCTGATTCCCCGGAAGGTCGCGCACCGCAAGCAGCACCACCCCGGGCGGACCGGTGCGGCCAAGGGCGGAACCCGCGTCACGTTCGGCGAGTACGGGATCCAGGCCCTGGAGTCGGCCTACGTGACGAACCGGCAGATCGAGTCGGCGCGTATCGCGATGACCCGCCACATCCGTCGTGGTGGCAAGGTCTGGATCAACATCTACCCGGACCGCCCGCTGACCAAGAAGCCCGCCGAGACCCGGATGGGTTCCGGCAAGGGCTCGCCCGAGTGGTGGGTCGCGAACGTCAAGCCCGGCCGGGTGCTGTTCGAGCTGTCCGGGGTCGCGGAGCCCGTGGCCCGGGAGGCGATGCGGCGCGCGATCCACAAGCTGCCGATGAAGTGCCGTTTCGTGGTCCGTGAAGGTGGTGCGTGATGGCTGTCGCTACCGCGGACGAGCTGCGGAGCCTGTCGGGCGACGAGCTCGTCGACAAGCTCCGGGAAGCCAAGGAGGAGCTGTTCAACCTCCGGTTCCAGGCGGCGACCGGACAGCTTTCCAACAACCGGCGGCTGCGGGCCGTCCGGCGTGACATCGCCAAGATCTACACGGTGATGCGCGAACGGGAGCTGGGTATCACCGGCGATCCGGCGCTGGTCGCCGGTGCGGCGGACGATGACGCGACGCAGTCGGAACGGGCGTGAGGGCAGTGGCAGACGAGACGGCCTCCCAGGAGGCTTCGCAGAACACCGAGGCGGCGGTCGCGGACCGCGGCTTCCGCAAGGTCCGCGAGGGCCTCGTGGTCAGCGACAAGATGACCAAGACCGTCGTGGTCGCGGTCGAGGACCGCGTGCAGCACCCGCTGTACGGCAAGACGATCCGCCGGACGAAGAAGGTCAAGGCGCACGACGAGAACGGCACCACCGGTGTCGGCGACCGCGTGCTGCTGATGGAGACCCGGCCGTTGTCGGCCACCAAGCGGTGGCGGGTCGTGCAGGTCCTGGAGAAGGCCAAGTAGTTCCGGGGCGAGGCGACCTCGGGGGCCAGACGGCCCCCGAGGCGCCCGGCCCGGCGCCCGGGTGACCGGGTCCGACGCAGTACCGGTTGATCAGTAGTACCGGGTGATCAGGAGCGGAAAGTGATTCAGCAGGAGTCGCGACTTCGGGTCGCCGACAACACCGGAGCGCGGGAGATTCTCTGCATCCGGGTGCTTGGCGGCTCTGGGCGTCGTTACGCGGGGATCGGCGACATCATCGTCGGCACGGTCAAGGATGCCCTGCCCGGCGCCGGCGTGAAGCGCGGCGACGTGGTCAAGGCGGTCGTGGTGCGCACCACCAAGGAGCGCCGGCGGCCGGACGGCTCCTACATCCGTTTCGACGAGAACGCGGCGGTGCTCATCCGGGACGGCGGTGACCCCCGGGGCACCCGCATCTTCGGGCCGGTCGGCCGGGAGCTGCGTGACAAGAAGTTCATGAAGATCATCTCGCTGGCGCCGGAGGTGCTGTGACCGTGGCCACTTTGAAGATCAAGAAGGGTGACACGGTCCAGATCATCACCGGCAAGGACCGCGGCCTGAAGGGGAAGGTCATCCGGGCCTACCCCGAGCAGAACAAGGTCCTCGTCGAGGGCGCGAACCGGATCACCCGGCACACCCGGGTCCAGCAGAGCGCTCGGGGCTCGCAGTCCGGGGGGATCGTCACCCAGGAGGCGCCGATCCACGTGAGCAACGTGATGATCGTCGACCCGTCGGACGGACGGCCCACCAGGATCGGGTACCGCATCAACGAGGACGGCACCAAGGTCCGCATCTCCCGGCGCACCGGCGCCGAGCTGTAGGCCGAGCGAGCAGTCGAGCAGTTGGGAATCGAGATCAAATGACTGTGACCACCGAAGACCGGACCACCGGTGCTCGCCCGGTCCCACGGCTCAAGCAGCGGTACCGCGAGGAGATCGCCGCAACGCTGCGGGAGGAGTTCTCCTACCGCAACGTCATGCAGATCCCCGGCGTCGTGAAGGTCGTCGTCAACATGGGCGTCGGCGACGCCGCCCGGGACGCGAAGCTCATCGACGGCGCCGTGCGCGACCTCGCCGCGATCACCGGCCAGAAGCCGGCCGTGCGCCGGGCGAAGAAGTCCATCGCCCAGTTCAAGCTGCGTGAGGGCATGCCGATCGGGGCCAAGGTGACCCTGCGCGGCGACCGGATGTGGGAGTTCCTCGACCGCCTGGTCTCCATCGCGCTGCCGCGCATCCGCGACTTCCGCGGGCTGTCGCCGAAGCAGTTCGACGGCGCGGGCAACTACACGTTCGGCGTCACCGAGCAGTCGATCTTCCATGAGATCGACATCGACCGGATCGACCGGGTTCGGGGCATGGACATCACGGTCGTCACCACCGCGACCACCGACGACGAGGGCCGGGCGCTCCTGCGGGCGCTGGGCTTCCCCTTCCGGGAGAACTAGACAGATGGCCAAGAAGGCACTGATCGAGAAGTCGAACCGCAAGCCGAAGTACGCGGTGCGCGGCTACACGCGCTGCCAGCGCTGCGGCCGCTCCCGCTCCGTGTACCGGGTCTTCGGACTCTGCCGGGTCTGCCTGCGGCAGATGGCGCACCGCGGCGAGCTGCCCGGCATCACCAAGAGCTCCTGGTAGAACACGGGAGCAGCCCGGTCAACACCGGAGCAGCCCGGTAGACCGCTCCACCTCCGCACCTCCCCCCGATCGCGGCAGGCCCACACGACGGCTGCCGGGGACGACCCCCGGCGCCGGCGGGAACCGCCGTGAGAAAGGCGTCAAGCCATGACGATGACCGACCCGATTGCGGACATGCTCACGCGTGTCCGCAACGCCAGCCGGGCGTACCACGACAGTGTGGTGATGCCTCACAGCAAGATCAAGACCCACATTGCCGAGATCCTCCAGCAGGAGGGCTACATCTCCAGCTGGCACGTCGACGACGCGACCCTGGCTGGCGGCGTCGGCCACACCCTGGTCATCGATCTGAAGTACGGCCCGAACCGCGAGCGTTCGATCGCCGGGATCAAGCGCATCAGCAAGCCGGGCCTGCGGGTCTACGCCAAGGCGACGAACCTTCCCAAGGTGCTCGGGGGACTGGGCGTTGCCATCATCTCCACCTCGTCGGGGCTGCTGACCGACAAGCAGGCGGGCAAGCGGGGCGTGGGCGGGGAAGTCCTCGCCTACGTCTGGTAAGGAAGGCGAGCGATGTCTCGGATCGGGCGCCTGCCCATTCCCGTCCCCAGCGGTGTCGACATCACCGTCGAGGGGGCGACCGTTACCGTCAAGGGGCCCAAGGGCACCCTGAGCCACGTTGTGGTCGAGCCGATCGCGGTCAACCGGGAGGAGGGTCAGCTCGTCGTGACCCGCCCGGACGACGAACGTCGGTCCCGCTCGCTGCACGGCCTGACCCGCACCCTGGTCTCCAACATGGTCACCGGTGTCACCGCCGGGTACTCCAAGACCCTGGAGATCGTCGGCGTCGGATACCGCGTCCAGGCGAAGGGCTCCGACCTGGAGTTCGCGCTCGGCTACAGCCACCCCGTCCCGGTCAAGGCCCCCGAGGGCATCCGCTTCGAGGTGCAGACCCCGACCCGCTTCGTCGTCCATGGGATCGACAAGCAGCTGGTCGGTGAGGTCTCCGCGAAGATCCGCGGACTGCGCAAGCCCGACCCGTACAAGGGCAAGGGCGTGCGCTACCAGGGCGAGGTCGTCCGCCGCAAGGTCGGGAAGACCGGGAAGTAGGAGATAGATCATGGCAGTGAGCCTCGGCGCCAGCGCGCGTCGGCGGACCGCGAAGCTCCGTCGGCATGTCCGCGTGCGCAAGAAGGTGGCGGGCACCCAGTCCCGTCCCCGGCTCGTCGTCACCCGGTCCTCGCGGCACATCTACGCCCAGGTCATCGACGACGTCGCCGGCCACACGCTGGCCTCGGCGTCCACCCTGGACGTCACCCTGCGCGGTGGCGAGGGCGACAAGTCGTCCCAGGCCCGCAAGGTCGGCGAACTGGTCGCCCAGCGGGCGAAGGCGGCCGGGATCGATGCGGTCGTGTTCGACCGCGGCGGCCGGACCTACGCCGGTCGGATCGCCGCGCTCGCGGATGCGGCGCGGGAAAGCGGGCTGGACTTCTGATGACCACCCAGCCCCAAGCCACCCAGTTCAGCCAGCACAGGGAGATGTTGTAGATGCCAGGCCAGCAGCGCCGCGGCGGCGGGTCCGGCGGCTCGGACCGTCGGGAACGCCGGGACCGGTCGGGCGGCGGCCCGGCCCAGGAGAAGAACGCCTACGTCGAGCGGGTCGTCGCGATCAACCGCGTCGCCAAGGTCGTCAAGGGCGGTCGTCGCTTCAGCTTCACGGCCCTCGTCGTGGTCGGTGACGCGGACGGGACCGTCGGCGTCGGCTACGGCAAGGCCAAGGAGGTCCCCGCCGCCATCGCCAAGGGCGTCGAGGAGGCCAAGAAGCACTTCTTCAAGGTGCCCCGGATCGGCTCGACGATCCCGCACCCGGTGCAGGGTGAGGAGGCCGCGGGCGTCGTGCTGCTCAAGCCGGCCTCGCCCGGTACCGGCGTGATCGCCGGCGGTCCGGTGCGCGCCGTGCTGGAGTGCGCCGGTGTGCACGACGTACTGTCGAAGTCGCTCGGCTCGTCGAACCCGATCAACATCGTGCACGCGACGGTGGCCGCCCTGCGCGGCCTCATGCGGCCCGAAGAGATCGCGGCTCGGCGCGGCCTGCCGCTCGAGGACGTCGCCCCGCCGGCCATGCTGCGCGCCCGCGCGGCCGGGGCCGGTGTGTGATGGCCAAGCTGCGCATCACGCAGATCCGTTCGGGGATCGGCGGTACCCACAACCAGCGGGCCACGCTGCGGACCCTCGGCCTGCGGAAGATCAACGCCACGACCGTCCGTGACGACCGTCCCGAGGTTCGCGGGATGATCAGGACTGTGACCCATCTTGTCCGGGTCGAGGAGGTGGACTCCTAGCCATGGCCGAACTGACCAAGACCGACAAGGGCGAGACCGCCAGCGGTGCGTCCGCCCAGGGCGACGCCGGCTCGGCGCAGACCGAGCGTGGCCGTGGCCTGAAGGTGCATCACCTGCGTCCGGCGCCCGGCGCCCACCGCAGCCGGATCCGCGTCGGTCGCGGTGAGGGCTCCAAGGGCAAGACGGCCGGTCGTGGCACCAAGGGCTCCAAGGCCCGCAAGCAGGTGCCCGCCCGGTTCGAGGGTGGCCAGATGCCCCTGCACATGCGGCTGCCCAAGCTCAAGGGCTTCAGCAACCCGGCCCGGGTGGAGTACCAGGTGGTGAACCTGTCCACGCTGGCCGAGCTGTTCCCCGAGGGCGGCGAGGTGGCCAAGGCCGACCTCGTGGCCAAGGGGGCAGTGCGCGCCAAGCTGCCGGTGAAGGTGCTGGGCAACGGTGACATCGACGTCGCGCTGCACGTCAGCGCCGACGCGTTCTCGGCCTCCGCGCGAGAGAAGATCGCGGCTGCCGGCGGGAGCGTCACCCAGAGTTGAGACCCCGGGCGAGGGGCGGCCCCACGGCCGCCCCTCGCCCTGCTTGTCCGGGCAGCCCCCGCAACACCCCGGCGCGCACCGGCATCAGACAGGTTCTTCCCGGCCACCGCTGCTTACTGGGCGTGATGTCCGGACGAGTGGACCGGGTGTCCTGTTACAGTCGCCTAACCAACGTCGACCGCCGGCCGACGTAGGCGCTCCGCACAGGGCAGGACGTCCACTCCCCGTCGGTCCGCAATCCCAGCAGGAGGAGCCGTGCTCACCGCCTTCACGCGGGCATTCCGCACTCCTGACCTGCGCAAGAAGCTGCTGTTCACCGTCGGGATCGTGGTGCTGTTCCGGTTCGGCAGCGTCATGCCGTCGCCCGGCGTCTCAACCCGCGCGGTCAACACCTGCCTCAACAGCGCGAGCGCCGACAGCAGCAACGTCTACTCGCTGATCAACCTGTTCAGCGGCGGCGCACTGCTGCAGCTCTCCATCTTCGCGCTGGGCATCATGCCCTACATCACCTCGAGCATCATCATCCAGTTGCTCGTCGTCGTGATCCCCCGCCTCGAGCAGCTCAAGAAGGAAGGCAGCTCGGGCGAGCAGAAGCTCACCCAGTACACGCGCTACCTGACGATCGCGCTCGGCGTCCTGCAGGCGACCGGCATCGTGGCGCTGGCCCGCAGCGGACGGCTCTTCCCGAGCTGCTCGGCCGCCATCATCCCGGACACGAGCCTGTTCCGCGTCGCGACGATCGTCATCACGATGACCGCCGGCACCTCGGTCATCATGTGGATGGGTGAGCTGATCACCGCGCGCGGCGTCGGCAACGGCATGTCGCTGCTGATCTTCACCTCGATCGCGGCGCGGCTTCCCTCCGAGGGCAGCCGGATCCTCCAGGTCGCCGGCGGCGTGGTGTTCAGCCTGGTGATTCTGCTGGGGCTCGCGATCATGGTTTTCGTGGTGTTCGTGGAGCAGTCCCAGCGACGGATCCCGGTCCAGTACGCGAAGCGGCTGATCGGTCGGCGGATGTACGGGGGCACCTCCACCTACCTGCCCATCAAGGTCAACCAGGCCGGGATCATCCCCGTCATCTTCGCCTCCTCCCTGCTCCAGCTCCCGCAGCTCGCCGGGCAGGTCTGGAGCAACCAGGGCTTTCAGGACTTCGAGCAGAGGTATCTCTCTCGCGGGGACCATCCGCTCTATCTCGTGACGTACTTCGCACTCATCATCGCCTTCACCTACTTCTATGTTGCGATCACCTTCAACCCAACGGAGGTCGCGGACAACATGAAGAAGTATGGTGGGTTCATCCCCGGGATCAGACCGGGTAACCCGACGGCGGAGTACCTCAAACACGTCCTAGACCGGATCACTCTCCCCGGCTCGCTGTTCCTCGGGGTGATCACGGTCCTTCCGTTGGCACTGTTGAACCTGACCAAGGACCAGCCGTTCCCCTTCGCGGGCACCTCGGTCCTGATCATGGTGGGGGTGGGGCTGGAAACCGTGAAGCAGATCGAAAGCCAGCTCATGCTCCGCAATTACGAAGGTTTCCTCCGGTAGTGCGCCTCGTACTGGTGGGACCGCCCGGTGCCGGAAAGGGTACGCAGGCCGCGTTCATTGCCCAGGCGCGGTCCATCCCCAAGATCTCGACTGGGGACATCTTCCGAGCGAACGTGCGACAGGGAACCGAACTGGGCGTCAAGGCCAAGACCTTCATGGATGCCGGTGACCTCGTGCCCGACGAGATCACCATCGGGATGGTTCGCAACCGGCTCGCCGAGGACGACGCGGTCAAGGGCTTCCTGCTCGACGGGTTCCCCCGCAACGTTCCCCAGGCCGAGGTGCTCGGGCAGATGCTCGACGGGATGGGAACCCGCCTGGACGTGGTCCTGGAGCTCGTCGTCGACGACGACGAGGTGGTGCGGCGGCTCTCCGGCCGGCGGACGTGCCGCGCCTGCGGCCACATCTGGCATCTCGACTTCGACCCGCCGTCCGTCGAGGGCCTGTGCGACCGGTGTGGTGGCGACCTGTTCCAGCGCGACGACGACCAGGCCGCGACCGTACGCCACCGGCTCGAGGTGTACGCGGACCAGACGTCGCCGCTGGTGGCGTACTACGCCGAGAAGGGCATCCTGATCGGCATCGACGCCACCGGCCCGGTGGACAACGTCACCGATCGGGCGCTCGACGCGCTGCGGCACTACGGGGACTGAGACGTCCGCCGCCCAGCGGGTCCCGCCCTCGCGGTGGGTGGCGGCCGACGGCGGTCCTCGGGGTGGGCGCCGGTGGCTCGGATGATCGTCCGTACTGCCGGCACCGGGTCGACGGTTAGCATCGGGTATCGGACCAGGACACGGACACAGACCGAGGCGAGAGCGTGGCGCGACGAGAGCACGTCCAGATCAAGACCGCGGCGGAGATCGCCAAGATGCGGGTGGCCGGCCTGCTCGTCGCCAAGACGCTCGCCCGGCTGCGTGAGGCGGTCGCCCCCGGCGTGACGACCGCCGACCTCGACGCCCTCGCGGAGAAGACGATCCGCGACGACGGCGGAATCCCCTCGTTCAAGGGCTATGCCCAGCCGCCGTACCCGGCGTCGATCTGCAGTTCGGTCAACAACGAGGTCGTCCACGCGATCCCGACCCGCCGACGGGTGCTGCGCGAGGGCGACATCATCTCGATCGACTGCGGCGCGATCGTGGACGGCTGGCACGGGGACGCTGCGATCACCGTCCCGGTCGGCGAGGTGTCCCGCGAGGCCCTCGACCTGATCGAGACCTGTGAGGGCTCGCTGTGGGCCGGCCTGGCCGCCGCCCAGCTCGGCGGCAAGCTCACCGACATCAGTGCCGCCGTGGAGCGCCACATCCGCCCGCACGGCTACGGCATCGTCGACCACTACGGTGGCCACGGCATCGGCACCGAGATGCACCAGCCCCCCCACGTGCTCAACTACGGCCGGCCCGGTCGCGGCATCCGGCTGGTCGAGGGACTGGCGCTGGCGATCGAGCCGATGATCACCACGGGCTCGCCGGACACGACCGTGCTGTCCGACGACTGGACCGTCGTGACCCAGGACGGCAGCCTCGCCGCGCACACCGAGCACTCGGTGGCGATCACCCCGCGGGGCCCCTGGGTGCTGACCGAGCCCGACGGTGGGGTTGCGCGGCTCGCCGCGCTCGGCGTCGCCTGCGGGCAGCCCGCCGACGCCCCGTCCGGCATCGGCTGAGCCTGTGTTGGCCCTTGACGGATGGGCCACGTACACTCTTCAGTTGGCGGTCTCCTCACGCCGGTGTGCTCCACCGCGTCGATAGCAGTCCTGAAACGTGGCAGTTGCGGTCGGTGGCAGTGTGGTTGGCGGTCCGTGGTCCCCTTCGGGGTCGGCGGGCCCTGACCTGGGTCTTTCCGGACTAATGTCCGGTCAGCTCGACCGGGCGCGGCCGAACCGCCGATTCAGTCGTCGACGTCAGGACAGCGGAGGACATGCCGAAGAAGGACGGGGCCATCGAGATCGAGGGCCGTGTGGTGGAGCCGCTCCCGAACGCAATGTTCCGGGTCGAGCTCCAGAACGGTCATCGCGTTCTCGCCCACATCAGCGGCAAGATGCGTCAGCACTACATCCGGATCCTGCCGGAGGACCGCGTCGTGGTCGAGCTCTCGCCCTACGACCTGTCTCGCGGCCGCATCGTCTACCGCTACAAGTAGTCGATCTCCTCCACCTCGCTCGTACCACCATCCCATCGCCACGCGCGGCCCGCGGCTGCGCAGGAGGTCCGCAACAGCCGTGAAGGTCAAGCCCAGCGTCAAGAAGATCTGTGACAAGTGCAAGGTGATCCGCCGCCACGGGCGCGTCATGGTCATCTGCGACAACCTTCGTCACAAGCAGCGTCAGGGCTGAAGCCACTGACGGGTGGGCCTCGCCCTGCCGGCGGCGCGCGCAGGCGCGCCGCGCGGCCCGGCTGAGGAACACCGCACCCAAGCGATGCCAGGCGTCCCCGCGCGGGACGTCTCACCCCCGGTCGGAGGCCGGGGCCCGGCCGGCACTGTGCCGGCCGGGGCGGCATCGCCCGAGACCTCCGGTTGCAGGAAGGAAACATCCGTACATGGCACGCCTCTCCGGCGTCGACCTCCCCCGCGAGAAGCGGGTCGAGATCGCCCTGACCTACATCTTCGGGATCGGCCGTACCCGCTCTCGGGAGACCCTCGCCGCCACCGGGGTCAATCCGGACACCCGTGTCCGCGACCTGAGCGAGGACGAGATCGTCCGGCTGCGCGAGTGGATCGACGCGAACTACCGGGTGGAGGGCGACCTCAACCGGGAGATCAAGCAGGACATCCGCCGCAAGATGGAGATCGGCTGCTACCAGGGTCTCCGGCACCGCCGGAACCTGCCGGTCCACGGTCAGCGCACGCACACCAACGCCCGCACCCGCAAGGGCCCGCGCCGTGCCATCGCCGGTAAGAAGAAGGCCGGCAAGAAGTAGTCAGGGCGCCCGGCGGGCCGCTCGGCCCGGCCTCGGACGACCACTGATCGACGACCTCGCAGACGGAGACCACACGCGAAGATGCCTCCCAAGACTCGCGCCGCCGGCGCCAAGAAGGTCCGGCGCAAAGAAAAGAAGAACGTCGCCCACGGGCACGCTCACATCAAGAGCACGTTCAACAACACGATCGTTTCGATCACCGATCCCACCGGGAACGTGATCTCCTGGGCCTCCGCCGGCCACGTCGGCTTCAAGGGCTCCCGGAAGTCCACCCCCTTCGCCGCGCAGATGGCCGCCGAGAACGCGGCCCGCAAGGCGCAGGAGCACGGGATGCGCAAGGTCGACGTGTTCGTGAAGGGCCCCGGCTCCGGCCGGGAGACCGCGATCCGCTCGCTGCAGGCCGCTGGCCTGGAGGTCGGGGCGATCCAGGACGTCACCCCGACCCCCCACAACGGTTGCCGCCCGCCCAAGCGGCGCAGGGTGTGACCGTGCGGCGTGACGACCGCGGCCGGGATGGCGTCCCGGCCGGAGTCGTGGCGTCGCGTTCGAGTTCGCGCCAGGAGACGAGAGAGAAGGACTAGATGGCCCGTTACACCGGCGCGGACTGCAAGCGTTGCCGCCGCGAGAAGACGAAGCTGTTCCTCAAGGGCAGCAAGTGCGACACCCCGAAGTGCCCGATCGAGATCCGGCCCTACCCGCCGGGCGAGCACGGTCGGGGCCGTACCAAGGACTCCGAGTACCTGCTGCAGAAGCGCGAGAAGCAGAAGTGCGCGCGGATCTACGGCATCCTGGAGAAGCAGTTCCGGGGCTACTACGACGAGGCGAACCGTCGGGCCGGCAAGACCGGTGACGAGCTGCTGAAGATCCTCGAGTCGCGGCTCGACAACGTCGTCTACCGGGGGGGCTTCGCGCCGTCCCGCGACGCCGCCCGCCAGGCCGTCCGGCACGGCCACGTCCAGGTCAACGGGCGCAAGGTCGACATCCCGAGCTACCGGATCAGCGAGAACGACATCGTCGAGATCGCGCCGAAGGCCCGGGAGCTCACCCCGTTCATCGTCGCCCGGGAGACCGCGGGCCAGGGCCGGGCCGTCCCGGCGTGGCTGGAGTCCATCCCGAGCCAGATGCGGATCCTGGTGCACTCCCTGCCGGCCCGGCAGGTCATCGACACCCAGGTCCAGGAGCAGCTGATCGTCGAGCTGTACTCCAAGTAGTTCCGGTCGCCCGTAGTTCCGGTCGCCCCCGTCGCGTGGCAGCGGGGCACACTGGAGGAGCGACAACCGGTGCCGTGCGCGCCGCCCGGGTGGTTGACCGGGCGGCGGGCGGACACCGGGCCCGCGGGTGGGACGGACCGATGTCCCACCCGCCGGCTCCCGAACCGGGAGCCCGCAGCACACGGCGTCATATGGCGGTCGCCGTGGTCGGAAGGATCGCAACATGCTGATCGCTCAGCGTCCCACCCTCGTCGAGGACCCGATCTCCGAGTTCCGGTCGCGTTTCGTGATCGAGCCGCTGGAGCCGGGCTTCGGCTACACCCTCGGCAACTCGCTGCGCCGGACCCTGCTGTCCTCCATCCCCGGCGCCTCGGTGACCAGCATCCGCATCGACGGGGTGCTGCACGAGTTCTCCACCGTGCCCGGCGTCAAGGAGGACGTGACCGACCTGATCCTGAACCTCAAGGAACTGGTCGTCAGCTCCGACAACGACGAGCCGACGGTGATGTACCTGCGCAAGCAGGGCCCCGGCGAGGTCACGGCGGCGGACATCGCCCCGCCGGCCGGCGTCGAGGTGCACAGCCCCGAGCTGCGCCTGGCCACCCTCAACGACAAGGGCAAGCTCGAGATCGAGCTGACCGTCGAGCGGGGTCGCGGGTACGTCAGCGCGGCCCAGAACAAGCAGGCCGGCCAGGAGATCGGGCGGATCCCGATCGACTCGATCTACTCGCCGGTGCTGAAGGTGACCTACAAGGTCGAGGCGACCCGCGTCGAGCAGCGCACCGACTTCGACCGGCTCATCGTCGACGTCGAGACGAAGCCGTCGATCTCCCCGCGCGACGCGATGGCGAGCGCCGGCAAGACCCTGGTCGGCCTGTTCGGGCTGGCCCAGGAGCTCAACGCCGAGGCGGAGGGCGTGGACATCGGCCCGTCCGCCGCGGACGCGGCGCTGGCGGCCGACCTCGCGCTGCCGATCGAGGAGATGGACCTGACCGTCCGCTCCTACAACTGCCTCAAGCGCGAGGGCATCCACACGATCGGCGAGCTGGTCTCCCGCAGCGAGGCCGACCTGCTCGACATCCGCAACTTCGGGCAGAAGTCGATCGACGAGGTCAAGACGAAGCTCGGCGCGATGGGCCTGCAGCTCAAGGACTCCCCGCCCGGATTCGACCCGCGTCAGGCCGTGGACACCTACGGCACCGACAGCTACAACCCGGCGTTCTCCGACCCGTCCGACGACGGCGCGGAGTTCGTCGAGACCGAACAGTACTGACCTTCACGAGGGCCCCCGCCCACCGGCGGGGGCCCTCGACGACCTCCGGTGGCGCATGCCGCCGTCCTACGGGCGGGCAGCCTGGCGGGACAGTGAAAGGAACGAGGAGCACTCATCATGCCCACGCCAACGAAGGGCGCCCGGCTCGGCGGCAGCCCCGCACATGAGCGGCTGCTGCTGGCCAACCTCGCCACCGCGCTGTTCGAGCACGGCGGCATCACCACCACCGAGGCCAAGGCCAAGCGGCTGCGCCCGTACGCCGAGCGGCTGGTGACCTTCGCCAAGCGCGGCGACCTGCACGCCCGGCGCCGCGTCATGCGCCACGTGCGGGACAACTCGGTGGTGCACACCCTGTTCACCGAGATCGGCCCGCGGTACGCCAACCGGGACGGTGGCTACACCCGGATCATCAAGCTCGGCAACCGCAAGGGCGACAACGCCCCGCTGGCCCGCATCGAGCTGGTGGAGGCGCTGACCGTCGGCCAGCAGGCCGTCGGCGAGGCCGAGCGCGCCCGCGGAACCCGCTTCTCCGAGCGGCGCAAGCCGACCGGTGCCACCGCCGAGGCCGCCGAGGACCTGGCGAGCGAGTCGCCGACCGCCGCCGCCGTGGCAGCGCAGTCCGCCGAGGAGCAGGCCCCCGTCGAGGAGACGCTCACCGCCCAGGCGGCCGAGACGTCGGCGGCCACCGTCGAGGAGACGGACGACGACGGTCCGGCCGAGTCGAAGTCCTGACCAGGGAGATCCCTCGTCGAGGACGCGGTCTGCCGCCGCCGCCCGCGTCCCGCCGGTAGCTCCCGCAAGGCCCGCCGCCCATCATGGGCGGCGGGCCTTCGCCGTTCAGGTCGCCGCGTTCGTTCCACGCTCGGGGTGCCTGTCGGGGTGCCGCCGGGACCGCCGCGTCGTGCCCCACCTGCACGCCGCCGTACGGGGAGAGACAGATGTCCGATGTCGTGGGATCCGATCCGCGGGTGCCCCACGCGGTGCCCGGCGCCGTGACGGACGTGGCGGCGCGGGCGGCGGGCCTGGTCCGGCTGCGCCTGGACATCGCCTACGACGGCACGCCGTTCGCCGGCTGGGCCCGTCAGCCTGGCCAGCGGACCGTGCAGGGCGACGTGGAGGATGCGCTCATCCGGGTCGCCCGGCTGGCGGCCGTGCGCCTGACGGTGGCCGGGCGCACCGACTCCGGGGTGCACGCCGCCGGGCAGGTCGCCCACGTCGACCTCCCCACGGACGTCCCGCTCGGCGGGCTCGCGCGGCGGCTCAACGGCGTCCTCGACCGGTCGGTCCGGGTCACCGGCCTCGCCCCCGCGCCGGCCGGGTTCGACGCCCGCTTCTCGGCGCTGTCCCGGCGTTACGTCTACCGCATCACCGACGCGCCGTTCGGCGCCGAGCCGCTGCGGCGGTTCGACACCCTTGCCTGGCCGCGGCCGCTGGACGTACCGGCGATGGCCTCGGCGGCGCTGCTGCTGGTCGGCGAGCACGACTTCGCGGCCTTCTGTCGTCGGCGGGAGGGCGCGACGACCGTGCGCACCCTGCTGCGCCTCGATGTGCTGCGCCGCCCCGACGGGGTGGTCGTCGCCGACGTCGAGGCGGACGCCTTCTGCCACTCGATGGTCCGGGCGCTCGTCGGGGCGTTGCTGGCGGTGGGAGAGGGGCGTCGGCCGCCGCAGTGGCCGGCCGCGGTCCTGCGCCGCGGACTGCGCGATCCGGCCGTCACCGTCGCCCCCGCGCACGGGCTGACGCTGGTCGAGGTGCGTTACCCCCCGGACACTGAGCTGGCGGCGCGGGCCGAGGTCACCCGGGCCGTGCGCGTGCCGACCACCCCGTCCGGCTGAGGTCTGCCGAGGCCCGTGACGTCAGCGGCGCGGACCGTGCCCGAGCACCGCCCGGTCGCCCATCGGCTCGGTGGCGAGCGTGGCAAGGTCGGTCTGGGCGTTGCGCAGCGCCGGGTCGGTGGCCGCGCCCGCGGTGCCGTCGACGTACGCGATCTGGGTGTAGACGAGATAGTGCCCGCGGCTCAGCGCACTGCGCCAGGAGTTGTTCCCGCCCGGCCCGGTGATCTGCGTGTTCTGGATCGTGCCGGCCGGGATCGGCAGCGGCACGATGCCGCCGCGGCCCTGGTTGAGCACCTGCGCGGCCTGGGTGGCCGTCGCGCTGGTGTCCAGGGAGAACACGGTCACTCCCGCGAGTACCTGCCGTGCGCCCGGCTGGGGATGGCTGAGGAACAGCGAGCGCACCACCTGCCGGCAGTGCGGGGCCTTCACCTGGGCGATCAGATCGCCGGTGAGGTTCGGGCAGCCGGAGTCGAGCTTGCGGGCGAGTCGCTGGTAGCCACGCCCGTCGACCGCGACGGACGACTCGGGGAAGAACTCCTCGGGGGTGATCGGATCCGCGTCGACCGCGGCGCTGTCGAGGAAGTTCGCCGGTATCGGCGGCAACGAGGCCGTCGCGGCCGGCGCGGCGGCGCCCTTGTCGTCCCCGCCGCGCAACGCGACGACCGCCACAGCCGCGATGAGTACCAGGACGGCTCCGGCGACGACGGCCAGCAGCCGCCGGGAACCGCTGACCCGGCCCGCCAGGCCGGATCGTCCTCCTCGCCCGGCCGCGGGAGGAGGAGGACCGGCGCCGGTGCGGCCGCCGGCGCCGTCGGGCTCGTCGGGGTAGCCGTCCCCGTCGGGGTCTTCGTCCCCGTCGGCGTACCTGTCCCCGTCGGGGTACTCGTCGCTGTTCGGGTACTCGTCGCTGTTCGGATACCCGTTGTTCGGATACCCGTTGTCCGGGTAGCCGCCGCCGGCTGCCTGGTTGTCCAGGTCGCCGAGGTCGGTCCAGGCGGGAGGGGCGGGCGTGTCGGTCGGGGAGCTGGTGCCGGACAGGGGATGCGGCTCGGTCTGGGGATGTGGCTCGGTCTGGGGATGCGGGTTGGTTCGGGGACCTGGGTGGGCGAGGGGGGTGACGCCGGTCAGCCGGCCGGGCGCGCCCGACCAGCCCCGGATCGACCAGCCGCTCGCCGGTTCGGACGGCGCGGGCTGCGCGCCCGACCGCGGTGGGAAGCCGGTGCCGGCTTCCGCGCCGATCCCTGGGGCAGCACTCGTCGGCGCGGCGTCGCCGGCCGCGGGTCGTTCCGATCGCGGTACGCCGAGGCCCACGGCCCCGGTAGCCGGTCGGGACGCCGGACGTTCGTGGCGGCCCGGCCAGGCCGCCGTGGCAGCACCCGGGTGCGTCCCTGCCGTGCCGGTGGATGCCGTGCCGGTGGACGCCTGATCGGTGGATGGCTGGTCGGTCGGGGACTGGTCGGTCGAGGTCTGGTCGAAGGACGGCCACTCGGACGCGGACGGCTCGGGCGGCGCGGCCTCGGACGAGGTCGACCCGGCCGGCCCCGGAGCCGAACTCGCGCTGGTGGCGAGGTGGTCGAACGAGAAGGCGTAGCTGCGGGGGCCGCCGAAGAGGGGATCGTCGCTCGGGGGCGTCCAACCGTCGTAGCTGACGTAGCGGCCGCGCAGGTCCTGGCCTCCGGATGACGCCGGACTCGGCAGATCGGGACCGGGCACACCGGCCGCGCCGGTGAGAGCCGCCGCGGCGGCTCCCGGGGGTCCGGACGGCCTGCCGGCGGAATCGATCGGGTCGTCCGGCCGGGCGGCGCGGTCCGGTCGGTCGCGCGGCGGAGTGCCCGACCCCGCGCGCGTCTCGTGTCCCTCGCCACCCAATTCAGTCATCTCGGTCAGAATAGCTAGCTCGCTGGAGGGTGCCAGCCCATCTGCGGGCATCCCCGCGCGGGCGCCCCGTCCGACGCCCGCCCGATACACTGGGCAGCCAGCGAGGTTTCGACGGGCCGGGTGGGTCGGGCGCGTGTGGTGCGGTTGGCGTCCTGACGGCGATGGCTGGTCGGGCCGCTCGGCGGTCCGCTCAGATCGCCTGGTAACCTCAAAGACTGCTGCGCGTGACACGTCCCGTCTGCGCGCTCACCATTCTTGACGAGATCCGCCCGAGGCCCCTCGGAGTTCCAGGCGGAGTCGTCCGAACGAGAAGGCAGACCTGTGCGCACGTACCAGCCCAAGCCCGCGGATGTCCAGCGTGTGTGGCACGTCATCGATGCCACCGACGTGGTGCTCGGTCGGCTGGCGACCCAGGCCGCCACGCTGCTGCGTGGCAAGCACAAGCCGTACTTCGCCCCGCACATCGACACCGGCGACTTCGTCATCGTCGTCAACGCCGGCAAGGTCGCGCTGAGCGGGAACAAGCGTCAGCAGGCCCAGTACCACCGGCACTCGGGCTTCCCGGGCGGTCTGCGCAGCACCTCGTACGGTGAACTGCTCGACACGCGGCCGCAGATCATCATTGAGAAGGCCATCAAGGGCATGCTGCCGAAGAACAAGCTCGGCCGCGCCCAGGGCACCAAGCTGAAGGTCTACGCGGGGCCGACGCACCCGCACGACGCTCAGCAGCCCACCCCGTTCGAGATCATCCAGGTCGCGCAGTAACCGCTGACCTCCTCCAGCCGGTCGGCGGGCGGTGTTGATCCGCTCCGGGCGCCGGCTACGGGAACCACGCATCAACCGAGGAAGGAACGCGACGTGGCTGTCGTGACCGACGTACAGGGCAACCCCCGCGCCACTGGGCGGCGCAAGGAGGCGGTCGTCCGCGTGCGCCTGCTCCCCGGCAACGGGAAGTGGACGCTCAACGGGCGGACGCTGGAGGAGTACTTCCCCAACAAGGTGCACCAGCAGCTCGTCAACGAGCCGCTGAAGGCGCTGGACAAGGCCGAGTCGTACGACATCGTCGCCCGGCTGCACGGCGGCGGGGTGTCGGGCCAGGCCGGCGCCCTTCGCCTCGCCATCGCCCGCGCGCTGACGCTGGCGGAGGAGGAGTCACGGCCTACTCTCAAGAAGGCCGGCTTCCTGACCCGAGACGCCCGGGTCAAGGAGCGCAAGAAGTACGGGCTGAAGAAGGCCCGTAAGGCTCCGCAGTACAGCAAGCGCTGACCTTGCGTCCCCCTCGTCGGCGCGCCCCCGCGATGGGCGCGCCTGCGGAGGGGACGGGTGCCGCCGGTGCGTGCCTCGGTCTCCGCCTGAACCTTCGACTTCATGGGAGACCTCAGTGACGAGGCTCTTCGGCACCGACGGCGTCCGGGGCGTGGCGAACGTCAACCTCACCGCGGAGCAGGCGCTGTCCCTGGCCTCCGCGGCCGTGGAGCTGCTGGGCGCGCCGGGCCGCTCTGCCGGGCCGGCGCAGCGGCCTCGCCCGCTCGTGGTCGTCGGCCGGGACACCCGTCCGTCCGGTGAGTTCCTCGAGGCCGCGGTCGTCGCCGGCCTGGCCGCCTCAGGTGCCGACGTCGCCCGCATCGGCGTCGCTCCGACCCCGGCCGTGGCGCACGCGGTCGCCGCCAGCGACGCGACCTTCGGCGTGATGCTCTCCGCCAGCCACAACCCGATGCCGGACAACGGCATCAAGGTGTTCGCCGCCGGCGGTCTCAAACTCCCCGACGAGGTCGAGGACGCCATCGAGCGGCGGATGGCGCAACCACCCGGCCCCCGACCCGTCGGTGCCGACGTCGGGCGGATCCGGGACGAACCAGGGCTTCTCGACCGCTACGCGGACCACCTGCTCGCCGCCCTTCCGGTGCGGCTCGACAACCTGCGGGTCGTCGTCGACTGCGCCCAGGGCGCGGCCTCGGCGCTCGCGCCGCGGGTACTGCGCGCCGCCGGCGCGGACGTCATCGCGCTGCACGCCGACGGCGACGGCGCGGCGATCAACGACGGCAGCGGCGTCACCCATCTGGACAGCCTGCGGGCGGCGGTTGTCGACCAGGCCGCCGATGTCGGCATCGCCCACGACGGCGACGCGGACCGCTGCCTCGCGGTGGACGCCGCCGGCGAGATCGTCGACGGCGACCAGATCCTCGCCATCTGCGCGCTCGCCCTGGCCGAGCGCGGCGAACTGGCCGACGACACGGTCGTCGTCACCGTGATGTCGAACCTGGGCTTCCACCACGCGATGCGCGAGGCGGGGATCACCGTCGTGACCACGCCCGTCGGCGACCGGTACGTGGTGGAGGCGATGCGCGCCGGCGGCTACGTGCTCGGCGGCGAGCAGAGCGGGCACGTCGTCTTCCTCGACCACGCCACCACCGGCGACGGGCTGCTGACGGCGCTGCGGCTGCTCGGCCGCGTCGCCGAGACCGGCCAGCCCCTCGGCGAGCTCGCCAAGGCCATGACCCGATTGCCGCAGGTGCTCGTCAACGTGCGCGGCGTCGATCGCACCCGGGTGGACACCTCACCGCAGCTGCGGGCGGCCGTCGCCGCGGCGGAGGCCGAGCTCGGCGACGGCGGCCGGGTGCTGCTTCGGCCCTCGGGAACCGAGCCGCTGGTCCGCGTCATGGTGGAGGCGGAGACCGACGCCGTCGCGCGGGACACCGCCCAGCGCCTCGCGGCCGTCGTCCGCGCCGCGCTGCCGGCGCCCCGCTGAGTCCGCCCTCGCCAACCCGCCGGCGAGGCCACGCCAGGACAACTCACCCGGTGTTCGGCCGGCCAGGTCCGCCCGCCCGGGGAACCTGCGTACGCTGAGTCGCATGTGCGGGATCATCGGGTACGTCGGTGACCAGTCGGCCCTGGACGTCGCGTTGAACGGCCTGCGGCGCCTGGAGTACCGCGGCTATGACTCCTCCGGCGTCGCGGTCGTCGGCGCCGGGGCCCTGCGGACGGCGCGGCGGGCCGGCAAGCTCGCCAACCTGGAGAAGCTGCTGGCCGAGAGCGCGGCGGCGGATCCGATGCCCGGGACGACCGGGATGGGGCACACCCGGTGGGCCACCCACGGCGGCCCGACCGACGCCAACGCCCATCCCCACACCGACTGCACCGGCGCGATCGCCGTCATCCACAACGGCATCATCGAGAACTTCGCCGCGCTGCGCGCCGAGTTGGAGGCGATCGGGCACGAGCTCGCCAGCGAGACGGACACCGAGGTCGTCGCCCACCTGCTGGAAGTCGAGCTGGGCAACGCCGCCGCCGCGCCGGCGGCGGCGATCCCGGAGGACGTCACCCCCCGGCCGACCCGCCCCGGCACGGCTCCCGCGTCCGCGTCCGTGCCCGGCTCGGGCGAGCCGGTCGGCCGCGTCGCGGAACCGGGGACGCACCCGTTGACCGTGGCGTTGCAGCGCGTCTGCCGCCGGCTGGAGGGTGCCTTCACCCTCGTCGTGCTGCACCGCGACTTTCCCGAGGTGGTCGTCGGCGCCCGGCGCAACAGCCCCCTGGTCGTCGGGCTGGGCACGGGGGAGACCTTCCTCGCCAGCGACGTCTCGGCGTTCATCGCCCACACCCGCGAGGCGCTGGAGATCGGCCAGGACCAGGTGGTCGAGGCCCGCCGGGACGGCGTCACCGTGACCGACTTCGCCGGGGAGGTCGTCGAGGGGCGCCACTACCACGTCGACTGGGACGCGGGCGCCGCGGAGAAGGGCGGCTACCCGTACTTCATGCTCAAGGAGATCAACGAGCAGCCGACCGCGCTCGCCGACACCCTGCGGGGTCGGCTGTCCGCCGACGGCGCGATCGTCCTCGACGAGGAGCGGCTGTCCGCCCAGGACTTCCGGGACGTCGACAAGGTCTTCATCGTGGCCTGCGGGACGGCCTACCATGCCGGACTGATCGCGAAGTACGCCGTCGAGCACTGGACGCGCCTGCCCTGCGAGGTCGAGATGGCCTCGGAGTTCCGCTACCGGGATCCCGTGCTGGACCGCTCCACCCTCGTCATCGCGATCAGCCAGAGCGGCGAGACGCTGGACACGCTGATGGCCGTCAAGCACGCACGGGAGCAGAAGGCCCGGGTGCTGGCGATCTGCAACACGAACGGGTCGACGATCCCCCGGGAGTCCGACGCGGTGCTGTACACGCGCTGCGGGCCCGAGGTCGGCGTCGCCTCGACCAAGACCTTTCTCGGCCAGGTCGCGGCCTGCCTGCTCGTCGGTCTGTACCTGGCGCAGGTGCGGGGCGTGCTCTACGGCGACGAGGTCGCCGCCTACGTCGAGCGGCTGCAGCGGATGCCCGACCTGGTGGAGCGGACGCTGGGCCGGCTCGAACCGATCCGCGAGCTCGCCCGCAGCCTGGCCGACGCCAAGGCCGTGCTCTTCCTCGGCCGCCACGTGGGCTACCCGGTGGCGCTGGAGGGGGCCCTCAAGCTCAAGGAACTCGCCTACATGCACGCCGAGGGGTTCCCGGCGGGCGAGCTCAAGCACGGGCCGATTGCGCTCATCGAACCGGGCCTGCCCGTGATCGTCGTCGTACCGTCACCGCGCGGGCGCGCGCACCTGCACGGAAAGATCGTTTCCAACATTCAGGAGGTCCGGGCGCGGGGCGCGCGGACCATCGTGATCGCCGAGGACGGCGACGTCGCGGTGGAGCCCTACGCCGACCATCTCATCCGGGTACCGGCGACGTCGTCCCTGTTCGCGCCCCTGGTGACGACCCTGCCGCTGCAGGTGTTCGCCTGCGAGCTCGCCCTCGCCCGCGGCCTCGACGTCGACCAGCCGCGCAACCTCGCGAAGTCCGTCACGGTGGAGTAGGCCATCCCCCGTGAGTCGCCTTCGGCGACTCACGGGGACCCCTGGCCTCGGGGTGGTAGCCGGTTTCCGTCAGATCGCCTTTGGCGATCTTCCTGGGTTGGTCGGCGGGGCCTTCGGCGACTCACGGGGACCTCTGGCCTCGGGGTGGCAGCCGGTTTCCGTCAGATCGCCTTTGGCGATCTTCCTGGGTTGGTCGGCGGGGCCTTCGGCGACTCACGGGGACCCCTGGCCTCGGGGTGGCAGCCGGTTTCCGTCAGATCGCCTTTGGCGATCTTCCTGGGTTGGTCGGCGGGGCCTTCGGCGACTCACGGGGACCTCTGGCCTCGGGGTGGTAGCCGGTTTCCGTCAGATCGCCTTTGGCGATCTTCCTGGGTTGGTCGGCGGGGCCTTCGGCGATTCGCGGGGCCTCTGGCCTCGGGGGCTGGGTCAGGGCGAGGGGGCGGCGCCGTGCTGGCGGCCGTGCCAGGCGACGGTGGCCTCCCAGAGCGCGTCGGCGACCGCCTCGTTGTCGTCCGCGGCGTCGAGCAGGGTCTCGACGAGCTCGGCGCGGGGGACACGGCTGAGGAACACCCGCATCGCGGCGTGCACCGGATCGTCGGTGAACAGCGAGCTCTCGCCGATGATCCCGCCGTTGTCCTCGTCGTCGTCGGCATCCTCGTCGTCGTCGGCGAGTCCCGCCGAGCCGGTGGCGACCAGGGCGACGGCGACCGCGTGGCGGCAGAACGAGCCGGTCGCCCCTTCGGGGCAGGTGCAGCCGGTGCGCGGCCCGTCGTCGGCGGCCTCCAGCCGGACCTCGTGCGGCCCGTCGTCGTCGACCGTGCCCGAGGCGTTGGTAGGCCGGATGCGCAGCTGCTCGACGCGGCCGAGCAGGGCCAGGTTCACCCCTTCGATGAACACGTCGGTACCCGCGCGCTGTGCGCAGGCACGTTCCTCGAAGGCTGCTTCGAGCGGGGTGACGGCGTCCCCGCCGTGCCCGTTCTCTCCGGACACAGAAATGATCACTGGTCAATCCTACGGAATGCGAGGGCGGATCGTACCGGCCAGGTCCCCGGCGTTACCAAGGCCGTCTTGTCAGACGTAGCATCGCGATATATCGTTAGCGTACGCGATAGCGAGCGGATGACCTCCGTTGGTCTTCCGTGGAGATGAAGGGCAAGATCATGACATCGCAGGCGATTCCAGGCCCATGGGGACCCTGGGGCAAGTGGGGGCGCGCGGCGGGTTTCGATCCCGCGCGGCTGTCGGAGTTCTTCGAGACGGTGGCCGGCTGGGCGGAGCGTGAGGCCGGCGGGTGCGGGACGAAGGAGTCGGCGGCTCGCGAGCGCACCAGCCGCACGGCGCGCGGCGGGCACGGCGGCGGGCGGCATGAGCACGGCGGACCCGGCGAGGGGCGGCCGCGCGGGCGCCGCGGCGGTGGCCCGGGCTGGCCGCCGTTCGGCGGCTTCCCCGGTCCCGGGTTCGGTCCCGGGTTCGGTCCGGGCTTCGGCGGGCCGGGTGGCTTCGGCCGTGGGCCGCGGGTGGGGCGCGGCGACGTCCGCGAGGCGTTGCTGGCCCTGCTCGCCGAGCAGCCCATGCACGGCTACCAGATGATCCGCGAGCTGGCCGAGCGCAGCGGTGGCACCTGGCGGCCGAGCCCCGGCTCGGTCTACCCGGTGCTGTCCCTGCTCGCCGACGAGGGGCTCGTGCGCGCGGAGGAGGCGGAGGGCAAGCGGGTCTTCCACCTCACCGACCTCGGGCGGGCCCACGTCGAGTCCCGGGTGGGGCACCGCAAGCCGTGGGAGACCGCCGCGGCCAGCGCCGACGACGAGCTGACCAGCCTGCGCTCCCTGGCCTTCGCGGTGGGTGCCGCGGTGGTCCAGGTCGCCCAGGCCGGGGACGACGCGCAGATCGCCGCCGCCCGGTCCCTGCTCACCGAGACCCGCCGCAGCCTTTACCGCATCCTGGCCGGCGACGAAGGCGAGCCGGCGACCGCGGAGGGGGCCCACAGCGCCGGGCAGGCCGCCGCCGGGAACGACGCCGCCGCGCAGGACGGTGACGGGACGGTGGACGGTCCCGCGTCGGGCTGGGATGCGAAGTCCTGACTCTGATCCCGGCCCCGGCCCTGGCCCTGGCCGGGGACTGTCGGGACCGCGGCTCAGGATCCGCCGGCGGGCCACCCCTTCGGGCAGGGCGAGGCCCTGATTCGAGGGGGTGCGCCCGGCCGCGGCGCGATCGGCGCGGCGCGGCGCACGGTCCACCGAGGGCCGCGGCACCGGTATGGGACGCTTGCGCGATGGCGGTGGTCGGTGTCGGCGTCGACGTGGTGGACGTGGACCGTTTCGCCGCGACGCTGTCCCGGACGCCGGGGATCGCGATGCGCCTGTTCACCCCGGCGGAGCGCGGTCTGGCCCGCCCGGAGCGGCTGGCCGCCCGGTTCGCGGCGAAGGAGGCCGTGGCGAAGGTGCTTGGGGCGCCGCCCGGGCTGGAATGGCACGACGCCGAGGTCGTCCTGGCCACGGGTGGGCGGCCGTCGCTGCGGATTCGCGGCACCGTGGCCGCCGCGGCGCAGCGGCTCGACATCGCCTCCTGGCACCTGTCCCTCACCCACGACGGCGGGGTCGCCATCGCGATGGTCGTCGCCGAGAGCTGACCGCCTTCCTACCGGCCAACTCTCCTGCTGACCGCCTTCCTGCGGCACCGGCCGCTCGGCGCGGGGCAGCATGGCGGCATGCGGAACGCGCACACGGTCACCCAGATCCGGGACGCCGAGGCAGTGCTGCTCGCCTGCCTGCCGCCCGGAGCCCTCATGCAACGCGCGGTGTACGGCCTGGTCGCCCATGTCGCCCGCCGCCTCGGCCACGTCTACGGCGCCCGGATCGTCGTGCTTGCCGGGGGCGGTGACAACGGCGGTGACGCCCTGTGGGCCGGCGCACGCCTGGCCGCGCGGGGCGCTCGGGTCGACGCCGTCGCACCCGGCCGCACCCATCCGGAGGGCAGCGCCGCCCTGCTCGCCGCCGGCGGCAGGCTGCACGGCCCCGCCTCGGAGCTCGACGACGAGACGCTGCGCGGACTGGTGGACCGCGCCGACCTCGTCCTGGACGGGTTGCTCGGCATCGGTGGCCGCGGCGGCCTGCGGGCGGACCACGCCCGGCTGGCGGCCCTCGCGCCGCCCGAGCGCACCGTGGCCGTCGACGTTCCCAGCGGCGTCGACGCGGACACCGGCGCCGTCACCGGACCCGCCGTGCGGGCCAGTGCCACCGTCACGTTCGGCACGCACAAACGCGGCCTGTGGCTGATGCCGGGCGCCGCCCACACCGGGCCGGTGGAGCTGGTCGACATCGGGCTGGCGCTGCCCGAACCCGACCTGCGGGCGCTCGACGACGCCGACGTCGCCGCCATGTTCCCGGTGCCGGGCCCGGAGTCGTCCAAGTACCGCCGGGGGGTCCTCGGCCTGGTCGCGGGCAGCGACGCCTATCCGGGTGCCGCCGTGCTCGCCGTCGGCGGTGCGCTGCGCGGCGGCGCCGGCTACCTGCGAGTCGTGACCGAGGGCCACGCCCTGACCGAGACGCCCGACGCCCACGCCCACGCCCACGATGACGGAGACGGAGACAGAGACAGAGCCGATGACGCCGGCGGTTCCGCGGTGGGTGTCGCCAGCCGGGCGGGGGAGTTCGTCCGGCTGGCGCACCCCGAGGCGGTGGTGACCGCCGTCCGGGCCGGGGACCGCGCGGCCATGCTCGCCGCCGGCCGGGTTCAGGCCTGGGCGATCGGCCCGGGACTGGACCCGGGGCCCGCGGTCCGGGAGCTGGTGGCCGGACTGCTCGGCACCGACCTTCCGGTCGTGGTCGACGCGGGCGCGCTCGACCCGCTGGCGGAGATCCTCGCGGCGGATCCCGCGGCGCTGCGTGACCGGGGCGCGCCGGTTCTCCTCACCCCGCACGAGGGCGAGTTCGGCCGGCTCACAGCCGCCGCCCTGGGCTGGGATCCCGACCGCACGACGGCGGACCTCGCGGCGGACCGCCTCGCCACCGTCCGGCGGGCCGCCGCGGCGACGGGCGCGGTGATCCTGCTCAAGGGCACCCGTACCCTGATCGTCGAACCGGCCGGGGCGGCCTGGGTGAACACGACCGGTTCCGGCTGGCTGGGCACCGCCGGCACGGGGGACGTCCTGACCGGGCTGATCGGCTCGCTGCTCGCCGCCGGGCTGCCCGCCGCCGGTGCCGGGGCGGTCGGCGCGTACCTGCACGGGCGCGCCGCCGAGCGGGCTGCCGCGCCGCTCGCCGCCGGCGACCTGCCCAACCTGCTGCCTCGGGTCATCGCGGAGCTGCTCGCGTAGCCGGTCGGGGGCACCCGGCGGGCGGTCACGGCGAGTAGCGTGGCGGCCATGAGCGTGCAGGGGCCAGGGGCGTCCGCCAGCAGCGAACCCCGGACGTATGCCGCCGTCGAGCTCGACGCGGTCCGTGATTCGGTGGCCGCTCTCGCGGCCCGCGCCGGCGACGCCGCCACCATGGCCGTCGTGAAGGCCGACGGGTACGGCCACGGCATGATTCCCTGCGCCCGGGCTGCCCTGGACGCCGGGGCGAGCTGGCTGGGCACGGCCGTCCTCGAGGAGGCGCTCGCGCTGCGCGCGGCCGGGATCACCGCGCCCGTGCTGTGCTGGCTCGCGACGCCCGGTGAGCGTTTCGGCGAGGCGATCTCGGCCGGCATCGACGTGTCGGCCTCCGCGTCCTGGACCCTCACGGAGATCGCCGCGGCCGCGCGGCTGGCTGGCCGACCGGCCCGGGTGCACCTCAAGGCGGACACCGGCCTCGGCCGGGCGGGGGCGATGCCCGGCGACTGGCCGGGGTTGTGTGACCAGGCCGCGGCGCTGCAGGCCGAGGGCGTGATCGAGGCGTTCGGGGTGTGGAGCCACTTCGCGTTCGCCGACGCCCCCGGGCATGCGACGGTGCAGGCTCAGATCGGGGCGTTCCGGGACGCGGTCGACATCGCCGAGAAGGCTGGGCTGGCGCCGACCGTGCGGCATCTTGCGAACTCCGCGGCGACCCTGGTCAGCCCCGAGGCCCACTTCGACCTGGTGCGGCCCGGGGTGTCGGTCTACGGGCTCTCCCCGGGCCCGGAGGTCGGCCCGCCCGCGCGGTTCGGCCTTCGGCCGGCGATGTCGCTGGTCAGCCATGCCGCGCTGGTCAAGCGGGTGCCGGCCGGCACGGGCGTGTCCTATGCCCACCGCTACACCACGGCGCGGGAGACGACGCTCGCCCTGGTACCGCTGGGCTACGCCGACGGCATCCCCCGGGCCGCCACGAACACCGGCGAGGTGCTGTTCGGCGGCCGCCGGCGGCGCATCGCCGGCACCGTCTGCATGGACCAGTTCGTCCTCGACGTCGGGGACGACGAGGTGGCCGCGGGCGACGAGGTGCGGCTGTTCGGCCCGGGCGACCTCGGCGAGCCGACCGCGGACGACTGGGCCGTGGCGCTGGGCACCATCAACTACGAGATCGTGACCCGGATCGGCCAGCGCGTCCCGCGCGTCTACGTCTGATCAGCCGCAGCCGCCGGAGGAGCAGCCGCCGCCGGTGGGGGCGCTGCCGCCGAGCGCGCCGCGCTCGATCCGGCGGCGCACCGGACGGGCGGCGGCCTCGGTGGCCTCCCGCTCGGCCTGCTCGATCTTCGAACGGGTGGTCAGCGTCAGCATGACCGGGCCGGGGGCGGCCGGGGCCGCCGCGGCGGGCGTCAGCTCCAGCTCCGCCTCCGGCTCGGACTCGTCGACCATCCCGAGCGCGGCGGCCCGCTCCGGGCCGGTCAGGCCGCGACCGGCGCTCACCGGGATGTCCTTGCTCCTGCGCCACGCCAGCTTCACGATTCCCGCCTCCGCAACGAAAACATCCACCGCCCCCACCGGGCGTCCCGGCCTCGTTCCACGGTAAGGGACTCCGCCCGGCTCGGCCCGGCCCGGCGGCCCGGATGTGACCCGGCCGTGCTGTCGGTCGGCCGACCGATCGGACAGATGTCGGCCGTGCCGGGTCCGGGGAGACCGGTGGCTACACTTGGCTGGGAGTCGCGACTGGCGCACAGAGGTGGAACTGACCACCGGGGAGCGATGAGCGGGTCGGTGCCGTGCGCCTGGGTGCCTCCGGCCGGATGAGACCTGCCGGAGGTCAGCATGCACAATCCCCCGCTTCCCGAACTCACCGTCGCCGATCCCGAGCTCGCCGGGCTGGTCGAGGCCGAGGCCGCCCGCCAGCACGCGTCGATCAGGCTGATCGCCTCGGAGAACTACGTCTCCACCGCGGTGCTGGAGGCGTCCGGCTCCGTCCTGACCAACAAGTACTCCGAGGGGTACGTCGGCCGGCGGTACTACGAGGGTCAGCAGGTCGTCGACCCGATCGAGACGCTGGCCGTCGATCGGGCCAAGTCGCTGTTCGGCGTCGAGCACGCCAACGTCCAGCCGTACTCCGGCTCGCCGGCGAACCTGGCCGTCTACCTCGCCTTCGCCCAGCCCGGGGACACGGTCATGGGCCTGTCGCTGCCGATGGGCGGCCACCTGACGCACGGCTGGAGCGTGTCGGCGACCGGCAGGTGGTTCCGCAGCGTCCGCTACGGGCTGCGCGCGGACACCGGCCGGATCGACCTGGACGAGGTGCGCGACCTGGCCCGCACCGAGCGGCCGAAGATCATCTTCTGTGGCGGGACGGCGATCCCGCGGACGATCGACTTCCCGGCCTTCGCCGAGATCGCGCGCGAGGTGGGCGCGGTGCTCGTCGCCGACATCGCGCACATCGCCGGGCTGATCGCCGGCGGTGCCCACCCCTCCCCGGTCGGCCACGCTCCGGTGATCTCGACCACCACGCACAAGACGCTGCGCGGCCCGCGCGGGGCCATGCTGCTCACCGACGCCGAGCACGCCACGGCGATCGACAAGGCGGTCTTCCCGGGCCTGCAGGGCGGCCCGCACAACCACACCACGGCGGCCATCGCGGTCGCCCTGCGGGAGGCCTCGACGCCCGCGTTCCGCGACTACGCCCACGCGGTCGTGGCGAACGCCCGCGCGCTGGCCGAGGCACTGGTGGAGCGCGGGTTCGACCTCGTCACCGGGGGCACCGACAACCACCTCATCCTCATCGACCTCACCGGCAAGGACATCGGCGGAAAGCCGGCGGCCAAGGCGCTCGACGCGGCGGGGATCGAGCTGAACTACAACGCGGTGCCCTTCGACAAGCGCAAGCCGTTCGACCCCTCCGGCATCCGGCTCGGCACCGCCGCGATCACCACCCGCGGTCTGACCCCGGCGCACATGCCGGTGCTCGCCGGCTGGATCGACGACGTCGTCAAGGCCGCCGGTGCCGGCGACACCGCGACGATCGGCCGGGTCCGGGAGCAGGTCACCGAGTTGGTCAGCGGCTTCCCGATGCCCGGTTTCGCCTGATCGTCGCGGCGCTCCACGCGCGACCACGCTCCGACCCGCCGGGTCCGGAGCGTGGTTACGCGTGCGTCACGTGACGCCTGCTCCGGGCGCCCCCGCGGTGCATCATCGGTTCAGGGCAGCCCGGAGGAGGGAGCACCGATGGTGAGGACCGTGGGCCCGTTCGCGGGTTCCCGGGCGGCACGCGCCGCCACGGGATCGGTCGGTGTGGTCGGCGCGGCCGTCGCGGCCGGCCTGGTCGCGCAGCAGCGGGCGATCCGCCGCCGCCGCACCCGGCCGGACGGGCCGCCGGAGCCGGCGCTGGAGCCGATCGGCGGCCGTGTCGCCACGGTGATCGCGACCGACGGCGTGCCGCTGCACGTCGAGGAGACCGGTCCGCCGGACGCGCCGCTGACGCTGGTGTTCGTGCACGGGTTCTGCGTGTCCGCCGAGTGCTGGACCCTGCAGCACCAGGCCCTCGCGGACCTCGGCCGGATGGTCTTCTTCGACCAGCGCGCGCACGGGCGCTCCGGGCCGTCCGAGGTTGGCAACTGCACCATCGACGTGCTCGCCGACGACCTCTACCAGGTGATCCGCGAACGGGTGCCCGGCGGGCCGATCATCCTCGTCGGCCACTCGATGGGGGGCATGGCGGTCCTGGGCCTGGCCGACGCCCATCCCGAGCTCTTCGACGACCGGATCGTCGGAGTGGCGCTGCTGTCGACCAGCGCGTCGGAGCTGGCCCAGGTGACCCTCGGGCTGCCCGCGCTGGCGACGGCGGTGGTGCGTCGGGTGCTGCCCGGCATCGCCGTCGGCATGCGGCACACCTCGGGCCTGCTGGAGCGGGTTCGCGGGCGGGGCAGCGACATGTCCTGGGAGGTGACCCGCCGGATCGGTTTCGGCGCGACCGATCTGCCGCCGGCGGTGGTCACGTTCCTGGAGACGATGGTCTCGGACACCTCGGTAGCGGTGATCGCCGCGTTCCTGCCCACCCTGCTCGACAACGACCGGCTGGACGCCGCCGCCCGCCTGGTGGGGATTCCCACCGTGCTGGTCGTCGGCGACGCCGACCTGATCACCCCGGTGGCACACAGCCGGACGATCGCCGAGATCCTGCCCGACGCGGAGCTGGTCGTCGAGCAGGACGCCGGCCACGCCATCATGTTGGAGCGGCCCGAGGCGGTGAACGCCGCGATCCGCAGGCTGGTGCAGCGGTCACTCGCCGAGTTCTCGCTGCCGCTGCCCCGGTCGCGGTCGGGTCTCCCGCCCGCCTCGGTGGGTGCCGCCCCGGTCGGCGCCGCCGCGGATGGCGCCCCGTCGGCCGACCGGGCGGCGGTCGCCGACCGCGACGCCGGCGGGACGGCCGCCTGACCGGTCCCGGTCGACCCGGGCCCGCGAGGAGGTGATGGGCATGAACGCCGCCCGGCAGCGCGACGTGGTCGTCGTGCCCACGGCGGACCGGATGCGGGACTTCGGCGCCCGGCTGAGCGTGTTGCTGCGCCCGGGCGACCTGCTCGTGCTCTCCGGCCCGCTCGGCGCGGGCAAGACGGTCCTCACCCAGGGCATCGCCGCCGGGCTCGGCGTGCGGGAGACGGTCACCTCGCCGACGTTCGTGCTCGCGCGGATCTACCCGGACGGCCGGATCCCGCTCGTGCACGTCGACGCCTACCGGCTCGGCGGGGTGACCGAGGTCGACGACCTCGACCTCGACGCCGACGCCGACACCTCGGTGACCGTCGTCGAATGGGGCGCCGGGCTGGTCGAGGGGCTCGCCCAGGACCATCTCGAGCTCGTGCTCACCCGGCCCACCGCCGACGAGGCCGGCGAGACCAGGACGGTCCGCCTCGTCGCCACCGGCCCGAGCTGGGCGCGCCGGCTGCGCGACCTCGCCGCGGACTGAGCGCGCCGGCTGCGCGACCTCGCCGCGGACTGAGCGCGCCGCCTGCGTGCCGCCACCGCCGCGGATCGAGCGCGCGGCCTGCGCCGGGCCGCGGTGGGGCGGGTACCCGACGTGGCCGATGCGGCGGTCCGTAGTCTGGATGCGTGCTGGTGCTGGCCCTCGACACATCCACGGCCGCGTGCGCGGTGGCGCTCGCCGAGCTGACCGCCTCCGATCCCGCGCGGGCGGGGAGCGCGGCGGCCGGTGATCCCGCCGGCCCCGGCGTGCACGTCTGGCCGCGGGGCAGCGTTGTCACCGTCGACGCCCGCCGCCACGGGGAGCTGCTCGCGCCGTCGATGCGGGCGGTCCTCGACGAGGCGGGCGCGCGCCCGTCGGACCTCGCGGCCGTCGTCGTGGGGGCCGGGCCCGGGCCCTTCACCAGCCTGCGGGTCGGGATGGTGACCGCCGCGGCCTTCGCGGACGCGTTGGACATCCCCGTGCACGGCGTCTGCTCGCTCGACGGTATCGGCGCGGCCACGGCCGGCGCGGTCGGCGTGGTCACCGACGCGCGGCGCCGCGAGGTCTACTGGGCCCGCTACGTCGGCGGGGTCCGGGTGGGTGATCCCGCCGTGGGGCGTCCGGCGCAGGTCGCCCAGACGTTGCGGGAGCTCGGCGTCGGCGCCGTCACCGGCCCCGGCCGGGCGCTGTACCCGGAACCGTTCGCCGGGTTCGCCACCATCGACGACGACGTGACCGAGAATGACGCGACCGGGAATAGCGCGACCGGGAATGGCGGGGCGGCCGGGGCGGGCGCAGGCACGCCGGCGGGCGGGTATCCGCGTCCGGAGCTGCTCGTCGGTCTCGCCGGGGCGGACCTGCTGGCCGGTCGCGATCCGAGCGTCCTGGCTCCGCTCTACCTGCGGCGGCCGGACGCGACCGAACCGCACGCGCCGAAGCCGGTCAGGGTGTGACGCGGCGGCTACCGCAACCCGACGGCGTGGCGCCGAGCGCCGCCACGCCGATCGAACCGGACCGGAACCGAGCGCAGGACGAGAACCGCGAACGGGACCGGCTCCGTGCGTTGGGGCAGTACGGCGAGCGGGGGCAGGACGGCGACCGGGGGCCGGACGGCGAGTTGGGGCCGGACGGCGATCTGGATCTGGTGCTCGTTCCGATGCGCTGGTGGCACGTCGCCACCGTCGCCGAGCTGGAACCGACCGTCTTCGCCACCGACCCCTGGACCGCGGAGCTGTTCTGGTCCGAACTGGCCCAGGGCGACCAGCGGCATTACCTGACCGCGCTGTGGCAGCCCCGAGGGGCGGCCGCGCACGACCTGTCCGCGATCATCGGTTACGCGGGGCTGGCGCTCGCCGACGACGGCGCCTACATCCAGACCGTCGGCGTCGTGCCGCGGATCCGGGGCCGCGGGGTGGGCGCTCGGCTGATGATCGCCCTGCTGCGCCACGCGCGTCGGGCCGGGGCCCGCTCCTGCGGGCTGGAGGTCCGTACCGACAACCATGCCGCGCGGGCGCTGTACACCCGGCTCGGTTTCGTCGACATCGGCGTGCGCCGCGGCTATTACCAGCCCTCCGGCGGCGACGCCTACGTCATGCGGGCCAGACCGATCGACACGGTCGGATACGCCGCGCTGCTGGACGAGGTCGAACGCGCACTGCCCGGCCGGGTGCGCCTGGAGCCGTGACCGGCTCGCCGGGGCGCCCCGGCCGGTCGCGCTGACTCAGGCCGCCGCCCGCGCCCGCAGGGCGCTCTCGCCCGCGGCGCGGCTGCGCTCGTAGACGTCGGTGAAGTCGGCCAGCGCCGGGTTGACGGGGGCGAGCGTCATCTCCACCCGGACCAGCTCGACGTCGGTCGCCCCGAGCGACTCGAGGACGTGGGCGATGAAGGGGAGCTGGTGGTCCCAGCCCTCCTTGGGCGTGCCCACCCCGTACGAACCGCCCTGGGTGGCGATGACGGTGACGCGGTCACCGGTCAGCACCGACTCCGCCGGAGGCTGCTGCAGGGTGCGCCCGACCAGGATCACCTGGTCCACCCACGCCTTGAACGTGGACGGCACCGAGTAGTTGTACATCGGCAGCGACAGCAGGAGCTCGTCGGCGGCCTCGAGCTCGCCGATCAGTTCCTCGCGCAGCTTGACGCCCTCGGTCTGCTCCGGGGTGTGCTGCTCGGGCGGCGTGAAGGCCGCCGAGAGGGTGGCCCAGTCGAGGTGCGGCGGGGGCGTGAGGGCGAGATCGCGGTAGGTCACGGTGCCGTCGGGGTGGGCGGCGCGCCAGGCGTCGATGTAGGTGGCGGCCAGCGATCGGGAGGTCGAGCCCTCCTGAGCCAGGCTCGCGTCCACGTGCAGCAGGTTGGGCATTGCGGCGCCTCCGTTGTTCCACAGGTCGTCATAAGTTGAGATCTTCTGCTGTCGCGAAGATCTGTAGAGAGACTATCTGATGGATAAATCGTCTCTACAAGCACTCATCTGGGGGGAGATTACTCTGACCGGGACGGGTACCCTGGGGCGGTGAGCGACGCCGCAGCGGCCGCGGAGCCCGAGACCGGGGCCGACGGCCTGCCCGAGGATCTCGGGCAGGATCTGGGCTGGCTGCTGGGCCAGGTGCAGTACGGCTACCTCGCGGCCTCGGCCGCCGCGGTCGGCGAACTACCCGGCGGCCTGCGCGCGCTGCACGTCCTCGGCGCGGCCGTCGGCGGCGAGGCGCGCAACCAGATCGAGGTGGCCCGCCGGTTCGGCATCGACCGGACGGTGATGGTGCGCCTCGTCGACGATCTCGAGCGGGCGGGTCTGGTCGAGCGCCATCCCGACCCGGCCGACCGGCGGGCCCGCATCATCACCGCGACCGACCAGGGGGCGCGCCTGTACGCGTCGACCCAGGAGGACCGTCGCCTCGTCGATCAGCACGTGCTCGCCGGGCTGGCCCCGCAGGAGCGGGAGCGGTTCGTCGCGCTGCTGCGCCGGATCGCGGCGCGGCTGCTGGCCGTCGATCCCACCCACGGCGCGGCCGCCTGCGACGCGGCTCGGCGGGAGATCGAGGCGCACGAGGCCGGGTGCCCGTCGGCGGACGACTGCCCCACGGGCGGTGAACCCGCACCGGGCGGCGACCGCGGGCAACGGGCGGCCGCCGGCGGCTGACCGCGGCTCAGGCGGTGGCCACGGAGGTGCCAGGGGCGGGGATGGACCGGCGCGGCCGACACCGGCGTGGCGCTGGGCTCAGTGGGCGGGGTGGACCTGGTGGAACGGCCAGGCGTGGGGGGTACCGGCGACCAGTCCGTCGGGTGGCGGCGGCAGCGGAGCCGTGGCGGGCTCGTTGGTGGTGGCGGTGTCCGGGCCGGCGGCCACGTCGGTCGGTGCGGCGTCGGGCAGCCGGAGGATCATCACGACGAGGTCACCCCCCGGTTGGCGACTGAGATATACCTCACCTTTTCGGCCGCCGAGGGCGGCGACAGCCCAGTCCCGCAGGTCCGTCAGGCGGCCGGGCGTCGCCCTGGCCTCCCACATCCAGATCATGTCCGGGTCCCATCCAGCGTGGCCGAAGGCGGTCGGGGCCGGTTGCGCGGTCCCGCGCCGGGAAGGGGCCGGGGCGAGTCGGCGCGGCCGGCGCGGTCGGGCGGGCGGTGCCCGGTTCCCGGCCGTCTTGACAGATCCGACCTTGTTGGTTGACGTGTGTGGTGCGGGTGCTAGGTTGGCACTCGGCACGTGAGAGTGCCAGCGACAACAGGCGCCTGTTCACCCGCGACGGCAGGCCGCCAGGGTCGCTCTCTCATCCAGCGCAGGAAGGGGGAGGTCGATCGTGACGACCGCCACCAAGGTTGCTATCAAGCCTCTCGAGGACCGCATCGTTGTGCAGCCCTCCGACGCCGAGCAGACCACCGCATCCGGCATCGTGATTCCGGACACGGCGAAGGAGAAGCCCCAGGAGGGCACCGTCCTCGCGGTCGGCCCGGGTCGATTCGAGGACGGCAAGCGCGTCCCGCTCGACGTCAAGGTCGGCGACGTGGTGCTCTACAGCAAGTACGGCGGCACCGAGGTCAAGTACTCGGGCGAGGAGTACCTCGTGCTCTCCGCTCGTGACGTCCTCGCGATCATCGAGAAGTAGACCGCTCGCCGGTAGCAACGCAAGGGGCGCGCCCCGCTGGTGGCCGTCCGGTTTCCGCCGGGCCCGCCGGCGGGGCGCGCCCTTGCGGTTTCCCACCGGTCATCGGTGTCGGGAGGACAACCAGGTATGCCGAAGATTCTCACGTTCAACGAGGACGCCCGCCACGCGCTCGAGCGCGGCGTCAACGCGCTGGCCGACGTGGTCAAGGTGACGATCGGCCCGCGTGGGCGCAACGTCGTCATCGACCAGTCCTACGGCGCGGCGACGATCACCAACGACGGGGTGACGATCGCCCGGCTGGTCGAGCTGGAAGACCCGTACGAGAACCTGGGTGCCCAGCTCGCCAAGGAAGTCGCCACCAAGACCAACGACGTCGCCGGTGACGGCACCACCACCGCGACGGTGCTCGCCCAGGCGATGGTCCGTTTCGGTCTGAAGCAGGTCACCGCGGGGGCCGCGCCGCTGTCGCTGAAGCTGGGCATCGAGGCCGCCGTCGAGGCCGTCTCCGCCGCCCTGCTGGAGCAGGCGATCGAGGTCAGCTCGAGGCAGACGATCGCCCAGGTCGCCGCCATCTCCGCCCAGGACACCCAGGTCGGGGAGCTGATCGCCGAGGCGATCGACAAGATCGGCAAGGACGGCGTCATCACGGTCGAGGAGAGCCAGACCCTCGGGCTGGACCTCGAGCTGACCGAGGGGATGCAGTTCGACAAGGGCTACATCTCGCCGTACTTCGTCACGGACGCCGACTCGCAGGAGGCCATCCTCGAGGACGCGTACGTCCTGCTGTACCCGGGCAAGATCTCGGCGCTGAACGAGATCCTGCCCATCCTCGAGCAGGTCGTGCAGGAGCGTAAGCCGCTGCTGATCATCGCCGAGGACATCGAGGGCGAGGCGCTGTCCACCCTGGTGGTGAACTCGATCCGCAAGACCTTCCAGGTCGTCGCGGTGAAGGCGCCCGGCTTCGGGGACCGCCGCAAGGCGCTGCTGCAGGACATCGCCGTACTCACCGGCGGCCAGGTGGTGGCCGGCGAGGTCGGGCTCTCGCTCGACGCGGTGACCCTCGCGGACCTCGGCCGGGCCCGGCGCGTCGTGGTGGACAAGGAGAACACCACCATCGTCGACGGCGGCGGCGAGGCCGACGCGGTCGCCGACCGGGTGCGCCAGCTCAAGGCGGAGATCGAGACCAGCGACTCCGACTGGGACCGCGAGAAGCTCCAGGAGCGGCTCGCCAAGCTCGCCGGCGGGGTCGCGGTCATCCGCGTGGGTGCCGCCACCGAGGTGGAGCTCAAGGAGAAGAAGCACCGCCTCGAGGACGCCGTCTCGGCGACCCGCGCGGCGATCGAGGAGGGCATCGTCGCCGGCGGCGGCGCGGCCCTGGCGCACGTCACCTCCGTCCTCGACGACGGCCTCGGCCGCACCGGGGACGAGCTCGCCGGTGTCCGGATCGTGCGTACGGCCCTCGACGCCCCGCTGAACTGGATCGCGCGCAACGCGGGTCTGGAGGGCGCGGTCATCGTCGCCAGGGTCAAGGACCTCGCACCGGGTCACGGCTACAACGCCGCGACCGGGGAGTACACCGACCTGATCGCGGCCGGAGTCATCGACCCGGTCAAGGTCACCCGTTCGGCGGTGGCGAACGCCGCCTCGATCGCGGCGTTGCTCATCACCACGGAGAGCCTCGTCGTCGAGAAGCCGGCGGTGTCCGACGGCGACCATGGGCACTCCCACGGTCACGGCCACAGCCACGGGCACAGCCACCCGCAGGGCCCCGGTTTCTGATCGGAAGCCGTCCCGCGAGGCCCGGCCGGGTGACTCCGGCCGGCGCCCCGCCCGCGGCAGCGAAACGGCCCGCTCGGTCCCCGATCAGGGGTCCGAGCGGGCCGTCGCCGTTTCCGGGTGTTCATCCGGCGGCCGGCCGCTCGACGAAGGGCGGCCGGCCGGCGGGCGCCACCCGAACGACTGGGCGAGACCGGCCGGTGGGCCCGCTCACCCGTCGCGGGTGATCGTCATGGTCGGGATCGGATGTCCGGCCAAGTCGTCACCTGCCGCGGGGCCGGTCAGCAGGCCGGCGCGAGCCCCGGCCGCGCGGGGACGCGGCGAGCCACCCCCCGCCGCGAGCGGCCGGTGAGGATCGCCTCCCGTTCCGATTCGCTGAGCCCTCCCCAGACGCCGTAGGGCTCCCGGGCGGTCAGTGCGTACTCCCCGCAGGCGCGGATGACCGGGCACCGGGCGCAGATCGCCTTGGCCGCGGCCTCGCGGGCGGCCCGGGCCGGTCCGCGTTCGCCCTCCGGGTGGAAGAACAGCTCGGTGCTCTCCCCGCGGCACGCGCCATGCAGTTGCCACTCCCACTTCTCCGCGCCGGGGCCGGGAAGTCGTCGGACGTCGGTCATCGGCCTGAGCCCCCCTTTCGACCTGAGCGGCAAGCGCCGCGGGCTCACCGTAGTACGGTCACCCTTTCGGTGATCTTGAAAAAATTCACCCGGGCGACCCCGCGTCGCCTGTCGTCAGGTCCGGTGTGCCGCGCCGGCACAGCCCCCGCCGGGACGCGGCGCGGATCCACGGGTCGTCCGATGGTCGCGTGACCGGGCGAGGCCTCCCGTCCGGTGCCACCGGCCGCCCGGACGGATCCGGAATCGGGAGGGACGTCCGGTCCGTGGGTCCGGCGGACAACTTCGTGGACGGTGGTTCGCCTACCCCGGCGATCGCCTGGTCACACGGCCCGGCCGGAACGTCACCGGCGAAGGCTGCAACTCGGGGCCGCCTGGGCGGCCTCCGCGGCCCGGCATATCCCCGGCGGGGCCACCGGCGCCGGACTAATCGTGCGAAACGGAAGAAATAAACAAAACGGATTAACCGGTACAAGCGACCGATGGAGAGCCGACGTCGGACGGCCGGGGAACGCCCTGGGTCGACCGTCGGCTGGCAGGGACATGCCAGCGGGCGACAGGTGGCGCCGGGCTGCCCGCGGACTGTCCGGGAACGGACAGTCCGGGCTGGCCCGAAAGTCGTAATGGCGGCGGGTCGGCGGGAGGCGCGCGGGCGGCGCCGGGACGCCGGCCGGAGTCGAAGCCGGCCGTCGGGATCGCCGAGAACAGGGCTCGGGAGCCCGCGATGGTGGGCCGGAGGGGGCGTGGTGTGGCGCCGGCGAACCCGGTGATCGGCCGGGTGCACGCCGCCGACCACATGCGCGGCGACGGTCCCGCGGCGAGAACGCGAAGGTGGTCACGGCGGCGCGGGTGCGCCCAGGCGGCCGGAGGGGGAGGTCCGGCGCACAGGCGCTACTGGACCTGCCCGCGGTGGCTCCCGCCTCCACCCGCGGGGGCTCCCGCCAGGCCGGGGACGTGCCCGGGCTCAGCGGGAGTCGGCCTCCGAGGCGGCTGAGGCCTCGTACACGCCGTCGGCGAAGCCGCGGGCATATTCCCAGCTCACGTAGCACGACGGGTCGGGAGAGAAGGCCGGCTCGTGGACGCGCGTCCGCCCCTCGTTGAGGAGGTTGCGCAGATTGCCAGCCAGCAGCTCCCAGTCGAAGTAGTGGGGCTCGGCGCAGCCCTCGCAGTCGACGACGAGGCCGCGGTAGCCGCGCGGCTCGAGCAGCGTGCGGAAGACGTCGAGGTCTCCCAGCTCGGCGAGGACCTCCTCCCGCTCGTGCAAGGACAGCGGTTCGAGCAGGTCGAGGTCGTCGACGGAGTCGAGGCGCGCGAGCTCGGCGGCCGGATCCTCGGGGTCACCCGCGAAGGGGTCGACAGGCTCGTCGCTCACGTCGACCACGCTACGCTTGCCCGGACTGCTAAGTGGTCCCGATCAGGAGTCTCGGCACCGTTGTGCAGTGCTTGTGGACAGGTCCGTGTAGGTCCGTCTGCTGTTGCGCGACCCGCGTGGCGCTGGTCGGACCCCGGATGAGCCGCCCGCGGCGGACCTGCCGCGATCTCCGTCACGCCGCGACCGCCCACAAGCGCCACCGACCTCTACGATGGGGTACATGCCGCCGCCTGGCGACCGGCTCGCCGGTGACGGGTTGATGACCCGTTCCGCCTGGTGGGCGGCCGGGCCGGCCGCCCACCAGGCATCCGGCGGGGCCGTGGCCGCCGGGCGGGTTCCCAGCGCCGCGGTACCGGTCAGCGCCGCGGCACCGGTCATCGCGGAACGGAAGGTGCCATGAACGCTCCCGTCGCCACCGATCACTCCCCGTCGGCTCCCCGCACGTCGGCTCGCGCGGCGTCGGCGGGTGGCTCCGTCGACTCCCAGGTGGACCTGTTGGGAGCCGACGCACCGGTGCCGCCAAAGCTGGCAATGCTGGGCCTGACCTTCGACGACGTCCTGCTGCTGCCGGCGGCCTCCGATCTCGTGCCCGCCGAGGCCGACACCACGACCCGGTTGTCGAGGTCCATCTCCCTCGCCGTGCCCCTGGTGTCCTCCGCCATGGACACGGTGACCGAGGCGCGGATGGCGATCGCGATGGCGCGCCAGGGCGGCGTCGGGGTGCTGCACCGCAACCTCTCGATCGAGGACCAGGCGCAGCAGGTCGACATGGTGAAGCGGTCCGAGTCCGGGATGATCACCGCGCCGGTGACCTGCGGGCCGGAGGCCACCCTCGAGGACGCGAACGTGCTCATGGCGCGTTACCGCATCTCGGGTGTTCCGGTCACCGAGCCGGACGGCCGGCTGGTCGGGATCGTGACCAACCGCGACATCCGCTTCGAGCGGGACTACTCCCGCCGGGTGCAGGACGTCATGACGCGAATGCCGCTGATCACCGCGCCGGTCGGCGTGTCGCCCGAGGACGCACTGGAGCTGCTGCGCCGGCACAAGATCGAGAAGTTGCCGATCGTCGACGATCAGGGTCGGCTGTGCGGGTTGATCACGGTCAAGGACTTCACCAAGCGTGAGCAGTACCCGCATGCCACCAAGGACGCCGACGGCCGGCTGATGGTCGGTGCCGCGATCGGGGTGGGCGAGGACGCCTACAAGCGGGCGCAGGTCCTCGTCGCGGCGGGCGTCGACTTCCTCATCGTGGACACCGCCCACGGCCACCAGCGGGCCGTGCCGGACATGGTCCGCCGCATCAAGACCGACATCCCGACCGGGGTCGACGGTCGGCCCCTGGACGTCATCGGCGGCAACGTCGCGACTGGCGCGGGCGCCGCGGCCCTCATCGCCGCGGGCGCGGACGCGATCAAGGTCGGCGTGGGTCCCGGCTCGATCTGCACCACCCGGGTGGTCTCCGGGGTCGGCGTCCCGCAGGTGACGGCGATCTACGAGGCGTCCCGGGTCGCCCGGGAACACGGGGTGCCGGTGATCGGGGACGGCGGCCTGCAGTACTCCGGCGACATCGCGAAGGCCATCGCGGTCGGGGCGGACACCGTCATGCTGGGCAGCCTGCTCGCCGGCGTCGACGAGAGCCCGGGCGAGCTGATCTTCATCAACGGCAAGCAGTACAAGGCCTACCGCGGCATGGGGTCGCTCGCGGCGATGCGCAGCCGGGGCGGGGCCCGGTCCTACTCGAAGGACCGCTACTTCCAGGACGACGCGCTCTCCGACGACAAGCTCGTCCCGGAGGGCGTCGAGGGGCAGGTGCCCTACCGTGGCCCGCTCGCGGCCGTGGCGCACCAGCTCGTCGGCGGGCTGCGGGCCGCGATGGGGTACACCGGCTCGCCGACCATCCGGCGGCTGCAGGATGATGCGCAGCTGATCCGGATCACTTCCGCGGGCCTGACCGAGAGCCACCCGCACGACATCCAGATGACCGTCGAGGCGCCGAACTACAACTCCTCGCGCTGAGGCCGCCGCCGCGGTTGCGCCCCTCGTCACCCCCCGGCCCCGTCCCGACACCGGCGATCAGGTGCCCGTGACGGGGGCGTCGGCGCGCGGGCGACCAGAGCAGGTACGTCAGTGTCCGGCCGGCGTGAGCCCGCCGACCCAACCAGGAGGCGCCAGCAGTGGCAGAGGTCGAGATCGGTATCGGCAAGAACGCGCGGGTCGCGTACGGTCTCGACGCCGTCGGCATCGTCCCGTCGCGTCGGACCCGCGATCCGCAGGACGTCTCGCTGGCCTGGGAGATCGACGCCTACCGCTTCGACCTGCCGCTGGTGGCGGCCGCCGCCGACGCCGTCACCTCGCCGGCGTCGGCGATCGCGCTCGGCCGGCTCGGCGGGCTCGGCGTCCTGCACGTCGAGGGGCTGTGGACCCGGTACGAGCAGCCCGAGGACCACATCGGCGAGCTCACCGAGATCGGCGCCAAGGAGGGACAGCAGGCGGCGACCGAACGGCTGCGCGCGCTGTACGAGTCGCCGGTGCTGCCGGAGCTCATCGCTCGCCGTCTCGGCGAGCTGCGCGACGCCGGGGTGGTCGTCGCCGCGGCGCTGCGCCCGCAGAAGGTCCGCGCGCTGAGCCAGCACGTGCTGGCGGCCGGTGTCGACCTGCTGGTCATCCACGGCACCGCGGTCTCCGCCGAACACCAGTCCCGGCGCAGCGAGCCCCTCAACCTCAAGCGGTTCATCGGCGAGCTGGACGTTCCCGTGCTGGTCGGGGGGTGCGCGTCGTTCTCGACCGCGCTGCACCTGATGCGGACCGGCGCCGCCGGGGTCATCGTCGGCGTCGGTTCGGGCCTGGGCGACCGGACCCATGACGTGCTCGGGGTGGGGGTCCCGCTCGCCACCGCCATCGCGGACGCCGCCGGAGCCCGGATGCGCTACCTCGACGAGTCGGGTGGCCGCTACGTCCACGTCGTCGCGCACGGCGACCTGCAGACCGGCGGTGACCTCGCAAAGGCGATCGCCTGTGGCGCCGACGCGGTCATGGTGGACGCGGCGCTGGCGGCGGCAGAGGACGCGCCGGGCCAGGGCGGGATGTGGCCGATGGACGTGCTGCACTCCGACCTGCCGCGTGGACGGTGGGCGCCGGCCCCCCCGACGGGCACCCTGGCGCAGATCGTCACAGGGCCCGGCGCGGCCACCGGAACGGGCCTGCTCAACCTCGCCGGCGGTCTGCGGACCGCCATGGCGACGACCGGGTACGCGACCCTCAAGGAGTTCCAGAAGGCCGAGATCATGGTGACCGCCGGCTCCTGACCGGCCCGGGGGCCGTCGGCGCCCGAGCCGGCCGCGGGTATCCCTGCGGGCGATCGGCCGCGCGGCGGGCCGATACCCGACTCCGGCGGAACAGTCCACGCCCCGACGGTGGCGGCGGTACCCGGCCGATCCGGACCCCTGGTGGACATGGCACCCTGGGAGCGTCCGTCTCCGGCACGAAGGACGACAGATGCGCCTCGACGAGCACGGCCGCTGGGTCAGCGATGACGGCGCCTACCTCTGGGACGAAGCCGCCCAGACGTGGCAGCCGTCCTCCGCTGTGCCGCCGGCAGGCTCCAGCGGCGACCCGGCGCGGGCGCAGCCGGCCGGCACCGTCGACGCCGGGTCGCGTGATGGCGGCGATGCGCGCCCGGGCGGCCTGGCCGACGCCACCGCTGCGGGCTCCCCGGCCTACCCGGGGTCGGTCTTCGGGTCCGGCCCGGGTGGCACGCCGGACGGTGGGCGGGGCGCCGCCGCCCCGGCGCGCGGTGCGGGGCTCGGATCGCCCGCCGTGGTGCGCCACGAGGTCCGTCCTGGATCGCCGCGTCCCGGAAGCTCGGCCGCGGGCGAACCGCCGGCCGGTGCGAACCCGCCGGGTGTTCGCGGCCTGTTCGGCGCCGCCGGCCTGACCGGCGGCGTGCGCTCGGCGGGCGGACCGGGCTCGGCCGGTGACCTTGGCGGCCCGGCCGCCGGCTCCGGCCCGGCCGCCGGCTCCGGCCCGGCCGCCGGCTCCGGCTCGGCCCCTGGCTCTGGCATGACCACGGGGGAACTGGCGTCCTACGGCGGCACCGGGCAGTTCGGGCGGTGGGCTTCGCCGGACGCCCCGCCGGACGCCGACGCAGCCGGGCCGAGCGGCCCGCCGCACGTGACCGCGCCGACCGCTGCCACCGGGATGACTTCCGCCGGCACCACGGGCCCCGGCCCCGCCGGCACCCCCGGGGGCTGGCACGACGGCGATGCGACCGGCGAGTTTCGGCGGGTCGGTGCGCCGACGGGTACGGGGGCCCCGCCGGCGCGGGCGGCCGGTGTGGCGGACTGGGACGATGACCTCGACGACGAGGGTGACTCCGGCACCGACGCTTTCGGTGGCGGGAATCCCTTCGGCGGCACGGAGCCTGGCCGCGGCACGAAGTTCGATGGCGAACCCGAGTCCGGTTGGGCACCGTCGGGACCGCGCAGGCCGGCGTCGGCGGTCGCCCGCCCGGCCGCCGCCGGGGGGCTGGGCGAACGCGTCGGCGGGTTCCTCCGGCAGGCCCGCGATCGTCCCCCGCTGCTGATCGCGGCCATCGTCGTGCTGGTCTGCGTGGGCCTTGGGGTCGCGGGATTCCTCGCTTTCGGCGGGGGCGGCTCGGACGGTGGGTCGGCCGTGGGTGCCGCGGCAGCCGGCAAGGGCCATTACAGCAAGGCCGTCCGCGAGGCGTATCTGAGCTCCTGCCTGGACGTCAGCAACGGCAACGAGGGGTACTGCACCTGCACTCTGGACAAGCTGGAGGCCACCTACACGGAGGAGGAGTACAAGCGGTTCAACGCCAGCGTCCAGTCGGAGTCGTCGCGGCGCATCGTGCGCGAGATGTACGCCGCCTGTCGTGACAAGCGATGACTCCCTCCCGTGTACCATGGTCAGTCGGAGCTAAGACCCCATATCCTTCCGGGCTTATGGGCGACCCGCCAGCGAGCTATTGCTTTTTTGCCGGCCGTACGGTAGGACGTCCATCACGCATAGCCACACGATCACGGCCAGGCGGTGCGCGGGGCCGCAGACCGGGATCGCATGCCTCCGAGCGGCGCTGCTCCCGACCGACTGATCTGGCTGGGTGCGGGTTGCGACGAGATGGTTCAGACAATGCACGTCCACACGATGGCTGCCCACATCGTGCTGATCTGGGGGGCAGGAGATGCCGCCCGATGACCATGCACCGTAGCCCGGGGCCCGAGGGCCCTGCGTCTGCCGTTCCGTCCACCCGCGTGCCGAGGCGGGGGGCAGTTCGGTGACGACCCACGATGCCGATGTGAACGGCCCGGCCCGGCCGGCTCCGCCCCGCCGCGACGACGACTTCTTCGCCGTCGAGCGGGTCGGCGAGCCCGAGTCCCGCCCCTCCGCCGCGCCGTCCCAGGTCTCCTTCGCCCCGACCCCCTGGCCACCGCAGTCCGCCGAGCCGCCGAACGCGGGGCCGCCGAACGCGGGGCCGGTGAACTCCGGGCCGCGGGCGGTCCGGCCGCAGGACTCCGCCGTGGCGCCGCCCGGCGGGCCGCCGCGCCGCACCGATCCCTTCGACGTCACCAGCACCTGGGACGGTCCGGCGCCGCGACCCGGAGGCGGGTCCTCGTCGATCTCCGTGGCGCCTCCGGTCGACGCCGTCGCGCCGGGCGGTTTCCGGCCGATGGCGAACCTGCCGTCGATGTCACCCCCGGTACCGCCCGCATCCGCCGGCGCCGGCCCGTCCGCCCGTCGGGAGCCGGGCGTCGACCGGATCGGATCGCCGGTGGCAGGTGGCCGGACCGGGCCCGGTGACCAGCGGGCGTGGGGTGGTTCGTCCGCGGACGCGGTGCGCGTCGGTGACTCGCCCCAGCACGGCGCGCCCGCGGCGGACCGGTCCGCCGGCGGTTACACCGACCCGTTCACCGGCGGTTTCCCCATCTCCGCCCGTCCGGTCCCCGCCACCGGTCCCCGTACGGGTCCGACCCCGTTGTCGTCTCAGCCCCCGGCGGCCTACCCGGTCGCGGCGCCACGGCAGGCCGCGTACCCGCCGTCCGCGCCCGCCGGCCCGCCGGCGTCCGCGGGCTTCTCCGCGGCCCCCGCCATGCCCGGCACGAACGGCATGCCCGGTACCAACGGCATGCCCGGCAGCAACGGCATGCCCGGTACCAACGGCATGCCCGTGGCCGGAGCCGCGTCTGCAGCCGCACCGCCGGGAACGGCCGGCCGGGCGACCGGTTCGCCGTTCGGGGGGGCCCGCCAGCCGGAGCCCGGGACGCAACAGCGCGTGGGACCGGACGGCTTCGGCGTGACCGACGCCAGCCCGCATCCGGCTCGGCCGGCGATGCCCGGCGGTCGCGGCCCGGGTTGGACCGGCCCCGGCGGCTACGGACCCCAGGGCGGGGCCGACCTGCCCGCCACCGCGGGCAGTGGGCGGGAGGCCCCTCGGCAGACGGATCCGTGGAACGGCCACAGCTCGCCGCGGCTGCGGCCGCCGGCGTCACCCGCAGCCGACCCGGCCCAGGCAGGCTGGGGGACGGGCGGGCAGGCTCCCGACTACCCGTCGGTGCCGCCGCGCGGCTTCGGTGGGGTGGGTGCCTACCCGTCGCGGGAGTCCGGAGCTGGAGCTGCGGGCCGACCCGGGGACCTCGCCGCGCGCGGCCAGGCCGCGGCCGCCGGCGAGGCGTTCGCAGCCGGGGCGGCGGCGCCCCCGGCAGGAGGTGTGTACGACCGCGCGGGCGCCGGCCCGCTTCTCGGCGCCGGCGCGGCGTCGGCGAGCCTGTCGGGACCGGCCGCTGGGATCGAGCCGGGGCCTGCGGTCGATCGCGGGCGCTCCGGCCCCACCGCGGCGCCCCTCGCTCGACCAGAACGCCCCCGGGATGCGTCGCAGGGTGCGCCCGGCGCCTCGGCCTGGCGCAACCCGTTGACCGACACCGGCAGTTTCGTCCGCCCGCTGCCGCCGCCCGGCGTCCCCGGCTCGCTCGCCGACCGGGAAGATCCCCTGTCGGGGCCGTTGCCGGTGGGACGGCGTCGCCGTGGGTCCGGGGTCGGGATGGCCGGGGCTGGAGTGCCGGAGGCTGGAGCGCCCGGACCCGCCGGGCCTGGAATCGGTGAGTCTGGAGTCGGAGCGCCTGGAATCGGGGGAGCCGGCACCGGCTGGCGTGCGCCCGCCGCCTCGCCGGCGGGGGAGCGCCACCTGTCCCCTGCTCGGGAGGGAGCAGCGACAGGCGTCGACCGAGCCGGTTCCGCCTCGGTCGCGCCGGACGCGGCCCCGGTCGGCATGCGAGCCGGTGGCCCGCCTCCGCGGCGGGTCGAGGAGACGATGACGACAGCCCGGCCGCTGTACCGGCCGGATGCACCGGCTACCGGTGGGCAGCCCGAGGGCAGGCCCGGGCAGCCCGGCGAGGCGGGCGGTCGGAGCCCCGGCGCGGCCGGCCCCACCGGGCGCCGGCCGGAGACGCCGGCCGAGATGACCTCCCTGGTCACCCGGCGAGCATCGGGCCGGGGACGGGGCGGCGCCGCGAACTCGGCGGGGGACGACGACAGCGGTTGGCAGCCGTCCCGGACGGTGCGCAAGCCGAGCGGTCGCAGCGTTCCCGCCGATCGTCGCCGCACGCCGAATCCGGTGACTGACACCGACAGCCTGCAGCCGGTCTCCGCCCCGTCCGCGGGACGGCCCACTGCCGGCGGTCGGGTGGAAGGCCGTTCCGACACCGGCGAGCGGCGGCGGCGCACAGCCGACCGGGCAGCCCGCAGCGGCGCGACCGGGCCGGGGGCGCGCCGCGCCACGGGTCGGCGAGCGGACACCACCGGCGGCCATGGCGGTGGCGGCCATGGCGGTGGCGGCCATGGGGGTGGGGGCCATGGGGGTGGCGGCCCTGCGAGCCCGCAGCGGCGGTCCGCGCGCGCGGCGACGTCCTCGGGACTGCTGGAACCGACCGACCGCCGGGACGCGACGCCCGACGACGAGCCGCCGCTCGAGGACCGGCTGGCCTGGCTCCGGCAGGGCTGGATCGGCCCGCTGGCGGTCGCGCTGGTCGTGGCGCTGCTGGCGGTCGGCGGCTATGTCCTGCTGCGCGGTGGCGGCAACGAGGGCGGCGGGCCGATCACCGCGAGCCCGTCGGCCGACGCCTCGGCCACCCCGGCGACGACCAACCCGGACGCCCTCACCGGCAAGGCGATGATCGACGGCAGCTGGCAGTGCCGCCTGGTCACCGTCACCGATCCGATCAGCCTGTCCCACGAGGTGGTGGGGGTGCTGGTGGTCCAACGCACGGCGGGCGACTACACCTGGAACGGCGTGGGCGGCCAGTACACGATCACCCCCGTGGCCGGCAACGACGGCGGGAATGTGATCGGCGACGTGAGGTTCACCAGCGGTCCGCTGAAGGACCTCGCGGCGGTGCACATCGCCAAGCCGGGGGACGGAATCCGCGGGAAGGCGCAGGGCACCCTGGATCTCAAGGCCAACGGGACTGCGCCGCATCGAATCTGCGGAGTGAACTGAGAACATCCGTCCCTATGCTGACTGTAAGCGGGAACGGCGAAATGTCTGTTCTAACCGGTGGGTCGGCGATGCCGGCCGGTCGGCGGGCGACCCCGGTTGTCGGGTTTAGACGGCGGTGCGGCAGGATCAGGTGCCATGCTCAGGTCTGACCGTGGTATGGGTGGCTGGCGGCGTTCCGCCGCCGGCAACGAGAAGGATGTGGCCGGCGGGGTGGGCGGCGGTGTCCCGGCGGCTGTCGGGACCGGTCGACCGGCCGTCGACCGGCGCAGTCTGCTCCGCTGGGCCGGGACCGCCGCGGTGGCCGCGCCGGCCGCCGGGTTGCTCGCCGCCTGCGGCGGGTCGTCGTCCTCCGATGGTCCGCGCAAGGTGCGTCTCGGGTACGTGACCTCCCGTACCGGGACGCTCAGCTCCTACAGCGTGGTCGATTCGTACGTCGTCCAGACGATGCGGTCACTGCTCGCCGACGGGGTCAAGGTGGGCGGTCGCAGCTACCCGGTGGAGATCTTCGTCCGCGACGCGGAGTCCGACCGGCACCGGGCCGGGATCGCCGCGACCGACCTGATCTTCAAGGACAAGGTCGACATCGTCCTGGTCGGCGGAACCTCGGACACGGCCATTCCGGTCGCCGATCAGTGTGAGATCAACCAGGTTCCGTGTATCTCGACGAGCGCCCCCTGGCAGTCCTGGTGGAACGGGCGCGGCGGTAACGTCGACATGCCCTTCCACTGGACCTACCACTTTTACTGGGGGATGGAGGACGTCGTCGCCACCTATGTGGCGATGTGGCGCCAGCTCGGGATCACCAAGGTGGGGTTGATGTATCCCGCGGACGATGACGGCCAGGCATTCGCCAACCCCGACTTCGGAATTCCCACCATCCGCAACTTTGATTTTCAGCTCACCTCGCCGGCGACCTCGGGCTACCAGGTGGGAGCGCCGTCGTTCGACTCCTACCTGAGCGCCTTCAAGGCCGCCGGCGTCCAGGCGGTCGTCGGCATCGCCCAGGCAGCGGACTTCGCCACCTTCCGGCGCCAGACCCGAACCGCGGACTTCACCCCGAAGGCGCTGACCGTGTCGAAGGCGCTGAACTTCCAGGAGGACGTCCGGGCGCTCGGGTCCAACGGCGACGGGCTGACCACCGAGGTCGCCTGGTCGCCCGCACACCCCTACCGCAGCTCGCTGAACAACAAGACCTCCCAGGACCTGGCCAGTGACTTCGCCAGCGCCCGCGGCCGCGGCTGGACGCAGTCGCTGGGCTTCTCCTACGCACTGTTCGAGGTGGCCGTGAAGGCGCTCGGCGGCGCCGCCTCGCTGGACCGGGAGGCGATCGCCGCGGCCGTCAAGGAGGTCGACGCCCAGACGATCGTCGGCCCGGTGGCGTTCGGATCCCAGTCGAACGTGCCGAAGAACGTGGCCCGAACCGCGCTGGTCGGCGGGCAGTGGGACCAGGTCGACAACGACTTCGCGCTCAAGGTCGTGAACAACAGCGGCAACAGCAAGGTCGGGGTGGACACGCAGTTGCGCCCGCTCCCGCCGCCGGTCTGAGCGGCGGACCGCCGACGCACACACGCGAGGGGCCCCGGGACACGTGTCCCGGGGCCCCTCGCGTTGTCTGGTGGGTCCGGACTGCGGCAGCTCAGGTTCGCGGCAGTGCAGGTGTGCAGGTGTGCAGCGGTGCAGGGTTGCAGCGGGTCAGGCGCGAGCGGCCGCCCGCGACATCGTGTGCTCGACCACGGCGATCAGCGCGCTCTTGGTCGAGTCCCGGTTGCGGGCGTCGCAGGTGATGATCGGCACGGTCGGGCTGATCTGCAGTGCCTCGCGGACATCCTCGATGGAGTGCCGCAGGATGCCGTCGAAGCAGTTGACGCCGATGACGAACGGCAGCTGACGCTTGTTCGAAGTAGTCGACGGCGGCGAAGCAGTCGGCCAGCCGGCGGGTGTCGGCCAGGACGATCGCGCCGATGGCGCCCCGGACGATGTCGTCCCACATGAACCAGAAGCGGTACTGCCCGGGCGTCCCGAACAGGTACAGGATCAGGTCCTCGTCGAGGGAGACGCGGCCGAAGTCCATCGCGACCGTGGTCGTGGTCTTGTCGGACAGGTGGGTGAGGTCGTCGACGTGGGCTCCCGCCTCGGTCATGACGGCCTCGGTACGCAGCGGGACGATTTCGGACACCGAGCCCACAAAGGTGGTCTTCCCGGCGCCGAATCCTCCCGCCACCACGATCTTCACCGAAGTCGTGGCGACGGAGGAGTTGACCCGTCTGTTGTCAGAGCTTTCGAAGGCCACTGAGAACCCTTTCGAGCAACGCGAGATCCGGTGCCTCGTCGCGGTCAGGCTGCTGGTGGACGCGGACGAAGCCTTCGTCCGCCATGTCGCCGACCAGCACACGGGCGACTCCCAGAGGCACCCGGAGCCCGGCGGCGATCTCCGCGATGGATCGCACCTGCCGGCACATGGCGGCGATGGTCTGTTGCTCGAGGTTGAGGCCGATGGCCCGTTCCTCGCCGAGCGGCGTCGTGAAGACGAGCGCCTCGATGGCGAGCTCGTAGCGTGACCGAGTACGCCCGCCGGTCATCGCGTAGGGACGGACGACCGGACCGGGCGCGTTCTCGGGATCGATACTCACCCTGACTCCCTGTGCTGCCGCTCGTTCACCGCGGAAGCGTTCCCTGCAGCTCGGCCCGCAGCGCCGGGGTGAGAACATCCTTCGCCCGGCTGACCAGCAGTGCCATCTCGTAGCCGACCAGGCCGATGTCGCACGACGGCGCCGCCAGCACCGCCATGCTCGCCCCGTCGCTGATCGACATGATGAACAGGAAGCCGTGTTCCATCTCGACGACGCTCTGCGTCACGGCGCCCGCCTCGAACACGCGTGCCGCCCCCTGGGTCAGGCTCACCAGCCCGGAGGCCACCGCGGCGAGCTGGTCGGCCCGGTCGCGGGGAAAGCCGTCGGAGACGGCCAGCAGCAGCCCGTCCGCGGACACCACCACGGTGTGGGCGACACCCGGGACTCGATCGACAAAATTGTTGATCAACCAGTTGAGGTTCTGAGCCTCAGAACTCACGGGTGTCACCGTTCCTCCTGCGCGTCACGTCGGGGATTCCTCGTGGTGTCGACTCCGACATCACGTCCCTGCCGCACGCCCTGGTAGAAGCTGGCAAGCCGGCCACCGACGGCCTCGGGAGACCTGGTCGAGGTTTCGGCGGGACGCCGGCTTGGCGCGGGTTCGGCGCTGCCGGGCACGAGATGGGTCATGGGAACTCGCACCGGCAGGCCCGATCGCGTCACGCCACCGCTGCTCGGCTGGCGCAACGACTCGGCTGCCTGCCAGCCGGCGTCCCCGGGAGAGCTCCAGCCTCCCCGGTCCGGCGGCTGTGCCGTTTGGTGCTGTGGTGCCGTCTGGTGCTGTGGTGCCGTCTGAAGCGGTGGTGCAGCCTGAAGCGGTGGCACGGACTGGTTCGGTGCCGGTGGCTGGTGGGACTGCGCCGCCGTGGGCTGTGGCCTGGTGCCCGGTTGCCCGGCCCCCGGCCGCACCGGGCCGCCGGGGGCCGGGGACTGGTGCGGCGCGGCGAAGGCGGCCACCGGCGCCGGCGCGGCCGGCTCGGCCGCCGCCGGGCGGGCGGGTGTGGCGGGCTCGGCCGCCGGACGGGCCGGACCGCGCTGCCCGAAGGCCCCGCCGATGCCGGGACGCCCGACCGGCCGGGCCGGGACCGCGGCCGCCGGCTCGCCGGCCGCACGCGCGGCAGCCGCGGAGGCCTGGCGCTGGGCCGATGCCGCGTCGCCCGGTGTCCGGCGCTGGAACCACGCGGACACCGAGTCGAAGATCGGCGAGGTCTCGACGTCGTCGGTCTCCGACTCGGCCGTGGCCTGCTCGCCGGTGATCTCGGCGGGCGCCGGCTCCGCGACCCGACCGGGAACGGTCGGTGTCTGCGGTCCGGCCTGCGGGAGGGTCCGTGCCTGCGGCTGAGGCCCCGCCTGCGACTGGGGACCGGTCCGTGACTGGGGACCGGTCGGCGCCTGCGGGCGGATCGGCGGCCGCAGGCCGGCCGGTGACGGCGGGCCGGCCGGTGACGGCGATCCGGTGGCGGGCTCGGGGCGTGGCCGCGCCTGTGGTTCGGGCCGGTCGTCCGCGCGGGCGAACACGTCGCCCGGCCGCGGGGCGACCGGCTCGACCGGATGCCTGGGTGCCTCGTGGTCGGCGCGGTCCCGGAGGTTCGGGCGCTCCCGCACGGGCAGCTTCGGCGTCGCCTCGGGCTGCTCGCCCGTGGCGGGCTCGGCGTCCGTGGGCCGGGGGCGGGTCGGCCAACGGTTGTCCCCGAACGACACGGGGCTCGTGACGTCCGGTGCGGGCTGCTCGCGGCGGGCGGCCGGCCCGCGCCGGTCGATGGCCTCGGTGTCGGGGGTGACCCCGCCGGGTGACGCGCCGCGGGGAGCGGTGCCGCCGGCGGCACCGCCGGGTGGCGTGCCCGTGCGGCCCCGTGGCCCGCTGTCGTGGCCGGGCCGGACGTCGAGGTCGATCTCCTGGCTGTCGAAGTCCCGCGGGCCGCGGTCGTCGTCGGCGGGGCCGTCGGGCGCCCGGTCCTGCGGGCCGGTGCTCGGGAACTGCGCGGCCCGTCGTGCGGTGCCCCCGTCGCCCTCACGTGGCGCGGTCGACGGGGTGGACGCCGTGCCGCCGGTCTCGCTGTCCCGGTCGTTGCGGCCGTCCAGGCCGGGGGAGAACTCCTCCAGACCGAAGTCGCGCCGGTCCGCGGTGGGCATCGGGCCGGTCCGGTCGGAGCCGAGCTGCGCGGCCAGCGGGCCGGTCAGCGGAAACGGACCGGTGTTGGGGAAGCGCCGCGGACCACTGGAGTCGTCGAAGATGTTCTCCCGCGTCGCGGGCTCCGACTCGGGCCGGTGCCCGTTGCTCACCCCGTTGCTCGCGCCGGTACCCGCCGGGGTCGGGGCCCCGTTCGCGCGGTCGGGCGCCACGCCGTTACTCGGCCGCTCGGTGCGTTCCGCGGGCCGTCCGCCGCCGATCGCCGGGGCGGTCGCGGGCCGGTTCAGGGCCGGGGGACGGCCGGGCAGGGCGCCGGCGGCGCTGTCGCCGGTGACCAGCTTCGCGGGCAGCCGGACGACGGCGGTGATACCGCCCGACGCCGACTCCCGCAGCTGGACGCGGATGCCGTGCCGGCCGGCCAGCCGGCCGACGGCGAACAGTCCCATCGTGCGCGACACCGACACGTCAACGACCGGGGGATTGGCCAGCCGCTCGTTGACCCGCTCGAGCTCCTTGGCCGGCATGCCGATGCCCTGGTCCTCGATCTCGATCATCGCGCCGGCGCCGGGGCCGAGGGAATGGCTGGTCACGAGCACCTCGGTGACCGGCGGCGAGTACGAGGTGGCGTTCTCCAGCAGCTCGGCGACGAGGTGGACGACGTCGCTGACACCGTTGCCGGCGATGGACACCGGCGCGGCCGAGGTCTGCTTCACCCGGGTGTACTGCTCCACCTCGGAGATGGCGGCCAGGACCACCTCGTTGAGCGGCACGGGGTGCGTCCAGCGGCGGGCGGTGTCCGTGCCGGCGAGGACCAGCAGGCTCTCGTTGTTCCGCCGCATTCGGGTGGCGAGGTGGTCCAGCTTGAAGAGGTTGGAGAGCTGGTCGGGGTCCTGCTCGCGGTTCTCCAGGTCGTCGATCAGGCGGAGCTGGCGCTCGACCAGCCCCTGGCTGCGGCGGGAGAGGTTCACGAACATCGCGTTGACGTTGTTTCGCAGCGACGCCTGCTCGGAGGCCAGCCGGATCGCCTCACGGTGGACCTCGTCGAAGGCCCGGGCAACTTCACCGACCTCCTCGTCGGTGTTGATACCGACCGGTTCGATCGAGTCGTCGATGTCCTGGTCGGTGGAGTCACGCAGGCGGCGGACGGCCTCCGGCAGCCGGCGGTCGGCGATGTCGAGCGCCGCGGTCCGCAGCGCAAGCAGCGGCCGGACCAGCGACCGCGCCACGACGAGCGCGGACAGCAGGGCGGCGGCGAGGATGAGCACGATGAGCAGACCGGACAGCAGGGCCCGGTGCTGGATGTTGCCGCGCAGGGTGTCGACCCGGTCGTCCACGAGACCCAGGAGTTTGTCCGTGGCGTCGGTGCTGGTGTCGATGGTCTCCTGGGTCGCCCGGTTCCACTTCTCCGACTCGACGACGGTCAGGGGCTGGCCGATGGGCGCGTCCAGGACCTCCTCGACGTAATTCTGGGTGTTGCGGATGTCGCCATTGTTTTCGGTGTCGATTGTCGGGTTGTAGATGGCCTGCTGGGCTGGCCCGGCGACGTTTTCGAGGTCGTCGCGTTCCCGTGACCGCTGCGTCTCGGCCGACAGGAACTCGCGATAGTCACCTTCGGTGAAGACCTGGTTGCTGCCGCGTGGAAGCAGGCCGTAGACGAGGGCCTGCTGCTGCGCGAGGAGTTCCGTCCCCGACATGAGGAAGTAGGCCGTATTGACGCCGTCGTCGAGCTGCTGGTCGTCATTTCCCTGCGGGATGAGCTGGACCAGGTTGATCAGCGAGTCGATGATCGGCTGAAAGGCCGTCTGGACGGCTTTCGGGTCGACAACTCTTTGGATCGTCTGCCGCTTCGCGGGCAGCGAGTCCATCCGGGTCTGGACGTCGTCGAGGGCCCGCCGGACCTCGCCGCCGAAGGAACCGCGCCGTCCGTTGGCCACCGCCTTGTAGGCCTGGTAGGCATCGTTCACCGCCGCCTGGCGGGGCGGGACGGCGGCGTCGTCGCGGGAACCGACCGGGCCGCTCGCCACGAAGCCGGTGCTGTACGTCCGTTCCGTCTGCAGGGCATGGGCGAGCGTCGACGCGGACCGGCCGATCTCGGTGAGATCCGAGATCCGGTTGACGTCACGGGTGCTGGTCAACACCGTGCTGGCCTCGATGGAGGAGTAGACCAGGATCGCGATGACCGGCACGGCCAGAATCGCGATCAGCTTGGTGCGGACCCGCCAGTTGGTGGGGTTGCTGGCGGCGCGACGAAGGCGCACCAGACCGGACCCCGCGGGGTCCGGTGGCGCCGCTGGGCGATCGTCGCGCTGCCCGCCGTCTTCGGTGTCCACGGGCAAACCCGGCGCCGAGGTCGGCTCCGGATCTGCGGCGATGCCCGTGCTGCTGGCCATCGGTTGTCTGCGCACGTACCTTCGCAACCTCTCCGCCAGCCTCCCGGAACACGTCGTACCAGGATGGCTCGGTATCGGGCCCTGATGTCCCTTGCCAGGCACCATAGCGGTACGAAGTCGGCATCCGAAAGGCGCCTACCGTAAGCGCCTTGGTGGCCGCACGCCAGTTGTGGTCACGGCGCACGGAGTCACCGTCTGCGTAACCGTCGCGAAGCCCGACAACGTACGCCCATCGTGACGTAGCGGTTGTCCCGGTGAGTGGCACTGAAGGTGCAAAGCAGGCATCTGCGACATCCGCCGTTACGGGTCTTCGGGGGCGCCGCGATGCGCCGCCGGTTCCCGTGAACGGGCGCCGATGGGCGGCGGCCGGGCCCGGAAGGTCGCCCGAGTAGGCCTGGCCCACAGGTGCCGCAGGGTCCGTAGGCTTGCGGGGTGAGCGAGTTGCAGCGCAGCGATGCTGGTCACGATGTGAGACCGGGGGCCGTGGGCCCGGCGGGGGGCGCCCCGACGGCGCCGGTGGCCAGGCCCGGCACGCCCGCGGGCGCCGGTGCGCCGGGGCATCCCGGCTACGACACGGTGTTGGTGATCGATTTCGGCGCGCAGTACGCCCAACTGATCGCCCGACGGGTCCGGGAATGCCATGTGTACTCGGAGATCGTGCCGTGGGACATGCCCGTGGACGAGATCCTCGCCCGCAGACCGTCCGCACTGATCCTTTCCGGTGGGCCGAAGTCGGTGTACTCGCCGGGAGCGCCTCGGGTCGACCCTGCGTTGTTCGAGACCGGGCTGCCTATTCTCGGCATCTGCTACGGCCACCAGGTGATGGCCCAGGCGCTGGCCGGCTCGGTCGCCCGGACTGGAACGGCAGAGTACGGAGCGACTCGCCTGTCGGTGACCGGGCCGGGCGTCCTGTTCGACGGCCTGCCGGTCGCCCAGCAGGTGTGGATGTCGCACGGCGACTCCGTGACCGCGGCCCCGCCCGGCTTCCGGGTGACGGCGTCCACCCCGTCGACCCCCGTCGCCGCCTTCGAGGATCCGACCCGCCGCCTCTACGGCGTCCAGTTCCATCCGGAGGTGGTGCACAGCGAGCGCGGGCTCGACGTGCTGCGGCACTTCCTGCTGGTGGGTGCGGGCTGCCGGCCGACCTGGACCATGGTGAACATCGTCGACGAGGCGGTGGCGGCGGTGCGCGCCCAGGTCGGCTCGGGCCGGCTGATCTGCGGGCTGTCCGGCGGGGTGGACTCCGCGGTCGCCGCGGCGCTCGTGCACCGTGCTGTCGGTGATGCCCTGACCTGCGTTTTCGTTGACCATGGCCTGCTGCGGGCGGGTGAGGCCGAGCAGGTCGAGCGGGACTTCGTCGCCTCCACCGGCGTCGATCTCGTCCACGTGAAGGCGGCCGACCGGTTCGCCGCGGCGCTGGCGGGCGTGACCGACCCGGAGCACAAGCGGAAGATCATCGGACGGGAGTTCATCCGGGTCTTCGAGGAGTCGGCCCGCGAGCTGGAGGCCCGCGCCGAGGCCGAGGGTGCGACGATCGAGCACCTCGTGCAGGGGACGCTGTACCCCGACGTGATCGAGTCCGGTTCCCCGACCGCGGCGAAGATCAAGTCGCACCACAACGTCGGCGGCCTGCCGGAGGACCTGCGGTTCGGCCTGGTCGAGCCGTTGCGCACCCTGTTCAAGGACGAGGTGCGCCGCCTCGGTGAGGAGCTCGGCCTGCCCGAGGAGATCGTCTGGCGCCAGCCGTTCCCCGGCCCTGGACTCGCCGTCCGCATCATCGGTGAGGTCACCCCCGAGCGGCTCGACGTGGTCCGGGCGGCCGACGAGGTGGTCCGCGACGAGATCCGCCGGGCCGGCCTGGACCGGGAGATCTGGCAGGTCTTCGCGGTGCTGCTCGCGGACGTGCGGTCGGTCGGCGTGCAGGGCGACGAGCGCACGTACGGGCACCCGGTGGTGCTGCGCGCGGTCACCAGCGAGGACGCGATGACCGCCGACTGGGCGCGGCTGCCCTACGGGCTGCTCGAACGGATCTCCAACCGGATCGTCAACGAGGTGGGACAGGTCAACCGGGTCGTCTACGACATCACCTCGAAGCCCCCGGGCACCATCGAGTGGGAGTAGGCCCGAACGCCCGTCGGCGGCAGGCGCCCGGCGGTCCTGACCGCCGCCGGGCGCCTGCCGGTTTGACGTCCGGGCAAGTCCGGAGCACGCTGAACCTGTGACCGTGCACGAGATGGCCATTACTTAGGCGCGCACCCGAGCTCCGGGTCCGCGCGCCAGCCCTTCCGCCCTCTCGGCGGGGGGCTTTTTTGTTGCCGCGGTCACGGCGAGGTGGCCGCACAGCCGCCGGGAGAGGCATCATGACCGCACCAGCCGCAGACGACGACCAACCGACGCCCGGGAGCGGGGACCCTGGGCCCGGCGAGGCCGACCCGGATGTCGAGGCCGACCCGGGCGTCGAGGCCGACCCGGGCGTCGAGGCGGACCTGTGTGCCGAAGCGGATCAGCGTGTCGACGCGGATCTGCGTGTCGAAGCCATCGAGGCGGCGGCCGGGGTGCTCGACGGCGTGGCGCGGCGGACTCGGGTCGTGCCTGATCCCGGCCTGTCGGCCGCGCTCGGCACACCCGTGTGGTTCAAGTGCGAGCACGAGCAGCACACCGGCTCGTTCAAGCTGCGTGGCGCCTACCACCGGGTGGCGACCGCGGACCCGGCGGCGCGAGCCCGGGGAGTCGTCGCGGCCAGCGCCGGGAACCACGCCCAGGGGGTGGCGTTCGCGGCGGCCACCTTCGGCGTCCCGGCGACGATCTTCGTACCGGCGGGGGCGAACCCCGTCAAGGTCGCCCGGACCCGCCGGTGGGGCGCGCGGGTCGAGGAGGTGCCCGGAGGGGTGGAGGCCGCCCTCGCCGCGGCCGCCGACTTCGCCGCCCGCGGCGGGCGCCTGCTCGTGCATCCCTTCGACGATTTGGCCGTGGTGGCCGGGCAGGGCACGATCGGTCTCGAGCTGCTCGACCAGGTGCCGGACCTGGGGACCGTCCTGGTCGGTGTGGGCGGCGGCGGGCTCGTCAGCGGGGTCGCCGCGGCGCTGCGAGCGCGCCGGCCCGGCGTGCGCGTGATCGGGGTGCAGTCGGTGCTGGCCCCCGCCTTCGCCGCCTCGCTGCGAGCCGGTCGGCGGCTCACCGCGGTGGTGGGTGCCGATCTGCCGGGCGCCGCGGCGCGCGGCCGGGGCGTTCCCACCATCCCGGGCAGCCGGCTGTCCGGGCGGCCGGTGCTGCCCCGACCGGCGGCGCGGCCCCGCACGATCGCCGACGGCATGGCGGTGAGCGAACCGGGTGCGCTGACCTTCGCGCTGGCCACCAGGCTGGTCGACGAGGTGGTGACCGTGGACGAGGCCGCCTTCTGGGAGGCGATGGTGCTGCTGCGCCGCGCCGGTCTCGCGGTGGAGCCGGCCGGAGCCGCGCCGGTCGCCGCGCTGCTGCGCCACGGCCGCCTCGTGCAGGGGCCGACGGTGGCGATCCTGTCGGGGGGCAACATCGATCCCGGGGTGGCCAGCCGGGTCAAGTCGCTCGCGGCGGTCGCGACCGACGACGTCGGCGAACTGCGGACCACGGCCTGAGGCGGCCCGCCGGGCGGTGGGCGGCCGAGGTGACCATAAGGTGGCGACACGTGGGTCGGCGACGTCGCGGGCGCGTGGCGCTTCACGGCGGGCCGCTCCGCGGCAGGCCGCCGCCGGTCCGGCCGGGAGGCGGCGCCTCCCCGGCGAGCCCGGCTCCGACCAGTCCGGCGTCGAACGTACGATCGAGGTCTGATGAGCACTCTGTTCGGTGAGTCCCCCCGTGCCTTCGGCGAGTCGGCCGCGGGCGTCGGCGGTGGCGTGCCCTACGACCTGTTCGGCCCGGCGGTGCTCGCCCCGTCCGCGGGCGGCGACGCAGGCGGCGGGGCACCCAGGCTCGATGCCGAGGGCCTGCTCGACGGGCTCAATCCGCAGCAGCGTGCCGCCGTGGTGCACATCGGCGCGCCGCTGCTGGTCGTGGCGGGCGCGGGCTCGGGCAAGACCCGGGTGCTGGCCCATCGCATCGCCTACCTGCTGGCGGCCCGGGGCGTGCGGCCCGGGGAGATTCTGGCGATCACGTTCACGAACAAGGCCGCAGCCGAGATGCGGGAGCGGGTCGGCGCGCTGGTGGGCCCGCGGGCGCGGGCGATGTGGGTCAGCACGTTCCACTCGGCCTGCGTGCGCATCCTGCGGTCGGAGGCGAAGCGGCTCGGCTACGGGTCCTCCTTCTCCATCTACGACGCCGCGGACGCGCAGCGGCTGATCACGCTGGTCACCCGGGATCTCGACCTCGACCCGAAGCGGCACCCGGCGCGCGGGCTGGCCGCGCAGATCAGCAACCTGAAGAACGAGCTGATCGACTGGGAGGCCGCCCGGGACCGGGCGAGCAGTCACCAGGAGCGCACCCTCGCCGAGGTGTACGCCGCCTACCAGCAGCGGCTGGCCCAGGCCAACGCGCTCGACTTCGACGACCTGATCATGATGACGGTCAACCTGCTCCAGGCGTTCCCCGACGTCGCCGAGCACTACCGGCGCAGGTTCCGGCACGTGCTGGTGGACGAGTACCAGGACACCAACCACGCCCAGTACGTCCTCGTGCGGGAACTCGTCGGCCAGCCCGCGCACGCCGACGCCGACGCCGACGTGCCAGGGCCGGGGGCGGCGGCGGACGCGGCGGTGTCGACCGTCACGTGGGCGTCGGGCGCCGTGCCGCCCGCCGAGCTCTGCGTCGTCGGTGACGCCGACCAGTCGATCTACGCCTTCCGCGGGGCGAACATCCGCAACATCGTGGAGTTCGAGGAGGACTTCCCCGACGCCGCGGTGATCCTGCTGGAGCAGAACTACCGTTCCACCCAGACCATCCTGTCCGCCGCGAACGCGGTGATCGCGCGCAACAACCAGCGCAAGGCGAAGCGGCTGTGGTCCGACGCGGGCGACGGGGAGAAGATCGTCGGATTCGTCGCGGACAACGAGCACGACGAGGCCGCCTTCGTCGCCGAGGAGGTCGACCGGCTCACCGACGCGGGGCTGGCCCGGCCCGCGGACGTCGCGGTGTTCTACCGGACCAACGCGCAGAGCCGCGTCTTCGAGGAGATCTTCGTCCGGGTCGGGCTGCCCTACCGGGTCGTCGGCGGGGTGCGCTTCTACGAGCGCCGCGAGATCCGCGATCTGCTCGCCTACCTGCGGGTGCTGGCCAACCCGAACGACACGGTGAACCTGCGCCGCATCCTCAACGTGCCGCGGCGCGGCATCGGGGACCGGGCCGAGGCGGCGCTCGCCGGCTTCGCCGAAGTCGAGCGGATCGGGTTCGCCGCGGCGCTGGAGCGGGTCGGCGAGGTGCCGGGGATCGCCACCCGCTCGGCGAAGGCGGTGCGCGAGTTCGCGGCGTTGCTCGCCGAGCTGCGCGCGATCGAGGCGGACGGACCGGTCGCCGTCGTCGAGGCTGTCCTCGAACGCACCGGCTACCTGTCCGAGCTTCTTGCGGAGGACACGGTCGAGGCCCAGGGCCGGGTGGAGAACCTGCAGGAGCTGGTCGGCGTCGTCCAGGAGTTCACCGAGCGCAACCCGCAGGGCACTCTCGCCGAGTTCCTCGAACAGGTCTCACTGGTCGCCGACGCCGACCAGGTTCCCACCGATGACGGCTCCGACGGCGTCGTCACCCTCATGACCCTGCACAGCGCCAAGGGCCTGGAGTTCCCCGTCGTCTTCCTCACTGGCCTGGAGGACGGCGTCTTCCCGCATCTGCGGACCCTGGGCGACCCCACCCAGTTGGAAGAGGAGCGCCGCCTGGCCTACGTGGGAGTCACCCGGGCCCGCTCCCGGCTGTACCTGACCCGCTCGGTCGTCCGCAGTGCCTGGGGCCAGCCGGCGTACAACCCGCCGTCGAGGTTCCTCGGTGAGGTGCCCGACGCGCTGGTCGACTGGCGTCGTCTCGTCGAGGCGGCGCCGGAGCCGGCTGCGCGCCCCTGGGGCGGCTCCGGAGGGTCCGGGCCGGGCGGGTTCGGGTCGGGCGGGTTCGGGTCGGGCTCGGCGGGGCAGGGCGCCGGCCGGGCGGGCGGCGGGAGCGCGCCGGCCCGCAAGCCGCTGCCGAACTCACCGTTCGCCGGCCGCGGCCGTCCCTCGGCGCGGCCCGTGCTGGAGCTGCGCCAGGGCGACCGGGTGACCCACGACAGCTTCGGCCTCGGAGTCGTCGTCGCCACCGGTGGGGTGGGGGATTCGGCCGAGGCGACGATCGACTTCGGTGCGGACGCCGGGACCAAGCGCCTGCTGCTGCGCTACGCCCCGGTCGAGAAGCTCTGAGTCCCGCGCACGCAGCTCGGACCCCTGGTCGGGAAGCTCCGAGCCCTGGTCGAGCAGCTCTGACTGCTCCGGCGCCGTCGTCCCTGCCAGCCAGCCCGCAACCCGGCGCGTCACCGCCCCGTTGAACGCCAGCGAGTGATGACCGAGCCCGGGGACGGTGACGTTCACCGCGTCCAGGTCCGGATGGTCGATCGCGGCCTGGGCCGGGCGGACCACCGTGTCCCGCCCGGCGGCGACCGCGACGAACCGCGTCCGGCATCCCGGCGCCGGGCGGCCGAGCTCGACCAGCAGCGGCGAGCCCGGCCGTAACTGGGCGAGCAGGGGATACGGCAGCGCCCGGGGTACCAGCTCGGCCAGGCGGGTGCCGCCGTGCGGGGTGGCGAGGGTGATCAGAGTGTCGACCTGCCGGTCACCGCCCAGCCGCTGGACGTGGTAGCGGGCGACGAGGCCGCCCAGGGAGTGGGCGACGACATGCACGTGGCCGCCGTCGCCCGCCGCGGCCGTCACCGCGGCGGCGAGCACCCGGGCGCCGTCCTCGACGGTGGTGGTCCACAGAGGCAGCTCGACCGCCCGCACCCGGCGAAAGCCCCGGCGGCGTAGCTGATGGTGCAGGCGGGTGAAGATCGACCGGTTGTCGACCAGCCCGTGGACCAGCAGGATCGGCGTCCCGGCCGCGGCGGGCGCGCGCACCAGCAGGCCGCGCTGCAGCGGCGGCAGACCGTCGAGAGAGTACGGTTCGTCGTCCCGCTCCGGCTGGCGGCGCAGCGCGCTCGCCGGATAGAGGGCCAGGTGGGCGGCGACCCAGGCGGTCTCGACGGCGAGTCCGCGGGCGTTGTCCCCGGTGGCGCGCAGCCCCGCGACGAGCGCGCGGCGGGTCGGTGCCTGTCGGGGTGCTGGTGGTACCGGCTCGCCGATGGCCGATCACCTTCCTTCGTCGCGCCGTCGAGGCGTCACGCTGTTGCCGGGTGGACCCGTGCGTGTTCGCCCGACCTCGTCGGGATCGGATCGAGAAACGCAAAGAGATTACAGACTGTCACGTAGTTCTGTCGACCAGCGCTGCTGGCGGCGTTCCCGCCGCTGCGCCGGGTCCTGCCAGGAGACCTCGGCGAGCAGCCCCGCGGCCGCCTGCGCCACCTGGTCCGCGGTCGTCGCGGGCAGCAGGCAGTCGGCGAAACCGAGTCGGTACAGATCCGTGGGACGCAGCCCCGCCCGGTCCGCCGCCTGCTCGACCGGGATGCGCAGGGTCGTCGCGGCGCCCTCCGGGGAGAGCGCGGTGAAGTAACTTTCCGGAGTCATAATCACCATATCGGTGACCGCTGCGGCGAGGGCGCCGCCCGACCCGCCCTCGCCGAGCACCACCGACACGGTCGGGGAGGGGCAGGCCAGGACCGCCGCCATCGCATCCCCGATCGCCGCGGCGATCCCGGCGGTCTCGGCGTGCGCGCCGCCGGCCGCGCCCGGTGTGTCGACGAGCGTGACCAGCCCGACCCCGAGCTTGCCGGCCAGCCGGGCGGCCCGGGCAAGCAGCCGGTACCCCGCCGGGCCCGGCGCGCTGCCGCGTCGGGCCCCGACCGCGACGACCACCGCGCGCATCCCGCCACCGCCGTGCGGCGCGGCCCCTGCACCGGCACCGGCCCTGGCGCCGGCACCGGCACCGGCCCCCGCACCGGCACCGGCCCCGGCCCCTGCGCCGGCACCGGCGTCAAGCAGGGCACCCAGGCGGGCACCGACCAGCGGATCGGGCCCGACGAGATCGACCCCGTCGGGCAGCAGGGCGCGCAGCACCGTCGCACCGTCCGCCCGCTGCGCGGTCCGGGCGGCCATCACCTGCTCCCAGCCGGAACGGGCGGCCACCTTGTCGAAACCCACCGGCAGATCGGTCCGGGCCGTGCGTACCGGCGGCCTCCCCGGTGCCGGCGGGCCCGGCGGCATCGGCGGCCTCGCCCGGGCCACCGGTTCGATCGGGCCCGGCGGGGTCAGCGCGCGCAACGCCCGGCGTAGCCAGTCCGCGACGCTGTCGGGTGCGGGCGCGGCGTCGACGAGGCCGGCGGCGAAGGCGGACGCCGCCGTGTGGCTGCCGGCGGGCGGCGGCGTCCCGGTCGTCGCCGCGACCACGCGGGGACCGGCGAAGCCGACCGTCGCCCCGGCGACGGCGCAGCGCAGGTCGCAGCGCGAGCCGATGGTGACCCAGACCCCACCGGTCGTCGGCTGGTCGGCGACGGCCACGTGGCCGACCCCGGCCGCGTCGAGGGCCGCGAGGGCGAGGGCGGCGCGGGGCAGTCCGACGAGTCCGGCGACACCCTCCTGCAACCGGGTACCGCCGCTGCGCAGGAACGACACCAGCGGCCGGCGGCTCGCGACCGCTGCGGCCGCCGCCTCGGCGAAGCCGGCGGCGTCCGCCTCGCCGAAGCTGCCGCCGTGGACGGCGAAGTCCCAGACCGCCGCGACCGCCGGCACTCCCGCGATCAGGCCGGCACCCCACCTAAGCGCCGGCCGTCCGTCGTAGTCCGGCCAGCCGAGACGGTTGACCGCGGGGGCGGCCGACGGCCTCAAGGTGATGCCGGCGAGCAGGTCCGTCCGCCAGTCGGCGGACGTCTGCCGCCCCGGTCGGCTGTCACTGTCCATGTCCGCATCTTGGGGCCGACAGCGGCCGTGTCGATGGCCCGGACGGCGGCGGTGTTGCAGGACACGCCGCACCGGGACGCTCACCGGCGGCACCCCGAGCGATGCTCGGATGTCTCCCGACGCCGGAAGGGAAGGGACATTTGTGACCTACCGTGCAGTCTGCTTCACGGCAGTCAGCGACATACCCTTTCGTTCACAGCCCCCTGAGTGGGTGGGTGCCCGCACCACACCCGCGAGATCAGTTCCCGCGAGATCAGTGGAGTGAGGAGAGGGATGCTCACACCGCTGCTGGAGGACGACCCCCGCCAGATCGGCCCGTACCGTCTGCAGAACCGCATCGGCGCCGGGGGGATGGGGACCGTCTATCTCGGCTTCACCCCGGAACAACATCCGGTCGCGGTGAAGGTGGCTGCCGAGGAGCTCGCCGAGGACGTCGAGTTCCGCAGCAGGTTCGAGCGCGAGGTGCACGCGGCGCTGCGGGTGCGGGGCAATGCGGTCGCCGCCGTGCTCGACGCCGACACCGAAGCCCCGGCGCCGTGGATGGTCACCGAGTACGTCGAGGGCATCAGCCTGGCCGAGGCGGTCCGGGCTCGGGGCCGGTTGGAGAACCATCTCGTCCGCGGCCTCGCGGTCGGGCTGGCCGACGCGCTGGTCGCCATCCATGCCGCGGGCGTCGTGCACCGCGATCTGAAGCCGTCGAACATCCTGCTGGCGTGGGACGGGCCGAAAGTGATCGATTTCGGTGTCGCCCACATCAGCGACAGCAGCACGCTGACCCGCACCGGGCACGTGATCGGGACTCTGGCCTGGATGTCACCCGAGCAGATGCGCGGGGACGCGTCGGACTCGTCGGCGGACATCTTCGCGTGGGCGAGCTGCGTGACGTACGCCGCGACCGGCCGCCACCCCTTCCACGCCGAGACGCCGGACAAGCTCGCCCTGCGCGTACAGCGGGACACGCCGGACCTCGACGCCCTGCCCGCCTACCTGCTCACGTCGGTCGCCGGGGCCCTGTCCAAGATCCCCCGACAGCGGCCGACCGCCTCCGCCCTGCTCGCCTCACTGGTCGGCCGGGAGGTCCAGGGGGTGACCGAGGCCGACGCCGTCGCGGGTGACTTCCTCGAACGGACCTGGACCGGCACGGCCCGGGCAGCGAGCGACGGTCTCACCGTCCTGCCCGCCGGCGAGTGGTCCGGCGCGGACCGCGCGCGGGCCGCCGACGGCCCCGAGGGGGACGGACGGTCCGACCCCGCCCCGTCGGGTGGCGGGCGGCCGTCCGCCGCGGGTGGCTGGTCGCCCTCCGTCCAGGGGCCGCCGCCCGCCTCCGGCCCCTGGCCGGTCGGCCCGCCGCCCCCCGCGTCCGCGTTCCGGCCCGCCGTCTCGCCGCCGCCGACGATCCCGCCGCCACCGCCGCTGCCGGCCTCCCGTCTGACCCCGTTGCCGCCCGCGCCGCTACCGCCGTCCGCGCCGCCGCCGTCCACGCCGCCGGCCCCGAGGCCTTCGGCCGCCAGGGTTCCCCCCGGGGCCTCCCCGCCCGCCGGATCCCAACCGGTCGTCTCGCCCTGGACCTACGACATGGACGAACCCGATTCGCGGGCGCCCGTCCGGCCCCGGCGCGAACCTCCGCCTGACCCGCACGCCGCGGGCGAGACCCGCCCGCGATCCCGGACGGACCAGGCGGAGGACACCATCCGGCCGCCGGACCCGACCCCGCCGGCGCGGCCGCCGGATCCGTCGGAGTTCCAGGTGTGGATCAGGCCCGCGAGTGCGGCGTCGTCGTCGGCCCCCTCGTCGTCGGCCCCGCCGTTGTCGCGCCGGGTGTCGTCGAGCCCGTCGTCGAGTCGGGCGCCGACTCGCCCGACACCAGCGCCGCTGCCTGCCTCACCGCCGCGCCGGTCGGCCGCGGCGGCGCCGGGCGGGATCGCCGCGGCGTCGGGTGGCCGCGGGCACCGTATTCCCGTGGCGGTGGGTGGTGGGGGCGGGGAGGGCTCGGACGCTCGCCGGTTTCCGCCCACCACCCCGGTGGAGCACGGGCTCAACGGTCGGGCGTTGCTGTCGGTTGTCCTGGCCCTGGGTTGGCTGTTCGGGGTGGGCAGCGTCGCCGCGATCGTGGTCGGCTCGATGGCCCAGGCCCAGATCCGTCGGCACAACCAGCGGGGGCGACGGCTCGCCGCCGTCGGGATCGCGCTGGGTTGGACCGGAATCGGGCTGACGGTCGTCAGTCTGCTGATCGTCCTCGCGCTGCGGTGAATTCCGCGCCGATCCGGCCGGAGCGGCCAGAAGGTCGACCACGATCGGTGTTGTTCCCGTGTGATTTCTGACATATATCCGATGGTCAACTCCGTGACCTCGGCCACGGCAGCTCGCGGTGCCGCGTGCGGTGGTCACGCTCAGCGTCTTTTCTCGTACGCATGATCCGTCCCCGCGCGACGTGCGGGTGCCGCTCGGGGCGCGATGTGCACCTCATTTGTCCTGTATCGATGGGCCTGACGTGGGCACCCGGCCAGCCGAGCCCGGGCGATGGCACCATCGACGGCCCCGGCCGGACCCGGTGCCACCCGGCTTGTCGCCGCCGCCGGCCGCGCACGGGGGCACTCCGCGTGACGCGCGCCGTAACCGCCTCGTCAGTAGGCTCGCAGGCGTTCTGTGCCCCCCTACGTAACCCAACCCGTACGACCGCATCCGACTGGACGGACCGTGGATCTCTTCGAATACCAGGCGAAGAAGCTGTTCGCCGAACATGGCGTTCCGGTGCCCACCGGGAAGACGGCGACCACCCCTGAGGAGGCGCGCGCGATCGCCACCGAGCTCGGTGGCAAGGTGGTCGTCAAGGCGCAGGTCAAGGCCGGCGGCCGAGGCAAGGCCGGCGGTGTCAAGGTGGCCGACGGGCCGGATGACGCCTTCGCGAAGGCGACGGCGATCCTCGGGATGGACATCAAGGGCCACACGGTCCACTCGGTGCTCGTCGAGGAGGCCAGCAACATCGCGGAGGAGTACTACGCCTCCTTCCTGCTGGACCGGGCGAACCGGACCTTCCTCGCCATGGCCTCCCGCGAGGGCGGCATGGAGATCGAGGAGGTGGCCGCGACCAACCCGGACGCGCTGGCCCGCATCGCGATCGACCCGCTGACCGGCGTCGACGCGGCGAAGGCCCGCGAGATCGCGGTTGCCGCCAAGCTGCCCGAGACCGCGCTGGACGGGGCCGCCGAGCTGCTGGCGAAGCTGTGGACCGTCTTCGTGAAGTCGGACGCCACCCTGGTCGAGGTGAACCCGCTCATCCTCACCGCTGACGGTCGCGTCGTCGCGCTCGACGGCAAGGTCAGCCTCGACGAGAACGCCGACTTCCGGCACCCGGAGAACGAGGCGTTCGTCGACGTCTCCGCGGTGGACCCGCTGGAGCAGAAGGCCAAGGAGAAGGGCCTCAACTACGTCAAGCTCGAGGGCGAGGTCGGGATCATCGGCAACGGTGCCGGCCTGGTCATGTCGACGCTGGACGTGGTGACCTACGCCGGCGAGGAGTTCGGCGGCAAGCGCCCGGCGAACTTCCTCGACATCGGCGGCGGCGCGTCCGCCGAGGTGATGGCGAACGGTCTGTCGATCATCCTCGGCGACCCGTCGGTCAAGAGCGTCTTCGTCAACATCTTCGGCGGCATCACCGCGTGCGACGCCGTGGCCAACGGCATCGTGCAGGCGCTGAAGATCGTCGGTGACGTCACCACCCCGCTGGTGGTGCGCCTCGACGGCAACAACGCCGAGGAGGGTCGTCGCATCCTCAAGGAGGCGAACCTCTCGGTGGTCAAGCCGGTCGACACGATGGACGGCGCGGCGAAGCTCGCCGCCGAGCTCGCCGCGGCCGCGGCCTGACCAGGGCGAAGGGATTGCGAACCGATGGCTATCTGGCTTGACGAGAACAGCCGGATCGTGGTGCAGGGCATCACCGGCTCCGAGGGCACCAAGCACACCAAGCGGATGCTCGCCGCGGGCACGAACGTCGTGGCCGGGGTGAACCCGCGCAAGGTCGGCCAGCAGGTCGAGGGCGTGCCCGTGTTCGGCTCCGTCGCGGACGCGATCGAGCAGGCCGGCGCGAACGTTTCGGTGATCTTCGTGCCGCCGAAGTTCACCAAGGACGCGGCGATCGAGGCGATCGACGCGGCCATCCCGCTCGCGGTGGTCATCACCGAGGGCGTGCCGGTCCACGACACGACCGAGTTCTGGGCCTACGGCCAGTCCAAGGGCACGACCCGGATCATCGGGCCGAACTGCCCGGGCATCGCCAGCCCCGGTCTGTCCAACGCCGGCATCATCCCGGCGGACATCACCCCCGGCGGCCGCATCGGCCTGGTCAGCAAGAGCGGCACGCTGACCTACCAGATGATGTACGAGCTGCGCGAGTTCGGCTTCTCCACCTGCGTCGGCATCGGTGGCGACCCGGTCATCGGCACCACGCACATCGACGCCCTCGACGCCTTCCAGGCCGACCCGGGCACCGACGCGATCGTGATGATCGGCGAGATCGGCGGCGACGCCGAGGAGCGGGCCGCGGCGCACATCGAGGCGCACGTGACGAAGCCGGTCGTCGGCTACGTCGCCGGCTTCACCGCGCCGGAGGGCAAGACGATGGGCCACGCCGGCGCCATCGTGTCCGGCTCGTCCGGTACCGCGCAGGCCAAGAAGGAAGCCCTCGAGAAGGCCGGTGTGCGGGTGGGCAAGACCCCGTCCGAGACCGCCCGGCTGATGGCTGACATCATGCGGTCGTTGTAGACCTTTCTGGATGATGGGCCTCCGCTTCCCGCGGTGGCTCGTCATCCAGGCGGTCCAGGGGTCGTGGGTCGTCGGGAGTGAGGGACGCGGATGTCTTCCCTCATCTCCCCACGACTGCAAGACTCCTGCATCGGTGCGTGGGCGAACCGGCGTCGTCGTGCCGACCGAGCTGACGAAGTGGGGTTCCCGTCGTGGCACAGATCGGCGGTCGTAGCGTCGCGACCAACGACATCGGGGTGATCGCCTCCGGGCTGGTCATGTTCATCGTGAGCTTCCTGCCCTGGTATTCGGTGACCTACTCGTTCTTCGGCCGCGGCACGAAGGCGCACGAGAACGGCTGGGGGCTCGGGTTCAACTCCTGGTTCCCGGTGTTGTTGGTCCTCGCGGTGGCCGGTCTGCTCGCGGCGCGACTGTTCGCGAACGTGCGCATCCCGGACGTCGGTCCGGTGTCCGCCCTGTGGATCCTGCCGGGCGCCTCCGCGTTCGCCGCCCTGCTCCTGCTCATCCGCTGGATCAGGTTCCCCGACGTGCCGAGCGGACTGGACGCCGGCCCGAGCTACGGCTTCTATCTTGCGCTGGTCGCCGCCATCGCCCAGACGGTCTTCGGTGTCCTCGCCGCGCTGGCGAACGGGGCCACCATCCCCGGCCGCGGTCGGGCGGGCGGCCCGGGCACGCCCGGCGGCTGGCCGCAGCCGGGTCAGCCTCCCTACGGCCAGCCCTACGGGCAGCAGCCGACCCCCGGCTACGGCGCTCCGACCGGCGGCTACGGCCAGCCCGGTTACGGTCAGCCCCAGCAGGGATACGGCCAGCCCCCGACCGGTTATGGACAGCCGTCTCAGGGCGGTTACGGCCAGCCCCAACAGGGCGGCTACGGCGCGCCGCCCAGCGGCTACGGCCAGCCGCAGCAGGGTGGTTATGGCCAGCCGCCCGCGGGTTATGGCCAGCCGCCGGCCGGTTATGGCCAGCCGCCGGCCGGCTACCCCCAGCCGCCTGCGGGCTACGGCCAGCCGCCCGCCTACGGCCAGCCGCCCGCCTACGGCCAGCCGCAGGATGGTTATGGCCAGCCGTCCCAGCCGCAGGCACCCCAGCACCAGGAGCCGCAGCCTCAGCAGCAGCCTGGTTATGGTCAGTCCCCGCCTCCGGGCACCTACGGCCAGCAGCCGCCGGCGGACCGTTAGCCGTCGGGCCTGGCGTCCCGCCGCCCCATGCCGGGCAGCGCGGACGTTCGGGATGTTCCCGGCATTTCCGGGATCCGGACGGCGTGTTGTCCGGGATGGCGTGCAGCCGCGTGCGAGCGTCCTACCGTGCCCGCCTTCCCCCACCGTCCCGGCCCCGCCGGCCAGCTCCTCGACCGGTTGTGGCAGCGGGTCGGCCGGCCGGCGGCAGCGGCGATCGCCGCGTCGGCGGCCGGACTGGTCTTCATCGAGTTCATCGTCCTGGTCGTGTGGGGCGCGGACACCGGTTCGTCGACCGGGCCCGCCGCGGCCCTGCGCGTCGGCGCCGACCTGTGGCTCGTCGCCCACGGCACGACGCTGCGGCTGCCGGACGGGATCATCTCCTTCCGGCCGCTCGGGCTGGCGCTGTTCCCCCTGGCCGCCGCGCTCAGCGCCGCGCACCGGCGGGCGGCGGCCGCCCCCACGCCGGTCGGCTCCGCGCTCCTGCGTCCCGGCCGGGGCGGTGAGGGGCGGGGCGGTGGGGGTCGGGAGGGCCGCGGCCGGCCGGGTTGGCGCCCGTCGAGTTGGGGCCCACCGGGTTGGGGCCGGCCGGGTTGGGGCCGGCCAGGTGGGGACGGGTCGCACCGGGACGCGATGGATCGGCCCCCGATCGCCGGCGCAGGCGGTGCCGCCGGCGCGAGAGGTGCCGTCGGTGGGGGCAGTGACCCGACCGGCCGGCAGGCGCCGGCGACGGGCCGGGCTCCCGGTGCTTCCGGTGCTTCCGATGTCGCAGGCTCCGGCGAGGGGGGCGGGGCCGACGACCGGGTCCGGCGCGACGGGCTCATCGGCGTTCCCTGGGGGTCGGTGGTGGCCGACATCGTCGGCGTCGTCGGCGCGCAGACGTTGTTCGTCGTGCTCGTCGCGCTTGTCGTGAACTCGGGCCCGGCGCGGCCGACCCTGCTGTCGGCGGCACTCGGCACGATCGCGCTCGGCCTGCCCGCCGCGCTGCTCGGTGCCCTCGCCGGTCGCCACCGGCTGCGGACTGCCTGGCGCACGCTGCCCGGGATACTGCGCAGTTCTCTGCTGTGTGGGGCGGGTGCGTTCGCGTCGTTCATCGCCATCGCCGCCTTCGGCGTCGCCCTGGTACTCGCCGCCACGCTGCCCGAGGTGGCCGGGGCGGAGCGGGCGCTCGACGTCGGGGTTCTCGGTGGAATCGGGCTCGCGGCGACGCAGCTCGCGCTCGTCCCCAACCTGGTGCTGTGGGGCCTGTCCTACGCCCTGGGGCCCGGCTTCCGGACCGGGCCCGGCATGGTCCGGGTCGATGCGGTCCGTCCCGCCGAGCTGCCCGACCTCCCGGTGCTGGCCGCGCTGCCCCCGAACGCGCTGCCGCGGCCCGGGTGGCTTGTCCTGGCCCTGGTGCCGATCGTCGCGGGCATCGTGCTCGTGGCGATGGTCCACCGGGCCACCGCCGGGAGCCGTTCGCGGGACCGGCTCGCGACCGTGCTGGTCGCGGGCGTGACCTGCGGTCTGCTCACCGGGCTGGCGATTCAGGCGTCGATCGGGCGGGTCGGTGGGGCCGCCGCCCACTACGGGCCGACTGCCGGCTGGGTGTGCGGGCTGCTCGCCGGGGGCGAGGTCGCCGCCGTCGGCCTGCTCCTGCTCGGCGGCATAGATCTGGCGGCCCGGCGTGCCGAGCGGCCGTTCCTGGCCGAGGACGCGGAGCCGTCGTTCTGGCGGCGCCGGATGTCGCTGCCCGGATCCGGGCTCTCGGCGCGGCCGTCGCGGCGCACTCAGTAGGCCAGCGCACTCAGTAGGCCAGTGCACTCGGTGAGCCGCGCACTCGGGAAGCCGTGGCGGCCGAAATCGACCGGCGGGATCGTCGCCGGAAAATGTCCGTGGCGCGGGTTAGGGTGCCGGCGTTGGATCATCCTCACGGAGGTCGTCGTGCCGATCGCGGTCGCCCACATCCGAGTCGAGGCCAGGCGTCTGCGGGCACTCGGCTGGTCCTACCGTCGCATCGCCCGCAGGCTCCAGGATCGTCATCGGCTCGGTGCGTTGGTGGCCTTCCGCCTCGCCCACGGCTGGACCCAGGAGGAAGCGGCGCGCCGGTGGAACGAGCGATGGCCGGGGCGGGGACCGGCCAAGACCGGTAAGACCTGGTCGTACTGGGAGAGCTGGCCGGGCAGGGGCGGCCGGGCACCCTCGGCCACGGTGCTGGCCCGGCTGGCCGAGCTGTACCTGTGCCGGCCGGGCGACCTGCTCGACGGGCCCGACTTCGGCCAGCTCGACCCGGGGGCGGACGACGCCGGCGACCGGACCGCTGCCGGCTGCTCGTGCGGTGTGGGTGCTGGCGGGGACGACGACGACCGGCTGGCGGGGCTGCTGTCCATGACCGGGCCCCTGGCTGCCCCGGCGGGCCGCGACGTCCCGTCCGCCGCGGCCATCGAGGCTCGGCTGGCCGAGTTCGTGACCGGGTGGGCCCCGGCGGCGTGATCGCGGCAGCGGGCTGCTCCTGGGCTGTTCCGCGCGCGGCGCAGGTGGTCCAGTCAGTACAGTCGGACGGGTCGTCCTTCGCCGCGGTCGGGGACGTGAGCGTCGCGCGGTGGCGGTGGCACTCAGCGCGCGGCGGCGGCCGTCCCCCTGCGTCTGTGGCGCGTCGACGCTCCGGTCGCTCGGGGCGTCCGGCCCGGGTCCATCGGGCCGTCCCATTCTGGTCACGGAGGGTGAAGTGTCTGCTCGCCTCGTCGTACTTGCCTCGGGCGCGGGAACCACCCTGCAGGCGGTTCTCGACGCGACCGCGGATCCCGAGTTCGGCGCGACCGTCGTGGCGGTCGGCACCGATCGCCACGACACCGGCGCGGAGCGGCGGGCCCGGGAGTACGGCGTCGCGGTGTTCACGGTCCGGCTCGAGGATCATTCCGACCGAGAGGCCTTCAACGTGGCGACCGCCGAGCGGATCGCCGCGTTCGAGCCCGATCTGCTCGTGCTGGCGGGCTACATGAAGATTCTCGGTCGGCGGGTGATCGGCCGGTTCCGGACGATCAACACCCATCCCTCGCTGCTGCCCGCCTTTCCGGGGGCCGCCGCGGTCCGCGACGCGCTCGCCGCCGGGGTGAAGGTGAGCGGGGTGACGGTGCACTGGGTCGACGAGGGGGTCGACACCGGGCCGATCATCGCCCAGCGTCCGGTTCCGGTCGAGCCGGACGACACCGAGCAGACCCTTCGCGCCCGGATCCAGGGCGTCGAGCGAGGGCTGTTCGTCGCGACGATCGGCGAGATCGTGCGGTCGGAGCGCGCGCAGGTGGTTCCGGCCGGGCGTCGGCGTGCCCCCGACCTGCGCGCGCCGACGCGAGGTTCAGGTACCGGCAGAGGCTCAGCTCACGTCCAGGAGGAATCATGACGTCATCGGGCGAAGGCACGGCGGGCGCAGACGGCGCCGCCCGAGGATCCGAGTCCGCCGAGGTGATCCCCACCGGGCGACGGCCGCTGCGCCGAGCGCTCGTCAGCGTGTACGACAAGAGCGGGCTCGACGTGCTCGCCGAGGCGTTCCTGGCCGCAGGGGTCGAGGTCGTCTCCACCGGGTCGACCGCGGACGTGCTGGCTCGCCATGGGCTGGCGGTCATCCCGGTCAGCACCGTCACCGGCTTTCCGGAGGTGCTCGGCGGGCGGGTCAAGACGCTGCACCCGCACGTGCACGCCGGTCTGCTCGCGGACCTGCGCAACGCCGAGCACGCGGCCGTCCTGGCCGAGCTCGACATCGCGCCGTTCGATCTGGTCGTGGTCAACCTCTACCCGTTCGCCGCGACGGTGGCCGGTGGCGCGAGCGAGGACGAGGCGATCGAGCAGATCGACATCGGTGGCCCGGCGATGATCCGTGCGGCGGCGAAGAACCACGCGTCGGTCGCCGTCGTCGTCTCGCCGGACGAGTACGCGCAGCTGGCCGAGGCGGTCCGCGGTCCGGGCTACGACCTGCCGGCCCGCCGCCGGCTCGCGGCCAGGGCGTTCGCCCACACCGCCGCCTACGACGTCGCGGTGTCCTCGTGGTTCGCCGGGGTCGTCGCCCCCGACGAGGTCGCCCGGGAGACCGGCTGGCCCGACGTGCTGTCCGTGCAGTGGCACCGTTCGGACGTGCTGCGTTACGGCGAGAACCCGCACCAGCGGGCCGCCCTCTACGTCGAGGCCGGTGGCGAGGGGCAGCCGGGCCTGGCCACGGCCCGCCAGCTGCACGGCAAGCAGATGTCGTACAACAACTACACCGACACCGACGCGGCCCGCCGCGCGGTGTACGACTTCACCGAGCCGGCGGTCGCCGTGATCAAGCATGCCAACCCGTGCGGCATCGCGGTCGGCGCGACGATCGCCGAGGCCCACCGCAAGGCGCACGCCTGCGACCCGGTCTCCGCGTTCGGCGGGGTGATCGCCACCAACCGGCCGGTCTCGGTGGAGCTCGCCGAGCAGATCGCGGAGATCTTCACCGAGGTCGTCGTGGCGCCGTCCTACGAGGCGGGGGCCGTGGAGATCCTCGCCCGCAAGCCGTCGATCCGCCTGCTGGAGTGCCCCGCGCCCCCGCATCAGCGCGGGATCGAGTTGCGTCAGGTCAGCGGCGGCCTGCTGCTGCAGTCGCGGGACGCGGTCGAGGAACCGGGCGACGAGCCGTCGGGCTGGACGCTGGAGGCGGGCTCCCCCGCGGACGAGGCGCTGCTGGCCGACCTGCGCTTCGCCTGGCGCGCGGTGCGTGCGGTCAAGTCCAACGCGATTCTGCTCGCCAGCGACGGCGCCACCGTGGGCGTCGGGATGGGACAGGTCAACCGGGTCGACGCGGCACGACTCGCGGTGACCCGGGCGGCGGACCGAGCGAAGGGCGCGGTCGCGGCCAGCGACGCCTACTTCCCGTTCCCGGACGGGTTCGAGGTCCTCGCCGAGGCCGGAGTCCGGGCCGTCGTCGAGCCGGGCGGATCGGTGCGCGACGAACTCGTCATCGCGGCCGCCCGGGAGGCCGGCGTGACGCTCTACTTCAGCGGGGTGCGCCACTTCGCGCACTGACGCCGGCCCCTCGGTGGGGCGACGGGGGAGCCTGCCGGCAGGTTCAGCGGAACCGCCGGGGGGCCCACCGCGCCGGTGGCGCCGGCCGCGGATGCTCCGGCTCGATGACAGCTCGACCCGGGGGCGGGGCAGCCGGCGCGTCCGGCGCCGGCGCCGGACGCGGTTCGTGGGCGTCGGCGGGGAGCTCCGGCGGGGGCCACGCGCGCGGCGGCGGTCGCGGCCCGTCCGACTCCGGCTCCGCCGAACCCTCGGGCGGGCTGGATGCGACCGCCTCCGTGCCGTGCTCGGCGGACCACACGCCCCCCGGGGGGACCGGCGCACCAGGCGGCCGTGGATCAGATCCCGGCGCCGATGGACCCCGGGATGACTCGTCGGTGGCGCCGTCCGGCGGCGCGTCGCCCCGCCCGGTGCCACCGCTTCAGGACGCGGCGTTCGCCTCCGCGGCGGCGGAGCCCCGCCGGCCGGTCGCGCTGCCGTTCGCCGTGGTGGCCGTCGGCGCGCTCGCCGCCGCCGCCGTCCCGCCCGGCTGGTCGCCGTTGGGCACGTAGCGCTGGGCGACCCAGTCCAGGGCGTCACGCCAGCTCGCGCCGTACAGCACCGAGATCCGGTCGGCCGTCTGCCGCGCCAACGCCTGGACGAACACCCTGTCGTCGCTGTCCAGGTGTCGGGCGTCACCGAAGGTCTCCCAGGCCCTGAACATCAGTTCCTGAAGCTTCTTGCTGTGAGGCGATTCGTCTGCCACGTCGAACTCCCTCCAAGTGGGCACCGCGGCCGGAAGTCTGCCCTAAGCGCGCGGGAGGCCCACAGGTGGGGGTGTTGAGCATTGTGTTCCCGATGTGGCCGAATGGGGCGATGACTCACTTGCATACCCGCATGTGATATAGGGCCCATCGCCCCGGCGTGCGCTGCTCGGGAGCTCAGGAGTGCTGCATCGGCTCCGCCACGTGCGGGCGAACGATCCCGAGCCGCATCACCTCGTTCGCCAACCGTCCCCGCCGGTTCGGTCCCGGCGCGATGTCGAACTTGCGGTAGAGCCGCAGCAGGTGCTGCTTGACCGCCCCCTCGGTGACGACGAGGTTTTCGGCCACCTCGCGCGTCGATGACGGGATGACGAAAGCACCCGGCGCGCCGGCCGGGCGGGACAGCGCGCGCAGCACGTCCCATTCTCGGCGGGTGAGATCGGGCGGGTCGGGGACGCGCAGTTCTGCGGTCCGGTCCCGGCCCATCAACCCGCCGCCCGCCTCGATGGTGAACTCGATCAGCGGGCGCCGGTCCTGGAAGCGCACGCCCGCCGCGCCAAAGCGGATGACATCGCCGTCATGGAGGATGCGCCGGCCGACGGGCTGACCGTTGACCCGGGTGCCGTTGCGAGACAGCCCCTGATCCCAGACGTAGAGGTACGGGCCCCGCCGCACGATCTCGGCGTGCAGCCGGGAGACGCTGGAATCGGCGAGCGGCACGTCGACCCCCGGTCCCCGCCCCACCGTCGTGATCTCGGTGTGCAAAGAGATGACCTCACCGGTGATCTCGATCCGCAGACTCGGCCCGTCCACTTCTGTCCAACCTCGCTTCCATCGATCAACGCTAGTCCGTGACCTGCCCGCCCCCCGCATCGCACGCGCCGGCTCCCCTGTGACCGCTGGTGACCGCATCCGGGGCGCTGGGGCAATCCTCTGGCCAGTGATCCCCGGTCGGGGGTCAGTAACACGCGACTTTTGGACGATCTGGCCGCTTCGGATTCACAGGTGACCGGTGGACGGCCGGAGCACGGCCTACCGTGTGTCCTGAGGATCCGGTCATGCTGGTTGGATGAGTGTTCTGCAGCGTCCTGTCGCGGTGGGACCGTCGGTGACGGCGTCGCACCGCGACGATCAGCACGGCAGGCCCGTCCGACAACGACACTGACCGGCGCCGGAGGTGGGGGTGACCGACGCGCCACGCCGGCCCGACCCACGCCGCTCCGACCCGTTCCGACCCGACCCGCTCCGACCCGAGGATGCGCGCAGGCCCGGCGATGAGGGTTGGCCCGGTGATGAGGGTTGGCCCGGTGACGTGGGTTGGCCCCAGGCTGGGTACCGGCCCGAGGCTGCAGGCCGGGACGAGGTTCAAAGCCCGAACGCAGCCGCCTCCTGGGATGAGGCTGTCTCCCGGGACGAATCCACTTCCCGGGACGAACCCACTTACCGGGACGGGGTTCTTCCCCGAGACGGGGTTCCCGGGGGCGGGGGCGGGGGCGAGCCGGGGAACCGCAAGGATGCGCGGGGCGGCCCGGCCGGGGAACCCGGCTGGCGGGGTGCCGCGCCGGAGCACCGCTCGGCGCGCGTCCGGCCGCAGCCGTGGTACCCCGACGAACGCGGCCGCGGCGACGCCGACCGCCATCGCGAGCCGCGCCGCCGGGAGGACCGACCCGCGCCGCCGGTGCCGCCGGTTCCGCCGGCCGATCCGGCGTCCACCCGTACCGCGCGCGGCGGGCTGCGCCGCGGTGAGGACCAGCGCGGCGAGGAGCAGCGCAGGGCGGCTCGTGAGGCCGACACTCGCCCGCGACTCGGGGCGAGGGGTCCCGCGGTGGACCGGCGACCTTCCGCCCGGCGCGCGGGGGGAGCAGTCGGACCGGATCCGGCGGAGTCGTCGGTGCGTGCCTGGCCACCCGACGACTCCGCGGACCGCGGGCCGCTCGGGGCACCCGTGGCATCCGTGGCCTCGCGGCCCGATGCCCAGGCCGGGCCGCCGGACGCTTCCGCCGGGCGCGGGCTGACGGCCGGGCCTGCCGCGTCCATGGTGTCCGGCGGGAGCGGAGCCGGTCGGCTCGGCATCGTCGGCTGGCTGCGGCGCGAGATGCTGTTTGCGTCGGTGCTGGTGGGCGTCATGGTCGGGTTGACGCTCGTCTATCAGGACCGGTGGCGTCGCGGCATGCTGGTGGTCGGGGTCGTGCTGGCCCTGGCGGGACTCGCCCGCCTCGTGCTGCCGACGCGGCGGGTGGGTCTGCTCGCGGTGCGCGGGCGGGCGTTCGACACCGTGATCCTGATGCTGTTCGGGGCAGCCGTGATCACGCTCACCTCCGCGGTGCCCTACCTGGGACCGTGAGTCAGCGCCGCCCGGACATGGTGCGCCGCACGGCGAGCCGGGTCAGGGAACTGGTCGGGATCGTTCCCTGACCGAGCCCGATCTCGACGAGGGTGTCGTAGAGCTCGGTGCGGGTGCGGGCGGCTCGCACCGCGGCGTCCATCATCGTGCGGCGCCGGCCGACGAGCCCGGCGAGCAGGGCGGTGTGCCGCAGGTGCCGACCGAGCTCGGCGTCGAGCGAGCGTCGGTAGCGCCGGCCGGCGCCGGTGGGGTTCGCCACGCCGACCGCTGCCTGCCCGGCCAGGGAGCCGGACAGCAGGGCGTAGTAGATGCCCTCTCCGGTCAGGGGATTGATCAGCGAGGCCGCGTCGCCGGCGAGGAGCACCGGACCGTTGGGCTGGCGCGGCCGATGAGTCGACAGGGGCAGGTGGTGGGCCCGCAGCGTGGTCGGGTCCGCCGGCGTCTGCGGCAGCATCCGGGCCAGGGTGCGGTGCAGGACCGTCTTCGCGCTCGTCCCGTCGTCGCCGCCGGTCAGGCGGGAGCGCAGCATGCCGTAGCCGATGTTCGCCCGGCCGTCGCCGATCGGAAACGACCATGCGTAGGCCGGCCAGCCGTCGTCGGTCATGTGGATGAACTGCTCGGGCGGACGCTCGTCGGCGGGGAGGTCGGCATACGCCCGCACCGCGATCGCCATGGCCTCGGGCGGGTTCGCCGCCAGGTTCAGCCCGCGTCGCACGACCGAGTTCGCGCCGTCCGCGCCGATGACGACCCGGGCCGTCAGGGTGCCGTTGACGACGACGACGGGTTCGCGCCCCCGCCCGTCGGGCCGGGGCCGGTCGGCGAGCTCCAGGGTCCGCACCCGGCGTCGCACCAGGTGGGCGCCGCGGGCGCGGGCCGCGGCCACGAGACGGGCGTCGAAGACCTCCCGGGGAACCACGTAGCTGGCCCGGACCGACGGGGTGGCCACCTCCGCGCCACCCGGCGTGCGCAGCCGCATCCGGTCGACCGGCCGGTAGCCGGCGACGGCGTCGGTGACGCCGAGGTCGCGCAGCACGTCCAGGCCGTGCGGGGCGATGCCGTCGCCGCACGTCTTGTCCCGGGGGAACGCGGCGGCGTCCGCGATGACGACGCTGGCCTCGGGGCGTTCCCGCAGTGCCGCCAGCGCCGCCGCGCAGCCGGCCGGACCGCCGCCGACGATGAGCACGTCGATCGTGCGGTCGGGCAGATCCACCGACTCGTCGACGCGCACGATCGGGGTCGCCGTCGTGATGGTGTCGATGTCCTTCGCTGGTCCCGCCGGGATGGGGCGTGGGTCGGACGGGAGGGGCGCTGAGGACGGGGTCTGCACGCCCGCCAGTCTCGCAGCCGACCGCGGGACAGTGCGCCGGCGCCCCCGGTGCCTGGCGTGGGCCCGCCCGCCGCGCGGGCGGGTCGCCCGGGTCGGCGTGGTCCGTTCGGGTCAGGCCGGGTCAGGTCGGATCCGTCCGGGTCCGGTCGGGACCACGGCCCGGCGGCGCAGTTCGTACAGTGCGTGGCGTGGACGCACTGGAGCAGGTTTCGCGGTGGCCGGTCGGGACGGTGGCGGTCACGGTCCTCGGCCGCGAGGACGCTTCCGGCACCGGGACGGTGCGGGAGCTCGGCCGGACCGGCCCGGACGATCACCCGTTCCGGCTTGCCTCGGTGTCGAAGCTGCTCAGCGCCTACGCGGTGCTCATCGCCGTGGAGGAGGGCGCGATCGGGCTGGCCGACCCGGCCGGCCCCGAGTCGTCCACCGTGGCGCACCTGCTCGCCCACGCCTCCGGGTTGGCGTTCGAGGGCGACAAGGTGCTCGCCGCGCCGGGCACCCGCCGGATCTACTCCAACGCCGGCTTCGACCGGCTGGCCGAGGTGGTCACCCGGGCGACGGGGATCGCCTTCGCCGACTACCTGGCCGAGGCCGTGTTCGAGCCGCTGGGGATGCGGCGGGCCAGCCTCGTCGGCTCGGCGGCCGCCGGGGTGACGGCGACCCTGGCCGATCTGCGCACCTTCGCCGCCGAGCTGCTCGCCCCCACCCTCCTGTCGGCCGCGACGTCGGCGGCCGCGACCTCGGTCGCCTTCCCGGGGCTGACCGGTGTCCTGCCGGGCTTCGGGCGTCAGGACCCGAACGACTGGGGACTGGGATTCGAGATCCGCGGGAGTAAGCATCCGCACTGGACCGGCGGCGCGAACGCCCCGACCACCTTCGGTCACTTTGGCCAGGCCGGCACGTTCCTGTGGGTGGATCCGGTCGCCCGGCTCGCCTGCGTCACGCTCTGCGATCGGGACTTCGGGGACTGGGCGCGCCGCATGTGGCCACCCCTGTCGGATGACGTGCTGGCGCAGGCCCGCCCCCAGGTGGTGAATCCCTCGGCGTGACCGGACCGCGCAGCGACGGGCGGGCAGCCGCCGCCGATGACACTTGTCGGGATCCTCCCACGATCAGCCGCATCCATATGGCGGGTTGTCGCCGTTCTGGCCGGATCTGCGCGTGAGCGGGTCGCGGTCTTCTGGTCCGCGGGAGACAGGCGGGGTCGGTGGGCCATGATGTCGGCATGCTTTCCTCGGCGACACCGACCCCGACGGCCGGTCACCGACCCGGTGATGGCGCGCCCGCAAGTACCGAGAGTTACGATCTTCGGCTGGGATGTCACGGGCGCCGCGCGTGCCACGGTGCCGGTCGCGCATGAGTGAAAGGTCGCTCGAACCAGGCGCCGTCGTGCGCGCGGCGGATCCGGCCCGCCCGGCCGACGCGGTGGACCTGGCCGACATCGGCGTCGCGATCGGCATTCCGGAGCCCTACCGGACCGAGCTGCAGGACTGGCGGGAGCGGCTCGGGGATCCCAATGCCGCCCTCATCGTTCCGCATGTCACCCTGCTCGGGCCGACGACGGTCAGGCTGGCCGATCTGCCGGCGATCGAGCGCCATCTCGCGGGAATCGCCCCGCCGAACGCTCCGTTCACGATTCGTCTGCGGGGCTCGGGGACGTTCCGTCCACTGTCGCCCGTTGTCTTCGTCGCTCTCGTCGCGGGTGCGGCCCGCTGCGCCACGCTGGCGGCGGCGGTGCGGTCCGGCCCTCTGGACCGGCCGCTGAACTTCGCCTATCACCCGCATGTCACCGTGGCTCACGACATCGCCGAGGACGGTCTCGACCGCGCCTACGAAGCGCTGGCCGACTATCAGGCACAGTTCGAGGTCCAGGGCTTCGGCCTCTACGAAAGAGGGGTCGACCTCCGCTGGCGGCAACTACGCTTCTATCCGTTCGGTCAGCAGGGGGACGAGTCCGAACCGAATGGCGACGGAGGGCGACGCGCCGGCCTCGGTTCACGGGAATGACCAGGCGTCGGCGGGGGGACATCGACGGGTGTGACAAAACCTCGTGAGGCGGTTCGGGCCGGCGTCGGCACGGTTTCCGACACCGCGGGGGCGGTAAGGGCGAAACGTCCGTTTCTTGACCACATCATTCGGGCGTACTCCCGGTACACGGCCGACGGCGGGGACCGGCTGGCAGCGTCGGCGACGTACTTCGCCTTCCTGTCGTTCTTCCCGATCGTCGCGCTCGCCTTCGCGGTCACGGGGTTCGTGGTCGACGCCTACCCCGACGTGCAGGACAGCCTGACCAAGCAGATCAACGACTACCTGCCGGGGCTGGCGGACCGGCTCGACGTCACGTCGATCGGCAACGCCAAGGTCGGTGTCGGCATCGTCGGCCTGCTCGGACTGCTGCTCGCCGGTCTCGCCTGGATCGACGCGCTGCGCGACGCCCTGCGGCTGATCTGGCACCAGGACATCGACGTCGGCAACATCATCATGCGGCGGCTGCGGGACATCACGGTCCTCGCCGGTCTCGGGCTGACGCTGCTGGCCTCGCTCGTGGTCACCAGCCTTTCGACCTCGGCGACCGGGACGTTCCTGGACTGGATCGGGCTGTCCGGCAGCACGGCCGCCGCGTGGGTCACCGGCATCCTGGCGCTGCTCGTCGCCCTCGCGATCGATACCGCGGTGTTCCTCTACCTGTTCTGGCGGTTGCCCGGGCAGACCGACCGGAGCCGGTCGGCGCGCGGCGCGGTCCTCGGCGCGGTCGGGCTGGAGATCCTCAAGGTGGTGGGGACCTGGCTGATCGGCAAGACCACGGGCAACCCGGTCTACGGCACGTTCGCGGTCATCGTCGGACTGCTCATCTGGATCAACATCGTGATGCGCTGGACGCTGTTCGCCGCCGCCTGGACGGTGACCGCGCCCTACGCCTCGGACGTGTACCCCTCGGGGACGGCGGTGCCCCCCGAGGCTCACCGGCCGAACGGGTCCGCGAGCCGGGACGCCTCGCGGCCCGCCGTGCCCCACGGGGCCGACTCCCCGTCCGCTCGGGGCACCGCCCCGGCGGACCCGCCCGGGTCGGACCCGTCGCCGTCGCACGGGTCCGCGTCGGACCTGTCCCGGCCGAAGCGATCCTCGCCGGGCCGCCAGCCCTCCCGCCTGGAGCCCGACGAGTCGACCTCCACGACGCCGTACTCCTCCGGCGGGTCCGTGGCCACCCGCTCGGACGCGACGCTGACCGCCAGGCTGCGCGCCCTGCTGCGCCGGCGCCATCCATCGGAGACCTCCGGCGGGTCGGGCTGAGGGGGCACGGCTCGGCGCGGCCGCGCGCCGAGCCGACTCGCGCAACGGCCCCGTGGCACAGCCGGTGAGGTGCCCACCACCACCGGCGGGCCCGACTCGCGGTGCCGGCGACGGCCGCGGGCCGCGCGTCGGGTGAGGACGGTCATCACGCAGGCGCCCGCTGTGAGCGCAAGCGCGATCCAGGTCATCGGGCCGATGTCGCCGGCGAGACCGCCCGAGTGGTCCGCTCGATGGACGGGCGCCGCCGCGGGCCGCGCGACCGCCTGCGCGGCGGCCACCGGCCGGGTAGCGTCGCCGGCCACGGACGCCGCGGGGTTCGGCAGGTAGCCGACCGGCGTCACCTGATCGGCGTGCGCGAATCCCCAGTCGAGCAGGGCGCGTGCGTCGGTGCCGTAGGCGGGGGCCGCGCGCAGCAACGCGACGATGAGCGTCCGGCCGCCACGGGTGGCGGCCCCGACGAACGTCGCACCGGCCGCCACCGTGTACCCGTTCTTCACCCCGACGGCGCCATCGTAGGTGCGCAGCAGCGCGTTGTGGTTCTGGATCTCGAAGCGCTGGTCGCCGCGCCCGGCGAGGGACGCCCGCGGGATGGTGAGGTATCCCCGCACGCTCGGGTCGTTGAGGGCGGCGCGGCCGAGCACGGCGAGGTCATAGACGCTGGTCACCTGCCCCGGACTGTCCAGCCCGGTCGGATCGCCGGCCACCGTCTCGCGCGTGCCCAGTGACCTGGCCAGCGCGTTCATCCGGGCCAGGACCGCCGCGGTGCCGCCGGCGGCCTCGACGAGGGCCACCGTCGCGTCGTTGCCACTGGAGATCATCATCGCCGTCGCCAGGTCCCGGACGGTGTACCCGACGCCGGGCACCAGACCGACCTTGGTGCCGTCCACGCGGGGGGCGTTCTCGTCGACGGTGATGACCCGGTCCGGCGGCAGGCCGGGGAGCACGGTCAGCGCGGTGAGGATCTTCATGGTGCTGGCCGGCAGATCCGGCGCGTGCGGGCGGGAGGCGGCAAGGACGGCGCCGCTGCCGGCGTCCGCGACCAGCCAGGCCTGCGCGGTCAGCCCCGCCGGTGCGGGCGGGGCGGGGGAGCCCGCGGGCGCCGGCGCGGGTGTGTCTGGAGCCGCCAGGGCCGTCGGGGCGTCGACGCCTGCCTGGCCGCCCGCTCCCGTGGTGCCTCCGGTGCCGGCCTGAGCACCGCCGATGGCCTGGCCTCCCGCCCCGGGAGCCGCCGGCGTCGCGGCGGCGGCGGCCAGGGCGGGGGCGAGCCACACCGCTGGGGCAAACAGCAGGCCCACGGCTGTGAGGGTGAGGACCAGGGCGCGACGGGCCGGCAGAGTGGGACGGGCCGGCAGAGTGGGACGGGCCGGCAGAGTGGGACGGGCCGGCAGAGTGGGACGGGCCGGCAGAGTGGGAGGGGCTGACGGTGTTGAACCGGCTGGCAAAGGTGAACCGGCTGGCAAGGGCGAACCGGCTGGGAAGGTTGGACGGGAGCGACACGACCGGCCGGCACGCACCTACAGAACGCTACTGGCTTGGGCCGCTCTCGCGCGGGCGGTCACGAGACGTGTCGCGAAGTGGCGTTCACTGTGGGCGAATCGGCTGATTTCGGGTGTTCCGTCGATCGGCGGGCCGATCCGGCGTGCAACGGGGATCGATGATGTCCGCGGCTCGGTGCCGCCCGGCCCGCCCGATGGGTGGCGGAGCCACTGGCGCCCGTGTCTGCCCTGGCCGCGTCGGTCGCCGACGGGTCGGCCTCACCAGGTTCGGTCGCCACCGGCGCGCCCGGGATCCCCGCGGCGGTGGGTCGGGAACCGTCGATCGCAGTCGCGACGAGGTGCGCCGGCGCCGGCTCGGGACCGGCGTCGACCGCCTCGACCGCCTTGGTCTCATCGGTCTCATCGGTCCGGGAGATACCACCGGCGTGCCCGGCCGGGCTGACTCCGCCGGCCGGGCTGACTCCGGAGGGTGGCGGGGAGAGCTCGTCGGCGCCGTCGCGGCTCGTCATGTCCGCCGGCGATCCCTCGGCCGGCGACTGCTCGGCCGGCGCTCCCTCGGTCGGGGAGCCGCTGCCCGTCGGGGTGTCGACAGGCATGTTCGCCGACGCGATCTTGGCGATACGGGCACGCTTGGCGCCCTTGGGACGCTTCGGCGCCCTGGGGCGGGGGAGGCCGGGCCCGTCGGCATCCTCGGCGGAACCCGCACCGCCGTCGCGGACCGCGGAGGGTGCGGCGGCCGAACCGGCCGGCTCCCGGTCGTCCGCGCCGGAACGGGCCGAGGTACCGGGGTGGGCCGAGGTACCGGGGTGGGTCGACGGACCGGGGTGAGTCGACGGACCCGGGCGGACGAACGCGCCGGGCTGGGCGGGTTCGCCGGATCGCCGGGCGGGCTGGGGCTGACGGGGGAGCTCGACGGCCTCCCGGAGCAGGCTTTCGAGGTCTCCGCGCAGCGCCTCGAGCTGACCGGCCAGTTCCCCCCGTACGTACTGGCGCGTCGCCGCCTCGCTCTGCGCGAGCCGCAGGGCTGCGACCTCGCGGGTCAGGAACTCCGTGTCCTCACGCATGCGGCCGGCGACGGCCCGGTCCTCGGTGAGCGAAGCCCGGTCGCGGTCGTCCTGACGGTTCTGGGCGAGCAGGATGAGCGGCGCAGCGTAGGCGGCCTGGGTGGAGAAGGCCAGGTTCAGCAGAATGAACGGGTAGGGATCCCAGCGCATCAGCGGCACCGCGATGTTCAGGGCGATCCAGACGATGACGATGGCTGTCTGGATCGCGAGATAGCGCCCGGTGCCCAGGAAGCGGGCGATGGTCTCCGCGACGCGGCTGACCGTCTCCCGGTCCACCCGGGGAAGGAGCGCGCCCCGGCCGGAGACCGGCAGATCGAGACGATCGGTGCCCAGACCTCGACGGTCCGTCGTTCGCGTTGCTGAGATGGTCATGGAAGCTCCCCACCCGCGCGCAGGCGGCCACCGCCGACGTGCGCGCGCTCCTCGAGCAGGCCGCACGCGCCGTTGCCACGGCGGCCTCAGGTCGACACGACATCAATCGACCGCACCTGCTCGTGCACTGCCCGATCAGATCCGCCGACCGAGGGCGACACGGATCCAGAGGTCGGCACCGGCGCGCGGATGCGCCGGTCAGGCCGCGGCGGGACAGGTGAACGTCACCCCGGGCCGGAGAAGCAGCGGTCGACCATGCGGCACCCCGCGTGGGGACCGGGGCCGACCCTCGACCGACTTCCGAGCAGTGCCCCGGGAGTCGTCAACCCCGGGTTCGTGGACGCGGGCCGGAGGCGCATCGCGCTCCGGCCGGAGCTCAACGCCGGCTGGCGTCCACTAGCAGGAAGCGGCCGTTACTGGAGCACCCGCCAGGACTCACAGCGGCCACCTCCTCGCGTTGGTCCTCCGTGGAGGATTCTTCGGGGGCGTGTCAAGGATAACTGCCCCATCCGTGACCGGACCTACCGGGGTATCCGTGACGTCCGTCGCGAAGGCGTCACCTGTGGCGCGTGGTCGGTAGGGTCCCCGGGGCGCCTCATCCTCTTCGGGTCGCCGCGCAGTCACTCGCAGTGGGATTGCGCATGATGGGGTCGTTCGGGGTGGGGCGGGGTATGCCGTGGCCGATTGGCGCCGGTACACCGCGGATCTGGGGTTTCGTCCCGTTGCCGTCCGCGGATCGGCGCCGTGAGATGAGGGGAACACGGTGAAGGTCAACGGATGCGCTCGGTGCGGGCAGCTCGTCTTCTTCGAGAACACCGCCTGCCTGCGGTGCGGGGCACCGCTCGGCTTCGAGCCGGAGCGTGG